>JAYFNX010000014.1:0-148044 GCA_034933245.1 Candidatus Pelethousia sp.
TCGCTCACGGCACAGGCCCCAAGAGCCTGCTTGTTGAAATCTCTGGCCAGAAGGTTAGGAACAGGGGCTTCGTTGCTCTTTGATGAATGCGCTCGATATTTCTTGCAAGTATAAGCCGAAACCAGGCCGCGTTTCGCCATGGTCCGTCCGATTCGGCAACGTGAAACAGCCCAGCCAATACGGGATAACACGCGCTTCAGCTTTCGCTGGCCATATGTTCGGCGGTTCTCGTGGTATGCCTTTTGAACCGCAGCCTATCCATTCCCGTGCAATTAGATTTCCCACATACCATATGCTTTTGTGAAATTTGTTTGTGTCCGCAGTGCAAAATAGTTAATTCTGTGATGTTGCCTTACACGTCGTTCTTTCGATTTTTTGGCAGCACGTCCATATATTAATATAAAAGCAGATTCATTCGCCTGCGTTTTTCAATTCAGAACCAAATTGAATCCTTTACCATTCGGTCATAGAAAAGCAACCTTCTGTTGGCAAGTTCGTCACAGCGAAGTCATTTTGCGGTGTTACGATATCGTCGCCTTAAAAAGCGACGCTTCTTAAGAGAACGAATGAAGGAACATGAACAACCATGAAGGATAAGAACCGAATTCTCAAAATACTCATGCCCACAGCGCTGGTTTTGGCTCTGCTGGCTACCGTATGCGGACTTACCGCGTGCAGTACCACCGCCCCAGAGCAGAATCCGCCTGCAGCCGCGCCGGAGCAGTCTTCGGAAGCGCAGGTGACGGAAGACGGCGTCTATTTCAACGAATCGTTCGAGAGGGAAAACATGCAAACCATTCGTCATACCCCGTACGTTATCGAAGGCAACGGTAACGTGATCTATGAAAAAACAAACGGTCTGGGGGTCATACTAACGGACGAACTGACGCAGGCAAGAATGGCCGATGACGCACGTGTGGGCCTGTTTATTTCGGAGCAGATGATCGGCGCGACGTATGCCACGGATGCGGCCGTCGGGTCATTACCCACCGATGCGGAGTATGAAGCGATGCCCGAGGCGGAGCAGCAAGCGATCTTCGATCAATATAACCGGCAAACAATATACCTCTTTGCGGTCATGAAGATCGATACCAATAACGAAAAGGACGTCGCCTTTTTTGACGACATGATGGAAAAGTATCAACACGCGGATATGTTCTATAACGACGGCGTATATACGTATTACTTTGCCTACAGCGACGACCTGTCGAACTTCGAGGTTTCCGAATCCGAAAGCCCCGTCTTGACCTCCTATATCGATTCGCTGGGAACCATTCGCGACAGCATCTGCCTCTTCAAGCCGCAGGAACGGGAGGAGCCGGAGACG
This sequence comes from Candidatus Pelethousia sp., assembly GCA_034933245.1. GTDB lineage: Bacteria > Bacillota > Clostridia > Christensenellales > CAG-138 > Pelethousia. The sequence goes on from JAYFNX010000014.1 coordinate 1,328, forward strand.
AGCGCGGCAAGCTTCGAAGGCACGCTTAGCGATTTTTCGACGGTATTGATGACGGGCGAATCGGCCGATGCAACGATCTTTGCGGATTACGACGTTACGATGGTCAACCTGTGGGCGACATGGTGTTCTCCCTGCGTTGCAGAGCTGCCGAAGCTACAGAAGCTCTATGCGCAGCTTCCTGAAAACGTAAACCTTGTGTCGATCTGCTCGGATGCCTCGAGCGAGACCGAGCTTGCGCAGAAGATGATCGACGATCTCGGTCTTACGTTTACAACGCTTATGGACAGCGACAGCCTGAATGAAAACTTTATCTCCCATTGCTCCGCTTTCCCGACGACGGTATTCGTAGACAGCGAGGGAAATCTCGTCGGCCAGATCTTTGTCGGCGTGCCCAATGGAGACGTCGTTGTGGAGTATTCCGCTTTGATCGACACCGCCCTGCAATCCGTAGCAGAATAAGGCGACGATCCATGGAAAGCAAAACAATTCCTGTTGTGAGGGCGGCGATCTTAGTCGCCGCCCTCGTCTTTATCGCGATAGGCATTTTACGGGAAGAACATTTAATCGTATTGAAAAAAGCAATTGCAATTTGCTTGGAATGCATAGGTGTTGGATGAAACGTAACGACGGAAAAAAGCAATCCCGCATACGCTTATGGATACAGATCCTTGCGGCGGCTTTGTTCAACGGATACCTGATCGGATTCGTAAAAGGAAAGATCTTTACCGGTGACAGCAAAGCGATCTGCCTGCCGGTGCTCAACTGCTACTCCTGCCCCGGCGCGCTCGGTGCCTGTCCGATCGGATCGCTTCAGTCCGTGATCTCCGGGTACAAACATAATTTCTCCTTCTACGTGCTGGGATCGATCATGCTGTTTGGGGTGCTCTTCGGCAGGTTGATCTGCGGGTTTTTATGTCCGTTTGGGCTGATTCAGGATTTGCTGCATAAGATTCCTTTGCCAAAGCTGAAGATCCCTTCCAAGCCGGACAAAATACTGCGATACACAAAATATGTGATTTTGCTTGTGTTCGTGTTTCTCCTGCCGGCGGTATTGACGAACGCTTTCGGCGTTGGCGCTCCCTATTTTTGCAAATGGATCTGCCCGGCGGGAATACTCGAAGGCGCTTTGCCGCTTGTTGCGCAAAACGAAGCCGTACGTTCCGGCCTTGGCGCGCTGTTCGACTGGAAGCTGGGAATTCTCACGGTGGTCGTGCTCTTCTCCATATTGATTTACCGACCATTCTGCAAATACGTTTGCCCGCTCGGCGCGATGTACGGTTTATTGAACCGCTTCAGCTTCTACAGGCTCCATGTCGACAAAGATCGGTGCATCGGCTGTAAGTTGTGTGAAACCGCCTGCAAGATGAACGTATCCGTAACAGAAAACGCCAACAACCCCGAATGTATCCGCTGTGGGGCCTGCATGGAAGCATGCCCGCAGCACTGCATATCCGCCTCGTTGGGTATGCGGGATTCGAAAGAGAAAAAGGAACTTTCCCAATAACTGCTATTTGGCATGCGGCGTACGGCTTATCGCCCGGCGTTGCATGCCCGCGGGTAGTGCCGGTACAAGCCCCGGATGCGTTCGATGATCTTCTCTTCGCCGATGTCGAGGGAACGATGGTGTTCGACGTGCTTCTTCAGCTTTTGCATCACCATTTCGTTCCGCTTGTCCAGCAGCAACGCTTCAGGATGTGCTCTCAAAAAACTGGTAAGGCTTGCCAAAAAGCGAGGTGCGGTGAGATATCTTCAAGAGATGTTTGAAGTAAGCGAACGCCGATCCTGTGCAGTACTTAAGATGAACCGGGGATGGCACCGGAGGCAGCCAACCCGGGACGAGCAGGCCTTTTTATGAATGAGAATCAGGGAAATAGCCTCCGTAAGGATACGTTACGGCTACAGACGGATACATATTCTTCTCCGGCGAGAAGGTTGGGAAATAAACTATAAACGGGTTTATCGCTTATACCGAGTAGAAGGTCTTAACCTGCGCAACAAGAGTAAACGTAAGCATAAAAGCACCGTCCGAGCCCCAGAGAAAGGGGCAGCTAAAGCTGTAAATGAATGTTGGGCGATGGATTTTGTGTCCGACCGGTTATATAATGGAAAACGCTTCAGGGCGCTTACTGTTTTGGATCAGTATAGCCGCGAGTGTCTTGATATATATGCGGATAAATCCATAAAAGGCGGAAGCGTTGCAGATGTTTTGGGCGGTTTAAAAGCACGCCGCGGTTTGCCTCAGCGTATAAAAGTAGATAATGGTCCGAAATTCATATCCAGGGCGTTGGATGCATGGGCCTATTTTAATCATGTTAAGCTGGACTACTCAAGACCGGCAACACCTACTGGTAACGCCTACATAGAATCGTTCGACGGCAGCTTCCGTGATGAGTGCCTGAATGTGAACTGGTTTATGTCTCTGGAAGGCGCCCGGGAAAAGACTGAACGCTGGAGAATGGACTATAACGAGTACCGCCCTCACAGCGCACTAACATACCTTACGCCAGCAGAATTTGTCAGAAATTCAATGGCTAAGGCCGTCTAATCATCGTTTTTTTTCACAAAGGATGGACTACCTTTCGGGGCACACCTCATACCTTCACACACATTATATTTACTGTGCATATTATGGAACTAGAGAATTATACAAAAGTATATTTTCGTTAATTTTTTAATTTCGAGGTGTTTAGACTTGGGTGATTTATATAAGAATTCAAGCGGTTGCGGAAGAGATCCCAATCCGCATTGTTGTTGCTGCATGTATTGTTGTAAGAGGGGCCCCGCGGGCCCTGCCGGGCCACCGGGGCCAATGGGGTCACCAGGACCAATGGGACCACCGGGGCCAGGAATTTTTGTATGGGGTGCAGAACCTACTATTATTTGGGCAGATTCAAGTGCACCTGGGCCTGGAGACGGTACACCATCTGATCCGTATAACTCTCTGCAGGCCGCAGTGACTGCGGCAACATCTAGTGCGTTTGCAACCACTTATGGCATGAGAGCACGCTGCATTGTTTTAATTGCGGCAAATTCGACATTCGATGAAGATGTTGTAATACCGCCCGCAAGGCACGTTCAACTTCTTGGATTAGGGCCATGGGTGCTTGGTGATGCGTCATTGGCTAATTTTGCATCATCTGTTTCCAGAAATATTACGGTGCAAACAAGCCAAGCTGCAGAAAATGTTTACCTGGCGCAAGGCCCCGCTTTTGATGCGCGACCTGTAACGGTAATCGGCACGTTTAACAATGGAACATCGGTGAGCACACACCAACTATACAGATGGGGCTATTATAAGCGGAAGTGTTATTTTTCAAACAACCGATCTCGTAGATCCTTTTACTACGATTGAGTTTCAGCTTTTAAATGCCAGAGTGGTAGGAAGCATCATGCAAGCGCTGGTCAACCCGCATCAGGGTATCCTAAACTCTTATTTTTATAACAGCCGCATCAATACCATCAATCATAATGGCCTGAATATTCAGCGTATGGTCGATTGTAGAACGGATGGCACGATTGTAGCAGCCGGTTATTCGGAAATTGCCAATTCAGCTATCACTGGGAATGTCACCGTTGTCTCGGCGCTTTCCGATGTGCGGCCAACCGGCATTTTCTGCAGTCAGTTTAGTGCGATAACTTGGACCGGCCCGCTTAGTTTAGACGCATCCTCTAATTACTATTTTGTAAACAGTGGGTCGAGCTTAGTTGGAGGAAAAACAATTTTGTATAGTCTTTTATAATAAGGTTTTTTGTTCGGCAATATTTGATGATTCAAATAACCGAGTGTCTGGATATAACCAACGGAAAACATCCGAAAGGGATGTTCCAGTTGCGTTTCCACGTGCTTCCTGCGACGCTTCGCGCCGCAGGAAGCACGCAGTAAGGAAAAAAGGCCGCAGGTTCAAGTCCCGTCCTTCAAGCAACTACAAGGGAGCTTCGTATGTGCATAAGGACAAAAATAAGCTGATGCTATGTTGCTTGTTTCTGCCCTTCGACTTTATTACGTTTATTTTTTCGTATTTTCAGCCCTATAGAATACCATGTGAAGCGGGTTTCTAGAATCCATTAAGATTCGTTGGGGCAACCTGGAGAATCCTCGGGCTTTCTATGTGTCTGCAGAGCTGGATGCCAGCGAAATTGCATCCACCAATATGTTGGATCAGCAAGCAAGGAAATTCCCCACAGTGAAGGATCCCCCCAATGGCAGTCTGGAGTTAATGCGAAAAAATCGATGTTCATACGGCTCAGGATCCAAATTTTCGCATAAATCTGACCGGTGTCAGGTATGTTGCAGGCTATGTGGACGAAACTCGTTGTAAACCTTTCGGCAGCGCTCTATTTTGTCTTTAGCATCCTTCAAAAGCATGAACCGGTTCATGCGCAGGCATTCATCAAAGAAGAAGCAATTTGCTCCTCCGTGTCCTTCCTTTTCATGCTTTTGTCCGCCTTTTCCTTTCCCGCAGTTTATGATTTTTTCTCTTTTTCAGTGGGCTGCTTTTTTGAATGCAGGTCATGCGTTCTATCATAGAATCACTAAATGGGCAAAAACGCTGAATTGTTCGTTGCAATTTGCTCCGTTTCGATGTGTATTAATTACATATGGCACTATATATATAATTATCCCGCCAAATTTATACTGAAAGAGAGTCCCGAAATCATGCAATGTGAAAAACTTGAGAAATGTCCCTTCTATCAACAAAAAATGCCAATGGATAGTGGATTGGGGGCCATTTACCGCCAAAATTACTGCGAAAGTAATAAAGAAAAATGTGCAAGATACTTAGTGGCGGCTAAACTGGGGGCGCAGAATATTCCGGTCGATTTGTATCCGAATATGCAGCTGAGAGCTGAAGAAATCATTAATAGCTATCAGCGCTAAGGCAAGATAGTTGCATTTACCGTATTGCTAATAATTTTTTCTCTCCCAAACAGATACTGTGTAGCACGTTCTATATTAACTACATAAAAGCAACCTAAGCCCCTACGCCTAAGATTAGCCTTTCTTCCTCGCTAACCTTGTCGTAGGGGAATTTAGTATGCATGTTTATACATACCAAAAATAATAATTTTTGTTTCAACAAACCACAAGTAAAATCCGATACAACCGATTTAGGCTCGAATTCTCATAAGAAACCCGGGAACCCAAAGCCCTTACGAAGCCTGGGTTTGGCAGGTCTTGCAAGGGCTTTTTGATTCAGGCGCAATGTTCGCAGGGTGGGTAATTTCAAATCTCCCAGGATATTTGCGAAACTCACCCTTTTTGAAATGAATTTCCAGGTCCTTATTTTTCCTTATAGGCAGCCTTATCCTTTAGCAGCACGTCATGTGCGCCGCCTTCGCTGATGCTGGCCGCGGATACGAGGGTAAGCTTCGCTTTTTCCCGCAGTTCCTCAATGGAAAGGGCGCCGCAATTACACATGGTCGAGCGTACCTTGGCAAGGGTTGCGGCCAAGTTGTCCCGCAGACTGCCGGCATAAGGAACGTAGGAATCCACGCCCTCCTCAAAGGAAAGCTTCATGCCGCCGCCCATATCATACCTTTGCCAATTTTTGGCCCGTGCAGAGCCTTCGCCCCAGTATTCCTTCATGTATACGCCATTGACCAGCACCTTGCTGGTGGGGCTTTCATCAAACCGGGCGAAATACCTGCCCAGCATGCAGAAATCGCATCCCATGGCAAGGGCCAACGTAATGTGGTAATCCAGCACGATACCGCCATCGGAACAAATTGGCACATATACGCCAGTTTCCGCGAAGTATTCATCCCGCGCCTTTGCCACCTCGATAACAGCCGTAGCCTGTCCACGGCCAATGCCCTTTGCCTCCCGCGTGATGCAGATGGATCCGCCGCCTATCCCGACTTTTATAAAATCCGCCCCGGCATCCGCCAAGAAGCGGAAGCCAGCCCGATCCACCACGTTCCCAGCGCCGATTTTCACCCCTTCGCCGTAGGTTTTGCGCACATAGGATAGGGTACGGGCCTGCCATTCCGAAAAGCCGTCGGAAGAATCGATGCACAGCACATCCGCCCCCGCTTCCACAAGCGCGGGAATACGCGCTTCATAATCGCGGGTGTTTACGCCCGCACCCACGATATAGCGCTTGTGGGCATCCAAAAGCTCCAAAGGATTTTCTTTGTGGCTATCATAATCCTTGCGGAACACAAAGGCTACCATATTGCCCTCTGTGGTGATGATGGGCAACGCATTGAGTTTTTGATCCCAAATTTTATCGTTGGCCTCTTTTAAGCTAATGCCCTCGTAAGCAAAAATGAGCCTGTTGATGGGCGTCATGAATTCCTGCACTTTGCAGGTGCGTTCCATACGGCTGGGCCGATAATCCCGGCTGGTTACCATGCCGAGAAGCCTGCCTGTGGGCGAGCCGTCCTCCGTAACGGCCATGGTAGAATGGCCGGTCTGTTCTTTTAGGCGGAGCACCTCCTCTAGCGTCTGCCCAGGCATGAGGTTCGAATCGCTTGGCGCAAATCCCGCCTTATACGCCTTGGCTCTACGCACCATACGCACCTGCGCTTCTATGCTTTGGGAGCCGTAGATGAACGAGATGCCGCCCTCGCGCGCAAGCGCTACCGCCATTTTATCATCGGAAACGGACTGCATAATAGCCGAAACCAGCGGCACATTGATGGAAAGGGGACTTTCCTCTCCCTTTCGGAATCGGCAGATGGCCGTTTGGAGCGAAACCCTTTCCGGCGTACAATCCGCAGAGGAATAAGAGGGGACCAGAAGGTATTCCCCAAACGTATGGGAGGGTTCCTCGAAATAAAACGCCATGTTGTCCTCCTTGTTCAAAAAATTAATCAGGCTAGTCCCATCTGTTTTTGGGCAACAAGCAGGGTGTTGCGCATGAGCATGGCAATGGTCATGGGGCCTACGCCTCCCGGCACGGGAGAAATGCAGGCTGCTTTTTCCTTGACCGTTTCAAAATCCACATCCCCGCACAACCGGTTGCTCTCGTCACGGTTGATTCCCACATCAATCACCACGGCCCCATCCTTTACCATATCCGGGCCGATCAGATGAGGGCATCCCGCCGCCACAATCAGAATATCCGCCTTCTTCGTTACCGCGCCCAACTCCTGGGTTTGCGTATGGCATACGGTTACTGTAGCATGTCGCTGCAAAAGAAGCAATGCCATAGGTTTGCCCACAATATTGCTGCGGCCCACAATCACGCAGTTGCTGCCCTCTAGTTTGGCGCCGGAGGCTTCGATCATCCGAATAATGCCGGACGGTGTGCATGGCGCCAGATCATTTTCAGAGAAATTAATGCGAGCGGAAAAGCCATCCACATCCTTTTCCGATGCGATCGCCTTAAGGACAGCCTGTTCGTCCATATGCTCGGGCAATGGAAGCTGGCATAATATCCCATGCACCGATGCATCGGCATTCAGCCGGCCAATAAGCCCGAGGAGCTCCGCCTGCGATGTTTGCGCAGGCAGCTCAAATTTGAGGGAGCAAATCCCCACGCGGCCGCAGGCCTGCTGCTTTTTTTGCACATAAATCTGCGATGCCCGGGATTCGCCCACGAGGATCACGGCCAGGCAAAGGTCAATCCCTTGGGCTTTCAGTCTGTTTACGCGGGTTTGTACATCGGCGAGCACATTTGCCGCCAATTCGGTTCCATTGATAATCCTTCCCATGCTTTCTTTTTTCTCCAAAAAATTATTTGAAATATTCGACGGCGGATTCAAAAAGCCGCATATCGAACACTCCTGGCACGTTTTTATAAAGGTCTTTGCCGATCCGCTCGCTATGCCCCATCTTTCCCAATATGCGGCCGTCAGGCGAAGTGATCGCCTCTACCGACGCAAAGGAGCCGTTCGGATTGATGTCGCTTTGCATGGAAGGCTTGCCGTCCGCATCCACATATTGGGCGGCGATCTGTCCGTTTTTGGCAAGATCCGAAAATGCGGCAGGCGGGCATAGGAAGCGCCCTTCCCCATGGGAAATGGGCACGGTATAAACCTTTCCCACATCTGCAAGCAACAGCCAAGGCGACAGATTGGAAGAAACGCGGATGCGCACAAGCCGCGATTGATGCCGGCCAATGGCATTATAGGTAAGGGTGGGTGAAGCGCAGGGCGGCTCCATCATGCGCCCATATGGCAAAAGCCCCAGCTTCATGAGCGCCTGGAAGCCGTTGCAGATCCCCAGCACAAGCCCATCCCGCACTTCTAGAAGCTTCATGAGTTCTTCCGCAATCAAGGGGTTCCTTAAAAAGGCCGCGATGAATTTACCGGAGCCGTCCGGCTCATCGCCATTGGAGAAACCGCCGGGTAGAAACAGCGCCTGGGAATTGGCAAGCCGAGCCGCAAATTCCCGGATCGCGGATTGAAGGGCGGCGGGTGAAAGGGTGTTGATCACCACCACCTCCGCTTTAGCGCCTCCGCGCTCCACGGCCCGGGCTGATTCATATTCGCAATTCGTTCCCGGAAAAACCGGGATCAGTACCCGGGGGATTGCCCCGTTCTTTACCCGGGGCTTCATCCGGCCGGCCCCGTGAAACGTGATTGTCTCCACCTTCTGCGCCGGCATTCTTATATCGGCAGGAAAAATATCCTCTAAGGCGCCTTCGTAAGCAGCCTCCAGTTCGTCCAAAGGCATGCGCGTCTCCCGCCAGGCGAGGACGCGCTCCGCAAGCGTAACCCCCAAAGGGAGGCCCAAGTGGCAATCTTCCTTTAATTCAATCACAAAAGCCCCGCAGCCGGGTTTGAAAAGCGCCCCGCATTCCATGGAAGCATCGAAGGCGAACCCCAGGCCGTTGCCCATGCACATTTTAAACACCGCCTCGGCGATGCCGCCACCGGTGGGTGTGTAAACCGCCAAGGCTTTCCCGGCGGCCGTAAGGGCTTGTACCTGGGAAAAGATTGCCTTGAGGGATTCCATTTCGGGCATCCCGTCTGCGCGGTATTGGGGTGCAAGCAGCACCACCTGCGACCCCGGTTGCTTAAACTCGGGCGAAATGACCGTCTGGGCATTGCATAGGGCCACGGCAAAAGAAACAAGGGTAGGGGGCACATCCATGGATTCAAAGGAACCGCTCATGGAATCCTTGCCTCCGATGGCCGCGATGCCAAGGCCGAGCTGCGCCTCCAGCGCGCCCAGCAGGGATGCCGCGGGCTTTCCCCAACGGGCAGGCTCTGTGCCCGGCTTGCCAAAATATTCCTGAAAAGTGAGATAGCAATCCTGAAGGGACGTGCCCGTGGCCACAAGTTTGGCTACGGAGCTCACTACCGCCGCATACGCCCCGGAATAGGGCGACGTTTCCGAAAGAAACGGATCATACCCCCATGCCATGGCGGTGCAGGCGTCGGTCTCCCCCCGCTCAACGGGCAGCTTAGCGACCATAGCCTGGGGCGGCGTGCGCTGCCGTTTGCCGCCGAAGGGCATCAGCACCGTATAAGCGCCCACCGTGGAATCGAACCGTTCGCTTAGCCCTCGCTTGGAGCATGTGTTTAAATTCCGCACCAGGGCGGAAAAGCCTGCCGCAAACCCCGCCTGGCTTTGGGGTGGCATGGGTTGCGACGCATCCACCAGCGCCTTGGCGTGCTTGCGCGCGCCGTTGCTATCGATAAAGCTTCGGGGTAAATCCACCACGCACCTGCCCCGCCAATGCATGGCCAGGCGCGGCTCCCGGGTAATCTCTGCCACAACCGTAGCGGAAAGGTTCTCCGCCTCGGCCAAAGCCAAAAAGTTTTCGGCATCCCTCGCTGCCACCACCGCCGCCATGCGTTCCTGGGACTCGCTTATGGCCAGTTCGGTTCCATCAAGCCCCGCATATTTCCTGGGAATTGCGTCCAAGTTGATAGAAACGCCGTCGGCAAGCTCTCCAATGGCCACCGAAACGCCGCCTGCGCCAAAATCGTTGCAGCGTTTAATAAGCCGGGACGCTTGGGGATTTCGAAAAAACCGCTGCAGTTTCCGCTCCTCCGGCGCGTTGCCCTTTTGGACCTCCGCCCCGCAGCGCAAAAGTGAGCTTTCCGTGTGGGCTTTCGAGGAGCCTGTGGCGCCTCCGCAACCGTCCCGGCCTGTTTTGCCGCCCAATAGGACAACCACGTCGCCGGCTTGCGGCGTCTCCCGCCGAACGTTTTCGGCAGGCGCCGCGCCGATCACTGCACCGATCTCCATTCGCTTTGCCAGGAACCCTTCATGATAGATTTCATCCACAAGTCCCGTGGCCAGGCCAATCTGATTGCCGTAGGAGCTATACCCTGCGGCCGCTGTGGCCGTAAGCTTTCGCTGGGGCAATTTGCCGGGCAGGGTTTGCGAAAAAGGACGGCGCGGGTCCGCCGCGCCCGTAAGACGCATCGCCTGATGCACAAAGGCCCGGCCGGACAGCGGATCCCGAATTGCGCCGCCAATGCAGGTGGCTGCGCCGCCGAAAGGTTCGATTTCCGTGGGATGGTTATGGGTCTCGTTTTTAAAGAGCACAAGCCAGGGCTGCGTTTCGCCATCCACCTGGATTTCCGTCTTCACCGTGCAGGCGTTGATTTCGGCGGAATCATCCAGCTTTTTCAGCTTCCCCTGCGCCCTCAAAAACCGCGCCGCGATGGTTGCCATATCCATCAGGGTTATGGGCTTGGTAGCGCCCAAAGCATGTCTAAGCCCAAGATAGGTTTCGTAACTCTTTTGCGCGCGTTCGTCATGAAATTCAATCTGGTCCAATTCCGTTTGGAAGGTCGTATGCCGGCAGTGGTCGGACCAGTAGGTATCTACAAGCTTGATCTCCGTGAGGGTTGGGTCCCGCCGCTGCTCTAGAAAATGGGCGCGGCAGCATAAGAGATCCTCCAAGTCCATAGCCAGCCCGTACCGGGCGATCAGCATCGAAAGGCCATCGTTATCAAGGGCGGTAAAGCCCTCTAAAACGGGCACGGGCGGAGGCGTTTCCAAGGGCAGCGCCAGCGTACCCACGGGCATAAGGCCAGCCTCCCGGCATTCAACCGGGTTAATCAGATACGCTTTGATTTTTACAATATCGGCTTGGCAAAGGTTCCCATACAGGACAAATACCCGCGCCGTGCGCACAAGAGGGGCTGCGGTTTGGGATAGCAGGGCAATGCATTGCCCTGCGGCATCCGCACGCTGGTCATACTGGCCGGGCAAATATTCCACCGCAAACGGGATGCCTTCTTGCGGCAGGGCATCATAAACCACATCCGTCTGGGGTTCGGCAAAAACCGTATAACGGCAAGCGGAAAAAACCCCGCTGTCGATTCCCTCCACATCGTATCTGTTAAAAATGCGAAGGTTGGTAAGCGATTCTATGCCCAACACGCCCCGCAAATCCGCGATCAATACTTGTGCTTCTTGGGCAAGTTCCGTCTTTCTTTCCACATAAATTCGATATACCATGCTCACGCTTCCCCGTATGGTGCAATTTCAAGGGCCCTGGCGCCGATATCCCGCCGATAGTAGGCGTTTGCGAAACGGATTTTCTCCACCGCCCCATAGGCGGCATGCACCGCTCCCTTTTGCGTTGTCGCAACGGCGGTAACGCCAAGAACCCGGCCCCCGCTGGTAAGCAGCTTGTCCCCTTCCCGCCGCGTGCCCGCCTGGTAAACCTTTATATTCGCTAGGCTGTTTGCATCGGATAAAGCAATTTCATAGCCCGTATCATAATGGGTAGGATAGCCTTTTGAGGCCATTACCACGCAACAGGCGGCGCCTTCCTGGAATTTGATTTCCATTTCGCCCAGGCGCTCCTCCTCCACGGCAAGCATGATCTCAAAGAGATCCGTCTGGAGCAAAGAAAGAACAGGTTGCGCTTCCGGGTCCCCGAAACGGCAGTTGTATTCAATTACCTTCGGCCCTTGCGCCGTAAGCATCAGGCCAAAGTAAAGGCAGCCCTTAAACTTCCGCCCCTCCGCGTTCATGGCCGCCATGGTGGGCAGAAAAATCTGCTCCATGCAAATGCGCGCCGTTTCCGCATCATAATAGGGATTGGGCGCGAGAGCGCCCATACCGCCCGTGTTAGGCCCCCTATCCTGCTCCTCAGCCCGCTTGTGATCCAAGGCGGACACCATGGGTACCAGCGTTTTCCCGTCCGTAAAGGCCAGCACGCTCACTTCCCTACCTTGGAGGTATTCTTCAACCACCACCCGGCTACCGCTTTGCCCAAAGGCCTTTTCCTCCATAAGCAGGCGGACGGCCCTTCGGGCCTCTTCCTCTGTTTCCGCTATAAATACGCCCTTTCCCAAAGCCGGGCCGTCGGCCTTGATAACCGCCGGATACGGAATCCCGGAAAGATAGGCGTAAGCTTCACACGCCTTGCTGAACGAAGCGAACGAGGCCGTAGGGATATGATACGTTTGCATAAGCCGCTTGGCGAAGATCTTGCTGCCCTCAATGGCCGCCGCATCTGCGGAAGGGCCGAAGCAACGGACGCCCGCTGCCGCAAGCCTGTCCGCCAGGCCCAAGATGAGCGGGTCGTCCGGGCCAATCACGGCAAAATCAATGGCGTTGGCTTTTGCAAATGCCACAATAGCATCCAGGTCCGTTGCCCGGATTCCCACGCATTGCGCATGCTCACCCATGCCGCCGTTTCCAGGCAACGCGTAGAGGGAATCGATGCGGGGATTTTTACAAAGCTTTTCAACTATGGCGTGTTCACGGCCGCCACCGCCGATAATCATCACATTCATCATGCTCAATGGTGGAATAGCCGGAGCCCCGTGAAGAGCATCGTCATTCCGTATGTGTCGCAGGCCTCTATCACAGCCTCGTCGCGGATGGATCCGCCCGGCTGGGCAACATAGGTTACGCCGCTTTGTGCCGCGCGTTCGATATTATCGCTGAAAGGGAAAAAAGCGTCGCTGGCCAAAGCCACGCCCTTGCGCTGTGCAAGGTGGGCCGCCCGCTCGTCTTTTGTAAGCGGAACGGGACGCTCCGAAAAAAAGCGCTGCCAGTCTTTTGCAAAGGCTTCGTTGTCCCGTCCTGCAACATAGCTATCAATAAGGTTATCCCGGTCGGGCCGCTTTATGGTGGAGAGGAACGGAAGAGAGAGGGTGCGCTGGTGGCGGCGAAGCCACCAAATATCCGCCTTATCCCCGGCCAGCCGCGTGCAGTGGATGCGCGATTGCTGCCCGGCCCCCACGCCGATGGTCTGGCCTTCATAGGCATAGCATACGGAGTTGGACTGGGTGTATTTGAGGGTGATTAGGGCGAGGAGCAAATCCCGCTTGGCGTCATTGCCAAGCTCTTTGCGTGCGGTAACGGCATGGCCGAGAAGCGTCGCGTCTATTTTGGCATGGTTGCGGGGCTGCTCAAACGTTATGCCGAATACCTGCTTGCGCTCCATAGGTGCGGGCTCGTAATTTTCTTCCATACGCAAAATGCTGTAGCCGCCGTTCCGCTTGCTTTTGAGCAATTCCAACGCACGGGGCGTATACCCCGGGGCAATCACCCCATCAGACACCTCTCGTTGAATGATGGTGGCTGTGGCTGCGTCGCACACGTCGCTCAGGGCTATGAAATCCCCAAAGGAGGACATGCGGTCCGCGCTACGCGCCCGGGCATAAGCGCAGGCCAAAGGAGAGTCGTTGAGCCCTACGATATCCTCCACGCCGCACGCCCGTTGGTCCACGGCGGTAAGGGGCAAGCCCAGGGCGGCACCCGCGGGGCTCACATGCTTAAAGGAGGCTGCCGCCGGCAAATGCAGCGCATCCTTGAGTTCGCGTACAAGCTGCCATGCGTTAAGCGCATCCAGGAAGTTAATATAGCCCGGCTGGCCGTTAAGAACCTCCAAAGGCAGTTCGCCCTGCTCCACAAAGATGCGGGCGGGGGTTTGGTGGGGGTTGCATCCATATTTTAAAGGCAATTCCTTCATGCTCTCAATCCTCCGAGGCGTATTTGTTGTATAGCGCGTCCCTGTATGCGCCGCTTGTAACATCCGTATAGCGGACATAAAGCGCTACCTTATTTTCCGGATGCAGCCCATTCCAAAGAGCCTTCGCAAAGCCGTCTAAATCGGCCGGAATGCGCACGGGGACGGGTTCCCCTGAAAAGCTGGGCAAAGGCGTGGCATCCTTTTGGTAGGTATGGATAAAATGCCCCACGCCCTCCATGGGCTCATAGCCGAAGACCTGCCGGAAGGTGGTTTTCCCTTCCCCATCCCCCGCTTTTAGAATGGAAAGCTTATAAGAGAATGCAGGGGAAAAGCGGAGCATCCCGCTGATTCGCGGCGTAAAGTGCGGCGCGTCCGGCTCGAATCTGCGGGTTTCCAACGCTTGTTCAAAGGTTCTGCCGGCCAAAACGGCCTCCGCAATTGTATCGGTCTGGTCGCCGTTGGTGACGATTACGGTGCGCATTAGCGTGCGCACGGGGGTATATAAAATCAGGGCAGGGTCCGCCAGCTTCGCGCTGTCCAGCACATGGATGCCCACGTCGCCGTTCTTGCGCACAAAGGCTCGATTCCGGCTATTTTCGCTACGGCCCATAATAAAATACGCCAGGGCGGCCGTATGGCCATCCGGGCACAGGCCCAGGATAATCCCCCGGCCGGGGTAAGCATTGGCCCCAAGCAGGGCCGGCATATCAAAAAGTTCCATGGATGGTTTCTCCTTCCTGTCTTTGGGTGGAGAGCCGCTTGCATACAAGCTCTGCGGCGGCCGGCAGCAGGCGCCATTCCGCTTGCTCCATCACGCGCCTTTGGAGCACTTCGGGTGTGTCGCCGGGCAGCACCGCAACGGACGCTTGCAAAAGAATGCTGCCGCCGTCCGGGATCTCGTTCACCAGGTGTACCGTAGCGCCGGTTACCTTCTCCCCGGCTGCAAGAACCGCCTCATGCACCTTCAGCCCATAAAAGCCTTTGCCGCAGTAAGCGGGAATCAGCGAAGGATGCACATTTATGATTCTTCCGGGGTAGCGAGAAACGAATTGGGCGCTTAGAATTTGCATAAAGCCCGCAAGGATAATTAGATCAATACGCCCCTCGTTTAAACATTTCAAAAGTTCCGCCTCAAAATCTTCCCGCTCCGCATAGGCGCTACGGTCCACGGCTATGGCCGGGATGCCCGCCCGCCTGGCCCGTTTCAGGCCATAGGCGTCCGATTTGCTGGAAAGCACCAGGACGATTTCTCCGTTGCGCAAAACGCCGCTGTGCTGGGCGTCCACAAGCGCCTGTAAATTGGTACCGCCCCCCGATACCAGCACGGCAATGCGCTGCTTCAGCATAGAATTACGCCTTCCTCGCCCATCGTAAGTTCGCCTATGGGGTATGCTTCCACCCCATGGGCCCCAAGGGAAGCGACAGCCCTATCCACCTGATTTGCGGGGAGAGTCACGGTCATCCCCACGCCCATATTGAAGGTGTTGAACATCTCGCGCTCCGCAATGCTACCCCAAGCCATGAGCATCCGGAATATAGGGGGTATCTTCAGGCTTTTTTTCTCGATGCGCGCCGTCAGCCCCGAGGAAAAGCTGCGCGGAATGTTTTCATAAAAGCCGCCGCCTGTAATGTGGGCAATGGAATGCACCTGCGCCGCTTCCAGGAGAGCGAGGATGGGCTTTACGTAGATACGAGTGGGCGTAAGCAGCGCTTCGCCCAGGGTTTTGCCAAGATCCGGTAAATATTGGGAGAGCCGTACGAGATCCATGGGGATAAGCCTGCGAACCAGGGAAAAGCCGTTGGAATGGACGCCGGAGGACGGAAGTGCCAGGATAACGTCCCCTTTTTGGGCCCGGCTGTTGTCCAGCAGGGCGTTTTTTGCCACCTTGCCCACGCAAAAGCCTGCCAAGTCATATTCGCCTTCCGGATAAAAGCCCGGCATCTCGGCCGTTTCGCCGCCGATCAGGGCGCAGCCCGCCTGGCGGCAGCCTTCCGCCACACCCTTTACGATGTCGGCAGCCACGGCGGGAATAAGCCGGCCGGTGGCAATATAGTCCAAGAAAAACAAGGGCTTTGCGCCATGGCAGACCACATCGTTTGCGCACATGGCCACGCAGTCGATTCCCACGGTATCATGCCTATCCATGGCAAAAGCCACCTTGAGTTTGGTGCCCACGCCGTCCGTGCCTGAAACCAGCACCTCCTCGCCCAAAGCGTACATGCCGCCAAAGGAGCCTAACCCCTGTAAAACGTTTTCATCAAAGGTGGTCGCAGCATGGGCCTTCATGCGGGAAACGGCTTCGTACCCCGCCTCTACGTTTACACCCGCATCCTTATATGTATAAGCCATATACTCTCCTTCGTTCATCCAAGCATATTCTTTTTGCCGCAGTGCAGAAGTTCCGATACATCTGTGGGATACTTGCCGTTAAAGCATCCCGCGCAGAAATTGCAGGCGGCGCCCTCCACGGTTTTAAGCAGATCCTCAAAACTCAAGTAAGCGAGGGAATCCGCTCCTATGAATTTGCGAATTTCCTCCACGGAATGGTTCGCGCCGATGAGCTGCTCGTGGGACGAGGTGTCGATCCCCAAAAAGCAGGGGCTGGTTACAGGGGGCGAGCTTATGCGGATATGCACCTCTTTTGCGCCTGCGGTCTTTAGCATTTCCACAATGCGCTTGGAGGTTGTGCCGCGCACGATGGAATCGTCCACCAAGAGCACACGCTTGCCCCGGACGCTCCGTTTGAGGGCGCTGAGCTTGAGGGACACGCCGATTTCACGCCTGCCCTGGGAGGGCTGGATGAACGTGCGGCCCACATAGCGGTTCTGGGCAAAAGCCATCACAAAGGGCAGGCCCGCCTGCCGGGCGTAGCCCATGGCGGCCGGCATGGCGGAATCCGGCACGGCCGTCACCACATCCGCTTCCGCCGGGGAAGCGATGGCCAGCAGCTCCCCCGCCCGTTCCCGGGCCTTGTGCACGGAGATCCCGTCGATATCGGAATCCGGCCGCGCAAAATATACATATTCAAAAATGCAGAGCGCCGTATCCTGCGCATGGGCCATCTGGTGGGACCGGAGTCCGTTTTTGTCCGCCACCACGATTTCCCCGGGGCGAATATCCCGGATAAATTCGGCGCCTATGGTATCAAAGGCGCAGGATTCGGAGGATAGTACATAGGCATCATCCAACCTGCCCAGGGCTAGGGGGCGCACCCCAAGGGGATCGCGCACACCCATAACCACATCGGGCGTCATGATGGTTAGGGCATAGCTACCCTCCATTTGCTCCGCCGCTTGGATTACGCCTTGCAAAATTCCGCTTTCGCTATGGCTGGCGATGAGCGCGGCAACAACCTCGGAATCGATGGAGGTTTCAAAGCAAACGCCCCGATCTTCCAGCGCTTCCCGAAGCGCCTTTGCGTTGGTAATGTTGCCATTATGGGCAAGGGCGAGCCGCCCCTGCGGGGAATCGATCACAACCGGCTGGGCGTTAAGCAACTGGCTATCCCCCATGGTGGAATACCGCACATGGCCGATAGCCGACGCGGCGCCCATAAAATTTTCGAGTCCCTCCCGAAACTGCCCTTGCACCAACCCCATTGCTTTATGGGATTCGATCTGCCCATCCCGGACCACCGCTATGCCGGCGCTCTCCTGCCCGCGGTGCTGCAGCGACAAAAGGCCATAATATACAGCCTCCGCGGCATCTATGCCGCTTTGTCCGGAATAGATGCCGAAGACGCCGCATTCCTCATGCATACAGTCGCCATCGGGTTTGCGCCTCTCATAGGGCTCAGGCAAGCGGATATTGCGTGGCATATTATTCTCCCATCAGCCTTTTAATAATTTCCCGGTAAGCTTCCTCCACCTCACCCAAGTCTTGGCGGAATCTATCCTTATCCAACTTCTTGCCCGTTGCCATATCCCAATAGCGGCAGGTATCGGGCGAGATTTCGTCCGCAAGCACAACCTCGCCATGGAAGCGGCCGAACTCCAGCTTAAAATCAATCAGCTCAATTCCCAAGCCCGCAAGATATTGGCGCAGGATGTCGTTTATGCGGAAGGCGTATTCCTTCACCTTTTCCATTTCCTCGTCGGTAGCCAGCTTGAGGGCGCGGATATAATAGGAATTGATGAACGGATCGCCCAAGGCATCGTTTTTATAGCTATACTCCAGAATCGTACATGCCAGGTCCGTCCCCTCGGGAACACCCACGCGCTTGGAAAAGCTGCCCGCCGCCCGGTTTCGCACAATGACCTCCACGGGCAGGATTTCCACGCGCTTCACCGCGGTCTCCCTATCCGAAAGCTGCTCCAGATAATGGGTTGGAATGCCGTTCTTATCAAGCAGGCGGAAAAAATGATTGGAGACCTTGTTGTTCACAACGCCTTTGCCCATGATTGTGCCTTTTTTGAGACCGTTGAACGCCGTTGCGTCATCCTTATAATCCACGATTAAAACATCCGGGTTGTCGGTGGCGTACACCCTCTTCGCTTTGCCCTCGTAAATTTGCTCCATCTTTTTCATATATTTTCAATCTCCTTTCGCAACGCCGAGTCTGCCTCGGCGGCTTTTTCTTTCATATCCCGGCTATAACGCGCCAGCTTCTGCGCCAGCTCCGGGGAATCGACAGCCAGCATCCGAATGGCCAGAAGGGCCGCATTGGCCGCTCCGTTGATGGCTACGGTTGCAACGGGGATACCCTTTGGCATCTGCACGGTAGATAAGAGTGCGTCCAACCCGCCCAGATCCGCAGAGTGGACGGGCACGCCGATGACGGGCAAAAGCGTATGGGATGCAAGAACGCCGGCAAGATGCGCCGCTTTTCCCGCAAGGGCAATCATGACGCCGTAGCCTTCTTCGGCGGCAGAACGGCCAAAATCGGCAACCGCTTCCGGCGACCTGTGGGCCGACAGAATGCGGCCGCTGGCTGGTACACCAAAATTTTTAAGAACTTCAAGGGCTTCCCTTGCGATGGGCAAGTCGGAAGCGCTTCCCATAATGACCGCGACCTTTTTCATTTAATAATCTCCTCTGTGTCAAAAATTAAAAAGGATCCGTGCACGGAGCCGGATCCTAAAATTTCTTGCGCATAAGCGTGTGCTTGATGACGCCACCTATGTAGTATTGCGGGGAATAGAGCATGGGCGCGCCAGCAATATCATAATTTAATTCGTCCATATATAAGAGAGGCGTACCTTCGGGTATGCCAAACACGTCGGCCAGGCCCGCATCCGCGCAGGCAGGGCAAATTTCCGTTATATCCATATAGGGTTCAACATGGCAAAACCGTTTGAGAAAGGAAAAGATGGGTTCCCGAAAATCCGCCTCGGAATAGGAGGCATCCTTTACCAGGGAAAGGGGGATATAATCCCGGCAATAAATGGCGGGGGTTTCGCTTGCGCCAACCAAGCGGGAAACGCAAAGCACCGCAGCTTCCGCGGGGAGGCCAAGGCGCTCGGCTATTGCCTCCTCCGCACCAATCGTTTCATACTTAACCGAAAGCAGACGCGGTGCATAGCCGGACTGGCGAATCATATCCGTAAATTCAATCTCCATGTCCATCCGCACCTTGATGGCGAGCACATGGCGGTTTATGATCGTACCCACGCCATGGCGGCGGGTAATAAATCCTTCCCGTTCGAGCTGCGCAAGGCTGTCCCGCAATTGGGTACGGCTTATGTTAAGCCGGGCGGCCAAAACGTTCTCACGCGGCAGCTTTTCCGAATGGCGGTAAGCGCCCTCCGTCATATCTTCCAAAAGCTTCATGCGCACAGATTGCATTTGTGCGTGTTCGCCCAATTCCACAGCCGCGTTCTCCTTGCATATCCATAATTGGCATCGCCGAAAAGGTAATACCTCAAAGGTAATACCTTCGAGGTTCATAGTGTAACATGTTCCACGGCGTTTGTAAAGCGCTATTTTGACTCCCCGCAGAAGCGAGCATTTCTTCCTCCATTATGCAGGAGCATTGTATGGGTAATATCCCTATGATAGAATAAACCATAGAATGGAATTTGGGGCCGTTGCGGCCCATACCCGGTTGTTTCAAGCCATGGGAGGATAGGCATATGAAGATTGAGATTAGGAAAGGCGATATCACAAAGCAACAGGTGGATGCCATTGTAAATGCCGCAAACCCTTCCCTTCTGGGGGGAGGCGGTGTGGACGGGGCCATCCACCGGGCTGCGGGGAAGGGACTTCTTGCCGAATGCCGCACGCTAAACGGCTGCCAAACCGGGGAAGCAAAAATTACAAAGGGATATAACCTCCCCGCCCGGTATGTCATTCATACGCCCGGCCCCGTTTGGCATGGGGGTGGCCACGGCGAAGCGGAACTTTTACGGAACAGTTACCTTAACTGCCTTGCCCTGGCTGCGGCGCATGGATGCCAAAGCGTTGCTTTCCCCTCCATCAGCACGGGGGTTTATGGGTATCCCGTAGAGCAGGCGAGCCTCGTGGCCCTGCGGGCGATGCGGGATTTTGACGATATTCAGGGGATCATCCAAACGGTGATTATCGTCTGTTTTGATGAAAAGACCTATGAGGCCTACGTTTCTGCCATGCAAACAACAGGAACCCCAGCATGACCGAGGTGGTAGCCGCCCTGCTATGGGATGGGGACCGGTTCCTCATCTGCCGGCGCCCGGCCCATAAGGCGCGTCCGTTTCTATGGGAGTTTGTGGGGGGAAAGGTTGAAGATGGGGAAACCAAAGAGCAAGCCCTTATCCGGGAATGCCGGGAAGAGCTTGCCATCACGGTGCGGGTGGAATCCGTGTTTATGGAAGTGGTGCATGCATACCCGGATTTAACAGTATGCCTTACCCTCTATCACGCCGCTATTGCCGAAGGGGTTCCGCAGGCGCTGGAGCACCTTGCCATCCGCTGGATCACGATCCACGAGATCCCCGAATATGATTTTTGCCCGGCGGATGAGCAGATTCTTCTGCGGCTCCAAGCCCTTGCCTAAGCGGGCGCTGCTCTCCGCCTTATGACTTTGCTCGGCGCAAGATGCATCCTAACGGCTTGTTCGCTCCAAGGCGAGGCCGTGTTTTTGCGCCGCCTTGCACGAGAGCAGCTCTCCGAAAGCCGCGCCGCCCAGAATCAGCATGGCGCCCAATATTTGCGCCGCGTTCATCTTTTCTTTTAGAAAAAGGCCGGAAAATACCACCGCGGCAAGGGGTTCTAGATAACCGCAGACTGCTACGCTCTGGACGGGGAGCTCCCCGATGGAAGAAAAATAGAAAAAACATCCCACGCCCGTGTTGACAATGCCAAGAATTAGAATAGGCGATAAGCTACCCGGTGCAACCCGGATGGTAAAGCCCTGTTTGGCAAGCAAAAAAAGCGCAACGGTTAGAAAGCTTGCGATTACTTGCACCATGGCGTTTTCCAGCCCGGACATGTTTTTTGCCTTTTTGTTGAAAACCACCATCACGGCATACAGTACGGCGGACATGAGGCCGCAGAACAGACCCCAGGGGCTTTTGCCCACAGCGGTGCCCTGGGTATTTATGCAAACCATGCCGACCAACACCCCAAATAGGCCAATACCCTTTGCCCAGGTCAGCTTCTCCTTAAAGAGAACCGGCGAGAGGGCCATAACGATCACCGGGCCGCAGTAGTAAGCAAGCGAAGCCATGCCTACTCCTATCTGCCGATATGCTTCATACAGAAAAATCCAGCTTGCGCCCATTGCCGCGCCGGAAGCTGCTATATAGGCCATGTGCGTTCCGTTTTTTAGAAAGTTCCACTTGCGGCCCGCTATGCTAAACGCCAAGATTAAAAATAAACTGCCAAGAAGGGTTCTTGCAAACACGATTTCATAGCTGCTCAGTGCGATCTGGCTAGCGACAATTCCATTGAATCCAAAGATAAGCAACGATCCAATGTATTTCCCATATGCTTTCCCCATTTTTGCCCCGTCCTTTTTCCTTGAAATCGAACAGGATTACTATATCATAGCTCATTCTATAACAAAAACAAATCTTTTTAATGCTTTTTATGATAATATGGAATGGAAGTAGGGAGGTGTTTCATGAGCATACAAAAATATAGGGCTTTCGTGAAAACCGTGCATTACGGCAGCTTTACCAAGGCGGCCGAAGCGCTGAATTACACCCAGTCCGGCGTAAGCCGCATGATTGGTGATTTGGAAACGGAATGGGGCGTTTCTTTGCTGGAGCGCAGCCGGGCCGGTATCAGCCTCACCTCGGACGGGTTAACGCTGCTGCCTTTGCTGCAGCGCATCTGCGCGGAACAGGAAGCGCTTTTGGCGCAGGTAGAAAACCTGCACGGCATGCAGTCCGGTCTAATCCGCATCGGCACGTTTTCCAGCGTGGCAACCCACTGGCTGCCAAACATGATTAAGCGCTTTCGAGGCGACTATCCCAAAATCGATTTTGAGCTTCTACTGGGAGATTATACGGAAATTGAAAGCTGGGTGCAGGAAGGCCGGGTGGATTTCGGATTTTTGCGGCTTCCCGTCAATTTGGAGTTGGAAACCATATCCCTGGAAAAGGACCGTTTGCTCGTGGTGCTTCCAGAGGACCATCCCTTGGCAAATTGTGAAAAGTTTCCTATGAAGGAATTGGAAAAAAGTCCTTTTATGCTGCTGGAAAAGGGCGTAAACGCCGAAATTTCGGCCATTTTCGAACGGAATCAACTGGTTCCCCAAGTGCATTTTACAACCTGGGACGACTATGCCATCATGTCCATGGTGGAGAACGGGCTGGGTATCAGCATCCTGCCGGAACTGATTCTCCAGCGTATCCCCTACCGTATCATCACCAAAGAACTGGAGATGCCGGCCTATCGAACCATTGGCATTGCCATGCGCAGTCAAAAGACCCTTTCCCTTGCCCCACGGCGCTTTTTGGAATATTTGCCGTATCGGAAGAAGTTGCGCACACCATGGCCGCATCCGTAGAATCCGGCCTAACCTTGAAACAACCGGGCGGTATTATCATGCGCCTTGGTCATGCCCTTCAAACAGCTCGCCGTCCACAATGCGCACCACGCGAGCCGCATGGCTTGCCACCTGCAGATCATGGGTAATTATTACGATGGTGTGCCCCATTTCATGGAGCTGGCGGAAAAGCTTGAGCACCTCTTTGCCGGTGTTGCTGTCCAACGCGCCGGTGGGCTCATCGGCTAAAAGCAACCGGGGCTGGCCAACCAGCGCCCGGGCAATGGCGACTCGCTGCTGCTGCCCGCCCGAAAGGGCATTGGGCTTATGGCTTAGCCTGGCGCTCATTCCCAGCATATCCAGCTTTTCCAGAGAGCAGCGCTGGGCCTCCTGCCGGGACATGCCCCGTACCAGCAGGGGCATCATCACGTTTTGGAGCACGTTGTAGCGGGGCAGCAAATGATACCGTTGAAAGATGAAGCCTATCAGCCTGTTGCGCAGCAAGGCCAGTTGTTCTTCGTTCATCGTCTCTGTTGGAATTCCCGCCAGAGAATAGCGCCCTTTTTGGAAATCGTCCATGCAGCCGATGATGTTCATCAGCGTGCTTTTTCCGCTGCCCGATGGCCCCAGCACGGCCAAATATTCCCCTTGATCCACGGTAAGCGTGATGCCCCGCAGCACCTCCAACTGCTCCTCGCCAACCTGATAATATTTGTGAATATCTTGGCAATGAATAATATGCTCCGCGCCCATGATGTTACCTCGACACGATGGAAACGGAGGTGATGTTTTCGCTGCCGTCCTCCAGGGTCTCCAGGGTAATGCGCAGCACCATCCCTTTGGTTACGGAGGTGAAATTCCCCGTGCCGATGGCCATCCCTACGGGCAGCAGATAGGTCGCCGTTTCGTCGCCATAAGCCAGGGTACCGTCCTCATTATAGGTACCCAGGATAAGAATCACCTGGTTCCCTGCGATGGAATCCACCTTCCCGTAGATGGCGTTTCCTTCGTCCTGCCCGCCTATGGTGCCAATGCCGTTTGGGCTTTGTTTTTCATCTTGCAGCATGGATTCATCGCCAAGGGGAGCAGCCCCTTCTTGGAGCCCGCCTTCGGGTATCATGATGCCCCCTTCGGGCATATTGCCCTCGGATAACCTTTGCGCACCTTCCGGGATGCCTTCTAAAATCAATTCGCCGTCCGCCTGCGCTAAGTCCACCCTTACCACCTCGCCCTCCTCTTTAGCACAGCCCACGAAAAGCAGGGCAAACGCCAGAAAAAGGCAGCATACGCGTATGTTGCGCATAGGTTTCTCCTCTCTTATTCCTCATTGAGCGCCTGAATTGGGTTCAAGCGCGAAGCCTTCCACGCGGGGTAAAAACCAAACACCGTACCCGTGAGCACTGCGAACAGCAACGCCAGAACAGCGCCTTTTACGGAGGGAACGGCTGTGGTACCCAACATTTCCACCAAGGGCAGAATGGCATAACTGACGCCCACGCCCACGGCTCCGCCCAGCACGCTGATGCTGGCGGCTTCCAGCAAAAATTCCATCAGGATGACCCGTTTGGAGCAGCCAATCGCCTTTAACAGGCCAATTTCGCCGGTCCGTTCCTTTACGGAAACGAAAAACACGTTCATAATGCCGATGCCGCCCACGATAAACACAATGCTGGCAACCGCCAGCAGCATGGCGGCCAGGGTGTTGGCGCTTTGGGTGGCGGCTTCCATGGCGCTGCCCGCATCGTCCACATCAAAGGAGGCGGTGGGGTAGTTCTCCCTTAGAATCGCCTCTATGTTGGCCATGGCCAGCTCCACCTTATCCACCTCCTGGGCCACGGCGGCAATGGTGGGCTCCGCCGAAGATCCCAAGATGTGCTTTACGCAGGTGGAATATGGCAGGTATACGGCATTATCCGGGCTGATGCCGCTCTGTACGGAGCCCATCTCTTCCAGCACGCCGACGATCTCGTAATTTTTTCCGTCAATCTGCAAATAATCGCCATAGGCGTAGCCCGGGTAGGTAAAGATTTCCGCAGCCAGCGCATAGCCGATCACGCAGATGTAATCCGCGTAGCTTTGGGCCTCTTCGGTAATAAACTCCCCATAAAGCAGCGAAAGATTGCTTACGCTTTGGTAATTTGGCAGCACACCCACTACGGTGGTGGTCTTCTCTTCCTCCAGGCCGCCGCCAAAAACCGTCGTTTCGCCGGACACCAGAATGGTCACATCAGAAAGGCCTCCCACCAAATTCTGAATGTCCGCCACATCATCCGTGGTAAGCGTAACGTTCTGTTGGGAGCGATTTCCCTCCCCGCCTTGGGATTCCGAACGGCCGCTAAAACTTCCGGAAAAGCTTCCCCCGCCCATGGAAGGCATGCCCCCTCCCATGGCGGGCATGGAACCGCTTATGAAAGGCATGTTCCCGCTTTCCGGCACAAGCCCCATCTCGCCCCCGCCCATCATTTCTTCCATCTCCGTGCCGCTGCCCACCTTCACCTCAATGGCGCCGGCGTTCAGATTTTTAAACTGGTTCGCCACATCCTGCTGGCCGCCCTTTCCGATGGCTATTACCAGCACGATGGTAGCCGCACCCACGATGATACCCAGGGATGTCAACATCATCTTGGCCTTGTTCTCAACAATGTTTACCCAAACAAGGCGCAATATTTCGGAAAACCGTATCATTGCTGCACCGCGCTCTCCACCAGCACCACATCCCCCTCCTGTAGACCGCTTGTAATTTCCACAAACCGTCCATCCGAGAAACCGGTTCTCACTTGCTTTTCCACAGGCTCCCCGTCTTCCCCCGTCACAAGTACGGTGGCCTTACCGCCCACATTGGTGACGCACTGGGTGTTGACATACAGCACATCCACAGCCTGCGCCTGCACCAGGGTCACATCGGCGCTCATCCCCTCAAACATTTGCTGGGTGTTTATGCCGGTAAAGCGGACGTTTACCGTATAACTCACCGTGGCCGCGCCGCTGCGCGAAGATTCCACGCTGATCGTATCCACCTCTGCGTCAAAGGTTCGGCCGCTGAAGGCCGTCATGGTTACGGTTGCCTGCTGGCCGATTTCTACATCCAGCACATCCTCTTCGGATATGGTGATGGGCACATACACATCCGCTATATCCGTAAGGGTAAGCAGGGCCTGTTCCTGCACGGCCTCCGTTATGGGATTGTAGGTTACCTCAAAGGTATCCCCTGCTTCAAAGGTCACGCTGGCCACCATACCGCTGCACGGTGCATAAACCATGCCGTCTTCCAGGACCACGGTCTTAATTTCCTCGATCTCCGCTTGCAGGGCATCATACGCCTCCTGGGCGGCGTCCACCGTTTGCTGCAATTCCGTCTTGGCCAGTTCCAGCTCGGTTGAAGCCACAGACGCGCCGGTGCTGGCGCTCTCCGCCTTTTGCTCGGCGCTTGTGGAACCCGTCGTCATGCTAAGGTCCGCCTTGGTCAAAGCCAGCGCCGCCTTGTTTACCTGAATCTGCAAATCCGCCACTTTGGCGGCCAGGTCTTCCGCGTCGGACACGTTGCCATATTTCTCGTTATACCAGCTTTTGTAGGAGGTATAGGTGCTGTTGGCGCTTTCATAGCTGGCTGTGGCGGCGCTCTTGTTGCTTTGTATGGCGGATTTGTCGCCCAAGGCCGTCAGGCTCGCTTGCTTGGAATCCTTGGTGGCAGTCTTTTCGGTTATAATGGTTTCCTGCGCCAATACCTCGGCGGAATCCGCCGCATAGCCCAACCCCAACAACCTGGTTTTTTCCGTTTCGGCTGCGGAAATCTCCGCGGCAAGCGTGGCGATCAGGCTTTCCAAATCCGTATACTGGGTAAGTTGGTTTGTGTAGGTTGTTACTTGGGTTTTATAGGATTCTGCCTGCTGTTCATAATAGCACAGAGTGGAATAATCCGTTGGATAATCCGCATTGAGCACCACGTATTCGTCGTATTCGGCGGTAGCGTCCGTAAGCGCATTTTCCGCCGTGCTCAGGGCCAACTGCAACTCCGCCACGGAAAGATCTTCGTTCACTTCTGCCAGCTTGCCGGTTTGCTTGGTGGTTTCGTATTTTTGTTTTGCTTCCAGCAAGCCCGTTTCCTGCTGCAACTTGGCCTGTTCTAATTCCAGCCCCGCCTGCTCCAGTTCCAGTTCATAGCTGGCCAGGCCTATTTGAATTTGTTCCGCGTTGAGCCGCATTACAGGCTCTCCCTCCTCCACATAGGAGCCCGCCTTTATGTATACCTCTTCCACCGTGGTGGAAACGGGGAAGCCGATAGTCTCGCGCTCCAGGGAAATGGAAGAGCTCTCCGTGGAACCCACCGTCACATCTCCTCGCTGCACGGTGTATTCCCGATACGTGATTGCGTTCGCATTGGCGCTTTTGCTTGTGAGGATAATAGCCAGCACGATTCCGGTCAAGGCCAGCGCTCCCCCGCCCACAGCATACCAAATCCACATGGGCAGTTTCTTTTTATGGGCCGTATCGCCCACCAGCGCATCCAGCTGCTGCTGAATGGATTGTTCGCCCTGCGCCCGGCCCTTTTTTGCGAGCTTCCTTCTGTGCATGGTCATTCTTCCTCCGGTCTTACTCCCTCGCGGCATATTTTTCTTATTGTGGGTATTATAGCGGCTATTTTTTTGAAGGGAAAGGCAACGGGGGCATTTGTTGGATTTGGGCCAAAAAATGCCTTATTTTAGAAAAAATATTGCCAAATTTCAGCCGCAATTCAAGGCGGGAGGCGAGCTTTCCCTGGCCGAATAGAGGCCGAGCCAAGGGGACAAGCCCCTACAATATGGGAACGGCATACCATTTTTTACAAGGGCGCTCCATTCGCTAACGAGTAAGCTGCCCGGCTTATACCCGGCACGCAAAAAGGATGGGAATACCCATCCTTTTTATATGCGATTCTTGCGCCACGTTTTAAAACAGCAGACTCCCTGGAAGCACCAACAGGATCAATTTGGTAAAGACCAAATAGACGGCTGCCGTGCAACAAGCTGCAATAATAAGAATTTTTGTCAAGTCCCGTTTCGGTTCCAGGGCAAACGCCAGCATCATGCTTAATAAATACAGGAAGATACCCACCATAGGGCCGATATAATATACCGTAAGAAAAAAGAGGATCCCTGCCATGGTGTAAACCACGGGGTAGGTCCATTTCATATCCTTCAGGGCTTTAGGCTCTGGTGGAATCCTTTTGGTAAGCTCCTGCACGATTAACGCAGCGCCCATAATAAGCAGGCCCGCATAGATGCAGCGAGGAAAGAACTTTGCCGCTTCCCCGGCGTTTTTTGTCCAACTTCCCCAAAATGTATGGCCGATTCCAGCCAGCGAAAGTGCCAGCATGGAAACGCCAAACCAAAAATTTCCTTTGTTTACGGGTTTAATCGTCATCGGAATACGCCCCCTTATCCAATTCTTTTTTGTTTGCGCGGAACGTGTAGGCGATGAAGAAGAAAAACAGGATTGTGGCCACATAGAAGCCGATGGCAATAGGATCGGAGAAAAGCACCCTCCAGCTTCCTTTGCCGATGGCCAAAGCCTGGCGCAGCGAGCGCTCGGTGCTGGAGCCCAACAAAGCCCCCAACACAAAGGGCCCCAAGGGAACCCGAAATTTTTTGAGGAGAATGCCCACTAGGCCGGCCCCCAGCACAATCCATACGTCCACCATGGAATTGGAGGTGGTATAAATGCCCAGCGTAGCAAGAACGAAGATGACGGGCACCAGATATTGCTTTTTGATCATGGCGATCTTGGTATAAACAGGGATCAGCAAATGGGAGAAGCCCAAATTCAGAATGCTCGCATACCCACAGATAATAAAAAAGGCAAACATGATAAGCTTGTTTTCGGCAATCAGTGTGGGGCCTGGATTAAAGCCCTGCATGGAAAGCGCCGCGCCGATGAGGGCCGCCGTGGCGCTGCCGGGAATGCCGAAGGCCAAAAGCGGAATGATGGAAGCGCCGGCCGTGGCGGAATTGCCTGCCTCCGGGGCGGCCACCCCGTTGAGCACGCCGGTACCGAACCGGTCCCCATCCTTGCACACCCGCCTGGCCACGCCATAGCTTAGGTAGCAGGCGATGGAGGAACCGGCGCCCGGTAGGATACCAACAAACGTACCGATCAGGGACCCAAGAAGCGTAGCCCAGAAGGTCTTTATATAGTGCACCAGCTTATAACGGTCCTGCTTGGGGTCATAGCCTTCCTCCGTCAGCCTGACTTTTTCGGTGCTGACCTCTTGCAGCTTAACCATGAGCTTCTCGCGCTGGGATGTTCCAAATTGAATAATGAGCTCCGATACGGCAAAGAGGCCGATGAGCAGCGGCGTGTTGGATATGCCGCCCCGCAGCGCCTTGATGCCAAACCACATACGGGTGGACCCCGTGAGGCCGTCCACGCCCACGCAGCTTACCGCCAAGCCCAAAAGGCAGGCAATGAGGCCCCGTGCCGGGCTTTCCCTGTTTAGCATGGCAATTACGGCCAGGGAGAAGACATAGAGGGAAAACAATTCTACCGGCCCGAAAAGAATGGCGATTCTCGCTAGCGGAACCGTAAGGAACATGAGCAGGATGGTGGAGAAGACATCCCCCGTTACGGAGGAATACAGGGCCTGCATCATAGCCCTGCGCGGAAAGCCTTTTTTCTTAAGGGGGTACCCGTCCTCCACGGTAGCCGCGGCGGCTGGCGTACCCGGCACGCCGAAAGCGATGGCGGATATGGAGCCGCCAAACATGCTTCCCTTATAAATGCCCACCAAGAGGCCCAAGGAGAGCAGCGGGTCCACTTTATACACCAGCGGCAGCAAAACGGCAATGGCCATATCCCCCGTAAGGCCCGGGATCGCGGCGACCGTTACGCCCAATATGACGCCCAGGGAGGCATACAGCATGCTCATGGGGGTGAACGCGAGGCTTAGCGCCTCAGAAATAACGGAAAAATCCATATGCACCTCCAGTTTTTTAATGCGTGCATCCGAGAAAAGGTGCGTCGCCGGAGAAGGAGGCTAACCCGCTCCAGCGACGCGGGATGAAACGCTTATTCAGTAACCATAGAGAAGATTTCCGTCAGATTTTCAATGGTGCGCTGATAGGCCACCATGGAATCGGCGCTGTTGAGATTGGCCAGGTCAATGGAAGAGGTGGAAGCCATCTTCTGGGCAGTGGGGGAATCCAGGGCCTGCATGAAGCCCGCTTCCAGGGTATCCCGCACATCCTGGGGCGTATCCGCTTTCACGAAAAGCATATACCAGGCGGGCATCACCACATCGTAACCCAGCTCCTTGAGGGTAGGCGTATCGGGGAAGACTTCGAGCCGCTCCTCGGCGGCCACCGCCAGAGCCCGCAGGTCGCCGCTCTTCACGCTGGACGCAATGGTGCTGGGCACAGAGGCGCCCACATCTACATTGCCGCCCAGCACAAAGGCTAACGCCTCGGACCCACCGGAAGTGGCTACATGGCTGAAGCTGGCGCCGGATTTGGCTTCCAGAAGAATCAGGGGCAGATGGGGAACGCTCATGTAGCGGCCATGGCCCACGGTGATGGTGCCCGGCGTTTCCGTTGCGGCGGCGATGAGATCGTTCATGGTCTCATAGGGGCTATCGCTCTTCACGAAGAATACGGGGGTTACATCGTTCATGTCGATGATGGGTACCCACTCGTCCAAGCTGTATGTATCCACCTCCCCCTGAAGCACAGGAGAAATGAAGGGGCCGTAATCGGTGGCAAGAATGGTATAACCGTCGGAAGGCTGGTTGTATACGAACTGAATAGCTTCCTGGCCGTTGGCGCCGTCCATGCAGACAACGTCGATACGCTGATCCAGGGTTTCTGTCGCCGTGCTGGAGACCAAGCGGGACGAAATGTCCACGCCGCCGCCGGCACTGTAGGGGACTACGATCTTAATGGCGCGCTCTTTGGGAAACGTTGTGGCAGCAGGCAAAGGCTCGGCCTTTGTCGGTTCTTCAGCGGCGGGTTCTGTGGGAGCGGCAGGTTCAGAAGCCGATGGGGCGGCCGCACAAGCGGTAAGGCTCAAAACCAGCATCCCTGCGAGCAGGATAGATAGCCACTTCTTCATTTTCTTACCTCCTATTATTTTATCGTGTTGATAAACACTCCGCCAGCACCGGGCTTAATCCTTGATCCGGCGGCGCAAACTAAGATCCTATGCGTTCAAGGCGTATGCGTTTTACGCCTTCCCTTTGTGTGCGGGCACAAACCGCCGCAAAATCCTCCAGGTTTTCTACGATCTGCCCGAAGCGATTGCTGGGCCGCCATCCGGTAGGCAGCAGGATACGGCATTCCCGGCCGTAAAATATGCCGAAATCATAGACGACATGGGGCGTGCCCTGCCATTGGTAAGGCAGGTAAGCATTCCACACCAAGTCCCCCGGCAGGGGAAACATGGTTTGGTTCTCCGGCGGCAACGAGAAGGCTTTCTCTTGGCACATCCGGTCCTCCGGCACGCCAAAGGATAGCTCCCGCCCCGTAAACATGGCATGAACAGCTTGGTTTTCCAGAGGCTCCTCTAAAAGTTCCCAAATCATTTGCGCTGTTTTCGGGGCCTGTTCTTCCAGCAGTTCCGCAACGGCGGATACCCCCTCCTCCACAAACGTCAATCGGATTCGTTTCATTTCACATCCTCCTCCGGCTGTTTTTCCTGCAGATCCACCCCGGCAATCCAGGCGGGGTTTACGGTTGTTACGGTCCGGATTTCTGCATCGGTCCAACCGCAATCCATCAGGCAGGCAATCCATTCGCGGAAGCCTTCGGTGGGGGTTGGCAGGGTGTATACGCCAAAGTCCGTACCTACGATAAAGTTTTCCACGCCGAATTTGCGCATTTGGGCGGCGGCCCCATATACGCCTCCTTTCGGTGCGCCGGACTGGCCTTCGTCAAAGGCCCTGTATTCCGGTTCCACATAATAATGCGTCTTGGGGATAGATCCTGTGTGGGTATGTTCGGCCAGGCACTTTTCCAGCTTGGCGCCCTTCTTAATGGCGTATTTAAGCTCCTTTTCGCTCAGATGCTCCGTAACCGCATTGGAGATGAGCACCTTCTTAATGCCATAATCCTCCGCGTAGTCGCAAAGGCGCAGGGCCTCCGCATTGCTCAAATGGCCGCTTACCAGATAAATCTGGGGGTTATCCGCAAGGAGCCCGAGGATCTCCGCCAGGTGCTTATCCGGCTTATCCAGCGGGATTTCGATACAACGGGAAACCTCTTCCGCCTCAAACTCGGGATACAAATCCACCAACCGTTTCCATTGACCGTCCACATACCGGCCTTCCACCGTTGCTTGATATTTGGTGGAGTGTGCGCCAAAGGATACATACCGGGCGCAAGAACCATAGTAGATCGCCGTTTTTACGGCGCGAGGATTCATGCCGCCAAATACCGTATTCAAAATAATGCCGCCAAAGGTGGTAAAATCCGGAATGCTTTCGTTGACGATCCAGGCGGTTCCCACGCTCCAATTGAATACATCCATATACGCAATTGCCCGCATGCCCGCATCCCGGGCCTCCAGGGCCGCCTGCATGGGGTTTACCCGCCGGGGACTGCTGACCAGGTGCGGTCCGGCATGCACATGCAGGTCAATGGAACCCTTCAATAAATCCGTGCTACGCTGATAAGATCGTGAAAATCTCCAATCGGTTTGGTCAAACATGGTTCAGTATACCTCCTAAACGATTCTGCTTGATTGATACACCAAAGCGCCCCTCTCTGCTGCGGGCATGCCTGTATGGTGTTCTTGTGATAGGGGAAAAACCGGGAAAACAATTAGGAACGGCCGATGAAACGGACAAGACGTAAGGTCTATAATTTTTATGCTATAATTCTTGTATACCTGTTGCATATATGTTATTGAATGATTTAATATTATATGAGCCGTCGGGGTTCTGTCAAGAGTTTGATCAAAATTGTTTCGAATTATTGCAGCTATACAATCTTCGAAGAACTGCTATAATTAAGAGAAAGCATTCTTTACCACATGAAACGTTCCGTTCCTGCTTCGCTAATTTGGGCTATGCAGGTTCCATAACGGGATCGTTTGAAAGGAAACCGCTACATGAGCCAATTTTCAAAAAAAGACATTATATACAGCCAGATGCGGCAAAAAATTATCAATTGTGAATACGCCCCCTCCACCCTGCTCAGTGAAGCCCGCCTTATGGAGGACCTGGGCGCAAGCCGTACGCCTTTGCGGGAAGCCCTTAATAAGCTGGAGCAAGAAAGCCTGGTTACGATTCTGCCTAAAAAGGGTATTATGACAGCCAGCCTATCCCTCAAGGATATTATGGACGTATACCATGTGCGGCTTATATTGGAACCCCATATCATCCGAAACTGGGGGATGGACATTCCGCAGACGGCCTTGCTTTCCTTCCGGGAGAGCGCTCTTTCCTATACCGGTAACGAACCGCAAATTCAACGGAACCAATTGGATGATGAACTGCACCGCATTGTGATTAACAGCTGTCCAAACACCTATTTGCTGCAGATGAGCCGGCAGCTTTACGACCAAAACCAGCGCATCCGCATATTCGTGGGGCAACTGGCCTTGCGCATGGAAATCAACATTGCCTCCCATTTGGAAATTGTGAACCATATGCTGGCCATGCATTTCGATCAGGCGGCGGACGCCATGTTCAGCCATATTGAAGAAGGACGCAACACGGCTATCCGCTTGCTCAGCGGCCAATAGCCCCGGATGCTTTTCCCGCAGGCCTTGCGCTGCGGCAGCGCAAAGGGAGTGCCAAACGTTCCCGCCATTTTGCCATCTTCATGGCTATTTGTGCGAGACGCGACAATTGGTTTATGGTTTTTAGAAAGAAGAAAGCGGAAGGCAGGAACCTTCCGCTTTTGCTTGTAAGTTGTGGCACTATGCCTTGTTTTTTAATTGCTGCTGTATATTTCTATGACTCTGGAAAACGCTCTTTCCCAAGATGCGCCATAGGCAAACACGCAATGGTTTGGGCCGTCCACCGTTACGGTATATTCGTCATCCCCGCTCTGCATCTTGACGATCACCTTGTTTCCCTCGCTGTGCCAGCTTCCATTCCTTTTGCCCAAAATGTTCCATTGGGATGAACCCCAATTTTCCAGCGATGCCGTGCTATCCTCTTTTTCGGCACCCGTCAGCACGGCGTCCCCGCCGGGCATGAAGGTGAGCGCGGCATACACGCCGTCTTCTTCCGCGGCGTCGGGCACCCATGTGCCGATGAGGTAATCCGCAAGCGTCGGCTCCTCGCCCATTCGGTAAAAGGGATACTGCTCATCCCCCTCGCCATAGGTAATGCGTATCGTTTCTTCGTCTTGTACCGCGATATGTAAAGTTGTCTTCTGATCCCCTTCCAGCAACGTAACAGTATTGCCATCTGCTTTCCATTCCTGCCAGAAATAAGGATCCTGGGTCCATCTATCCGTACCCCAGTTGTCCAGCGTCTCCTCTCCCTCGGAAAAGGCCAGCGCCCCCCCCAGGAGTCCGTTGCCGTCAAAGGCATATATGCTCGCGCAAAAGTCCACATCGGGCGGGCTCACCCATAAGCCGGGCAGATAGGCTGCCAGATCCACCGTCTCAGAAGCAGCCTCTTCCGGCGCCACCGTCTCGTTTACCTGCTGCGTCTCCTTGCCCGGTGTGGAAACAACGGGTGGCAGGGGCAGGGTATTGGCATTCCCGCCGCCGGAAAGTTTCGGCGGTTTCTTCGCGGTTTGCGTAAAACTGAGGGTGAAGGGCACCGTTTTCTCCCCGGCGATAACATTTCCCTCGCCTTTCATGGTAATCTGGCCATTTTTTTCAATGGTTCCCTTCATGTGGAGCGTTTCTCCGTTAAGCGTGCCGGTAAAGAGCAAGGAATGGTCCTCTTGCTCCACATCCAAGGGAATAGGCACCTCTTTTACAATAAGCTCGGCGCCGTTCGCGCCGGTCCCCTGCACATTGAGCGTGCAGGAAAGATCTCCGCCTCCGGATGCATACACCAGGGCGGAGTTGGCGCTTTCCCATGCTTCGCCCCGAAACTGCAGGGTACCGGACCAGGTCCCCAGGAAAGCTCTCTCCCCTTTTCCGTCGAAAAGGCGCAGCCCAAAGAAGAGCAGGGCGGCAAGCAACAAGGCCGACCCTCCGATTATGCCGGCAAGGGCGGCGGGGTGCATGCCCTTGCGCCGGGGCGCAGAATAGGAAGCGGGTGGCGCGCCGTAAGTACCGGCCATCCCGGGCGTGTTATGAAAAGGATCCTGCGCCTCGGGTGGGGTACAGGGCGCCGTCTGGTTATCGTCTTCCGCCGTGGATACGCCGCAGAAAGGGCAGAATTTCGCTTGCTCGTTAATCGAGCGTCCGCACATATGGCAGAACATGCAGGTAACCTCCTTGCTATGTGGGCCCAGCCCTCTTAATCCCGCATCGGTGCGGGCGTGTTGACCATTCCGTTCAGTTTGGCGGCGTGTTCTCCTGCCAGCCGTGGAGCACTGCCGATACCCCCGTTTCATACCAAAACTTTTGCTTCACTTCCATGGCCAATTGGATATTGCTTATGCCATGGGCCAACTCCAGCCGGGATATTTTCTCTCCTTCGCCATAAGCGAGGCAGATCCGCTCCTTGTCAAGTTCAACTGTTAGAAGCGCTACGCCGCCCCACCCCCATTTATATACACGGGAGCCTACCAGCGCGCCGAAGGTGGACACAACGGTTTCCGTTGCCCCCTTCTCTCCGGCTACCGTAAGAATCCGATTCTCCCAAATAAGGCGTGCGGCACGGAGCCGTCGATTTTCAAGAAGTAGCCACGGCAGCAGAACCATACTGGTGAGGCCAATGCCAAAAGCAACTTTGGCCTCGTTTACAAGAGCAAACCAAGCTGCCACAAAAATGCCTGCCATAAAAAGGCAAATCAACTTATCGCGCCGCGTTTTGATGGCTTTCATGGGCGTTCCATCCCTTCCCTTCCAGCATACGGCATGCGTGGAAGGTTTGCATCCGCCCAAGGGGTGAAACGATGAAAACGATCTCATCCAAATGTGTGAGGAAAGGCGGCTATCGCCGGCAGAGAGCGTTTCATTTTGGCGCGATTTGATTTTTCAGTAAGAAACTGATGAGCTCTGCGCGGCTCCCTACATCATATTTGGCATATAGGTTGCGGGTATGGGTTTTTACGGTGTTTTCACTGATAAAAAGAGCTGCAGCAATCTCCTTGTTGGATTTGCCTAATAGAATTTGTGCAAGCACTTCCTTCTCCCTGCCTGTTAAGGCGGTCTGCATGATCGTATGGCAGAGGATGGTTTCTTGCCGGATTTCGCTCAGGCCGGAATACGCGGCAAGATAGACATGGCTTTTAAGCAGCATCGTCAACTGCCGGTTCAGCGGTGGCAGAATAGCCAGCGTAATGCATACCACGGAAAGTGCCACAACCGCTACTTCCGCCCCGGCAATGTGAAAGGAGGTTATGCCCATGCCCACCGCGCCGCCCAGGAGGACGCCGAACACGTTAGCCCCAAGGCCGATGCCAAACACATGGACCGGACTCGGGGTATAGTCCAACATTTCGCCGAGGATACTCCACCAAAATAGATCAAAGATGCCACAGGCTCCAAGCATCAGCGTATCTACAATGAGATAATCGCAAGCGTTGCGCCCCAGCAGCATGAAGCAGATAAACGCAAGCATGATCATTCCCATGCCTATATACAAAACAGGAGCGCGCTTTGCGTTAACCGGCAGGCTGCGCAGAATCCCAAGCATAAGGATATACGGAACGGCCCAATACCAGCTTGCAAGCCCTGCTAAATGGGCAAAGGCAGGATTCATTACTTGGTACATAAGGCCTGAATTGATGGTTATAACGGCAATAAACACACACAGCATGGCCAACGGCTTTTTGATGTTGCCCGGTAGTTTGCCGCTGTCCTTCCGCCAGTCCGCCTTCTCCGGCAAGGGCAGCGCCAGAAGGATCCCGCCGCCCGCCACCAGGCTCAATGCGGACATTGTAAGCCCGGCCCATGGAGACACGTGCGTGGCGGTCACATTGATGACGATCATCAGAATGTTGGAGCAGATCAGTACATCCGCACACGAGCGGATCCGTTGGTTTTTCGGCGTGAACGTTTTCAGGAAATAGCCCCATGTCCCTACGGCGCAACCGCCGGCAAATGCGCCAATAGGCAAGCCCGCCATCCACAGCAAGGAAGGTTTAAAAAAGAACGGCACGGTTGCGGCCACGCAGGCAACCGTGCTGCCAAGTATCATGCGCCAGGCTGCTTTGGGGGATCTCACAAGATAGCCGCAAAAAAGCAGCCCGCCCAAATTTGCCGCGATGGCCGCCAGTATATAGCCGGCGGCGTTAACATCGTAAAAATCCAGCAGGCCGTAAAGGACCTGCCCCTCAAATGTGAAAGAGAGAAGATAGGCGGCGAGGAGGGAAAATCCCAAGTTGGATAGAAGCCGCTTGTTTAGAAAATTCAGCCTGCGCATGGAACCACCTTATCCTCGCCGGAGGCACTTACAAATTTCATCCGCCCAATTGCCGCTACCGCATGCAGCCTTTTGCGCGACCTTGCCTGGCGGCATTCCTCCGGCGGGCCTGTTTTCTACCGGACTTATGTCCGGTCCGGAATCGGGCGTAAAAGCACGGCCCGAGATAGGTATCCGTATATTCTATTGTAAAGCCCTTCCCTTCAATATGCAAAAAAATTATGCGCCAACGCATGAAAAAATGCCACGGCTTTTACCGTGGCATGCATATCCCCCTGGCAAGTTGATTCTCTTTGGGCGTTTTTTAAAGATTAAACTCGTTCCATTTGTCCGCCAAAGGATGCTTTTCCAGAATGCTGAATTGCCGAGGCAATGCAAAGGCGTAAAAGGAAGGCTTTCCGCCCACCGGGCTGAAACGGCTTTTGATTTCAAAGCCCGCGTCGCAATTGTAATTGATTCTGCCATCCCCATCCATGAGCATATAGGCGGAATCCGGCACTTGGGCGGAACCGGCCGGGATGCCGCCCGGCACGCTTTCCCGAAGCAGCCTATCAAGGGCGGTCATATCGGTATCCTGCCCCCGGGCAATCTTTTCCGCGGACGTATAATCCGCGCCGGTACGCCCCTTTTCCTTTCTGCTTACGAGGATAAAAAATGCTAGCATGAGCAAGAGTGTTCCTGCACAGACCCAACACACCTCCGAGTTTCCTTCTAGGAGTTGTACCGCCCCCACCACGAGAAGGATAATAATCCCAAAGGCCAAACAGATGGCTGTGGGGCCCAGCCCCCTTCGTTTGTTTTCCTCCATATGCTTACGGGCCGCTTTCTGAAGGCAATCCTTGCATAGCCTTGCCCTAACGACCCCCGCGTCCCATTGCCTTTGGGCTTTACATCCGCTTTGGAATTCGGCCTGGGCGCCTGCCGTATCGGCCTCTACAATCAGCCAATCCTTGGTATATGTGGCCTCTTTGCCACATGTGCAAGTTCGCTGTTTTGTCATGTTCAACCTCCTCCGCCTGTTTTTGTTTCCATTCGGGATGCTGTATTCTCTTCCGGTAATAGAGGCCCCCTTTCTCTCGGCGCCTTTTCCCCTATGACCTATGTGTCTTTTCCCTTTTTGCCAGTAACTCCTCCGGCCTTATGTAACGCCGATTGCTTGCGCAGTCGTCTTTTTATGTTTTCCGGGTAATCTTGCGAGCCCGGCCCCCGGGAAGCATGCCCAAACGAAGCATATCCTTTAGCGTATCCCTATGCAGGAACAACAAACCCTCTTCAACGCACAAATGGCCTCTCCTCGGTTTGGTTTTTCAGTCTTTTTAAGCCCTTCAAGGGCGGCAAAAGCCGACTCCCCATCGCTTATCAGGGCATCGTGCTCATTAAGGCACTCCTTTAATGCAAGCGCTCCGTCCGCTTGGATTTTTTAAAGTGGCGCATAAAACTCAGTTTGAAACTTGGAATCTTTTACAGGATACGCTTACACGGCATCCATCTTGCTATTAGAATTGTATATCTCTGATGTATTTATTTTAACACAAAAACGACAAAAAAGGTGAACAGCCAGCCCACTTTTTTTGCAATTTTTATAATGCGGGCATCGTTTTCCCATCGTCATTCGGGATGGCTTGCGTTTGGCCGAAAATTCCACCGCAAATTACAGCCATCCAGGCAGCATACTTTCCCCGCCGCACCAGCGAATTTTTTCAATACAGCTGAAGGCCAAGCTTTATGGATGTTATAAAACCAACATCGCAACGATGTTGGTTTTGTTTTGTCTCTTCAATTTGTAAACTATAAAGCCGGAAACCGCAGCGTGAACGTACTTCCCTGGGGGCCGCTCTTCAGCCTGATCCTTCCTTCGTGAAGCGCTACGCCATGTTTGACGATGGCAAGGCCCAATCCCGTTCCTTCCACCGCTTCGTTATGGCTTTTATCCACCCTGTAAAACCGCTCGAAAATCCTGCTTTGTTCGGCTTTTGGAATGCCGATTCCCGTATCCGCCACTGCCAGCAGCACCTCGCCATTCTCCTTTTTTACCGTAACGGATGCGGTGCCGCCCGGCCGGTTATACTTGATGGCGTTTTCCAACAAGTTATAAATCATTTCCTCCAGCACCGAAGGGATGCCCAAAATGCGGGCCGAATCCCCGGATACGGACACGGAAACGCCGTGCTCCGCCGCTTTTTTCTTGAGCCGCTCTTCCACCTCCCGGGTCAGGGCGAAAACATCTATGGATTCCCTTGGCGGAGACGCGTCCTCCTCAAGTTTTGAAAGGAGCATCAGGTCTTTAACCAAAGCGATAAGCCGTTGGGTTTCCGTATAAATGTTCTGCAAAAACTCCGGAGCATCCTCTGGCTTCACCAAGCCATGAAGCATAATTTCCGCATACCCGGAGATGGAGGTAAGGGGCGTTTTCAGCTCGTGGGAAACGTTTGCAGTAAATTCACGGCGCAGCTTCTCACGCTCCTGCCGTTCCGTAACATCCAGCATAAGCAGCACAACGCCCTGCACGCTGTCTTCCCGCTTAACGGGGCTGGCAAAAACTTGGCACTGCCGCCCCCCGAGCTCCACAATGCGCTCCCGGGGCATGCCCGCCAGCGCCGTTTTCATCATATCCCGGAAGGCTTCGCTCCGATTCAATGCCAGGATGTGCGTGCCCATCGGCTGAGCCATGGGTGTATTCAAAAGCTTTAAGGCGCTTTTGTTGTAGGAGAGTACCTTCCCATTTTGGTTGAGGATCAAAAAGCCTTCGTTCATGTTTTCCGTGATGGCGGAAAACTCCATGCGCCGCCTATCCAACTCCTCCATCTGGCGGCCGATCTCACTCCGCTGCTTCTTGATGCGCATAAGAAGCGGAACGATTTCCTCATAAACCACATTGTTTTCCGGATGGTCGAGATCCAGCGTGTTGATGGGCCGGACAATCCGCCGTGTTACCAGCGAGGCAATGCCGGCGCAAAGCAGGAATACCCCGGCTGCGATAAGCGCCACAAGCCAAAGCAGCCGGCTATAGGATGCGATGGCGCTATCCATAAAGCTTGCCACGCGCAATACGGACCCATCCGCCAGGCGGACGGCATAGTAATAGGTCTGCTCCTGCAGGGTGTCTGAAAAGCGCGTGCTCTCCCCCATACCGGTGGCAAGCGCCGCCTGAACCTCGGAGCGGTCCAGATGGTTGTCCATCTCCCCGGGATCGCTCATACTGTCAAAAAGGACCGTACCGTCTGCTGCGATCACCGTAATCCTGTGATGGGACTGGGGGTCCATACGTTCCAGATAAGCCGCGCCTGCGAACTCAATTCCTGTGCGAATATAGGCCGCTTCCGCTGCGACCTCCTGCTTGATTGTCCGGAAAAAATCCTGATAGGCGGCTAGTGTGATCAAAATGGAGCTTACGAGCACGGCCAGTCCGGCCAGAAAGGCGGAAAATAGGAAGATATTTCGTTTCACTCTCCCCCTCCGATCCGGTAGCCCACGCCGCGTACCGTTTGGATCAGATCGGCGCAGGTACCCAGCTTTGCCCGGAGGGTACGGATATGCACATCCACCGTGCGGCTTTCCCCGTCAAAGTCATAGCCCCACACCGCGGACATAATTTGATCGCGGGTTAAAACGATGCCCGCATTGGCCAGAAGGTATGCCAGCACCTCGAATTCTTTGAGGGTGAGGTTGACCGATACGCCTTCCGCGGTAACCAAGTGCCGGGGGATGCTGACGTATAGGCCGCCTATGGCATATTCCACAACCTTGGTATCCGCGCCCGCCCGCCGCAAAAGGCTCCGCACCCGCGCCACAAGTTCCATCATTCCAAAAGGCTTTGGTAAATAATCATCCGCGCCCATATCCAGCCCCAGAACCTTATCGTATTCCGTGCTCTTGGCCGTAAGCATCATAACGGGCAGTTTCGCGGTAGCGGGAGCGGCGCGCAGCTTTTTGAGCACACTGAGCCCATCCTCCCCGGGAAGCATGATATCCAAAAGCACAAGTTGGGGCTGTTCCTCCCGCATGCTCTCCCAGAACTCTTCCGCCGTGGCACAGCCCTTTGCTTCCAGTCCGGAACTGTTGAGGGTGTAGAGCACGAGTTTACGAATGCTCGTTTCATCCTCCAGCACATAAATCATAGGGATGCCTCCGGCCCTCCCGCATCCAGCCTGCCGGTAATGGCATAAAGGACCCGCTCGGCAATATTTTCAGCATGGTCACCAATACGCTCGTAATATTTGGCGATCATTAAAAGATCCAAACAATCCTCCGCCAGGGTGCTATCATCCAAAAGCTGCGCGATAAGCTCCCTTTTAATTTTGCTGAAAAGATCGTCCACCACATCATCATAGGCGATTACCGCTTTTGCCTTGGATAGGTTGCCTGTCACATAGGAATCAATGCTGTCCGTCACCATCTTGATGGTTGCCCGGGCCATATCCGCAATGTGGATGTCGCTTCCCACCTGGCTTCCTTTCATAAAAACAGAAAGCTCCGCAATATCCGCGGCCTGGTCGCCGATGCGCTCCATGTCCGTTATCATTTTCTGGGCCGCCGTAATACCCCGCAGATCCCTTGCAACGGGCTGCTGATGCAAAAGCAACCGCACACAAGTCTGCTCAATATCCCGCTCTTGTGAATTGATATCGTGCTCCAGGGCGATTGCCTCTTCCCGGGCGGAATCGTCCCCCTCCAAAAGGGCCTTTGTGGCGCTGGCGATTGCATCCTCGCAAAGAGCGCCCATGCGGATCATGCTGGTGTGCAGGGTTTCCAACTGTTCTTCAAAACGCCGTCTCATTAACCGAACCTCCCTGTTATATAATCTTCGGTGCGTTTATCGTGAGGCATAGAGAAAATATCATCGGTTGTACTGTATTCTATCATGTCACCCAGCAAGAAAAATGCCGTTTTATCTGAAATACGCGCCGCCTGCTGCATGTTGTGGGTGACGATGGCTATAGTATAGTTCATTTTTAATTCCCCCACAAGATCCTCTATTTTGGATGTGGAGATTGGGTCCAGTGCGGAGGTGGGTTCGTCCATCAAAAGAACCTCCGGCTCCACCGCCAGCGCCCTGGCGATGCATAAGCGCTGCTGCTGCCCGCCGGAAAGGCTCAAGGCGCTCTTTTTCAGCCGATCCTTTGTCTCCTCCCAAATGGCCGCCGCCTTCAACGAGTTTTCCACAATCTCGTCCAGCTTGAGCTTCGCACGAATCCCATGGGTCCGCGGGCCGAAAGCTATGTTATCATAGATGCTCATGGGGAATGGATTCGGCTTTTGGAACACCATACCAACCCGTTTGCGCAGCAAATTCACATCCATGTTGCCATAAATATCTTCCCCGTCCAGGGTTATGGAACCCGTAATCCGGCAGCCCTCCACCAGATCGTTCATACGGTTGAGGCTTTTGAGCAGGGTGGACTTCCCGCAGCCCGAGGGGCCGATTAAGGCTGTTACCTCGTTTGCCTCAATTACCATGTTGATATTTTTAAGAGCCTGAAAGTTGCCATAATATAAATCCAAGTTTTCGATTTTAATCTTATCCATTGCGCCCTCCTGTCATCCTTTTTGCCAGATAGCCAGAGCATGCGTTGATGAGCACCACCAGCACCAGCAGCACCACCGCCGTGGCATAGGTTTGATTAATATACAACCCTTCGCT
This sequence comes from Candidatus Pelethousia sp., assembly GCA_034933245.1. Taxonomy (GTDB): domain Bacteria; phylum Bacillota; class Clostridia; order Christensenellales; family CAG-138; genus Pelethousia. The sequence continues at coordinate 44,189 of JAYFNX010000014.1, forward strand.
GGCCAGGTTATACATATGAACCGAGAGGGTGCGCGCGGAATCCATTACGCTCCCCGCCACCTCCGCCAGCGTGCCGGCCGTGAAGATCAACGCCGCCGTCTCCCCCACCACACGGCCGATGCCCAGTATGATCCCGGCCAGGATGCCGGGAACCGCAGATGGCAGCACAATGGAAAAAACGGTGCGGAGTTTCCCTGCCCCCAGGCCAAAACTGCCTTCCCTATAGGCATCCGGCACGGCGAGAAGGGCTTCCTCCGTGGTGCGCATAATAAGGGGCAGAATCATGATGGTCAACGTGCAGGTGCCCGCCAGCAGGGAATATCCCCATTTGAGCGCAACCACGAAGAAGATCATGCCGAAAAGGCCATATACAATGGAGGGGACGCCAGCCAAAACCTCCGCCGCCATGCGGATTACCTTTACCAGTTCATTGCCCCGCCGAGCATATTCGCTCAGGTATACGGCCGCAAAAATACCCAGCGGCGCAGCCATAGCCAAGGAAAGCAGCGTCATCGACAGCGTGTTGATCAAGGCCGGCATGAGGGAAACATTTTCGCTGTTGTATTTCCATGCAAACAGAGAGGGGCTCAGGTTTGGCACGCCCTTTATGAGGATATAACCCACCAAAAACAGGATAACGCAGGCGCTCAAGGTGGCGGCAAACCGCACCAAAAAATTAAGCAAAGGGGAAAGATAGTCTTTTCTCATGTGCTTTGCCTCCTCTTAAGCAGGGATAGAAGCAAATTGATGAGCAGGATAAACACAAAGAGCACCACCGCCGTGGCAATCAACGCTTCCCGGTGCAGATCCGCCGCATAGCCCATTTCCAGCACAATGTTCGCCGTCATGGTCCTAACGCCGCTGGTTATGCTTTGGGGGATCACCGCCTGGTTGCCCGCCACCATAATAACGGCCATGGTCTCGCCCACCGCCCGGCCAATCCCAAGGACGACAGCCGCCATCATGCCGGATTTTGCCGCCGGCAGCACGGCGAAAAATACGCTCCGTTCATGGCTGGCCCCCAGGGCAAGTGCCCCTTCATAGTAGCTATCCGGCACAGCCCTGATGGCGGACTCGGAAACGTTGACGATGGTTGGCAGAATCATGATGCTCAAAAGAATCGAGGCGGTGAGCACACTCTTGCCGCCCCCAAAGAGCGTCCGCATGAGGGGCACCAGCACCACAAGGCCAAAGAAGCCATAAATGATGGAAGGAATGCCGGCCATCAGGGAAATGGCGGGGCGCAGCAATCGGTTTACCCGTTCGGAGGCAAAACGCGCCATATAAACAGCCGTCAGGATGCCCAGCGGCACGCCCATAAGGATGGCGCCGGCCGTCACATACAGGCTCCCTACAATCATAGGTGCGATGCCGTATAGGTTGTTGCTAGGCTTCCAACGGGTCCCCAGCAAAAACTTCAAGGGACCTATCTCTCCAATAGCAGGAAGCCCATTTGCAAATAAAAACAGGCAAATGAGCAACACGCAAAGGATAGATACGCAAGCACAGAAGAGAAATATGTATTGCATACACGTTTCTTTTATACGATTCATATAATCTCCTTCACCACGTGAAGAAAAGGCCGGGGCGCCCCCGGCCTTTTCTCTTTTTTAGCCGATTTCGGACCAATCCGTTAAGCCGCCTGTGTAAATGCTCTTCACTTGATCCTTTGTCAGGTTGGCGGTGGCGTTTTCGTTGTTTACGACCACTGCGATGCCGTCCATGGCGATGACGGTGGGCGTAAGCCCGGCCTCCAACTCGCTGTCCTTAAGCTCCCGGGAAGCCATGCCGATGTCGCAGATGCCCTCTTTGGCCGAGTTCATGCCGGTGGTGGAATCGCTCTGCTGAATTTCGACCTGCACATTGGCGTTCACAGCCTGGTAAGCTTCTTTAAGGGCTTCCATTACCGGGGTAACGGAGGAGGAACCGGCCACAACCACTTTGCCGGAAGCTTGGCTGGCGCTATAGGCACCGGTATTGTCCACAGGGATATAGCCCTTGCCTTCTACCACAGCCTGTCCATCCGCACTCATGATGAAGCTCATGAAATCCTGTGCCGCGGCGCTAAGGCCTTCTTTGACGGCGATGTTGAAGGGGCGGGAGATGGTGTATGTGCCGTCTTTGATGGCCGCAACGCTGGGAGCTACGCCGTCAATCTGCACGGCCTTCACGGTTTCGTTGAGGGAGCCCAGGGAAATATAGCCGATAGCGGTTTTGTCCCCTGCCACGGTGGTCATCATGACGGACGTGCTGTTGGTGATTTCCGCGGTATCCACAGTGTTGTCCACCTTTTCACCGTTCGCGTCCTTTTCCTCTACGCCAAAGAGTTCGATAAAGGCGCCGCGCGTTCCGGAACCGTCTTCCCTGGAGACCACGTTGATCTTGCCGCTCATGGCGCTTGCCGCTTCTGCCGGCGCCGCAGGGCTTTCCGTAGCATTCTCCGCAGGCGCGGTGCTCTGCTCCGTATTGGCGGAACTGCAACCGGTAACACAAGCAACCACCAAAATGGCCGCCAGCATCCAAACAAATACGTTTTTCATTCTTCTTTTCCTCCATACCTTTCACTTATCATGTATTCTTTGTTATGCTATTAATTTAATTCCTCCAGGTTAAATTTAAAATCCCCGAAATGTTAAATCCAGGTTAAGCGACGGACATGCCAAAGGTGGAGGATGCGCTTCAAATGTAAAATCACATGGATTTGTTTCTTTTTTTCCTAAACCAAGGGACGAAAACCTTATCCTTTTGTTTCCCTGCCCGCATGGATTTTTATAGGCAGCGAGCTTCCTTGCCCCGTTTTACTGCTCCTTCAAGCCGTTTCATCCGGCTCACGATAAACCAAGCTTAGCCTGCGGGACGCCGCACCGATAAATTTGGAATTTCCGGGTGGCCGCTCATAATCCCTGCCCAGTAAAAGGACCAGCGCCCGCCTGTCACAGTTTTGCCATACGGCCGCAATTAGGGTGCGGATGCTACGCTCTACGCTGGCAGGACTTACGCCCCACTTTTTTGCTATCAACGGATATACCTGCGTGGTTATATTTCTGCCCGCTTCGGGCTTCTCCCAGACGATTAGAATGCTATCTACTAAATAAGGGTAACCTACATATTCCGGCGTTGCCCCAACCCGGAGCAGCCGGGTTTCCACATAATCGGATCTTCCCATATTTCTCCTTCTCTTTTCCTTCATTTTTCGTCCTTTTCTCTATGTGCTATTTTGCCATATTTGGCAACGTATGCAAGCAATGTCGCAAAACCAAACGAACTATTCCATTATTCTCATTTTTTCGACAATTTATTGAATAAAAAAAGCGCCTCTTGCAAGGCGCACAAAAAAGCGGCATTTAATCCAACATAGGTTTGTTTTTTATATCGTCCAAGCTGAGCTGGCGCTCAAAGCTCATGGCCAGCATGCGGCGGCTGGGCTTCTCAAACAGGTTGCTCATAGGAATGCGGTCATGCACGTGGCGAACCGCTTCGGCAAACATGGGCGCGGCGGAAAGAATCTTGATCTTCTCGCTTTCCCGTGCGGCAGGGCAGTCCACCGTATCCGTGGAAACCAAGAGCTTAATGGGGCTGTCCTCTATTTTCTTTACGCCCTTCTCCTGCAAAACCACATGGGAAAGGAATGCATATACATCTTTTGCTCCCTTATCCTTAAGCCCATGGGCAACATCCACAAGGGTCCCGCCGGAAATGGTAAAGTCATCCACCACAATGCAGTTTTTGCCTTTTACGTCCCCGATAATTTCCAGCACTTTGGCGTTTTCGTCGTGCCCGGCCCGCATCTTATCGCCGATTGCCACGGCGCAGCCCAGTTCGTTTGCCATACCCCTGGCTCTTTTTGCGCTGCCCGCATCCGGAGATACCACCACCAAGTCATCATCCGCAATGCCGATGCGCCGCGCATAGGCGCAGAGCAGAGGCTGGGCATAAAGATGATCCACCGGCTTTTTAAAGAAGCCCTGTACCTGGGCGGCATGCAGATCCATCGTAATAACCCTGTCCGCACCGGCGAGTTCTATGCACTCCGCGCATACCCGCGCACGAATGGATACTCTGGGCTCGTCCTTCTTATCGCCCTTCGCATAGCTAAAATACGGGATGATGGCCGTAACGGAGTTGGCGCTGGCCCGCTTGAAAGCATCCAGGAAAAACAGCAGTTCAGCAAATTCATTGTTGGGATCCAACCCCAGCGTCTGCACAAAGAACACGTCCTTGTCGCGGATGCTCTCGTTAATGCGAACGAAGGTATTCCCCTCTGAAAATACAATCGTGCTGCAGTCGCCCATTTGCGTACCCAGATAATCGCACATCTGCCGCGCAAAATACTTGCTGGCGGTGCCTGCGAAGATGCGGATTATTCCGTCTGTGCCGGACATGTTCAGTCATCCCCCTATTGTTTCTATATTATATTTGCTTTGTGTCCCTTTCGGTCCGCTTTGAGTATACCAGACTCTTCTGCATGTAGCAATGCGCATCCTGCCGGAATTTGCAGGAAAAACTGCAGATTCTATAAGTTTTTCTTATGCTTAGGGGCTGTTATATTAATCACACACCTAGTCACCCAGGCTTTTTCTGCGAACTTTTCGCCTTAGTATTACGCAGAAGAAACCATGATCTACAAAACTCTTATGGCAAGGCCCCTGAAAAGCAAGGGGTTGAAACGCAAAAAAGCGTTTTGGCAGGCGATGCGCGAAATTTATCATGCCTTCCTGCCGGCTGTGCGCATGCATGGAAATTATGTTATAATGATACAAATCGTTTGCGCGGAGGGATACAAGTTATGCGTACGGTCGGCAATCTTTTGTGGTTTCTGTTCGGCGGCTTCCTGCTAGGCCTGAGTTGGTGGCTGGCAGGGCTTCTGTGGTGCATCACCATCGTAGGAATTCCCTGGGGCCGCCAGTGCTTTAAATTTGCCAAGCTGATCTTCTGGCCTTTTGGCAAGGAGGTGGATTACGGCGGCGGTGTTTTTTCGCTGCTGGCCAATATCATCTGGCTTGTTGTCAGCGGTTTGTTTCTTGCCATCGAGTCTTTTCTTTTCGGCGTGCTTTGGTGCGCCACCATCGTGGGGATCCCATGGGGCCTGCAGTTCTTTAAGTATGCCAAGCTCGCGCTTTTCCCCTTTGGGGCTACCGTACGATAAAAGCCGGGATCTTAAAGGCCGGCGCGTGCAGCACGCGCCGTTTTTTTTATAGGCTGTTCAGCCGATCGTAGATCGGCGCAAGGGCCGGATGGTTCTCCCATGCGGATCCCGGAACCACCGGCCGGTTTGCGCCGTGAAAATCGCTGCCGCAGGATACCAGAAGGCCGTACTGCTCGGCCAAGGAAAGATCCCTGGCCCGTTGGCCCGGGGTAGCCACCGGGTAAAATGCCTCTATGCCATCCAGACCGGCCACGGCCAGGCGGTATACCAAGGCATGAACATCGCAAGCCAGTTTGCAAGGATGGGCCAGCACCGCGATGCCCCCCGCCTCATGGATGAGGGAGATGGCCGCTTCAGGCTCGATACGGTTGCTATGCACATAGCCTGCTTTCCCTGCCCGCAAGTATGTTTCAAACGCCCCGGCCACACTTTGCGCATAACCGCCCGCAACCAAGGCCAACGCCACATGGAGCCGGGTCACCGTTCCGCGGCTTTTCACCGAGCTTGTGGGAAGGTGGATGCCCGTCTTTTCCAATTGGGCTAGGATCGCCTGGTTTCTAGCCTGGCGGCGCAGGGCATTTTGCTCCATAAAGGCAAGAAGGGCCGCGTTCCCAGGATCTATCCCCAAGCCCAGCATATGCAGTTCAATCGGAAATTCCGTATCCATTTCCAGGCCGGGAACCACCCGCACACCCAGCTTTCCCCCGGCTTTTACGGCCACAGCCACCCCTTGTATGCTATCGTGGTCCGTCAAGGCCATAAGGCTTACACCCGCCTTTTTAGCCACGGCCACAACTTCCCCGGGGGGAAGGGTGCCGTCGGATTGATTGGAATGCGTGTGCAGGTCAAATTTCTCCATTTTGTCTCCCATAAAAAACGGGGCGGCCTAGCCGCCCCCGTTCCTTTTTTGCTATTCGTTAGGATTCGCGTCAGAATTCGCGTCGTCCTCGGACATCTGCTGTTCCGGCGCTTGCACCGCTTCCGCTTCCTCCTCCGCCAGAACTTCCGCATCGGGCTTCTCTAGGGCCTCCTGGCGTTCCTTGTGGCTGCGCACATCGATGCTTTCGCCGTTAAAGATCTTTTCAAACTGTTCTCCATCCATGCGCTCATATTCCAACAGGGCCTTCACCACCCGGTCCAAGCCCTCCCGGTTTTCGCTCAGGACGACTTTGGCCCGCTCAAACTGCTCTTCTAAAATGCGGCGGATCTCGGTATCCACCTTGGCGGCCACTTCCTCGGAATAGTTGCGCTGATGGCCCCAATCCTTGGCGATGAACACCTCCGTATCCCCGCCCAGGAAGACAGGGCCTATGGCCTCGCTCATGCCAAATTCGATAACCATCCGGCGAGCCAGTTCGCTGGCGCGCTTCAGGTCGCCGATGGCGCCTGTGCAAATATCGTCCAGCGCAAGGCTTTCGGCCACACGGCCGCCCAGACTCATGCAAATTTCATCCAAAATTTTGCTGCGGGCCACGTGGTTATCATCCTTGTCGGGCATGGTCATGGTATAGCCTGCCGCCGCGCCCCGGGGAATAATGGATACCTCATGCACCGGATCGCAATGGGGCATTTTTAGCGCCACAATGGCATGGCCGGCCTCATGGTAAGCGGTAATCTTTTTATCTTCTTCGGTCACCACCCGGCTCTTCTTTTCCGGGCCCACCACCGTGCGGGTAATGGCTTCTTCCAACTCCAGCATGGTGATCTTCTTTTTCTTATATCGAGCCGCCAAAATGGCCGCCTCGTTGAGCACGTTTTCCAGATCCGCGCCTGTAAACCCGCTGGTGCGCTTAGCCAGCACCGCCAGGGACACATCTTCGGCCAGGGGCTTGCCCTTGGCATGCACTTTCAGGATTTCTTCCCGGCCCTTGACATCCGGGTAGTTAACGGTAATCTGCCTGTCAAACCGACCGGGCCGCAACAGGGCCGGGTCCAGGATGTCCGGGCGGTTGGTAGCCGCCAGGACAATGATGCCCTCGTTTACGGCGAAGCCGTCCATTTCAACCAGAAGTTGGTTTAGGGTTTGCTCCCGCTCATCATGGCCGCCGCCCAATCCAGCGCCGCGCTGGCGGCCCACAGCATCGATCTCATCAATAAACACCACGGCAGGCGCGGACTTTTTGGCCGTGCTCAACAAATCGCGCACGCGGCTGGCGCCCACGCCCACAAACATCTCTACAAAATCCGAACCCGAAATGGAGAAGAAGGATACGCCCGCTTCGCCGGCCACGGCCTTGGCCAAAAGGGTTTTGCCCGTGCCGGGAGGGCCCACCAGCAGAACGCCCTTGGGAATCCGTGCGCCCATTTCCGTGAAGCGTTTGGGTGCGCGCATAAATTCCACGACTTCCCGCAGCTCTTCCTTTTCCTCATCGGCGCCGGCCACATCTTCAAAGGTGACTTTCTGGCCGGGGTCCACCTGGGTACGGGCCCGGCTCTTGCCGAAGTTCATCACATTGCTGCCGCCGCCCTGGGAGCGGAACATAAAATAATACAGCAACGCAAACGCGCCTATCATGAGCACATAAGGCAGGATGGACTCCCAAACAGAGGGCGGAGGCGTGGGGTTGACCTGGGAATCGAAGGGATAATCCGCATTGGTCACCTTTTCCGCCGGAATTTCCTTGAGTTCCTCGGTGAGGATGGCCATATCTGTTTCATAGGATTCAAGGGAAGGAATATACGTATAGAAATCGGCCTTTGCGGGGAAAGTCTCCTCGCTCAATTTGCTATCCTTATATAGGCCAAGAAGCTTGAGGTCGGTAATATCCGCCTTTGCCACCTTACCATCTCGAACCAAATTGATGAACTCGTTGTAGCTCACCGATTCGGTCGTGCTGCCCAAGGGGTCAAATCCAGACACCAAGGCTATAATAACCACCAATAGGGCAAGGTATATCAGCGGCGTAGATAGGTTTCTCTTCAAAATCGTACCTCCATGGGTATGCTGGCGGGCAACCTCAAAAAAAGCATGCCACGCTTGCGCATATCGTATCCCTATAATAGTAGCACAAAATATTTTCCACTTCAAACCCAAAAGCGTTGAAAAAGGTGAAAAAACCGTGAAGCGACGCTTTACAAAACCGTCTCTTTTCACTAATATAAAGGTTGGACCAAAACAAAATGGCAGGAGAAACAATATGTACAAAAAGGTTTCCACATCCCTCGATTTCGCGGCACGCGAAAAAGACACGCTCGCTTTCTGGAAGCAGGAGCGCATCTTTGAAAAAAGCGTGGAGTTGCGGCGCGGCTCGCCCGCCTATACCTTCTACGACGGCCCCCCTACCGCCAACGGCAAGCCCCACATCGGCCACATTCTTACCCGGGCGATCAAGGATATTATTCCCCGCTACCGCACCATGAAAGGCTACGACGTGCTTCGCAAGGCCGGCTGGGATACCCATGGTTTGCCCGTGGAGCTGGAGGTGGAAAAGCAACTTGGCTTGGACGGTAAAGAGCAGATCGAAGCCTATGGCGTGACCCCCTTTATCGAGAAGTGCAAGGAATCCGTTTGGAAATACAAGGGCGAATGGGAAGATATGAGCGACCGCGTCGGCTTCTGGGCCGATATGGACGATCCCTACGTCACCTATGAAGACAACTATATTGAATCCGAATGGTGGGCCCTGAAGACCATCCATGAAAAGGGTCTGCTTTATAAGGGGCATAAAATCGTGCCCTATTGTCCCCGCTGCGGCACGGCTCTTTCCTCGCATGAGGTTGCCCAGGGCTATAAGGACATTCGGGAAGAGAGCGCCACGGTGCGCTTCCGCTGCCTGGATGAGGAGGCGTCCTACCTGGCTTGGACCACCACGCCTTGGACGCTCCCCTCCAACGTATGCCTGTGCGTGAATGCGGACGTCGCGTATTGCCATGCCCAGAAGAACGGCGAAACCTTTATCCTCGCCAAGGATCTGGTGCAGGATGTTCTGGGTGAAGCGGCTTCCATTTTGGATGAATTCCCCGGCAGCTCCCTGGTAGGCCGAGCCTATGAGCCCCTCTTCCCCTGCACGGAAGCCGCCTGTAAAAAGCTGGGCAAACGGGGCCATTATATCATCGCGGACGGTTATGTCACCACAACCGACGGCACCGGTATCGTGCATAACGCCCCCGCTTTCGGTGAGGATGACGCCCGGGTCTGCAAGGAGCATGACATGCCCTTCATCCAGCTCGTGAACACCCGGGGCGAAATGTGCGGCGGCACCCCCTGGGACGGCACCTTTGTGAAAACGGCGGACAAGCTCATCCTGCGGGATTTAAAAGAGGCCGGCCTGCTTTTCGCGGCCCCCGAATTCGAGCACAGCTACCCCTTCTGTTGGCGCTGCGACACCCCCCTCATTTATTACGCCCGGGAGAGCTGGTTCATTCGGATGACAGCCATCAAGGACAGGCTCATCGAATACAACCGCCGGATCAATTGGATTCCCGAAACCATCAAGGAAGGCCGCATGGGCAACTTCCTGGAAAACGTAATCGATTGGGGCATCAGCCGGGAACGGTATTGGGGCACCCCCCTGCCCGTATGGATGTGCAAGGAATGCGGCCACATCCATGTGATGGGCAGCCGCAAGGAGCTTTGCGAAATGGCCCCCGGCACGCCGGAGAATGTGGAACTTCACAAGCCCTTCCTGGATCCTATCACCTTCCCCTGCCCCCGTTGCGGCGGCGCCATGAAGCGGGAGCCCGTTGTGATCGACTGCTGGTTCGACAGCGGCTCCATGCCCTTTGCCCAATGGCATTATCCCTTCGAAAACAAGGAGCTTTTCGAGCGGCGTTACCCGGCCAACTTCATCAGCGAGGCCGTGGACCAAACCCGAGGCTGGTTCTATACCCTCTTGGCCATTTCCACTTGTCTATTCGAAGAGCCCAGCTTCCGGAACTGCCTGGTGCTGGGGCTGGTGCAGGATAAGGACGGCCTGAAAATGAGCAAGCACAAGGGCAATGTGGTAGATCCCTGGACGGTGCTGAACAACCAAGGGGCGGACGCAGTGCGCTGGTATTTTTATACCGGTTCCATGCCCTGGCTGCCCAGCCGCTTCTCCGCCGAGGCCGTTTCCGAGGCCCAGCGCAAGTTTATGGGCACCCTTTGGAACACCTATGCTTTCTATGTGCTCTACGCCGAGATCGACGGATTCGATCCCACGGCCCATGCCCTCCGGCCTGCCGCCCTTACGCCCATGGATCGCTGGATTCTTTCCAGGCTCAATTCCCTCGTGCGCACCGTAGATGAGCACATGGCCGCCATCCGCATTACGGAGGCGGGCCGCGAGCTCCAGCGCTTTACGGACGATCTTTCCAACTGGTATGTGCGCCGCTGCCGGGAACGCTATTGGGGCAAGGATATGACGGCGGACAAGGAAGCGGCCTATATGACCCTTTACACGGTGCTTAAGAACCTTTGCCTGGTCTCCGCTCCTTTTATCCCCTTTATGACGGAGGAGATTTATCAAAATATCGTGCGCAGCACGGACAAGGCAGTCCCCGAAAGCATTCACCTTTGCGACTGGCCGGCCGTGGAAGAGAGCTTCCTGGATAAGGACCTGGAAGCCCATATGGACGAGGTGCTTTCCGTGGTGGTGCTGGGGCGCAGCGCCCGTAACACCGCCGCCATCAAGAACCGCCAGCCCATCCCCGCCATGTATGTGCAGGGAGAACCTCTCCCCGCTATGTTTACGGATATCATCGCCGACGAGTTGAATGTGAAGCGCGTGGAATATGTGCGGGATGCATCCTCCTTCATCTCCTACCGGGTCAAGCCCCAGCTCAAGACCCTCGGGCCCCGCTACGGCAAGGTGCTGCCCAAAATCAACGCCTATTTGGCCCAGGACGGCATTGGCGACGCGGTGGTGGCCGCGCATGAAGAGGGGAAGGATTATACGTTTGAATTGGCGGGCGTGTCCATATCTCTCTCCCCGGAGGACGTGCTGGTTTCCACCGGTCAGAAGGAAGGCTTCGTGGCCGAGTCCGGCCGAGACCGCTCCGTTGCTCTGGATATCCGCCTGACTCCCGCCCTGATCGACGAAGGCTTCGTGCGGGAACTGGTGAGCAAGGTGCAAACCATGCGTAAGGAAGCAGGCTTTGAAGTGACGGACCACATTGTCCTCTCCCACAGCGGCAGCCCCAAAATTACGGATATTTTTGCCCGTTTCTCGCAGGATATCGCCGGGGATACCCTTGCCGACCAGGTGGAAACCGGGGAACCCCAAGGCTACGTGAAGGAATGGGATATCAATGGCGAGGCCGTCACCCTTGGGGTGCGCCGGGTATAAGCACGCAGGGTCGCCGCCCCCGCACCCAACCCCCTTATCAAAAAAGCGGGTGGGATTTTTCAATTTTCTCGCTTGAAGAAATGCCAAGCCGGCTTCTACGAACCAACGCGGCCCGGCGCATCCAGAATGCGCCGGGCCGTTGCCATTTCGTTTGAAAAACCGTTTTATTACTTTTTGTACGGAAGGGGATCGCGAATCGTCCCAGGCGTTCTATCCTTCCATCAACCCGTGCTCGCTGCAGCACAGGTAAATCTTTGCGCCGGGTAAAAACGGGATGCGCAGTTCGTTCCCCTGTTCCGGGTAAAGCCGGGCCAGCAGGGCCTTATCCCAATTCACGCAGGCCACGAAGCTGATAAAATGCTCCTTCTCCATGGGGTGGTTAAATCGGATATACAGTTCATCCTCCAAGGGCTCCACGGTAAAGCCATGGGCCTCGTCCGCCTCATGGGCTTGCAGGGGACTGAGGGGGCGGCCGCAGCAGGAAATTTCCGCGCCGCCGGTGGAAACAAGCACATTGCCACAGGCAGGACATCTGTAGAATTTCGTTTTTTTCATATTTCCTCCGTCCGGCCTGTTTGGCATCAGGTCCCCGGACAACAGTTTATCTATAGGTACGCCCAGGGTTTTGGATAGGGCGGGCAGTAGAGATATATCCGGGCAGCCCAATCCCCGCTCCCATTTGGACACGGTTTTATCGCTTATGTGCAAAGCTTGCGCCAGCTCCATTTGGGTCATGTTCTTTTCCAGACGAAGCGTCCGAATCAGCCCGCCGGCCTTTTTGCTGTCCATGTTCGGTTCACCTCCAAGGTTAAGCATAAGCCAAGTCCTTAGAAAGCGCAAGAAACGTTCCGTAGAGTTGAAAAAGGACGGGGGTTCAAGCCCCCGCCAATAGAAAAAAGTATGGCATTTCGCCGTCTGTCTATAGCACGCTGTGTTTTTTACGGTCCGTTTCCTCGGCCCGCTTGGCATTGTTCCAGTGGCGCATATCCCCAACGAGGTACCCCGTGATCCGGCGGATTCGCTCAAATGGCTCATCGGCCAAGTAATAATGGATATCCACATATTCGCCATCCACCGCTACATCCATGCGCTGGATTTGGCGGCCGGGATAGCTTTTGAAGCCGTGGGCGAGATATGCCTCGATCTCTTGCCGGGGCAGTTGGCCGCCCGTTACATGTACCTCGGGATTCATAAGCGCTCCTGTTCAGAATACATATCGTATCCATCGCATTCTTTTTCTACAAAATATTGTACGTCCCGCCAGGCGGAATGTCAAGAATAAGAATGCTTATTGTTACCTTTTATCGTTTATTTTCTCCAGCCGCAGGGCAAAAGTGCCGCTTAGAAGCGCGGACATGATGCATAGCACGGAAAATTCGAGCAGGACGCTTGTAGCCATGTTTGCCGAAGGGAAAAGGAGGTCCTGTCCTATATGAAAGGCCAAGGGCAGGCCCAACACCAGCTTTTGCGGGAGAAGGGATGGCAACACGCCCAAAGCCGTAAGGATATAGAGCATAAAAACCAGCAAATAGAGCAGCGTGCACAGGGCTGTGTGCCACGCATAAGCAAAATTTTGGGCTTTTATAATAAAGAACAGCACGCCGAAAAATACGGCTAAAACGGTGAGCAGATAGAGCCTGCCCCCTTTTGCAAGCATGGCATAGGCGTAGATGGCGCAGGACAATAAGGGCAGGAAAAATTCAAATGCCAAGGCCAATGGTTCTATTTGGGCCCAGCGGGGAAGAAAATACATGCTGCGCAGAATGACCGAAACCGCCATGAAGCAGACGGCTATGTAGCGAAGCGAGGTTTTTTGAAGAATAATCCGGTAGCGCATGGTGTTTTCATACCTCCAAAGATCGTCTGGATTAAGGAGCGCTTAGTTTGAGCAGTTCCCGTGCGATCGTAAACTTGGTGTCCGAATAGGCGCCGCTGGTAGGCACCTCCAGCATAACCAGCACCAGCCGTTCGTTTTCGGGCTCCACATCGCATCGGAAGCCGGCGAACCAAGAAATCTCCCGGCTTTTATCATTGCCAATTTCCGCTGTGCCTGTTTTGGCCGCCACCTTGCAGCTCGTGACCCGAAGAAGACGGCCCGTGCCATTGAGCGGTTCGTAAACCACATCCTGCAAATAGGGGATGAGCACCTCCAATGCATGAGGGCTCACGATATCCTCTCGCCAAGTCTCGGGCACCGTGATACGGACGGTATCGTATTTGATCCCGTTTTCCTTATACAGGCCGTCGATCAGGTAGGGAACCGGCACATCCCCCTCGTTAGCAAAAGCGCAAAACAAGGTGGCCATTTGCAACGGCGTAACAAGAACCTCCCCCTGCCCGTAGCCACTTTCAGCCAGAAGCATGAGGTTTAAATCCGTATCTTTATTGTTAAGCTGGGAGGAAGCTACGTTTAGATCAAAGGGCATGGTGGAGCCGATGCCCACCTGCTCCATATAGGCTGCAAACTTCTCCCAGCCCATGAGGAGGGCGGCGTTGGCAAAGTAAATATTATCCGAATAGACGATGGCGCTGCGCATATTCAGGGTTGGCAGCTTACGGTATTTCACCTGCGCGCGCTTGATCTTGCTGCCCATCCACGGGCCGAAATCCGCGGGCAGCCAGTAATCGTCCTCAATAAGGCCCTTGAATTCATAACTTTCGTCTATGGTTGCGGTATCCAGGGCGGCGGCGGCCGTAAAGGCTTTGAGCACCGAGCCGGGCGGATAAAGCCCCTGGGTAAGCCGGTTATAAAGGGGCGTATTCTTCTGGCCCGTGAGCTTTGCGTAATCCGAGCTGGAGATTCCCCGGGCAAACAGGTTCAGGTCATAACTGGGCCAACTGGTCATGGCTTCTACGGCGCCGGTCTTGGGGTTCATCACCACCACCGCGCCCGCCGTTTCCTCATCCATCAGCTCGCATTCCAGGATAAAATCCAGCCGCTCCTGCAAGGCCATGTTGATCGTCAGATGCAGGTCGTACCCATCTTCCACGGGCTTGGTATACAGGGTGCGGCGGTTGGTCCCTCTGCTGGTTTGGATGTAGATGCGATAACCGTCCCTGCCCCGCAGCCCCTCTTCGTATTGTTTTTCCAGGCCCAACTTGCCCACTTGGGAATCGGTGGTATAGAGGCCGTCGTCCTCGCTCCGCCCCTGATTCATCTCTTCCACCAGCGCCTTGGTAGCTTCGGCCGTCTCGGCGCTTATCAAGCCCACGTAGCCTATAATATGCGCCAAAATTCCACCATGGGGATATTCCCGCGCCTTGGCGTAATTGCCCTCATCGATTCCAATGCCGTCTATGGAGAGGAGTTGCTCACGGATCGTGGTCGTAAGCTCGTCCGCATAGAATTGCTTTAGGATCGAAAGGTCGTTATAGGCCTTATCCAGGCGTTTTTGTATGTCGCTTTCCTTCATTCCCAACAGAACAGCCGTCTGGGCTGCGAACAGGGATGCATCCTGTATGCGGCTGGGCACGGCATAGACGGACAGCTTGGGGACGGTGGCGGCCAGAAGTTCTCCATCGGCCACAATCTCCCCGCGTTTTGCCGTGATGGCAGCCTTGCGCACCGTGTCTCCCCACTCCATATCCGGAAAAAGAAGGCTGGGCGCCCATTCGATGACCCACCGGCCTCCGGATCGCACGGCGATGAGCTTAAAGCTATCCTCTATATCCCCCACCAGTTCACTGGTATAGACGCCCGTGAAAGCGGCCGTGGTAAAGATATCCCCCTCCTCTATGGAGATGTTTTCATAAGCCACGGCCGTGATACCCAGCACTTCAAAGGCCGCGGTGTATTTGTTGATGAACCGTTCTCTCGTTATTTTGCCAGCAGCTTCCAGCGCCGCCTCCTTTTCCTTCGCGGCGTCCAAATCCGCCTGGTTCTCGCTGTCCGCCACAATGGAATCCGCCTGAACCGCGGGGTTCAGCATATCATAAGCCCCGTTGTAATCCCCTTCTGCGATAGCGGTGAGAAAATCCAGGCACAGCCGCCGCCCGTTCATAGAAGAGCAGCCCAGGGCGGGCAGAAACAAGATCACGCTTAAAAGGATGCACAGGATTCGTTTCATGGGAGTTCCTTCCGATTTCTGTAGATATATGCATATTATAGCTTGGTAACCCTCTTTATGTAAATCCATGCGGGCGCGAGCCACAGTTTGTTTACATGTGAGTAAATTGACAGGCCTAGCGCTATGCTGATAAAATATTTGTGCTTATATCCATTTGAAGCAAAGGAGTATACCATGGTACGACGAAGACGCAAGAGTGCGGCGCATAATTTGCGGGTGAGCCTTCAACGGGCGGGCGCCGGCATTGCCGGATTCTTTCTCCATATCGTCCAGGGAATCGGCGGACATATGCCCCGTCGCAGCAAGCGAAAGCAGGCAAAGGAACCCGTTTCCATAGGGCCCGCCTATCCTCTGGTCCTTTTATTTGCCGCGTTGCTGGCGGCAGCCGGTTGTTTTGGTTATGCCATTACCCGGCCAGACCCCCGTATTCCCGTTATGCTGGCCGTGGATGGGATTCAAACAGCCTATCAGGTGCGGGCGGAAACCGTTGGCGGTTTATTGGAAGAAGCGGGTGTGCAACTCCATACGGGAGACTGCGTATCCCCCGAAGCGGAAAAGGTCTTGACGCCTAATATGCAGGTGCAGGTTACCCGGGCCTATCCGGTGGTGGTAAAATCCGGCAGCCAGGTCCAAGTGCTCCATATGAGCGAGGGAACCGTGGGCGAAGCCCTTACAAAGGCCAATGTGCGCTGCTCCGCCGGGGACGTGCTTTCCCGCCTTCCCTTTGAGGACGTAGAGCCGGGTATGCAAATAACCCATACGGATGTGGATATTTCTTATCAGGTAAGCTATAAAACCCTGGAGTACGACGAAATCACCATCAAGGACGACAGTAAGTACGAGGATTATAAAAAGGTTGAGGTGGAAGGGGCGGACGGAAAGAAACAAGTTACCCAGCGCATCACCGTGAAGGATGGCATCGAAGTTTCCCGGGAAGTGGCGGACCAAGTGGTGGTATCCGCCGCGGTAGATCAGGTGACCCGGGTTGGCACAAAAATCAAATATCAGACCAGCTATGTTGGCGAATATCGGCGCTGGAAGGAAGCCCCGGTGGCTGGGGAGAACGGTTGGGTTAAGATGACGGTGGATAAAATCACCGCCTATTGTACCGGTTCCCGTACGGCCACGGGCACAACACCAAAGCTAGGTACCATTGCCGTGAATACCTACTATATTAAATATGGCAGCCAAATCTATATAAAAGGGTACGGCTACGGCAAGGCGGAGGACACCGGAGCCTTCCGCAATTACAAGAACAGCGACGGCGACCCCATGAACCAGTTGGATTTGTGGTTCAACAGTGAAAAGGAAGCCCGGCGCTGGGGAACGAAATATAACGTGACCGTATGGGTGAAAAAGTGACGGCGGGCGCGGTCCGCATTAAAGCGCAGCTCGAAAGGTTTGGCCTTAATCCCAACAGGGCGCTGGGGCAAAACTTTCTGGCCAGCGCGGAAAAGGCGGAAGCCATTGCCGAGGCCGCCTGTTTGGGCGGCTTGCCCGTTCTGGAGGTTGGCCCGGGGTTAGGAGCGCTTACAGGGCCGCTGCTTTGCCATGCGCCCCGGGTATGCGTCGTGGAGATCGATAAAGCCATGGCCTCGGCCCTGACTGCCCTGTTTCCCCAAGAAGAAAAGCTGCTCGTTTTGCAGGAGGATTTCCTGAAAGCCGATTTGGATCTTATTTACGGCGAGTTGGGCGGTCCCTTTGCTGTGGCGGCCAATCTGCCCTATTATGTCACCACCCCCATCTGCCTTCGGCTCCTCAGTTGCGGCTTGCCCATCCCCCGGATGGTCCTCATGGCGCAGCGGGAGGCTGCGGGCCGTTTTTTCGCCCGGCCTGCTTCCAAGCAATATGGCCCGCTTTCCGTTCTGGCACAATATTATTATGCGCCTCAAGCGCTTATGGAGCTTTCCCCCGGGGATTATTATCCCCAGCCTGATGTAAGCTCCAGGGTCACCCTGCTCACCCGGCGGAAAACAGATCTCGTTCCCGGTCTGTTGGATTTCTTGCAGCGCGCCTTTGCCATGCGGCGCAAAACCCTGGCCAATAACCTCAAAGGCCTGCCCGGCGGGGCAGAAGCGCTGGAGCAATGCGGCATCGCCCCCGGCGCCCGGGCGGAGAGCCTCCCCCCGGAAGCCCTGGCCATGCTGGCGGAGAATCTATTGCGCAAGTAAACCCGCATATTGAATTTAATAGAAGCGGCGGAGCTCCTCTTGGGTTGCTCGGCCGCTTCTTGGTTTGCGGAATTTTTATACCGGCGAACGGCCCGCGTTACGCCTCCCGAAGGGACGGAATCGCGTTTTCGGCCACAATGCAGGCCAGAATGATGGTTCCGCCTAGAAGGCCTGCGGGTTGTAATACTTCGCCCAGCATCAGGAAGGCGAATAAGGCGGTGAGCACCGGCTGGGTGCATTGCAGCAGGGATACCATGCGGCTTTCCAAATGCAGCAGGGATGCATTCTGCAGCACATAGGCCACGCAGCTACATCCGATAGCCAGGTAAGCAACCACTGCCCACGCTGTGGGCGTGGCACGGCCAAGGGCCGAAATGTCATCCATGCCGAAAGCCAGTATGGAACTTAGGATAGCCGTAACGCCCAACTGCACGGTGGATACCACCACGGCATCCAGCTTCTGAAGGGCGCGTTCACCATAGACCAGCCCGCCCGCAACGCACAGGGCCGTGCACAAGGCCAGCAAATCTCCGGTGCCCATCCGAAAAGCCGCTCCATTGGCGCAGAGCAGATACAGCCCCAGCACCACCAGGATCTGCACCGGCAGGTGCAGCCATTTGTATGGCCGCTTAAACAATAGGCTGGACAGCACCGGCGCGAAGAGCACGGGCAGGGACATAAGAAAGCCCACATTGGTTGCGCTGGTGCGTTCCAGCGCCAGGTTGCAGCTTATATAGGCCAGGGCCATGCATAGGCCGGCGGGCAGATAATCCGCCGGTTTTGCTGCCCGGAGCTGTTTCAAAGCCCGCCGGCCAAAAAGTACGGCAAAAAGCAGAAACGCCATGGTGAAACGCACGGCCAGGCACCAGAGGGCGGAAAGGCTTTCAAAGGCGATTTTGGAGAGGGGATTCCCGATGCCGTAAAGAATGCTCTGGAGCAGGATAAACATGCCGTATTGCCAATTCTTTTCCCCCGCTTGCCGCTCCATATGGCCTCGCCCCGTTTCTGTTTAAATTTATTTGCCGGCCGCGAATACGATGTCCATGCCGGCAATGGAGTTGCCGCTGTAGGAGCGGATGATCACATGGCCATAATAACTGCTGGAATCCACCACATAGTTCGTCCCGTCCACATTGCCAAGATAAACGGCTACGTGATGCACCTTGCGGTAGCGGCGGCATTCGCCTCCGCAGCCGCATTCCCGCCAAGCGGGGAACGCAAGAAAGATAAGGTCCCCTACCCTGGGTTTCCCATCCTCCCGTTCGTATTTTTCCATGTCCTGGGCCTGGGTGCCGCTGGTGCGGGAAATGCGGATTCCGTTGGCCTTATAGGCATATTGGGCCAGCTGGCTGCAATCCATGGTCTCATAGCTGGTTCCCAGCTTTTCCACGGCCGTTCTTACGATTTTCTCTCCCCGGCTATTGCCCAGCCGTTCGCAGTATTTGCGCAGGGCGGTTTCTGCGGCGCTGCCCAGCTGGTTATAACTGCCGTCATATACGTTCCCTTCGATGCTCGCTTCCACAGGCGTAACATGCAGCTTCTTCACCGTGACCCTACAGGTAGCCTTTGCGGTTCCGTCCTCCGTTGCCGCCGTGATTTTGGCGCTGCCTTTTTTTAGGGCCGTAATCACACCCTGCTGGTCTACCTGGGCGACTTCCGGGTCTGAACTGGCCCAGACAAGGCGCATCCCGCTGCCCTCCGGCGTAAGGGTATAAGCCAGTGTATACAAATCCTCCTGGTACAAGGTAATCTTGCTACTCTTGAACTGAATCTTCATTTCTCCCCCTTGGGATCCTTCGGCCAGGGCGACGGATGGGAAGCACAGTAGCAGGATCAGGAACAACGCGATGCCTTTTTTCATTTGTCTTTCCTCCATGATGCCAGCGTTTTGAATTGCATACAGATATTGTGTATATTTCTGTTGATTATAACAATATTTTTCACGAGGTGCAATGAAATCCTAGACAGATTCGTCTTTTTTTGCCGTCTTTTTGCAAGGTTCTTTTTTCTTTGTTGTGAAAAAAGGCACCTTTTGCTATAATATATTAATTGTATTCTTGTATGCATGGACCCAGGCCGGCTCAGGGCTATGGGGCTGTTCTACATTTCTCATCACAAGGGGGTATTCACATGGTACAGGACACTCTACAGATTTTTATCGCAATGGTAAGCTATATGGCCGTGGTTATCGGTATCGGCTTATATTTTTCCAAGCGTTCCAATCAGAGCAGCGAGGATTATTTCCTTGGCGGCCGCTCCCTAGGCCCATGGGTGGCTGCCATGAGCGCCGAGGCCTCGGATATGAGCGGTTGGCTGCTCATGGGGCTGCCGGGCGTGGCTTACTGGTGCGGTTTAAGCGATGCCATATGGACGGCCATCGGTTTGGCTGTGGGCACCTATATCAATTGGCTGCTGGTTGCCCGGCGGCTGCGTCATTATTCCTTCGTTGCGGGCGACGCGATTACCGTTCCGGATTTCTTCTCCAACCGGTATCATGAAAAGAAAAAGGTCATCATGACCATCGCCGCCGTCTTTATCCTTATCTTTTTCACCGTATATGCCTCCAGCTGCTTTGTCACCTGCGGCAAGCTTTTTAGCACCCTCTTCGGCACATCCTACCGCACTATGATGATTGCCGGTGCGGTCTTCGTTCTGATTTATACCTTTCTGGGTGGCTTTTTGGCTGAGAGCGCCAGCGATTTCCTGCAGGCCGTGGTCATGGTTTTTGCCCTCTCCATCATTCTTATAACCGGATCCGTAGCGGCCGGCGGCTTTGGTGCGGTGGTGGAAAACGCTAAGTCCATTCCCGGCTTTTTCACCTTCTTCGGCATTGCAAGCCCCACGGTGGATGCCGCCGGCGTGCAGCAGCTCGCAGGGGGGGCGCCCGCATTTGGCGAGGCGGGAGCCTACAGCTTCCTCACCATCATCTCCACCCTTTCCTGGGGCCTTGGCTATTTCGGCATGCCCCAGGTTTTGCTGCGGTTCATGGCCATCCGCAGGCCTGAAGAACTGGTGGGCGCCCGTCGTATCGCCACGGTTTGGGTGGTGATTTCCCTTACGGCCGCCGTCTTGATCGGCCTAGTGGGCCGCGCCATGTTCCCCGTTCATGAAACGCTCAATACCGCCGGCGGTGCGGAAAACGTGTTTATCGTTCTCTCCGAGCACCTGCTTCCTCCGCTCCTTGCCGGCGTGGTGATGGCCGGCATTTTGGCGGCCACCATCAGCTCCTCGGATTCCTACTTGCTCATTGCCGCTTCGGCCTTCTCGCTCAACATCTATAAGAGTATTCTGCGCAAGACCGCTACGGATAAGCAGGTTATGAACATGAGCCGGATCATCCTGCTGCTCATTGCCCTTATCGGCATGGTCATCGCCTTGGACGAAAACAGTGTAATCTTCACCATTGTGTCCTTTGCCTGGGCGGGGTTTGGCGCAGTCTTTGGGCCTATCATGCTCTTCTCCCTTTTCTGGAAGCGCACCACCCGGTCCGGCGCCATCGCCGGCATGCTCACCGGTGGCATTATGGTTTTCATATGGAAGCTGCTCCTCAAGCCTATGGGCGGTGGCTTCGGCATATACGAGCTCTTCCCTGCTTTTGTCCTGAGCTGCCTGGCCATTTGGGTTGTCTCGCTTCTTAGCCCCGCTCCCAGCGAGCAAATTCAGCGCGAGTTCGACCGGGCCAAGGAAGGCTGTTAATAGCAGCAAAAGCAGCGTTCTGGTCTTCTACCTTCGTCCGGCCGGTACAAAGCATAAGGGTGCGCATCCATGGGTGCGCACCCTTTTTGCGCGCGTCGCGAGCGGGAACGCCCTGCTGCACGGGATTGACTTTCCCTTCCGTCTGTGCTTTACTGAAAATTACGAACAAAATGGAGGTCCATCCCTATGAACACCCTGTTGCACGTATGCTGTGCGCCCTGCTCCGTGGCTTGTATTGAGCAGTTGCGGGAAGAGGGCATTGAGCCCACGGCTTTTTGGCACAATCCAAACATTCATCCCTTTACCGAATACCGCGCCCGCAGGGATACGGTCCGAACCTATATGCCCCAGGTGAACGTTTCCCTCATAGAAGAAGGGGATTACGGCCTTCGGCCGTTCCTGGACGCCATCCCTTCCTGGGAAGACCGTTGCGGAACCTGCTATGCCCTGCGTCTGGAGGCGGCGGCGGCTTATACGGCGTCTCATGGGTTTTCCTCTTTTTCCACCACCCTGCTGATTAGCCCTTATCAGAACCACGAACTTTTGCGCGCCGTTGCAGAGAAGGCGGGCGAAAACCATGGGGTCGCCTTTTTATATCGGGATTTCCGGCCACGCTTCCGGGAAGGGCAGCAAAAGGCCCGGGAAGCGGGCCTGTATATGCAAAAATATTGTGGCTGTATTTTCAGCGAAGAGGAACGTTACCGCAAAAAAAAGCGATAATTTACGGGCAGGGAATGCCTCCCTTCTACACCAGCATCATAATAACGGGAACCACCGCAAAGCAGCAAATGGTGGAAACGGCTGCTCCCAAGGCGGCATAGTTTTCATCCGCGCCCAGCATCGCGCTAAGCACAACCGTTTGCGTCATCGTGGGCAAGCCGGACTCCACGATGAATACGCCCCTTGCCAATCCTTGGGCGCCCAGCAGGGCGCAAAGGGGAATGCACAAGGCCGGGCCAACCAAAAATCGCAGGCCCAAAACGGAAAGCAGGCCCCGTTCCATCCTTAAATTCTTAAGTCCGTATTCGTAGATGATATACCCGGTATAGATCAACGCCAGCGGGCTGACCATATCCCCGATATATTTTGTGTAGCTTTGCAAAATGTCCGGCAGCGGGATTTCGAACCAGATCAGAACCAGCGCGCAGAGGATGGAAAGAAGGGGCGGCTTTTTCAGAAGGCCCGCCAGCCGTTTCAACGGGCTGACCTTATAGCCTTCGGGCTGGCCGGAGCGTTCAATAAACGCAATGCCGAAAGTCTGGAACAGAATGGTGTTTATCAGATAATAACACATCACATAAGGTACGGCCCCCTCGCCAAAGAGCTCCACGCACATAGGCAGGCCGATAAACGTGGAATTGGAAAAGGCGCCCATGGCCATGAATATCCCCTGTCTGTTATGGGGCAAGCGCAAAATCCGGGCGGCAGCCCAGCTGATGAGCATACCCCCAACCTGTACCAGCAAGGGGATCAGCAGCAAGTACCCCATCTCCGCCAGGGAAGCATGGGTAAAATTCCGGGTCAAGTTGCTCAAACACATGCATGGCAGGGCCACATTAACCACAAGCTTGGGCAGCATAGCCTTGTGTTCGGGGCGGATATAGCCGATGCGGCCTAGAAAATAGCCTGTTGCTGTAAGCAGCAGGATAACCAGCACGGCGGATACGGAATGAAAAAATGATTGCATGTTTAAAAAAGAGGCGGCGGAGCTGAACGCATCCGCCGCTCGTTCCTATATTCGTTCGTCGCTTTGCGCGCCCCCGCCAAAGCGGAAGCAAGCGGTCAATCCCATGAAAGGCCTTCTGTTAACCGTCTATCCGGCGGCATTCCAGGTAATAACGCTTCTCGTGGGCTTCGCCCATGGAGAAGGTTTTGCGGGGAAGGGCGCCGTCGAAAATAACGGTGCGGAAGAACGCGCTCTTATCCATGGGAGGAAGAAGGAATCCCATGTTTCCGGGCTTTCCGCCCAGCTCCAGCACGACGTCCTCGCCATGAATGTAATCGATGGTGCAGCCCGGGAATTGCTTGAGCAGCAGGTCCAGTGCATTTTGCAGCGTGCCCACCTCTAGCTGGGCTACAGGCGCGCTCACATACAGGCAGCCCACGCCCTTCTCCGTTACAAAGGGAAGCGCATGGCCCGGCTTGCCCGCCATGGCAGCGCGCAGCTCCTGCATGGAAGCAAAGGCCAGCTTTTCGCAGCCGTTGTTTTGCTCCGCCAGTTTATTCTGCAGCCAGGCGAGCCCGTTTTCCGGCACATTGAAAAGCACCCGGTGAATGGGCTCAAAGATGATGCCCGTATCATGCACATTCTCCAGCTCCACAAGGGCGTAGCGGGCTGGATGCATATCCTGGGCCGTCAGGCCCTGCTCGGTTTTGATGCGCTCCCAATTGGCCTTGGCCGTGGCAAACGAATGGTTGCCGTCACCCATGGCGAAGAGGAGGGGGGGCTGGTCCGTGCCGTACTTCTTGGCATAAGCCTCGGGTTCCACCAGCGCCTCCAGCGCGGAAAGAACGGCCTGAATCTGCGCGGGCTCATGCACCAAATAGCCTTCTATATGGCCGCCCTTTTGCATCAGGTCGAAATCATAAAGCTTCTGGGTTTTATCCAATTGCTTACCGATGGGCTCGATAACGGTCTTCTCCGGGTCGTCTATGAGAACGAGGATATGGGGCATTTCCAGCGGCGCGTCCTTGCGGATACGGAGCCTTGGCGGGATCCGCTCCACAATGGTACCCTCCGTTGCGCGGATAAGCGTGGTGGAGCCCTTGGTATAGTCGTAATTTTCCAAATCCAGCGCCACGATCAGGCCCTGGCGGGTTCTGCCGTCTACGGTGCGGCGCACATAGGCAAAGCCCTCGCCCTTGCTTTCCAGCACACCCTGCTCCATATATTCCTTCATATGGGCATTGATGCTCTCGATGCGGGCGGCCTCGTCGGGCTTGTCCAAATAGATTTCCGGCAACATGATCCGAAGGGCGCTGGGCGCGTCTGCAGCAATGCGCTCCGTCTCATTCCAATAAGCGGGCTGCGAGGTATACTGGTCGCAAGCGACCACAGCCCATTTGGACATATTCACTTTGGCAGAGGGCAGCAGAAGTTCGGGCACCTTCACGCCGATGGGGTTTTCGTACTTGGTCATATACATGCCTCCATTGGTTGTTGATTTATTTTTCTTTTATAAGACTTCAGGGCACGAGAGAACCTCATCCCAAACTTTTCTATATATATCATACAATGAAACCCCGCGCTTTGCAAAATAAAATATAATGTAATCTCCCATAAGGCGGATAACGGGGCTAAAAAGCAACAGCGTCTCCCTCGCAGGAGTATATTGATATTTGGCGCAATTGTTGGTATGATAATTTTATTGAAACTATTCGAAAACACTTTACTTAGCTAACTTGATTTATCTTTTCATCCACGAAATCATATAGTAGAACTACGGGTTGCCATATTCCGAAAAACAGATGCCTATATTTTAGTACTTTACTTTGTTAAAGTGTTGTGGTATCATTTGTACGTCGAGCCTTCAACGGCCCGGATACATGCAAAATACTTAGTAAGGAGATGTTGACCCATGAAGAAAATTGCTCTTGCCCTTGCCCTGTTGATGTTGGCCACCCTGGTCCTGGGTTGTGCCCAGCCCGCCGCCGCGGAGCCCGCGCCCGCTGAACCCGCTGCCGCCGAACCCGCCGCCGAGGAGGCCGCGCCCGCTGAACCTGCCGCCGAGGACGATTTGGCCTATGTTACGAGCACCGGCAAGCTCAAAATCGGCATCACCATTTTCTCCCCCATGAACTACTACGATGATAATGGCAAACTCGTAGGCTTTGAAACGGAATTTTCCACGGCTCTGTGCGAGAAACTGGGCGTAACCCCCGAGTTTATCGAGATTAACTGGGACACCAAAGAGGTAGAGCTGGCCGCCAAGAATATCGATTGCATTTGGAACGGCCTCACCGTAACCGAAGAGCGCAAGGAGAACATCGGCTTTAGCGACAGCTACATCAAAAACATGCAAGTTGTGGTCATCAAAGCCGACAAGGCCGATACTTACAAGGATACCGCTTCCCTGGCCTCCGCTAACCTGGTCGCCGAGGTGGGCAGCGCGGGTGAATCCGCCATCCAAGCCGATGAATCCCTGAAGAGTGCCTCTTACACAGCCGTTCCCAAGCAGGCCGACGCCCTCATGGAAGTGAAAGCCGGTACGGCCGATGCCGCCGTGATCGATTACGTTATGGCCAAGGCTATGGTTGGCGAAGGCACGGATTATAGCGAGTTGATGATCCTCCCGAACCTAGAGCTGGCCGTAGAAGAATATGCGATCGGCTTCCGGGTAGGCAGCAACATCATTCCCAAGGCCAATGAAATCATCGCCGAGCTCATTGCGGACGGCACCCTGGATTCCATTGCCGCAACCTATGGCCTCACCGACAGCTTGCTTTCCAACCAATAATCAAATTTCTATAGAATCATGCGCAGGGGCGGCAAAATAGCCGCCCCAAAGCCGCACCAAGAGGTATCGTATGAGTTTTATCTCCGTTACACTGCGCCTGCTGCAGGGCTTCTACCTCACTTTCGAGATCTTCCTCATCACCTTGGTATGTGCCTTGCCCCTGGGCTTACTCATCGCATTTTGCTCCATGAGTGCTTTTAAGCCCCTGCGCTATATTTCAAAAACCTTTGTGTGGATCATCCGCAGCACCCCGCTGATGTTGCAGGTGATCCTCGTCTTTTATGGGCCGGGTTTGATTTGGGGTTGGGATGCCATGGGACGCACCGAAGCGGTGCTGGTAGCCTTTGTCATCAATTATGCCGCCTATTTTTCCGAAATTTACAGGGGCGGAATTGAGTCCATCCCCAGAGGGCAATACGAAGCCGGCCAAGTCTTAGGGATGACAAAAACCCAAATTTTTTTCAAGGTTATTCTTTTGCAGGTAGTCAAGCGTATCGTCCCTCCCATGGGTAATGAAATCATCACCTTGGCCAAGGATACTTCCCTAGCCCGCATCATTGCGGTAAAAGAACTCATTATGATGGCGCAGGAATATATTGCCACGTATGCTATTATCTGGCCTTTGTTCTACAGCATGATATTTTATCTGGTCTTCTGCGGCCTGCTTACGCTGCTGCTGGGCTATACGGAGCGTAAGCTAAGCTATTTCCGGGTTTAGGAGGATATCAATGGAAACTTTACACGCACCCATTCTGGAAATCCGGGATCTGAAAAAGTGCTTTGGCGCCGTGGAGGTTCTCAACGGAATCGGCTTTTCCCTTGCCAAAGGCGAGGTTCTTTCTATCATCGGTTCATCCGGCAGCGGAAAGACCACCCTTTTGCGCTGCCTCAACTTTTTGGAAACGCCCAGTTGGGGCCAAATTCTCGTAAAAGGGCAGCTTCTTTTTGATGCGGCGGACCCCGCTACCCAACGAGAAGCGGATATCCGAAGGAAGCGGCTCCATTTTGGGCTGGTCTTTCAATGCTTCAACCTGTTTCCCCAATATACGGCTTTGCAAAATGTGACCCTGGCAAGCGATCTATTGGCTAGGGATCTGCCGGATTTCAGCCGTGATCGAGCCCGCATTCTGGCTGGGATTCAAGAAGAGGGCAAAGCTCTGCTGGATCAGGTGGGCCTTTCGGATAAGCTGGATTTCTATCCCCATCAGCTTTCGGGCGGGCAGCAGCAGCGGGTGGCCATTGCCCGCGCCCTGGCCCTTAAGCCGGACATTCTTTGCTTCGACGAACCCACCAGCGCCCTGGACCCTGAAATTTCCGGGGAGGTTTTGCAGGCGATCCGCCGCCTGGCCGCCCGGAATGTGACCATGGTGATCGTAACCCATGAAATGGGCTTTGCCCGGGAGGTATCCAGCCGGGTCATTTTCATGGATGGCGGTGTGATTGCGGAGGAAGGCCCTCCGGATGCCATATTTGGCGCGCCGAAGTCCGAAAGGCTTCAGAATTTTCTTAAGGCAGTTCTTTAACATATAGAAAGGAAGGCGCTCTATGTACCATAGTAAAATGGAATCCCCCATGGTGGACAGGCTGTTTGAAGCTTTGCTTACCCTCAAAGACCTGGAAGACTACTACCGTTTTTTTGACGATGTAGCCACCGTGGGGGAAATTCAGGCTTTGGCACAGCGCCTGCAAGTGGCGGAGCTGCTGGACAAGGGAGAGCGGTATACGGCCATTGCCGAACGAACGGGGGCTTCTACGGCTACCATCTCCCGGGTAAATAAATGCCTTTTATATGGGGCGGACGGTTATAAGGCCGCCATTGCCCGGCTGAAAAAGCAGGAGTAAGGAATAAAAAAGGTTAGCATGCAACAAAAATGGCGCTTGCCCGAAGGGTGAGCGCCATTTTTTGTCCAATAACCTTCAAGTGTCTCTCGGCGGTTGGCATAAACCTTGCCTGCCCGTTTCGGGGCCGCTTAATCCCACTCGATAGCATCCACGCTCACAAGATACTCCTCGGCGAAATCCAGATAATCCTCCGCTAAACGCATGGCATACATTTTGTAGCCCGGGAAGCGGTTCTGCAAATCCGCAAAGATGGCTTCATAGGCCGCGTCGTCATCATATTCCCCATCCTCCGGCACGGTAGCCATATATGCGCCGTCGGCAGCCAGCATGGCCTCCAGCATGGTCTCCATTTCCCCTTCCTTGAGGAAATCGAAGTCCCCTTCCTTTTTAAACTTATCCAGGATATAAGCCCGCATTTCTTTTTGATCCACATCGTAGGTCATGATGCTTTACTCCTTTGTCGTCATCTTTATTTTTCGTTTATTTTCCGGAGCAGCCCTTCAAGCTCCTCCACACTTTGGGCGAATACGGAAAGCGCGTGTTCCACCGTGGCAGGGTTGCTCAGATCCACGCCCGCAAGCTTGAGCTCCTCAATGGGATAGTCGCTGCCGCCTGTGGAAAGGAAGCGCAAATAGCCTGCCGCATCCCCGGTTTTGCGGATGCGGGCGGCGATATCCACCGCCGCGCTAAAGCCCGTGGCATATTGATACACATAGAAGGCGTTGTAAAAATGCGGAATTCTGGCCCATTCCAAATCCTGCAGGGCATCCACTACGGTTCCGGCATAATAGTCTTCGTTTAGACGCCGGTAAAGTCCGTTCAAAGCTTCCGGCGTAAGTGCCTCGCCCCGCTGGGCCATGGCATGGGTTTCCATTTCAAACTCCGCAAACAGGGTCTGCCGGTAAAGGGTGGTCCTAAAGCCTTCCAGGAAATGGTTGAGGTAATAGGCCCGTCGCCGTGGGTCTTTTTCCGTATCCAAAAGATGCAGCGTAAGCAGCACCTCATTTACTGTGGACGCCACTTCCGCCACAAAGATGGCGTAATCGTGGTTTGCATAGGATTGAGCCGCATCCGACCGATAGGAATGGAGGGCGTGGCCCAATTCATGGGCGAGGGTAAAGACATCGTCCAGGGTGTTTGTGAAGTTGAGCAGCACATAGGGGTGCACTCCATATACGCCGCAGGAGAAAGCTCCCGTGGTCTTTCCCTTGTTTTCATAGGCATCGATCCATCGGCCGGCAAAAGCTTTTTCCAGCAGCGCGCCATATTCGGGCCCCAGGGGGGCCATGGCCGCCTTTACCAGCGCCTGCGCCTGCTCCAGGGTATAGGAAGCTTCCATCCCTTCCACCATGGGACAATAGAGATCGTACATATGAAGTTCGTCCAAGCCCAGGACCCGTTTGCGCAGAGCTAAATATCGTGCCATGGCGGGGAAACTCTTATGCACGGCTTCGATAAGGCTATGGTATACGGCTTCCGGCACGGCATTGCTGAAAAGGGCCTGGTTCACGGCGCTTTCATACCTGCGCACCTTGGCGAAGTACCCATCCAGCTTTACGCTGCCGGCATAAAGGGCGGCAAAGGTGTTGCTGTACTTTCCAAACTCCCCATGGTAAGCCTCAAAGGAACGCTTGCGCACCGCCCGGTTCCGGCTCTCCCGGAACAAGTTGTAATTCCCATGGGTCAGCTGCACCAGTTCCCCTGCCTCGTTTTCGATTTGCGGGAAGGACATATCCACCGTAGAAAGCATTGTGAAGCCGTTGTCCGGCGTTTGCGCGGCGTCCGCCAGCAGAGCCAGCATATGTTCCTGTTCGGCATTGAGCACATGGGCCCGCCCCCTGATGATATCCGCGATACCGTGGTGGTATGGGGCAAGCGTCTCCTCCAGCAGATAGGCCCGAAGGGTCTCTTCCGGAAGGGCGGCCCGCTCCGGGGTGTGGAAGCTGGCCGCCGCCCCCAGCTCTACCAGCAGGCCCAAGGATCGATCCTGCATGGCCTGGAAGGTTTGATCTCCATTATCCCCCGCTTTTTGGAGTTCGGCATAAAGGTATACCCGCTCCGCCTCTTCCGCCAGGGTATAGTATGCATCCAGGGCCAGCCTGACCCCTTGGGTCGTGCCCAGCTTGCCCCGGTGCTTTTCCATGGCGCCGATCTTGCCTGCAAGCGCTTGATAGGCTGCCTCCCAAGCCGCCTTGGTATCGAAAATATGGGTAAGATCCCACATATGGCCGGGATCCATCTCGCTTCGCGTTTTAAGCGACATTTTGTTCCTCCTCTTCGGACATTTTCCTTATTATAGCATATTCAGGGGGGATTTCATCCCCTCTGGCAGGGCGTAAAAAAAGAAAACCCTTTCCTTCTTAAATTAAGGTTTTCCATGCTGCCTGGAATGCGATGACCAATAGTAATTTATACCATGCCCCGGGCGGCTTTTCCCATGCGCCGGGGCTGTCAACTAAAACTTGACCCGGCGCATGGGATCAGCGCCGGGCCGTGTCGGTTAGGAGGCATACCGGTTTCCCAAAAGCTTTTATCGCAAAAACACCAGCTTCTGTCCTTCTTCCAAGGTCTCGGTTTGGCCGTCCCAGGCTTCGATAAGCGCCTGCCTGGGAACTAAGAACCGTTTTGCCACATCATATAAGGTTTCCCCGGCCCCGGCAAAATAGACGATGATTCCTTGGGGCGGGGCCTGGCGTTGACTTTCCTGAATCCCCGTCACCACGGTTTCCGTCCGCTGGAATGCCATGGATGCCCAAATCTGGATGGAAAAGCTCATTTCCAGGGAACGTCCGCTGCCAGCCGCCGTTGCCGTGGCCATCGCGGAAGGGATGGCATCCGTGGCGCCCTGCGCGGGGCAGCAGCACTCAAAGGGGATATCCTCCGTAAAGGCGAACAGGGTGCCGCTCTCACTCTCATAAATTACCCGGGTTACCAGAAGGCCTTCTATGCACAAGCGCTCTTCCGTTATATTACAGGTGGTAATCACAGGCCGCACGGCTGCATAAAGCACCCGGCTCGCTTCCGGCAGCCCCGCCGGAATGCTTACCGTTTCATGCAGGGTGTGGCGGTGGGATAAGGGTCCCATATCCGCGCATAGGCGAAGGGTTTCCCGGGCACAGTCAAAAGCCATGCTGGGGCTGAACAGATCCTGGGGAAGCGTAACTTCCATGTGTTCAATCCCGTAGAGACACACCAGCAGCCGCGCCTCCACAACCAACAGGCCAAACTCCTCCGCTACCCGCACCTGGGAAGTTTCAATGGTTAACTCCACACTTAAATCGCTTCCGACGATCACATCCAAGGTTTCTGTAAACGGTATATTCTGGGTCAATTGGAATAGCCGGCCTTCCTCGCCTTGCACCAGCGCGGATACCGTCAAGCTGCCAGAAATTTCTACCCCGCGGCCCTCGCTCTGAATTTCCCGCAGGGAGGGTACAATATCGTACTGCAGCACGCTATGGGCATCCGCCGCATCCATTTCTTCCCGAAGGGAAAGCACATCCCGAAAGACTTCCTGGCGCTTAGCCAGGGTAATGCTTCTTCCCTGCATCTCCAGATCCTGTATCCCCTCCAGGCCGGAAAGGGCTTTGATGGGCCTATTGTCCGTTACCCGGATGGCAATGTCCACCTCGGCGCTTAGCATAATGCGCCCACCTTCCAA
The DNA here is from genome assembly GCA_034933245.1 of Candidatus Pelethousia sp. Taxonomy (GTDB): domain Bacteria; phylum Bacillota; class Clostridia; order Christensenellales; family CAG-138; genus Pelethousia. The sequence goes on from JAYFNX010000014.1 coordinate 75,495, forward strand.
TTTTACTTCCATGGCCTGTAGGATCGGCCCTGCTTTTATGGGCATTCCGGCCTGCGCGCCTTCTACCTGTACCGTATGGCGGAAGGCCGCCCGGGATGTGAAGGCAAATACCCCACCATCTCCCGCGCAGATCAGATGCAGACGCACTTCGCCCGAAAGGCGCACGGCCCCCGCGGCTGTTTCCGCGCCCGAAAGCGCCACATCCCCCGTGGCGCTTAGAATCTCCTTGGCAGGCCGCCCTTCGATCTGGGGGATGTCCCCTTCCACCAGCGCTTGGGCCACACCGCAATATACCACGCGTTCCGCCATGAGATCTGTCCAAATCAGCTCCATGCAACCTTGCTCCTCTCTACTAGTGGGTATAAAAGAATATGCCCGCCTATGCCCCTTCTAGCACAAAATGCAGGACAATTTTTTAATTCCGGCGAATTTTGCCCTGCAAATTCATACTTTGAGCATATTTTTCAACCAGTCTCAATTTGTATATAATGAATAAAATACTGGGGATTATGACCGACTTATCAACATTATCCACACGGTTATCCATGCTTAGGATGATTTTTGTCCCTCCGACATGTGGAAAAGAGGGGTCTTAAGATAATAATATGTATTTTTATTCAGCTTGCGCCGCACATATCTTGCGCGGCGCGAAAAGTTTTTTCTCGGTTTTTTTGCAGGAATTCTCTCATGCCAGTTTTGTGTTTTTAAATTACATTTTGAATTTCAGGCCTGCCTGCGCTCTCCCGCGCATTCTCCATGATGAGCTTATCCGCTACCAGCGCGATGAATTCCCCGTTGGTGGGCTTATCATTTTTTGAATAGATATTATAGCCAAAGATCTGATTGATGTTCTCGATTTTCCCCCGGGTCCATGCCACCTCGATGGCGTGGCGGATCGCACGCTCCACCTTGGATGCGGATGTCTGGAACCTTTTTGCGATGCCCGGATAGAGCTCCTTGGTAATGCGATTGATAAGGCCGGGTTCATAATAGACCATGCGAACGGCCTCCCGCAGGTAATGATAGCCCTTGATGTGCGCGGGGATTCCAATAACGAGAAAAATCGAAGCGATCTTTTCATCCAAGGTCTGGGGCCGGTTCCCCATGGTGCAGGTTTGGGAACGCTGGGTATAGGTGTTTTCCAGCATATCGAGAATGCGTTTATATAAGGTGTCCGGGTCTACGGGTTTTACCATGAAGTAGCGGGCTCCCAATGTACAGGCCTGACGCACCATATCCTCATGCCGCATGGCGCTGACCACGATGGTGGCGGGTGGCGTTTCGACCAGTCCGCCGGAGAGCCGCTCCAGCAGCTCGAACCCATCCATGCGGGGCATGATCAGATCGCAAAGCAATACGTCGTAGTGAGTGGCGGCCATGGCGTCCAACGCTGCCTGACCGTCATTCACTACATCCACCCGGTCGATGTTCTCCTGTGTGAGAAGATGTTCCCGGACGGCGTTTTGAAACTGGGTGCTGCTGTCTGCCAAAAGGATACGATACTTTGCCATAATATGCCTCCATGCTTCTGTATTTTTTCCTTTTATGGAACGTGCGCTGGCGTTTTTGCCCGTTTCATAAAATATAGTTGCGGTTTCTGATGATTGGATTGTAACACCGCTCCATTCGCGGCGATAGGGAACAATATTGCCGTGTTTTGTCGCCCCTTAGGGAGATTTTTGCAAAGTTTGGTATCTTCTGCCGAAAGGGCCAAAAGGCCTTAAAATGCCCAAAACGTCTACATTTTTTGCGAGTTCCCTTATTTCTGTCCAAACAACATATTCGACTGTTTGCGCAGAAGGGGGCAAGATGTGGTATACTAATGGAAATATGCCTCGGGGGGTTGTCTACTATGGATAATGCACACAATAGCCTGCGTGCTTTTCTAGCGCGCAAACAGGTTGAAATCAGCTTTAAACGGTATTTTGTGGATGCAATGGGCGCCATGGCTTTCGGCTTATTCGCTTCCCTGCTGATTGGCACCATCTTTCATACGCTTGCCGACCAAACGGGATGGACTTTCCTTGAAAATGCATCGGGCTTTTGCTCGGCCGCAGCTGGCCCGGCCATGGCGGTTGCCATCGGCTTTGCCCTGCACGCGCCCTCTCTGGTTCTCTTTTGCCTATGCGCCGTTGGCGCGGCCGGCAATTCCCTGGGCGGCCCTTTGGGCACGCTTTTTGCCGCCATTGTTGCGGTGGAACTCGGTAAGCTCGTTTCCAAAGAAACCAAAGTGGACATTCTGGTTACCCCTACCATAACCATCCTTTCCGGCTGCGCCGTAGCCGCCTTGATCGGGCCTGGGGTAAACGCCATTATGAACGCCTTCGGCGCTTTGATCATGCATGCCACGGAATTGGAGCCTTTCTTCATGGGCATTCTGGTATCGGTCATCGTGGGCATGGTGCTCACCCTTCCCATCTCCAGCGCTGCCCTGTGCGCGGCCCTGGGCTTGACGGGCCTGGCGGGCGGCGCGGCCACCGCCGGCTGCTGCGCCCAAATGGTAGGGTTTGCGGTGATGAGCTTCCGCGAAAACGGATGGGGCGGCATAGTTGCCCAGGGTCTGGGCACCAGCATGCTGCAAATGGGCAACATTGCCCATAACCCTAGGATCTGGATCCCCCCCACCCTGGCTGCCGCCATTACCGGCCCCATTGCCACCTGCATCTTCCGCATGGGAAACGGCATAGCCGTAGCCAGCGGCATGGGCACCTGCGGCTTGGTTGGGCCCATCGGCGTGGCCGCGGCCCCTGGTTTCGGCAGCGGCATGAGTTGGCTTGGCCTGGCGCTGGTATGCTTCGTTCTGCCCGCCGTGCTTACGCCCATTCTGGCTTTCCCCCTGCGCAAAGCGGGATGGATCAAGGATGGGGATTGCAAACTGGAACTTTAACCGTCGGCGGCCCGGTGCATGCAAACTGCGCCGGGCCGCTGTTGTTCGGACACATCTCCTCATTTTTTCTTTTTCTTTTTCGGTATGGCCATCCCGGCCAAATCCTCGTAGGATTCCATCTCCGCATCGTTCTGGGGCGGCGTGGGCATCAGCCCGGTGGTTTCCATAGAAGAATTTGTGGATGTAATGTTGGGATAGTCGTTTCGTTTGCTTTTTTTCATGGGGAAACAGCTCCTTTTTTTTTAGAATTCACGCCGTTGGCCTTTTTCATGCGGCATGGCGGAATCCAATTCATGGGTATATTCGGAGGTAACGAAAATGTTCAAAAAACGGCCCGATGCAAAAACCATCATCGCCATTCTGCTGGCCATCACGTTGGCAGGCTCTATTGTTTATTCGGCCATGTGCCTGGCGATGGCGCCTGAAACCGGCGCGGACGAATCCGTTCGCGTGCGCAGCGATTACATTCTGATGCTCTCCCAGTGCTGCCTCGGGCTGCTTGTCATGTTCGTACCCTCCGTGCTCCAGCGACGTTGGACTTGGCCGATTCCGGATTTTATGCATATCCTCTATTTTATTTTTCTCTACTGCGCCATTTATTTGGGTGAAGTGCGTAATTTTTACTATCTGGTTCCAAATTGGGACACCTGGCTTCATACGTTCAGCGGCGGCATGCTGGGCGCCTTGGGCTTCGTTGTGGTGGACCAGCTCAACGAGGTGCGGGGCGTTCCTGTAAAATTAGGGCCTAAGTTCATTGCCATCTTTGCCCTGTGCTTCGCCATGACGGTGGGCGCGCTTTGGGAAATTTACGAATTCACCTTCGACGGTCTCCTGGGCCTGAACATGCAAAAGTTCCGCTTGGAAAACGGTGTGGAGCTGGTGGGCCGCGCCGCTTTGCGGGATACCATGAAAGATCTGATTGTGGACCTGGTGGGCGCCCTCCTGGTTGTAGGCACGGGCTATATTGGTGCGCGCCGCAAAGATAAGGCCCGTCGCGAAGCCGAACGCTCCAGATAATATTCCAAATTCCAAAAGGCCTTTATGGGTCTTTTTTTGTTTTGCAGAATATATAAGTCAATTATCCTTGACATAATCTATTATCGAGCTTATTCTTAATATTAGAATTTTAATGGATCATTAATGGGTGTATGGGAAGGAAAAGTAGCTATGCCAAGCGGTACGGATCGCCGTGTACGTCGCACACGCAAGCTGTTGCAAGATGGGTTATTGAGTCTGCTACAGGTTAAGCCCCTAGCCGATATCACCGTGAAAGAACTGGCCGAGCATGCGGATGTGGCCAGGGCCACGGTCTATGTTCATTTCAAGGACCCGGCGGATGTACTTCTTCAGTTGGAAGAGACCATTTATTCTGAGATGGATGGGCTCCTTAGCAGGCATACGCCGGCGGAATTTGCAAAAAATCCGATTCCGCTCTTGACGGATTTGTTTGCCTACATGCAAGCATCCCGTTCCTGTTTCGAAGTGCTGGCGGGAGAGTTTGGGGATCGTTCTTTTATGCATGACCTGCGCTCCCTTTGTGTGGAATGGGTTACGGCGGCCTTACACCTGCGTTACCCTAAGATGGAGGAGTCCTTCATCGCCTATCAAGCAATCTTTTTGGTGGGAGGCTATGAAAATCTTCTGCGCCGCTGGGTCTCTTCCGGCTGTAAGGAGACCCCCGCGGAGTTGGCCCGCCTGGCAGCGCAGATTATCTGACCTTTCCGGCATAAACTATCGGGTCTGTATGAAATATTCCGCATGCCGGAATATTTTTATTTTACCTATAAATTTTCGCTATTTTGTATAGAACCTTTCATAATCCCATATTTATGTCAATTATATTTCATTTTAATTAAATGTTTGCATTGACTTTATTACAAAAAAGAAATAATATTGGACTGTGCAGAGGGAAACGGCACAATAAACTTTTTGAAAGGGAATAAAAGACCATGAAAAAACTCTTTTCTATCGTTCTGGCAGTTGCGATGGTTCTTTCCGTCGCTTCCGTTGCTTTTGCCGGCGCCTGGGATAAGGCTGCCCCCGCTTCCGATGCTTTCGGCTACAAAATCGAAGTTGTCAAGTTCACCCGTTCCACCGGCGCTCTGGGCTCCTCTACCTACAATGTAGATCCCAACGCTACCGCGGTAAACGGCGCTGATGTGTATTTTGCCATCAAGCTGACCGTGCCCGATCTGAAGGCCACCGATAACGTTCGCATCAATGCGAAGGCTACCGTTTCCTTCACCGCTATCGGCGGCGCCGCCACCCCCGTTGCCGACCTGGATATCTCCGCTTTGGCCGCTGGCGTTTACTACTATGACAACGCCACCCAGACCTTTGATACCATCAGCAACCTGTCCCCCGTTTCCCCTGTGTATAACTTCACCTGCCAGGATACCGAAACCGCCAAGGTTTCCGCTAAGGTCGTTTCCGAGCGTCCTCTGGCCGGTCCCTTCACGGTTGGCGATTACACTGTAAGCACCACCGCGACCACCGTTATCTTTGCTGATTCCACCGCCGCCAACACCGTCACCTTCACCCGTGACTCCAGCAATGGCAAAGTTTCCGCCGTTGCCGTGGCCGGCACCGATGCTCAGTTTGTTGCCAAGCTGTACACCTACCTTGGCATCACCGCTGCTGACATCTCCGACGGTAAGGTCTACATGAGCGATGACAACCTCCGCGCTTTCGCCGGCTTCGCTTACAAGACCACTTCCGAGGCTACCTGGAAGGCTAACAGCACCCCCATCATCCTTGACCCCACCATCTCCATCCCGAAGACCGGTGACAACGCCAGCGTGATTGGCTTTGCCATGATCATGGTCGCCATCGTCGCCGCTGCTGTGGCCGTCAAGAAGGTCAACGCGTAACATCAACTAACCATGCGGGGCGGTTCTTACCGCTCCGCATCTCACGAAACCACACTGGCAATGTGCCGTCTCCCGATACACGCCGCCGGCGGGCCTTGCCCGCCGGCGGTTTTCTATGCTGTAAAACAAACATCCTTCCATGGGGATTTCTCCCTGCATTTGGGTGAAAATCTGTATATCGTTTTATCCGAATTGATGATATGATAGATATCGATACAATGTGGGGAGGATCGGGGTAATATGAACATTGTGATCGTGGGGGATGGAAAGGTGGGTTACACCCTTACCGAACACCTGTCCAAAGAGGGCCACGACGTTACCGTAATCGACAACCGACCGGAAAGCCTAGCCCAGTCCATGAACGCCCAAGACGTGTTCTGTGTGGAGGGGAATGGCGTAAACTACAGCGTACAAATAGAAGCGGGCGTGCCAAAGGCGGACCTGCTCATCGCAGCCACCAGCCGGGATGAAATCAATATGCTATGCTGCATGGTAGCCAAAAAGCTGGGTGCGAAGCATACCATCGCACGGGTGCGGGATCCGGAATATCAAAAGCAGATGCTCTTCCTAAAGGAGGAACTTGGCCTTTCCATGACGGTGAACCCCGAAATGGCCGCCGCCGTGGATATCTCCCGCATGCTGCGCTTCTCAGCGGCCATCAATGTGGATTCCTTTGCCAAAGGCAGAGTGGAGATCGTTGAATTTAAGGTAAAGGATGGCAGCCCCTTGATCGGCCTTGCCTTGATGGAGCTGAACCGCAAGTTTCAAACCCGGGTTCTCGTTTGCGTGGTCAGCCGGGACGACCAGCCCCATATCCCCCGGGGGGATTTTATCATCCAAGAAGGGGATAGGCTAAACGTGGTTGCGGCGCCTCATGATATTAGCGCATTTTTCAGGGCGACCGGCATGCTGCAGCGCCGTGCGAAAAGCATCATGATCGTTGGCGGTGGCCGTATCGCGCATTATTTGGCCAGCCAATTGCTGGATAGCGGCATACAGGTAAAGATCATTGAGCGGGACGAGGCCCGTTGCCATGCCCTCAGCGAGCTTTTTCCCAAGGCGGAGATTCTCCACGGGGACGGCACCGACCAGGAACTTCTGCATGAAGAGGGGCTCCATACCGTGGATGCCTTTATTTCGCTTACGGGGATTGATGAGGAAAACATCATTCTCTCCATGTATGCTCAATCCTGCAAGGTTGACAAAGTGATTACCAAGGTGAACAATGGGCGTTTCATCAATATGCTGAACGGCTCCGGCTTGGAGGGGTTCATCTCTCCCAAATCCGTGGCCACCCAGCGGATTCTCAGCTATGTAAGGGCCATGCAAAACGCCTCGGGCAGCAATGTGGAAACCCTTTATCCCCTGGCGGACGGCCATGTGGAAGCCCTGGAATTTCGGGTGCGGGCCGGTTCCCTATGCGCCGGGGTACCCCTTAAAGACCTGTCCATCCGCAAGAACGTGCTCATCGGGGCTATTATCCGCCGCGGCAAGTGCATCATTCCAGGCGGCGAGGACATGATTGAGCCTGGGGACTCGGTTATCATCGTTACGACTTTACAGGGATTGCAGGAAATGGATACCATATTGGATGACATCTGAACGGCCAGGGGGGAACCCTTCCCGGCCGTGCACATTTTGGCCATATATGATATTATAAATTCAAAGTATCACCCGGGCCCGGCTCCGGACGCGGAGGCGATAGCATGAACTACCGGCTTACAATAAGAATTTTGAGCTATGCTCTGCTCACGGAAGCGGCCCTTTTGCTTCTGCCCCTGAGCGTAGCCTTTTATTATCACGAAAACCCCGTACCTTTTATGCAAACCCTGGGCCTATTGGTTATTTGCGGCGGGGCGCTGCGGCTATTCCCCGTTCGTTCCAACGGATTTTACGCCAGGGAAGGGTTTGTGGCCGTGGCGCTCACTTGGATTGCCATGTCCGCATTTGGTGCGCTGCCCTTTGTGCTCTCCGGGGAGATCCCCCATTATGTGGACGCCCTTTTTGAAACCGTTTCAGGCTTTACCACCACCGGCGCCTCCATTTTATCCAATGTAGAAGCCATGAGCAAAGGCCTCCTCTTTTGGCGCAGCTTTACCCATTGGATCGGCGGCATGGGTGTGCTGGTGTTTATTCTGGCCGTTTTACCCACGGTGGAGGACCGTTCCATTCACATTATGCGAGCGGAAGTTCCCGGGCCCTTGGTTTCCAAACTGGTTCCCCGCACACGCAACACCGCGGCCATTCTTTACCGCATCTATATCGTGATGACCCTGCTGCAAATGGGCCTGCTGATGGCGGGTGGAATGCCTGCCTTTGATGCCGCCGTCCATACGTTCGGCACGGCGGGCACCGGCGGCTTCGGCAGCAAGAACAACAGCATCGCCTATTACAACAGCGCTTATATAGACATCGTGATCGGCGTGTTCATGGTGCTTTTCAGCATAAACTTCAACCTTTATTTCCTGCTGCTCCTGCGCCAGTTCAAATCCGTATTTAAAAATGAAGAGCTGCTCTACTACCTGTGCATCATTGCGGCGGTCACCCTTGTTATCGCGGTTGATATTTACCATGCGTACGGCGGCCAGTCCCTGCGCTACGCCTTCTTTCAGGTATCCTCCATCATCTCCACCACGGGCTTTTCCACGGCCAATTTTTCCGCGTGGCCCCAATTGTCCCGCAACCTGCTGCTTGGTGTGATGTTCATAGGCGGGTGCGCAGGTGGAACGGGAGGCGGCCTCAAGGTAAGCCGCTGCATTATCCTGGCCAAATCCTCCCTGGCGGAAATCCATCATATGCTTCACCCCCGCTCCATCCGGCGCATTACGCTGGATGAAAAGCCGGTGGCAAATCAAACGATTCATGGAACCCTGGTGTTCTTCGCCTTGTACATGGCCATCATCATGGTATCCTTGCTCCTGGTCTCCCTGGATAATTTTGATTTCACCAGCACGTTTTCCGGCGTGCTTGCCTGCATAAGCAACATCGGCCCCGGTCTGGATGCTGTGGGCCCTGCGGGCAACTACGGTGCGCTTTCCTATTTTTCCAAGTGCGTACTCTCCATGGACATGTTGCTGGGCCGTTTGGAGATCTTCCCCGTGATCGTCTTATTTTCCGCTCTGCGGCGCAGGGGCTAGCCCATGTTCGAGCCCATCCATAACCAAAAAACCTGCCCAAAGGAGCGCGGCAGCTATGGAAAGCACGGCAGCATCGCGGCCAACGGCTGCGGCGCCATCGCCGTTTACAACGCCTGCCTGATGCTGGGGTATCCTGTTCCGGCCAATGAGATTTTTCCCGTTTTGGGTAAAAGCGCCCTGCTGGGCGGCCGGATGGGAACCAGTCCCTTTGCCCTCCGCCGCTACCTGAAAGGACGGGGCATCCGTTTGCATACCTATTGGCAAACCGCTTCCATCAAGCGGCACGAAGCTTACATCGTCCTGTATATCTTCCGCCGGGGCTGCCGGCTTTTTGGCCATTATATCGCCCTTGCTCCGCAAGGCAAAGGATTTATGGCGCTTAACGATGGCGCAGGCGGCCAGCCCAGGCGTTATGAAGCCCTTTCGGATATAAAAAAGATCCATGGAGCCTTATTCTTATGGATTTTAGGCTTGCGTTAATTCCCGCATAAAGCGACGGTCCGGCTCATTTAAAATGGGCCGGACCTACTTTTATTTGGTATGCCTATATGCTTTGCTTCGCCGTTAATTTACAGGCGCACGTCTTAGAAGTAGCCAGCTTCCCAAGGCAAAGAAAATAGCGAGAGCGAAAGATAGCACAGCGGTTAGGGCCAACGTGCTGGAAAAGGCGTGAATAAACCCGCCTATAAGCGAAGCCAGGGCGTGTGCCACAACCGGGTGGGTACCCAAATAAACGGGGATGCCAATGAAGAGCGTAACCGGCACGGCAATGGAGACAGCCACCTTCCCCAGCTTGTTGAGCCTGTAATAGAGCAGGGAAACCGCCATGCCCCCCAAACAAGCAGGCAGGCTTTGGAAGAAAATATAGCCCATGCCGCTCAGCATGGCCGCAACCCTGTTCTTCCCCTCAGCCATGCCCATGAGCTGGTAAATTGAAACGATTTTGATTTGAGGGGCAACCCAGCCGCTAACAAGCCGGAACAGTTCCAGCAGCAAGCCGCCTGTTACCGCCAAAACAATGGCCAGGAACACGGCCAAGATTAGCTGAAGCACAAAAGTGGTGGGCCGGCCACAACCATTTTGCAGGAAAAGGCGCAAGTCCTCCCGGACGGATACGATGCCCGTCACGAAGGCAAAGATGGCGGCCGCTACTTCAAATCCGTTTAAGTGCAAACTGTCGCTTCCCAAGCCCACGGCCATAATAAGGCCTGCAAGCCATACGAGCGCCATAACAATGATGAATATTCGGATGCTGCGCAGGCTGGTCCATAGATCATAGAGCAGCGCAGCCTTGAGATTCATGCGTTTCATTTGCTTTCCTCCTCCATGAGCGCAATAAAATATCCTTGCAGGTCCGCCCGGCCCAATTCCAGGCCCGCCGGACAGGTCATAGGCTTGGCGCCTTCTACGTAAGCCGTTTTCAGCCCGCCGAGGCTGGAAACAGACAGCACCTTGCGGCTGGCCAAATATGCATCCACGGCGCCGGCCGGCCCGGCTACGGTATGGGTGCCGGCCAGAAGCTCTTCGGCCGGTGCGTTGCGAAGAATGTGGCCCCGGTGTAAGATCACGGCATGGCCGATGAAGGGGGCCGCCTCCTGGATCAGGTGGGTGGAAAGAAGGATACAACAGGAACGCTCCGCAAAAAGCTCGATTAGAAGCTTGTAAAACAGATCCCTATGCCGGGCATCTAAGCCCAGCACGGGCTCATCCAGCAGCAGATAGGGCGCGCCCACGCAGATGGCTAAAACAATGCGGAAAATGGAACGGTACCCCGTAGAAAGAGCTGTGATCTTGCTCTTTATGTTCAACCCAAACCGCTCGGCCAGTTCCTTGGCTCGATCCTCGGAAAAGGCCGGATAAAAATAGCGGGTCGTTTCAAAAGCGCGGGCCACCCGCATATCTTCCGGATACAGGTTCTTCTCCCCCAGCATAAAAAGCCTGCCCAGCGCCCAATCGTTATCCGCCACGGGAACGTTATCCAGTAAGACCTCCCCCGCGTCCGGATAAAGCCTGCTGGTGAGAATGTTAAGCAGCGTGGTTTTTCCCGCGCCGTTGTTGCCCAAAAGGCCGTAGATGCCAGGGGATTCCAACTGCAAGGATACGCCGTCCAAGGCCTGCACTTGCCCAAAGCGTTTGGATACGTTTTTAACTTCAATCATACCTGCGCCGCTCCCTTTCGGATCATTTCCATCACATCTTCCCTTGAAAGGCCCAGCTTGCGAGCCTCTTCCAGGAGGGGTTCAATATAGCCTACATAGAAGCGCCCTCGCCGCACCTCCGCCAGCCGTGCCCGGGCTCCGGTGGATACGAACATACCGAGCCCCCTTTTCTTATAAAGCAGGCCTTGCTCCACCAAGAGGTTCACTCCCTTCAGGGCTGTAGCCGGGTTAATCTTGCAGTTCACCGATAGCTCGGTAATGGAGGGTACTTGGCTTTCCTCAGGATAGGCACCCGAGAGGATCGCTTCTTCCAGCAATTCCGCCACCTGCAAAAACAGGGGGCGGTCCTCATCCAGACCCAGTATCAAAGGATCAACTCCTCTCCTCGTTATCTGGTTAGCCACTCAAGTAACTAACCGCATGACGTAGTATAGCATCCGTTTTTCCTTCTGTCAACCATCTTTTTTCAGAAGCCCGGAGGCTCTTGTTCCCAAGCGCCGCTTGTGCTATAGTGGAGCCTATGGATATGATGTCGTTCAATGAAAGAACAAGGCGCAACCTTGCAAATTGTATGCTGTTACTCACCGGGGCCCTCTGGGGCGGTGGGTTTGTCGTGATGAAAAACGCACTGGATTCCATTTCTACAAACTATCTTCTGGCCATCCGTTTCACCATGGGCGCCCTTGGCCTTTCCTATTCCCTCTTTTCCAAAAAGCATCCTCTGGAAAAGCGCACCTTGCTTGGGGGCTTGGTTACGGGTTTTTTCCTCTATACGGCCTTTGCGGCCCAAACGTATGGGCTCATGTTTACCACCGCAGGGAAAAATGCGCTGATTACGGCTGTATACGTGGTGTTGGTGCCTTTGCTCGTATGGCTTTGGAAGGGTCTGCGCCCATCCAGGCGGATCATGTTGGCGGCGCTGTTCATGTTGCTGGGCATTGCCCTGCTTTCCCTGGATGGGGAGAGCGGCGTAAACGTGGGGGATATGCTCACGCTCCTGTGCGGCATACTATATGCGATGCATATCTGTGCCGTAGATACCTTTGCGGACCGGGATGTGATGCAGCTCACCTGCCTTCAATTCGCCTTTGCGGCGGCCTTCAGCTGGCTTGGCGCTTTGGCCTTTGAAACCTTTCCCTCCCGGTTTACGCCGGCAATGGTAGGGGAGCTCGCCTATTGCGGCATCTGCGCCACCCTCCTGGCCCTGACCATGATGAATATCGGCATTAAATATGCCTCTCCCACCTACGCCTCCTTGTTTATGAGCACGGAATCCGCCTTTGGTTGTCTTTTCGGCGTGATTTTTCTAAAGGAGGCTTTTACCGGTCGTATGGCCATTGGCTGCCTGCTCATCCTGGGCGCGCTGGTGCTTTCCCAGTTGCCGGAAAAGAAGGTCGCGGCCATGGAAACGCCTTAGCTGAAAAAAGGAGCGAACATCCTATGGAGCAAGCCTTTCAGGGGTTTAACGAAGATACCTATAAATTTCTAATTGAACTGGCTTTCAACAACAACAAAGCCTTTTTCGAGGCTAACCGTGGCCGCTATAGGCAAAATGTTCAAGAGCCGTTGCGGGCGCTTGCGGAAGCGTTGCTCCCTACGGCCCTCTCCATTGACCCCGCCTTCAACCCCCGTATGACCAGCGTCCTTTCCCGCATCTACCGGGACACCCGCTTCAGCCGGGATAAAAGCCCTTACCGGAACCATGCTTGGCTGGCTTTCCGCAGGCCGGGGCATCGGCTGAGCGAAAGCTTTGTGCTTTATTTTGAAATTACCCCCCAAGGCTATGGTTACGGCCTGGGTATGTACGAAAGCAACTTGGAAATGATGAACGGCCTGCGCAGGCGTATTCTGGCCGATCCCGCCGGATTCTTATCCTATGCGCAAGCGCCGTCCCTAGCCAAGTTCGCCTTGGACGGCCAGCCTTATAAGCGGGATAAGGTGCCCGGCGCGCCCCCCGCGCTCAAACCTTTCCTCAACCGCAAAAGTCTGAGTTGGTGTTACGCCTGCGACCGTCTTACCCCCACGCTCAAACCTGCCCTCTTGGAAGAGATTCGGGATGCTTTCGTGGCCTTGGGGCCGCTCTACCGTTATGTGATGGAAATGTGATACCGCGGGCATACTACCTCCATGGGGTGGAAGGAACGACTTCGGTACGGATATGGAACCTGGCGGGCAGCCCGTGCGTCTTATGGCAGGAAAGGCCATGGGCGGCTCTGGCTGGCCGCCGCTTTATTGGGCCTTGGTCTCATTGGTGTGCTGGGGCTCCTGCGGTACAAGGGAACGAATCCGCAGCCGGAAGCGCCGGAACTCGTCCTTATCCCCACGCCTATCCCCACGCCTATCCCCTCGTCCTCCCCCACCCCATCCGGGGTCTCGCCGGCCCCAAGTCTATCCCCCGGCCCAACCCTTGCCCCGCCTCTGCCAACAGCCAGCCCCTCCGCGAAGCCCACAGCTACGCCCAGGCCAACGGCGAAGCCTACGCCTAGGCCAACGCCTACCCCGAGCTGGCCCATCTGGGTGCCTTCCACGCCAACGCCCTATTATCCTACGCCTACCCCCACGGCAGTGGCCACACCGTCCCCCACCCCGTCTCTCTCTCCGTCCCCCAGCCCGTCTCCCACTTCGTCTCCTACACCATCTCCATGGGTTTCTCCTCCCCCGCTGGATCTGGTGCCTTTGCTGCCGGAAACGGAGATCGATCTCTATCCCCGCCCGGAATAGAGCCTTGCTATGCCGTGTAACCCATGCTATCATGGGGACTCCGGGTCTTTCTTTTTATTCGGAATTTGGCATATTGTTCATGCAGGGAGGTGTTATTCATCATGGAGCAGACCCAGCCCGGCTGGAAACGGGGTTTTTATACGATCTTCGCAGGGCAGACCGTTTCTCTTATCGGCAGTTCGGCCGTACAATTTGCCCTGATCTGGTGGCTGGCCAGCGAAACCGATTCGCCCATCATGCTGGCATTTTCGGGGCTTGCAGCCTTCCTTCCCCAGCTTTTGCTGGGTCCTTTTGCCGGTGTTTTTATCGATCGGCTTTCCCGCAAGCGGGTAGCTATCTGGGCGGACCTGTCCATGGGGCTCTGTGCCTTGGTTTTTGCCATGGTTTTTCTGGGGGGCCGGCCGCCCTACTGGGCCGTTTTCCTGGTTGTGGGCATCCGGGCCGTAGGAAGCGTATTCCATGCCCCGGCCTTGCAGGCCATCGTGCCCATGCTCGTTCCCGCGGAGGAATTGATGCTGGCCAACAGCGTGCATCAGTTTTTGCAATCCGGCGCTTTTATGCTGGGGCCCGTATTGGGCGCGGCTATGTTTGCGGCTTTGCCCATGTGGGCCATCCTGCTGACGGATACGGTGGGCGCCGTGGCGGCCAGCGTGCTCATGGGCCTTGTTCCCATTCGGGAATTGTCCCCCCGGAAAGGCCAGGCGCCCCATTTCTTTCGCGAACTCAAGGGCGGATTCCAGGCACTGACCCATGAGAAGGCGCTTTGGCTTTTGACGCTCTGCGCCACGGCGTGCATGGTCTTTTTTCTGCCCCTTTCCTCCTACTATCCCCTAATGACCAGCAGCTATTTTCATGCTTCCGCATGGCACGCCAGCCTGGTGGAACTATCCTATGCCGGGGGCATGATGGCCTTTGCGGCCTTGATGGGCGCTGTGGGAAGCAAGGCGAAGCATCCTCTTCCCATTGCTTACCTGGGCCTGCTGGGGCTTGGCTTTACCTCTCTCATCTGCGGCCTGCTTCCCCGGGACATGTGGGCTTTCTGGGTATTTATGGGGGTTTGCGGCCTCATGGGCGGCTGCGGCAACGTATATGGCATTCCCTTTATGGCCACCCTCCAGCGGGTCATTCCCCCGGAAGCCCAGGGCAGGGTATTCTCTCTTATCGGCAGCCTCATGTCATTGTCCATGCCGCTGGGGTTGGTCATCTCCGGCCCGGTGGCGGAACGCATCGGCGTGCAGGGCTGGTTTTTTGTAACGGGCTTGGCCGTATGCCTAATGTCCATCCTCAGCTTTCTGTGGAGCAGACGCCTGCAAAGCAGGGTCTGCCGCAACATGTAACAAGTATAAAAATAAAGAAGGCGAAGCGTACAAACGCTTCGCCTTCTTGCATGGTGCCTTCAGCGTTCGGGCAGAACGGCATCCAGCAAGTATTCGTCGCAAATCTCATAATTCCCCGCCAAGTCCTGCAGCAGGCAACCTGAAAACAGCGTAAAAAACATCTCCGCCTGCTTCCCAAGCAACTGGGTCCGGGATTGCAGCTTGAGCGTACCCATTTCCAGCAGCACCACCCATTCCCGGGTGCACCGCTGCACCGCCGCCCGTAGGGCTTCATCCCCTGTAGCACATTCGGTAAGCAGCACCAGGTAGAGCCGGGCATTGTTGCAATCCGCCCGCAGGGCGTGAATAAGCCGGGTTAAGGCCGGCCGCAGCGGTTCTTCCCGCCGGAGGCCGTCCACCCAGGCAAGAATGGCTTCCGTAAAATGCGAAAGGCAGCCCTCTGCAATCGTAAGCACCAGTTCCTCTTTGGCCGGATAATAATAATATAGCGTACCCTTGCTCAAATCCGCCGCCCCGGCAATATCCCCCAGGCTGGTCCCATGGATTCCCTGGCGGGTAAAAAGCTGGGCGGCGGTGGCCAAAATGGCTTCCCTGACGCTGGCATATTCCCCGTGCTTGCGCGGCATCCGCCGTTCCCCCCTTTTATCGGCCGCATGGCCGATTGAATTTATTTCCATTATACGAAAGGATTTCCTTCTATGCAAGACCAGTCGTTCCCCTACCTTCGGGGCTGGGCGGCAAAAGCGGCGGTGTATACGTGTTTTTCTGCATGTATGTATATTTTTTTCTGCACCTTGCAAAACACATGCCATCAGGTTACAGTAAAATTATAGGAAACAATATGCCAATTCTATCGTCATTTTTTCGACTTGAGGAGGGGCCTATGCAGATCATTTCGCCCGCGGTGGCGGGTACAATGGAATCCAGCGATATCATGATACGCATTGAGCCGGGCGAGGGCGGCGTGGAGCTTGCCTTAGATTCCAGCGTCATGCGCCAATTTGGCAAGCAGATTGAGGCTGTCATCCGAAGCGCCCTTGGGGAGCTGGGAGTTGCGAGCGCCAGGGTAACGGCTGTGGACAAAGGCGCCTTGGACTGCACAGTCCGGGCCCGTGTTATGGCTGCAGCATATAGGGGCGCGGGCAGGGAAGATTATACCTGGGAGGTGAAGGCATGAAACGGCTTCGGCGGAGCATGCTCTTCGTGCCGGGCAACAACCCCGGCATGTTGCGGGACGCCTATATTTACGGCAGCGACAGCCTGATGTTTGACCTGGAGGATTCCGTTTCCATCCGGGAGAAGGATGCGGCCCGCTTTTTGGTTTACAACGCTTTAACCAGCATCAATTACGGCCAGAAGGAGCTGGTGGTGCGCATTAACGACCTGGCAAGCGGCTTGGGCGTGCAGGATCTGGAAGCCATCGTGCGGGCTAAGCCTCATGTGATCCGCCTGCCGAAAACGGAGACCGCCCAGGATGTGCTAGACTGCGAACGGGAGATCGAACGCATAGAGCGGGAAGCGGGGATTCCCGTGGGCCAAACGGGGATGATGGCCGCCATTGAAAGCGGCAAGGGCGTGCTGCACGCCTATGAAATTGCCACCTCCTCCAAGCGCCTTATAGGCATCGCCCTAGGCGCCGAAGATTATGTGACGGATTTGAAAACCACCCGCAGCGATGGAACGGAGCTCTTTTTTGCCCGGAATATGATCCTAAACGCCGCCCGGGCCGCCGGAATCGATGCCTTGGATACGGTTTTCTCCAACGTGAACGACGAGGAGGGCTTCATCCGGGAGGCAAAGCTTATCCGCCAGCTTGGGTTTGATGGGAAGAGCGTCATCAATCCCAGGCAGATTCCGCCCCTGCATGCCGTGTTCATGCCGGATGAAAAAGCGCTAGCCAAGGCGCGCGCCATTATGGAGGCCATAGAGGAAGCCCAGGCCCGGGGCAGCGGCGTAGCCAGTCTGAACGGCCGGATGATCGACAAGCCCGTGGTTCTTCGGGCCCAATATCTTATCGAGCTGGCCGAAGCGGGCCGGCGCGTAACGGTGGAGGAGGTTTAAGATGGCATTGGATATGAGCGGCATTCCCCACATCGCGGAAATCAGCGCGCAGCACGGGCCCTTTACGGGCGTGCCTGAAAAAGCGTCCCATACCTTTTTTGAACGCATGCGTTACGATAATAAAATTGTGCACAGCCTCCGGGAGGCCATCGAAAAGAGCGGCCTGCAGGACGGCATGACCATCTCCTTCCATCACCATTTCCGCAACGGGGACTATGTGGTCAACATGGTGTTGGAAGAGATCGCCAAAATGGGCATTAAAAATCTTACTTTGGCGGCCAGTTCCCTTACCAGCATCCATGCCCCTCTTGTGGGCCATATTAAAAACGGCGTGATTACCCATGTGGAAACCAGCGGCCTTCGGGGCGATTTGGCCGAGGCTGTTTCCGCCGGGCTTATGGATTTCCCCGTGGTGTTCCGCAGCCACGGCGGCCGCGCCGCAGCCATTGAAAGCCAGGAACTCCATATCGACGTGGCCTTTTTGGGTGCCCCCAGCTGCGATCCTTACGGCAATGCAAACGGCTATAACCGGGATGCGGAGGGCGGCTCCTGCTGCGGTTCCATGGGCTATGCCAAATTGGACGCCCTCTATGCGGACAAAACCGTCATCATCACGGACCATATCGTTCGTTTCCCCAATGCACCATTCGGCATTCCCGAATCCAATGTGGATTATGTGGTGTGCGTGGATAATATCGGCGATCCAAACGGCATCATGAGCGGCGCCACCCGCTTTACCAAAAACCCCAAGGAACTTCTGATCGCCAAAATGGCGGCGGATGTAATCGAGATGAGCGGTTATTTTTACGACGGCTTCTCCATGCAGATGGGTAGCGGCGGCGCCAGTTTGGCGACAGCCCGCTTCCTGCGGGAAAAGATGCTGGAAAAAAAGCTGACCGCCCGCTTTGCCTTGGGCGGCATTACGGGCCAGATCGTGGAAATGCATGAGGAAGGGCTCATCGAAAAAATCTTGGACGTCCAGTCCTTCGACCTTACCGCGGCAAACTCCCTCAAGAGCAACCGTTTCCACCAGCAGATCGACGCCTCCTTTTATGCCAGCTACCTCAACCACGGCGCGGCTGTGGACCAGTTGGATTTTGTCGTGCTCTCGGCGCTGGAACTGGATACGGACTTTAATGTAAACGTGCTTACAGGCAGCGACGGCGTGATCCGGGGCGCCATTGGCGGCCACCCCGATACAGCCGCAGGCGCGGCCCTCTCCGTGGTGGTAGCGCCCCTTATGCGGGGCCGTATTCCCAGCATCGTCCGCCGGGTAAACACGGTGGTTACCCCTGGTGATACGGTGGACGTTGTGGTGACGGACCAAGGCGTGGCGGTGCATCCCCGCCGAGCGGAGCTAAAGGCCCGGCTGATTAGCGCCGGGATGCCCGTATATGAAATCGAACAGCTTCGGGAGCGGGCGGAGCGCATCGTGGGTGCGCCCGAGCCTATCCGCTATAAGGATAAAATCGTAGGTGTCGTTATGTATCGGGATAATCGGGTTATTGATGTGATCCGTCAAGTGGAACCATGAGCGAGCTTCTTGCGGCCAGCCCCATAAAGGGACAAAGGCTGGAAGAAACCCGGCTCTTTTTGGCGCGGCATGGCGTTAAAATGGGCGATGATGCAGACTATACCGTTCTATTGATGGAAGGGGACGCGATTTTAGCGGCGGGCTCCTTATGCGGTAACGTCCTCAAATACGTTGCCGTGGAGCAAAGCGCCCAAGGTGAAGGGGCTTGCGCCCGTATCGTCAGCGAGCTGGTAAGCGAGGCGTACCGCCGAAACCGCACCCATCTTTTCCTTTATACCAAACCGGAAAATGCGCCCTTGTTCCGTTCCCTGGGGTTTTACGACGTGATCGCCGCCGGGGATATCGCTATGCTGGAGAACCGCCGGGGTGGGCTGGATGCTTACCTTGCCTCCCTCTCCCAGGGGACGGGCCGGCAGGGGGCCGTGGTGATGAACTGCGCCCCTTTTACCCTGGGCCACCGCTATCTGGTAGAGGAAGCGGCCAAATCCGTGGATACCTTGCATCTGTTCGTGGTGAGCCAGGCTTGGGGCCCCTTTTCCCCGGAAAAGCGGTTTGCCATGGTAAAGGCGGGAACCGCGGATATTCTGAATATCCTTCTGCATGAATGCGGAAGCTATTTAGTATCCGCAGCCACCTTCCCCACGTATTTTATTAAGGAACAGGGCCGGGCCGAAGCCGCGCAGGCGGATCTGGATATTGCCCTATTCTGCCGGAAGATCGCCCCGGCCCTGTCCATTTCCGTGCGTTTCGTCGGCACGGAGCCTTACTGCCCTGTGACCGCCCGTTACAACATCCGCCTTGCGGAGGAACTGCCCCGCTTCGGCATCGAGTTGGTGGAGCTGCCCCGCAGAGACGGAATCAGCGCAAGCGAGGTGCGCCGGGCTATGGCCGCGGGAAACTGGGAAAGGGTGCGGCAGCTTGTGCCGCAAAGCACCTATGACGCCCTGCGAGGTGACGCTTAATCAAATATTGGAAGCCCGGGAGCGCCGGGCCATTCTTCAGCGGAGCACCCTGCATGAATATGGGGCGCCCCTGCTTTCTTTTACCATGAATCTGGCCGGCCCCATCAAACGGAGCCCCCTTTCTGATTTTGCTTTTCAGGCGGGAGAGCGCATGATCGCCGCCCAAGGCTGGCCCATTAAGCAGCACATCCGCCTTTGCCAAGCCACTGGTTCCGAAGCCGTTTACGCGGTTGATCTCCCGGCGCCCGCCTTGAAGGAGGCGGCCGTCGCCATGGAAGAAGCCTTGCCTTTGGGCCGCCTTTTCGATATGGATGTGATCGGCTTGGACGGAATGAAGCTGCCCAGGCAGATCCAACGCCCCTGCCTGGTTTGCGGCGGGCCCGCCGCCGTTTGCGCACGAAGCCGGGCGCACGGCTTAAAGGCGGTGCAAGCCGCCACCCATGTTCTGCTTGCAGGTTTTGCGGCGGATACCCTAGGGCAGGCCGCCCGGTGGGCGCTTCTGGAGGAGGTTTATCTCACCCCCAAGCCCGGCCTGGTGGATAGGGCCAATGCCGGGGCCCATCAGGATATGGATCTCAGAACTTTCGAGCGGAGCGCGGCGGCCCTTTTCCCGTATTTCCGCCAAGCTGTTCTGGCGGGTCTTGCCCAGGGCGCTTACGCGCCCGCCATGGCAGCCCTAAGGCAGGCGGGGCTTGAAGCGGAAGCCGCTATGTTCTCCGCCACCGGCGGCGTCAATACCCACAAGGGCCTTATTTACGCCATGGGCCTGCTGCTTTGCGGCATGGGGCAAAGCCTTGCCGGCCACGGGGAAAACTACCTGCTTCATGCCCGGCGCTTAGCCAGCGTGGGTTTGGAGGAAGCGCTTCAAAAGGCAAAAAGCGCGCCGCGGAGCCACGGAGAGCGCATCTATTCCCAAACGGGTCTTCTGGGCGCCCGGGGCGAAGCGGCGGCGGGTTTTCCTACGGCCGTAAAAACCCACGAGGCTCTCCGGTCCTTCCGGCGGAGCATGCCCGAAGAAAGCGCCCGCATCCTGGCGCTGCTCGCCTCTATGGCGGAATTGACGGACACAAACCTGCTGCACCGGGGCGGGGAAGACGGCCTGCGCTTTGTGCAGCGGGAAGCCCGGCGCCTCCTTACCCTTCCGCAATCCGCCCTTATGGATTCCCTGGGAAGTTTTGACGCGGCCTGCATCAGCCGGGGGCTGAGCCCCGGCGGCAGTGCGGACATGCTGGCCCTTGCCCTTTTTTTGGATCGGGCGGAGGATTGGATGCCCTAGTGGACATATTCCGTCGCCGCGCAAAAAATCTTGGAGGGCCGTTGTTTTCGGTTTCGGCAGCAAGCGTTCCTGTTTGCCCGGCCTTTCATCCCCTTAGAACAGTTGCATCTGCTCGGCCTGCTTGCCCCTTTGCGGCATTCTTCCGGAAGAAATGGCCAGCTCCGCTGCAAAGGCGGAAGGCGCTCCGCTTCCCGTAAGGATCAGTTCCTCTCGCGCCCGGGTCATTCCCACATAAAGCAAACGACGCTCTTCTTCCACATCCGTTTCCGCGCCCTCCCGTTCCAGCGGCAAAACCCCGGCGTTCAGCCCGGCAAGAAGCACCACGGGAAATTCCAAGCCCTTGGCGCCGTGGAGGGTCATGAGACGAACGGCGCCGGAGGCATAGCGTTTCCCCGAAGCCCGACGGATATCCCCTTCTTGCCCAAGCACCAGGGTTTGTATGAAATCCTCCATGGATTCGTGAAATACGGCGGCATTCATCAAACGTTCCATCTCGCCCCCGCCCCCGTGTTCTTTTGCCCATGTCTCCAGCAGGCGGCGCGGCTTTTCTTTTTTGACCCTGGGCAGGTAGGCCTCCACCGCATCCAGCCATAGGGCTAAGTGTGCAAAAGCGCCGACCCGCTCCCGAAGAATGGCGGCGTCCGGTTCCGGCATGGGCGCGTATGCTCTAGCGGCTCGGGCGATCAGATCCGCCGGGCAATGCCATACCAGTTCCAAGCAGGCGGAAAGGGCCCGTACATCCTCCGGCGCGGCGAGGGAACGGAAAAAAGCCAGGGCTCCCTGCACCGCCCCATCCTGCAAATAATCTTCCCGGCCCGAAACGACGCAGGGAATGCTGTCATGCCGCAAGCAGCTTTCGATTAAATCCAACTGCCTGTGGGTGCGGCAAAGAACGGCCATTTCGGAAAAAGCCCGGGCAGGTCCTTCCGCCTGTACGGTTCCCGCCTCCAGCATATCCACGCCCCCGGCCAGACGGCCGATCTCTTTTGCAATAAAGACCGCCTCGGAAAAGGGGGCGTTTCCTTGCATAAACCGAACCGCTACCCCGGATGCGCGGTTTGGATGAAGCCTGCGGGGCCCGCCGGCGTTATGGGCGATAAGCTTCTGCGCGCTTGCCAGAATCTCGGGGGTGGAGCGATAATTTTCCACTAGGGAAAGGATCGTAAGCTCGGGCAGCGCTTGCCGTAGTTCTGCAAAGCAGGCGGCGCTGGCTCCCCGGAAGCCATAGATGGACTGATCCGGATCCCCAATGGCAAAGAGGCTCTCTCCCCGGGCCGCCCAATGGAGCACCAAGCTGCGCTGCACCCCGTTGATATCCTGAAATTCATCCACCAACAGATGATTGAAGCAGCGCAAGCCGGAAACGTCCGCTTCCAATGCCTCCAGCAGCAAATCGTCCAGATCCCTTGCGTTGCGTTCCTGCAAGGCCTGTTCATACGCCTCGTACAGCGCCGGATCCATGCCCGCCCGATCAGGGCTGACCCCATTTTTTATGGAGCCGATGGCCTCCAGCGCCTTGGCGGGTGAGCCTTTATCCCCCCGTTCCGCCATGATCTCCCGAAGCATCGGCAGAGCCTCTTCCCGTCCGATCAGCGCCTTATGCGGAAGCATTTGCAGGCAAATGGCATGAAAGGTGCCGATGGTAATCCCCCGAGCCCCACGCTTTCCCCCCAGGCCCGCTTCAATTCGCTCGCGCAGTTCCGCCGCGGCCAAATTGGTAAAGGTGACGGCGGTAATTTCCTTTGGTTTTACGCCCTTCGTCCGAATCAACCACAGGATACGCGCGGCAAGGGTGCCGGTTTTTCCCGTGCCGGGCCCGGCCACCACTGCTACAGCCCGTTCCGGCGCCTCCGCCGCCCGGCGCTGCGCCGGGTTCAGGTCCAGCGCCCGTTCTTCTTTTCTTCCTTCTTCCTTCGCGGTAAGCGCCGGGGAAGTAGGCGCTGCTTCCTTCTTTTTTTGTACGGATGGAACCGCAAGGTTGAAAAGCGCCGTTTGTCCCCGAAGGGACTCCAGTTCCCCGGGCCCAAAAACAGAAATGATGCCGTATTCGCCATCGTACCCGGCCTGGGGGCATACCTCCCCGGCCCGAAGGCGGCGGATACCTTCGGATAAGATGGGCCCGGCCGCTTGTTCAATATCGGCCAACGGGACTTGGCGCAGGATATTGAATTCCGAACCAAGGGCATGCAAAAGGGCAAAATAGGCTGCCTGCACTTTTTTCGAAGCGGCGGAAAAGCCCATGCCTGCTGCCATAATCTCCGGAAGCGGAACCAGCCTCTCGAAGGGCTTAGCACCGGCAGGGACGTATCCTTCGGGCCGGTCCGCCAAGGTTTCCACCCGGTGTTCCACCCCGATGGTGAGCTTGCGGCCGCATACGGGGCACAGGCCTCCCAACCGCTTGGTTTCTTCCGGGGCGAGGCATATCCCGCAGGCACGGTGGCCATCCAGGTGGTATTTCCCTTCCTCCGGGAAAAACTCCACGGTGCCCCCAAAGGCCTCGCCCGTTTCCAGGGCTCGCGCCAAAGCGGCATAACCCATGGTGCCTTCCAGCAGGTTGGCCTCCCGTCCCAGCTTGGCGGGTGAGTGGGCATCCGAATTGGAGATTAACGTACGGCCATCCAAGGCGCTTACCCGCCAGATCATGGGCGGGTCTGCGGAAAGGCCGGTTTCCAGCGCATGGATATGGGAAGCCAGATCCCCAAAGCACTCTTCTACGGATGCGAAGGCGGAAAAGGCTCCCAGCATGGAAAAATGCGGCGTCCAAATATGGGCGGGAATAAAGACGGCACTCGGGCAGGTTTCCAGGGTAATCTCCAGCAGATCTCGGCTATCCAGCCCCAGGATGGGCCGCCCGTCGGAATGGATGTTGCCGATGGCTTCCAGGCGATGGGAAAGGCTTTCCGCCGCCTCCAAGCTGGGCAGTAGGATGAGGTTATGCACCTTACGGGTTTTCCCATCCCGCTTGTAAATGCAGCTGATTTCGCCGGAAATCACAAAGCGCGGTTGCGCCCCGCCTACTGCCGAGGCTTCCGGCAGCCCGGCCCCCTCCCGCAGTACGTAAAGCCCTTCTTCCGCTTCCTCCAAATTGGCCGCCAGTTCCGCCCGCCAGGCAGGGTGGGTGAAATCCCCCGTTCCCAAAAGGTCGATTCCTTTATATCGCGCCCACAGGTCCAAATGGGGCGCATCACAGTCTCTGCTGGTAGCACGGGAATATTTTGAATGAATATGCAAATCCGCCGTATACATAATTACTCCCCCTTGTGAATACTGGGAATATTATAGCCTAATTATGGCCGAATTTGCAAAAAGTCTTGAAATGAGATAAAAAAACAGGTATCCTATATATGTTCATATATATTTTCTTTTTGTCTTGAATGCAGATTTATATTGGTTAGGATGTCCGTGTTTTGGGGGAACCCGTATACGGGCGTAAAAATAAAGGAGGGTAACAAAACATGATGAAGAAGCTGCTTTCCCTGTTTCTCGTTGCACTTTTAGCGCTGGCCGCCGTCGCCTGCTCCCCCGCGGCACCTGCCGCCGAGCCTGAATCACAGCCTGCCGAATCACAGCCCGCCGATTCGCAGCCTGCTGCCGAAGCGCCCGAAGAACCCGCCGCGCCCGAGGGCGGCATTCCCACACTCCAACGTTTGCTCATGGTTACCGGCGGCGATGCCGGCACGTATTACGCCTTGGGCGGCGTGGTAGCCAACGTACTAACCGAAAAAGTAGACAATCTGGAAGTTACCGCCACCACCTCCGGCGCATCTGCGGCGAATGCCCGTGCCCTCAATAACGGAGAAGCGGAACTGGCCATTTTGCAGAACGACGTGCTGGGCTATGCCTATGAAGGCGTGGATTCCATGGCGGATGACGGCGCAATGCCCAAGCTGCGCGCCATCGCGGGCATGTATCCCGAAGTGATTCAGCTCGTGGCCCTCAAGTCCTCCGGCATCAACACCATTGCGGATCTCAAGGGCAAGAAGGTTTGCGTGGGTGACGCGGGCTCCGGTTCCGAAGTCAACGCCAAGCAGATTCTTGCTGCCGCCGGCCTTTCCTACGATGATTTTGATGTGCAGTACCTGAGCTTCTCCGAGGCTTCCACCGCTATGCAAAACGGCACCGTGGATGCGGCTTTCGCCACCTCCGCCCTGCCCAACACCGCCATTGTGGAGCTATCCAACATGGCCGAGGTCGTAGTGGTTCCCATTGACGACGCTACGGCGGATGCCCTTGTGGCTGCCCATCCCTTCTATGCCAAAACCACCATCGGCGCGGATGTATACAACGTGGCCGCCGCGGATTCCGTAGCCATCATCGCCACGCTGGCCTGCACGGAGGACATGGATGAGGAAGTAGCTTACCAAATCACCAAGGCCCTCTTCGAGCAGAAGGAGGCCATTGCTGCCGGCCATACCCGTGGCAATGACCTGGATATCGCCAAGGCTGCGGATGGTATTACGGTTCCCTTCCATCCCGGCGCGGTTCGCTACTATGCGGAGCAGGGCATTACGGTAGAATAGCGCGCCTGCGCACCGCTAACATGAACGTTTTTCATCATCAAGTCAGGCAGGGGGGCAAGCGGCTTGTCCCCCTGCTAATCAGTTTTATTGTGTTGCTTGCCCTGCTGTTTGTAGGGTTTGCCCCCCTCATGGATGGTCTCACCGTGCGGGACGGCCGCACGGGCAAGTTGCTTTTGGCGTTGCCCATCCGCCAGGAAGAGACCTTTTCCATCCGGTATATTCATTCCGTCAACCTCTCCCCCGTCATCGATACCCTGCAATGGTCCGGGCAGGATCTGGTTCTTAGAACCACCCTTTTCTCCGACTACGGCTGGGGAATGCCCGTATTGGCAGACGGCATCGGCACGCATTTCGAGCACACGCCGGACGGGTTTCTCATTTCAGGAATTGATAAAGCCCAAGCAAGCGTTCCGATCCTGCTTCAACAGGTGCCGGATCATCATATCCTATATAGGGGCAGGGAAATCAGCCTTTTAAAGTTAGCCGGTTCAGGTGCATTTTTGCGCATTGCAGGTGAGCGGATGAATCTTTTGGCGTTTTTTACGCATTCGCAAGCCTAATTGCCTTGCCCCTTCATCTTTGGGCGGCAATATTTTTTAATTTCTTATATGGGAGGAAACCATATGGCCTTATTCGAAAAGAAGAACAAGAGCTCTGCCCATTCGCACATGCATACGGAGCTCAACATCAACACCGAGGGGCTGAGCGAGGAGGAAGTGGCAAAATTAGAGGCCGAAGCGGTTTTGGAAAAATTCGACAGGGAGTCCGCTTACCGCAACCGGCTTTCAGGCGCTCCTGCTTTTTTCATTGCGCTGGTTCTCATCGTCTTCTCCCTATTCCAAATATACACCAGCATCTGGACGATCCCGCCTCAGATTCTTCGGGCCGTGCATCTTGCTTTCGCTTTGTTTCTGGTATACCTTCTGTATCCTGCCAAGCATGGACTTTCGAAGGACAAGATCGCATGGTATGATATGCTTCTGGCAGCCCTGGCCCTTGGAGCTGTGCTGTATATCCCCTTCAATTACGAATATATCGTCAAGAACGTAGGCAATTTTGGCCCCATGCAGATCGTTGTGGGGTTGGCGGGCATGTTTCTTTTGATGGAAGCCTGCCGCCGGGTGGTGGGTATACCCATCCTCATCATCGTGCTCCTGTTCCTGGCCTATGCTGTTTTCGGCAAATATATTCCCGGCTCCTTTGGGCACCGGGGCTACAGCGTCAAGCAGTTGGTAAACCATATGTATTTTACCCTAAACGGCGTATTCGGCACGCCGCTGGGGGTATCCTCCACCTATATTTTCCTATTTATCCTCTTCGGCTCCTTCCTGGAAAAGACCGGCGTGGGCAAGCTTTTTATCGACCTGGCAAACGCCATTGCGGGCCGGCGTATCGGCGGCCCGGCCAAGGTCGCGGTCATTTCCTCCGCGCTGCAAGGCACGGTGTCCGGCTCCTCTGTTGCCAACACGGTGAGCACAGGCTCTTTTACCATTCCAGCCATGAAGAAGCTGGGCTACCGTCCGGAATTTGCCGGCGCGGTAGAAGCCGCAGCCTCTACGGGCGGGCAGATCATGCCCCACATCATGGGCGCGGCTTCTTTCCTTATGGCTGACAGTACGGGCTTCCCCTATGCGCAAGTGGTTAAATCCGCCATCATTCCCGCTATCCTGTATTTTTCGGGCATCCTCATCAGCGTACATCATGAGGCCCGCAAGATTGGCCTGCGGGGCATGAGCGAGGAGGAAATCCCCAAAATCGGGCAGGTAATGAAGGAACGGGGGCATCTGCTTCTGCCCCTCGCCTTTATGATCTATATGCTGGCCAGCAAGGTAACGCCCACCTATGCCGCTTTAGGCGCCATCCTTACCTCGCTGATGGCCTACAGCATTCGCTGGTTCACGGTGCTCCCCGTAGGCCTTATGCTCGTCTCCATGAAGGCGGCCGTCTGGTTCCCGTCGTTCCTGGCAAGCTGGGGCGTTGGCGAGATCAAGTTTACGCAGTATTCCGTTTGGGCCATTGTTGTCTGGCTTATTTTAGCCCTGCTTGTCAACTGGAAACGCGGCCCAAAGCCGGCCGATAAGCTTGGGTTCGATCCCTTGGATGTTGTGGACGCCCTCAAGAGCGGTGCGCGTAACGTTCTTTCCGTGGCTGTAGCCTGCGCCATGGCCGGCATGATTGTGGGCACGGTAACCCTCACGGGCCTGGGCCTCAAATTTGCCACCGGTCTTGCCCGCATCGCCGGGAACAGCATCTTCCTGCTGATGTTCTTCACCATGCTCTCCTCCATCATTCTGGGCATGGGCGTGCCTACCACGGCAAACTACCTCATTACCTCCACCATCTGCGCGCCGGCCCTCATCGCCATGCTGGTTTCCATGAACGGCCTTACGGAAGCCTCCAAGGCCATCATTATGAGCGCGCACTTATTTGTGTTCTATTTCGGTATTATCGCCGATATCACGCCTCCGGTTGCCCTGGCCGCCATGGCGGGCTCCGCCATTGCAAAAGGAGAGCCCTTTAAAACGGGCGTAACCGCCACGCGCATCGCCATTGGTGCGTTCATCGTGCCGTATATTTTTGTGCTTAATCCCGTAATGCTCATGATCGACGCTACGGCTTTCGAGATTCTCCAAAGCGTTTTTACCGCCCTGTTGGGCATGTATGCCCTATCCGGCGGCCTTACGGGCTTTGTGCAGGACAACTGCACTTGGTACGAGCGGCTGTTGCTTATAGGCGGAGGCTTGGGCATGATCATTCCCGGCACTCTTACGGACATTGTGGGCCTAATTTTGGTGGGCAGCATCATCCTCCTGCAAAAGGCCCGGGTAAAAAACCGGTTGCATAAAGCGGCCTAAGCGGGTAACCACACTTAATGCAAAGGGCCCGGCACGCTTCAAACACGCCGGGCCTTTCCTTTCAATACCTTTCCTGTGGCATTATCATGGGGTTAAAAAATAATGCCAGGAGCCATGGTTTTTTAACTGTTTTCCAGGTTGCCGGCATCGTCTCCACCAAGCATGATCTCATCCGGAGGATGCATCTTTTCCAAGAGTTCTTTCATATCTTCCGGCAGGGGCGCGCAAATACGAATCTCATCCCCGGTGATGGGATGCAGCAGGCGCAGGCCGCCTGCATGGAGAGCCGGCCGGGCAATGGCCGAGCTTTCCTTTCCATAGAGCCAATCCCCGGCCAAAGGGTATCCTATGGTCGCCATATGCAAGCGAAGCTGATGGCAACGGCCCGTATGGGGAACCAAGCGCACAAGGCTATAACCGCCCCCTCTCGCCAGCACAAAAAACTCCGTGTGGGCTTCCTGGCCTTCTGGCTGAATTGCCCGCTTGTAGCGCGAGCCTTCGGCAAAACCTATGGGCAGCCGAATATGCCCCCCATCATCCGCCAGTTCCCCTGCGGTTACGGCCAGATATTCCTTTTGAAAACCGGGCGTGTGAAATTGACGGCGCAAAAGCTCATGCATATAACCGTTTTTCGTCCATGTCATGGCGCCGGTGGTGCCCCGATCCAGCCGACTGACGGGATGGGTGCCATCCTCCGGGGGCAGATAGGCGGCCAGCGCGTTTTCCAGCGTCAATTCCCCCGGGTTGCGGGTGGAAGCGTGGACGGCCAGCCCGGCGGGTTTGTTCAGGATGAGGATGTCTTCATCTTCCCATAGTATGGAAAGGGGATATGCCATGGGCTCTGCCCGGCAAACGGGATCATCTCCCACCTGCACCTCCAGCCAATCTCCCACCGCCACACGGGCCGTGGTATAAACCCGCTCGCCATTCAGGCAGATCCCCCGCTCCCGCCGTTTCAGCCGGGCCATAAGGGAATCTGAAATGCCCAGCTCTTCCTTCAGCAGGCTTTCCACCCGCCGACCCGCCAGGCCGGCATCGATCAAGCGTGTGCGGGTTCGCATACGATCCTCTCTTTCGTTGTTTCCATTCCATTCCCGGCCTCCATCTTGCGCAGGCTTGGTACCGCGGAACCCGTGCCCTTCCGCTACCGCATAATATGGTGGCTTACCGTCATGGAGCCTGCCTGGACGCGGCTGGTCGCCAACGCTTTTTTATGTGCGATCGTCCCTGGTACAGGCATAGCGAAAACGGCCCGAAACAGCCCGGCGGCGGGGCGCCATCGAAGACATCCCGCCGCCTTATTTTTTGCAGCTAAATTCCCCGTTGAAGCTATTTTTTCTTGGCTACGGTTTCCCGCACCTTGTTTGCGATAGCTTCGGCATCCAGGCCATATGCCTGCAAGAGGGTCTTGTAGGGGCCGCACTCCGCATGGCAATCCTGGGTGCCGATAAAGCCCATGGGAACGGCGGCGTTTCCCGCGCAGAGAGCTTCGGCCACGGCGCCGCCAAGGCCGCCGATGATATTATGCTCCTCCGCGGAAACGATGGCCCCCGTCTCCTTGGCGCAACGGCAGATGAGCTCCGTATCAAGGGGCTTGATGCAGAACATATCCACCACCCGTACGGAAAGGCCTTCCTTCTCCAGGATATCCGCCGCCTGGAGGGAATTGCCCACCATCATGCCGCAAGCCACAATGGTCGCATCCGAGCCCGGCCGGACAATAAAGCCCTTGCCGTCCTGGAAGTTCGTGGTTTCATCGTAAAGATCCGCCATCTTATCCCGGGAAAGGCGCACATACATGGGCCCATTCTCCTCTAGGGCATGGCGCACAAGCCAATCGGTCTGCACAGCGTCGCTGGCCACGTATACCTTGAAATTGGGGAGGGCGCGCATAATGGCGATGTCCTCCAACGCATGGTGGGTAGGGCCGTCGAACGCATCGGAGAGACCGCCGTAAGCCCCCATGAGCTTGATGGGCAGCTTGGAATAGGAACCTAATGTACGGGTAGCCAAAAGGCCCAGGGTTGTCAAAAACACGGTAAAGGTATTTACGAAGGGGATCTTGCCCACGCTGGCAAAACCCGCGGCCATGGCCGTCATATTCGCCTCAGCAATACCCACGTTAAAAAATCGGTCCGGATACTTTGCCCCAAACAGAGCGGATTTGGTGGAGCCGCTCAAATCGGCATCCAGCACGACGATGTTCTGATTGGTAGCGCCGTATTTCACCAGCGCTTCACCATATGCATCCCGAATTGCCTTGCCCATTAGTTCGCACCTCCCAGCTCCGCCATGGCCTGTTCAAATTCCTTGTCGCCGATCGCCTTTCCATGCCAGGCGCTCTTCCCTTCCATGAAAGAAACGCCTTTGCCCTTGATGGTATGGGCCAGAATGATGGTGGGCTTTCCTTTTACCTGCTCCGCCGCCGCATAGGCATCGCACAGGGCTTCCACATCATGGCCGTTGCACTCGATGCAGTGCCAGCCAAAGCTCTCGAACTTTGCCCGCACATCCCCGAGGGGCATGATCTGATCAGCCGTGCCGTCCAGCTGCACGTTGTTCCAATCCAGGATGGCGCAAAGGTTATCCGCCTTATACTTGGCCGCGGACATGCAGGCCTCCCAAATCGTGCCTTCGTTGATTTCGCCATCGCCCAGGATAGCATAGACCCTGGCCGGAGAATTGTTGAGCTTCAGGCCCAGCGCCATGCCTAAAGAGGCGGAAAGGCCAAGGCCCAGCGGGCCGGCGGTGAGCTCCACGCCCGGGGTCTCCCGGGAGCAAGGATGGCCCTGCAGGCGGGTGTTGAAATCCCGCAGCGTCTTCATTTCTTCTACCGGGAAAAAGCCCTTTTCCGCAAGGGCCCGATAAAGCATGGGAGCAGCGTGGCCCTTGCTGAGCACAACCCTGTCCCGATCGGGGTTCTTGGGGTCCTTCGCATCCACCCGGGCCTGGTGAAAATAGAGGGTAGTCAAAATCTCGCAAACGGAAAGGGAACCGCCCGGATGGCCGGTTTGCTTGGCATGCAACGTGGTAAGCACGTCCACCCGGAATTTGTGGCACAGTGCTTCCAGCCGTTTCTTTTCTTCCATGGTCATGTGAATCTATACCTCCAAATTGGCTTTTTACATATTGACAACGTTTACAGGCGCGCCCCGCAAAAAGGCGGCACAGTTTTCCACCGCAATGTCCATAAGGCGCTGGCGGCTTTCCTTGGGCGCCCAAGAGATATGGGGGGTGACAATGCAGTTTTTGGCCTTGAGCAACGGGTTATCTCCCCGGATGGGCTCGGTGGAAACCACGTCCACCCCCGCCGCGTAGACTTTGCCGCTGTTCAGGGCGTCGGCCAAGTCCTGCTCGACCACAAGCTGGCCCCGGCTGTTGTTGAGAAGGATGACGCCATCCTTCATCTTGGCGATGTTACCCTTGTTTATGATGCCCTCCGTCTCCGGGAAGAGGGGGCAGTGGAGCGCGATGACATCGGAAGTTTTGAACAGGGTATCCAAATCCACATAGGCGTCCGCAATGGCTCTGCCGCTTTCCGTGGGCCTGTTATCATGGGCGATAACCTGCATGCCCATGGCCTTGGCTATCCTCCCGGTAGCCTGGCCAATACGGCCAAAGCCGACAATGCCCATGGTTTTATCCGCAAGCTCGATAAGCGGATAGTCCCAGAAGCACCAATCCGGATTGCTTTCCCAGCGGCCCTGATGCACGGCATCGCTGTGATGGGCCACATGATGGCAGATCTCCAGCAGCAGCGCCATGGCAAACTGGGCTACGGCGGCGGTGCCGTAGGTGGGGATATTCGTAACGGGAATGCCTTTTCCCCGGCAGGCGGCATAATCTACCACGTTATAGCCCGTGGCCAGCACGCTCACCATTTTAATGTTAGGGCAGGCATCCAAGGTAGCCCGGGTGATGGGGGTCTTGTTTGTATAAACGATCTGGGCGTCGCCAATGCGCGCCGCAACCAGGTCTGCCGGGGTTCTGTCATACACGGTCAGCTCGCCCAAGGCTTTAAGGCCGTCCCAGCGCAAATCGCCGGGGTTTTCGGTATAGCCATCCAACACTACGATTTTGGTCATAACCTATCCTCCTTTATTTGATCCCGCTGTAAACCGGGGTGCGGCCAATTCCCGCGCCACAGGCTTTTCGGTATCCGGCATGGAAGAGGCCTCCCAAAGGGCAGGCTTTTCCGCCTAACGCCCCCGCAAACAGGGGGGCGAAACCAAGGCATCGCTACGCACTGCTGTTCTTTATTCTGCTTGTACAGGGATAAAACATACCGATTTCTCCCGGCAAGGGCCTGAAAACATGCGTTTTCCGCACGCGTTCCGCTTGCCCGGCATGTTCGTATTTGTACAACTTTTCTTTCTCATTATTCTACTATATGCCGGGGTTATTGGCAAGCGCCCCCAGCTCCTTTGCCGCCTCTGTGCAGCCCGGGGTTTGCCGCCCTCCCGACGCCGCTTTCTTTGGCCCAGCTATTGACGCAAAAGCGCGGGTGCGCTATGTTTAGTGTAAATGCAGTTAGGGAAATCGGCGTCTGTTTGGATCAGGCCCTTGCCCGGGCCGACGTTTATCCATGGCGGTGCTTACCCTCTACTTACGGAAGGAATCATACAAATGGAAGCGAACCGTACAATCTATGTTGTTTATGGCGGCGACGCCAGGGAAATGACGCTCGCCCTGCTAAACGCGGCGAATATAAAAGAAGAAATCCCCCAGGGCGCTAAAATTGCTCTCAAGCCGAATCTGGTGGTGGCCAAGGGGCCCGAATCCGGTGCAACCACCCACCGAGGTGTTTTGGCGGGATGCATCGAATACCTACAAGCCCATGGGCATATGGATATCCGCATCATGGAGAGCGCCTGGGTGGGCGAAAGCACCAAGCGTTCCTTTCAGGCCGCCGGTTACGACGCCCTCTGCGCACGCTATGGTGTGCCTTTTATGGACCTCAAGCAGGACCAGCCCCGGCAGGTGGACACCCCCATCGGTAAAATGGCCATCTGCGGAAGCGCCTTGGATGCGGATTATCTTATCAGCCTGCCGGTGCTTAAGGGCCATTGCCAAACCGGCATGACCTGTGCCCTAAAGAACAGCAAGGGCTGCATACCCGATAGCGAGAAGCGCCGTTTTCACGCCCTGGGGCTCGCCAAACCCATTGCTGCGCTCGGCACGGTCCTCCGGCCCCACCTGACCATTGTGGACAGCCTTTGCGGAGATCTGGATTTTGAAGAGGGCGGCACCCCTGTGCAGACAGGCCGCATGTTTTTGGGCCATGACCAGGTGCAGATGGATGCCTTCGGCTGCCGCTTGATGGGCATATCACCCAGGGATGTGTCTTATTTGCCCTTTGCACAGGCCTATGGCGCAGGAAGCATGGAGATAGGCCCGGAAGATGTGGTTTATCTTAACCAGCCCTCCCAAGCCCCTAGTTTCCCCAAGCCCACAGGCGTCGTCTCCCGCCTGACCCGCCATGTGGAGCAGCGTTCAGCCTGCTCCGCCTGCTATGGCAACCTGGTACACGCCCTGTACCGGCTGGAACAAACGCATCATAAGCCCTGCAATTTCCCGATCTGCATCGGCCAGGGGTTCAAAGACACGCCCATACCCGGCATAGGCATCGGCGCCTGCTGCAACTGCGCTTCCATCCAAGCCAAAGGCTGCCCGCCTTCCGCGGAGACCATCCTCCGTCTCTTATTGGAGGCCTGCCGGTGAAGCTTACCCGCATCTCCAACGCCGGCCTCTGGGTGGAAACAGACGGGGTTTATTTCCTGCTGGATGGTCTTCATGGCGGGGATGTTCACCCCTATTGCGGCATGGACCCTGCCTGGGAACAAAAATGGGGGGGAACAGCCCCCGAGGCGGACGTTTTAGCCTTCACCCATGCCCATCCGGATCATTTTGAGCCGGGCCGCGTTTGCCGATATTTGGCCGCTCATCCCAAAACAAAGGTGTATGCCGGGCCCGATGTTCTCTCGGTCCTGCGCGCCCAAGGCGTTGCACCGGACCGTCTGCTTTCCTGGCAAGCGCCGGGACCCCTTGGCCTTTCGGCTTTCCCTACAAGGCACATCGGCCCCGAATTTCGGGATGTGTTCCACTGCTCCCTGGTGCTGCAAGGGGATAGTATCCTTCTGTTTGCGGGCGATGCTTCGCCTGTGCGCAGCAATTTTCTCACCCTCCCCCCAAGTTTTTCGCCGGATATTCTGGCTGCACCCTTCCCCTTTGTTTTGGGAAACGCGCCCTTCCGCATCATTCAAAGCATCCTCCGCCCACAAGCCGTATGCATCCTGCACCTGCCCGCGCCACAGGGAGATCCAGCTTGTTTTTGGCTGCGAGCCCGGCGGGGAGCCGCCTCCTTGCCCATGCCGACGCGGCTGATGAAGTTGGGCGAAACGATGGTTTTTTAAAATAAGCGGCAGTGGTGCACATGCCTACCGTGCCGCATGCGTCCTTTCTTCCACGCTCTTATCTTCGCAGGAAAACAGAAAGACTGTTTCCCTCTTTGGAAGCTTCTTGCGCCGTAGATTCCAACTGCCGTATCCCCATCGGTGAAAATGCGAAGAATCTAGGCAAGCTCTTGCATGCCGCGATTTGGCGTGTATAATAAGATTAGGTACGGTAGAGAATCTTTGACGGTTTACCATATTTTTGCCATAGTTAACGGATTATTTAAACCTTATACACATTTTCGTAGGAGAAACCGGGTACAATAAAAACGTCCAAGGGCGCTCGTTTCAAGAGCCATGGATCTACCATTTTGAAGGAGGGATTATCGTGAATAAAAAAGTCTCTAAAATCCTCGCCCTGGCGATGTCTTTTGTGCTGGTGCTGAGCGTGGCGGGCGTGGCGTTGGCCGACACATTCGTCTCCACCTCAGGCTATGCCTACGCCACGGATGCGGTAACCGTGCGTTCCGGCCCCGGCACCAGCTACAGCGTGCTGGGCTATCTAAGCCGGAGTGAACGAGTGGCTATAACCGGCACCGTCAGCAACGGATGGGTTCAAATCCAGCTTCCAAACAACCAGCTTGGCTATGTGGTCGGTTCGTATTTGAGCAACAGTTATTCCTCGTCCAATGCCTATCCCGTTGTGGTGAACGGCGGCGGCGTTTTTCAAGTGACCACCAAGGCCCTGAATATCCGTTCCGGCCCGGGCACCAATTACAGCGTCATCGGCGTGCTGAGCAGGGGCGATAGGGTAACCCGCATCAGCCAGAGCGGCAAGTGGTTTAAGATAACCACCTCCAACGGCTCCGATGCGTGGGTTTCCTCCAAGTATCTATCTAGCGTGGATGGTAGCCCCGTTTATGTTGAGGATACCACCGCTACAACCCTTTATGCCACCACCGGCGTAAACGTACGCTCCGGCCCCGGCACGAAGTATAGCATCGTTGGCGGTCTCAACCGGGGAGACCGGGTTACCAAGATCGGCAGAAGCGGCAACTGGACGAAGATTTCCTGGGCCGGCGGCAGCGCCTATGTCTATACCAAATATCTTCAGTCCTATGCTGCTGGTTCCAGTTGGACCCAGCCCTACTACAGCAATTATACCCGCTACGCTGCGGGCCTGCTGAATGTGCGCTCCGGCCCCAGCACCAGCTATAGCATTTTGGGAACCATCGGCCAGGGGCAGTCCGTAACCTGCGTGGGCACCACGGATAACTGGACCAAAATCCTTTGGGGCAGCAGCTATGGTTATGTATATACCGCCTATCTTTCCAGCAGCTATTACGGCAACTGGTATTCGGGCTCTTCTTGGGGAACCGATGTGCTTTGGGGCAGCAGTGATGTATATTTGCAAAGCAGCGCTCCCCTCTACTCCACAAACAATGCAAGTTCGGTTTACTATGTGACGACCTTATCCCACGGGACCAGCGTTACCCTTGTGAGCGTGGAGAGCAATAACTGGGCCAAGATTCTCTATAACGGCGGCATTTACTATACGCCTGCCAGCGCGTTGGCTTATCGATAATATTTCTGTCCTTTGCGGGAAGCGCATTGCTTCCCGCTTTTTTTGCTTTCCGATCATTTTTTCGTCACAAAACGATCATAATTTGTTGACATACGCTTTCATATCGGTTATAAATAGAGAATATATCATCTTCTGTTTTTTTAACATTTTTATAAAAAATAGAAAAAATGAAAGGGAATGATTGTAATGGAAACCCAATTGAAAAAGCGATACGGCTTGTTGACGGCTATTTCCATGGTAGTTGGCATCGTTATCGGCTCCGGCGTCTTTTTTAAAGCCACCAAAGTGCTGTCCAATACGGGCGGCAGTATGGCGCATAGTCTGCTTACGGTAGGTATCGTAGGCCTGATCATGATCATCTGTTCCTATGTGTTTTCCATTCTGGCCACCCGTTATGAAAGGGTGAACGGCATTGTGGATTATGCGGAGGTAGCCTTAGGTAAAACCTATGCATACTATGTGGGCTGGTTTTTAACGCTCATATATTATCCCGCGCTCACCTCCTGCTTGGCATGGGTAAGCGCCCAATATACCTGCATCCTCTTTGGGCTTCCCGTAGCGGGCAGCGCCCATCTGACCATTGGTGCATTATACCTGGTTGCCAGCTATGTGCTCAATGCTCTCTCGCCCCGGCTTGCGGGTAAGTTCCAGGTTTCCACCACCATCATTAAGCTCATTCCGTTGGTTTTGATGGCTGTGGTCGGCACGATTGCAGGCCTTATGAACGGCTTGACCATTGAGGCCCTCTCCACTGCGGGCGCAGGTTTAGCGGATGCCGGAAGCGGTGGCATGCTGGGCGCCATTGTGGCCTTTGCCTTCGCTTATGAGGGCTGGATTATTGCCACCTCCATCAATGCTGAGCTCAAGGATTCCAAAAAGAACCTGCCCATGGCTTTGCTTATCGGCGCAATCATCGTGGTGTTGGTCTATCTTGGATACTTCCTGGGTCTCACGGGCGCTTTGAGCGTTCCTGAAATCGCGGCTGCGGGCGACGATCTGCCCCGGTTTGCTTTCACCAGCCTCTTTGGCAATGTGGCCGGCACGCTGGTTTTCGTCATCATCGTCATTTCCTGCCTCGGCACAACCAACGGCCTTATGCTGGGATGCTGCCGTGGCTTGTACTCCCTGTCGGTTCGCGGCATGGGCCCCGCTCCCAAGATTTTCTCTCAGGTGGACCCGGAAACCAATATGCCCACCAACTCCTCCATCTTCGGCCTGCTTATGTGCGGCATCTTCTTCTTCTATTGGCAGGTGTGCTTCTTTGAGACCCGGGTTCTGGGCTCGCTTAATATTCCTATGCTGCTGAGCTGGGAGCCGGACGAACTGCCCATCATCACCCTGTATGCGGCCTATATCCCCATCTTCCTTGTTATGATGAAAAAAGAGCGGGATCTCTCTCCCTTTAAGCGCTTTGTAATGCCCCTGCTGGGTGTTATCAGCTGCCTGTTCATGGTATATTGCGCCTTCTATGCCTATAAGATGGACGCGGTATATTATCTGATCGTCTTTGCGGCGATTATGGCCGTGGGCGCGTTCTTCCGCAAGCCCAAGTCCATCTAGCAGATTTTTAATTAAAAAATAAACCCCGCTTGAAAAGCGGGGCTTATTTTTTTCTTTTTCTTCGGAATATTCTATGTTATAATCTAACTATGCTAAGATTTCATCAAACTCTTTTCTTTTTCATTCCCATTCTGGTCCGGAGGTAATATGGAGCGATCCAAACGCGACCACATCCTATTTTTGGCCGTTATTTCCTTGTTTCCCTTGGTGTTTATCCTTGTTTCTCTGCTGCTTAGCGGGCGTGAAGAACTGTTGACGGGCCTTAGCGCTATATGGTGTAATATCAATGCCTTTGTCACGGATGCAACCGCCGTAGGCGGCTTGGCTTCGGCTCTGTTAAACGCAGGGCTTATGGGCATTTTTGCGGTGGTGATCCTTATGCTTGCCCGGGTTCCCGTTTCCGGGCGGGCCTTGGGGCCGCTTTTCTTAGGCATGGGAGCCGGCATGTTTGGCGCCTCCGTACTTACCGCCATTCCCATTGCCCTTGGCGGCTTTCTTTATGCTTTCATCCGCAGGGAAGCCCCACCACGCCCCGTGCGCCTTGCCCTCCAATGCTGTACCCTCTCCCCTGCCCTAGCGGCCCTCTATTTCAGCGCCCCCGGGCGATGCTTTGGCTGTGGGATTCTTCTAGGCGTCCTAGCCGGCTTGGCCATAGGTTTCTGCGCCTTGCCCCTGGCCCTGCATACCTTATCCCTGCATCAGGGCTTCAACCTATACAGCATGGGGATTCCCCTGGGCGTTCTGGGCCTTCTTTTCTTCGCCGTCCATCGAGAGCTGGTGTTGGTCCCGGAAAACTTGGCAAAAGAGTATACGTCCCCTATGCTGATTGGCCAGCCGTCCCCCCTGTTCTTCTATCTGCTCTTCGCCGGTTTTTTTGCGCTTTTGTTAGCGCTGGGTCTTCTCTTTCACCGTCCGCAAAGCCCCCCTTACACTGCGCTGCTTGCCCATCACGGCCTGGAGGCGGATTTCGCCCTCCATTACGGCATGCCTAACGTTTTGCTTAATATGGGCCTTATGGGCTTCCTGTTGCTGGTCTATTTCCTGCTTGTGAATGCTCCCTTCAACGGGGTTGCGGCCGGCTCGCTGCTTTGTTCATTATGCTGGACAGGCTCAGGCGCGCACCCCCGAAACACGTTCCCCATTCTTTTCGGCTATTGTTTCACCGCGTTGCTGCTGAGCACCCCCCTAAATTCACCGGAGCTTGTGATAGGCGCCTGCTTTGCCACCGGTCTTGCGCCCATCAGCGGCCGCTATGGCGGCCTCTACGGCATCCTGGCCGGCACGCTTCACGCCTTCCTCATGCCCGCGGTGCTTGGTCTGAACGGCGGCTTTAATATGCAGACAGCAGCCTTCGTTTCAGGCGTTGTGGCATTGTTCCTATATCCCCTGCTCCACGAGATCTCCCGCAGAAAAAACGAGCGGCAAGAACAGGCGGCCCGATCCGGTGTGGCGGGCGAACTGCTGCACGGCGCCTCCCGCATTGTGGATGGCATAGACGATGCGCTTGCCCACGTAGAAGCCGATGACCAGGGCCCCCCGGAAACCTCACATGAAGTCCTTTTCCTCCACCTTCGAAACATTCTGGCCTGCATCGCGGCAATTCTCTTTTTCCTATCTTTACTCCCCTTCGTATCTCATATTCTTCCCGGTAATTATTTGCGATTTGCTGCCTATATTCTAGGCGCCCTGGCTTACGGGTCCGAGATTCTGGTACTCACAGATGTCTTCCGCAAGCGGCGTCCTCTAAGGGAAATGCTCATGCCCTATATATTTGGGCTGCTCTATATTGCCCTCGGGTTTAGCTACCTCCTGGGCCATTAGCCCTTGCAGAATAATACGGCCCGGCGACTTCTGTTTGCGCCGGGCCGATTGTTTTTTTGCAAAATACGGTTGGTTCCATTTTATCCCACAGGATGCTCGATATCGATGGCGAATAATCCTCCCGCACCGCCGCTATGGAGGAAAAGGATATTGTTGCGCCCGTCAAAATAGCCCTGCTCACACAACTCCAGGAAGCCCGCAAACGTTTTGCCCGTATATACGGGGTCCAGAATCAGGCCCTCTTTTTCCGCCATGGTACGCATGGCCGCTACGCCGGCTGCGGAGGGAATGGCATAGCCGGTACCATAGCAATCGTATAGATTTACGCCCTCGGGCCGGATGCGCAGGTCGCTCTCCAGGAGCGTGGCCGCGCCATTAACCAACTTGGAAACGATGCCGGCAAAATCATCCGGATCAATGACAATGCCTGTAACGCGCATTTGGGGCGCATACAGTAGCGCACCCAGTACCACGCCCGCCATGGTGCCGCCGGACCCCGCGCAGCATACCATATCGTCAAAATGCAAGCCAAGGTTGGCCGCCTGCTCGGTTGCCTCCTTTACGCACTCGGCATACCCCAAAGAACCAAGGGGTACCGAACCACCCACGGGCACAGAATATGGCTTATGGCCATTCGCCCGCAGTTCTTCGCTGATGCGTTCCATTTCAGCATATACATCCTGATAGGAATCCGTATCCACAAATCGTACATCCGCTCCCAGAAGGTGATTGAGCAGTTGGTTGCCCTTTTGCTCCCAAACGCCCCGCTTTTTCAGCACAAGGATGCTGGAAAGGCCGAGCTTGTTGCAGCAGGCAGCGGTCAGCATGGCGTGGTTGCTCTGGGCACCGCCGGTGGTTAGGATGGTATCGCATCCCTGGGCCAGGGCATCGGCCAGCAGGAATTCCAGCTTGCGCACCTTGTTACCCCCCAGGGCAACGCCCGTCATATCGTCCCGTTTAATATAAACGTTTTTACCCGTAAGGGCGCTTATATTAGGCAGACGGTGCAGCGGGGTAGGCAATTGGGCCAAGCTTAGACGCGGAAAGGTTGCAATCTCTTTCATTGCGTTTCCTCCCTTGTTATGGACGTATTCTTATGGTTTATTATAGCGGAAAAATGCTGCCTGCGCAAAGAAAGGTTTCGGCAAGATCATCCCGATAATCTCGGTCGCCCGGCCGAAGGCTATTGATACAAACACCACCGCTGCTGCCCGCGGCATGAATATATCGCCCGCCCCCAAGATAGATAGCGATATGGCCCGGGAAATACAATAGATCGCCAATTTGCAGCCTAGCTCTTGAAATTTCCCGCACGGGGTAGCCGCTTTCCATGCGGGCATTGCGGTAAATCGCCACCCCGCAAAGCAAATAGGCGGCGTGGCACAGCCCGCTGCAATCCACTCCCGCCGGGGTACGCCCCCCCCAACGGTATTGGCAATGCAGGTAACTTAACGCCTCGTCCGCGATTTTCCCGCGAAGAACAGCCGCGTCGAATTCCTTGGGCTTTTCCGGCAGGTTCGAAAGGTGGCAGGCGCGTATATATCCCGCCTCCCCGCCGGGTAGCGCCAAGCAGGCCCAGCCGTTGTTTTCTTGCAGCATGGCCACCCGGCTTCCCTTTGGGAGCGTAAGGCGTGCAGGCGCCTGGTAGCGAGGCGCCGCTAGGACATCCCCCCAGGACACATGGACCACCTTGTATGCTTCCGCCGCAGGGGCAGGGCCTACATGTCTGGATTCCACATAGCTTTCGTATCCATATTCCATGCGCACCCGAAGCCAACCGTCCTCCAGTTCTTCCAATATCTCGGCCGTTTGGCCGAACCATGCCTCATCGTCCTGTTCCGCCTGATCGCAAGGTTTACAGAACAGGGGTGCATATGGTGAAATAACTTGCAGCGGCATTTTCTCACTTCCTTTTTTCGAAATCAACGCAGCGGCATGCGCCCGCGCCTTTTCCATCTTATGCGAGGTAGCTGCCGCAAAATCATAGAAACCCGTTCTTCTCTTCGCGTCGGTTAAAAAGCGGGGACTGATCGTATACGAAAAAGCAGGGTTGTACACTGTATGCTTCGTTTTTTTCTCTTGTGTCGCGTGAAAAAATGCGGTATGCTGAACAGCAAGGGGAGGTATGCCCATGGAGGAAAGCGCAAAGCGTGGATACTTACACGAAGATTTTCGCCTTTTTCACATCCGGGATCAAATAGAGCTGGAGCTCAGCTATCATTATCATGAATTTAATAAGGTGGTCATCTTTCTTTCCGGAAATGTCACCTATGTGGTGGAGGGAAAGGCTTATTTTTTGCAACCTTGGGATATCCTGCTGGTGCCGCATGGGCAGATTCACAGGCCGATTATTGATCCAAGTGAGCCCTATGAGCGCATCATTCTATGGATGAACACGGATTATTTGCTGAGCCACAGCGCTGAGGACGGAAACTTACTCCAGTGTTTCCACCTGGCCCAGGAGCGAAAGTTTGCACTTATCCGGCTGGACGCGTCCTTACGGCCAGAGCTTCGGCGCATGCTTTCCGTTTTGGAGGATGCTCTGCACAGCACTGAATTTGCCCATACGTTGCTGGCAAAGGCTAGTTTTCTACA
The DNA here is from genome assembly GCA_034933245.1 of Candidatus Pelethousia sp. GTDB lineage: Bacteria > Bacillota > Clostridia > Christensenellales > CAG-138 > Pelethousia. Next base: position 117,767 of record JAYFNX010000014.1, read on the forward strand.
GCTTGTGGTGGCATTCAACCGCATGGCCCTGCGGGATGCTACCAGCCTCAATCCGGAGACCTACCGCAGTGACCCCAAGGTGGAGGAAATTCTATCTTATATTAACGAAAATCTGGATACGGACCTTTCCCTAGATGCCATGGCCAGCCGGTTTTATATCAGCAAATCCTATTTAATGCATCGGTTCAAGGAGCTCACCGGCTGCAGCGCGCATAAATATGTCCGCCAAAAGCGGCTGCTTTGGGCGGCAGAGATGATCCGGGACGGGATTCCTGTAATTGAAGCGGGGCAGCGTTGCGGCTTTCGGGATTATTCGGCCTTCCTGCGGGCTTTTAAGCAGGTGTTTGGCATAACGCCCAGCGAAATCGGCTGAGCAAAACGTACGAAGGAGGGTCTTTATGACAAAACGAGAATTGGCGGAGGCTTATTTCTCCGAAGGGTATAACTGCTGCCAAGCGGTGGTGCTGGCCTTTACGGAAGAGTTAGGGCTCACAAAAGAGCAGGTTGCCCGCATGGGCTCCTCCTTTGGCGGAGGCGTGGCCCGTTTGCGAGAGATATGCGGCGCGGTAAGCGGCATGGCAATGACGGCCGGCCTTCATTGCGGCTATGACAGCCCCACGGACCTGGAAGCTAAGGCGGATCATTACCACCGGGTTCGCCTGATGGCCGCCCGTTTTAAAAAAGAAAACGGCTCCTATGTCTGCCGGGAATTGCTGGCGGCACACCCCCAACCTGCGCCGGAGCCCGGTAAGCCAACCCTCGCCCATAATCCCGCCTGCGCCAAATTTGTAGGAGACGCAGCCGCTATCCTGGAAGCTGCTTTTCAGGAGGAGGAAAAAAACTAACGCCCGCATGCAAAGCGGCCCGGCCTGTCCCTTTGGGGCGGGAATGGCCGCTTTTTTACCCATCCAAGGTTATTTTAACCGCATTGGAGCCGACGAGGGCGGCAAGGAGGACGCATGGGGATCCGAATTCATAACATAGGCGGATATTTGCTCAATAACTACCTGCTTGAAACCCCGGCCGGATGGATCGCCATCGATACGGGGTATCCCCATGGCGAGGCAACTTTTTTGCGCCGGTTTCAAAAGTTGGCCCCGCTGCATTCTCTGCAATACATTTTTCTAACCCATGCCCACAGCGACCATGCGGGGTTTCTGGCGCGGCTTTTGGAAAAAACCAACGCAAACGTAATTCTGCACCCGGCGAGCAACAGGGCTTTACTGGCAGGCGTAAACGACCAGCCGCCGGGCGCGGGGTATCCCAGCCCCATGGCCGCCCGGATGAGCGCCTGCATAAAGGATCTGTCCTTCCCCCCCGTGCGGGTTGGAAACCGCGCCGTCTTCGTGGCACATGACCGGGAGCAGCCGTTTCAGGCCATGGGCCTGCCCATCCGCCTGCTTTATCTCCCTGGCCATACGGCTGGCTCCATTGGCCTGTTTTTAGAAGAAACAGGCGCTCTTTTTTGCGGCGATGCGGCCATGCATACGGTGATCAACCCCGCCCGCCATGCCATCTGGATAGAGGATGCAGCGGAATTCAGCAGGTCTTGGGACAAAATGCTGGCAATTCGGCCCTCGAAAATTTATCCGTCCCATGGGACGCCCTTCCCACCCCGGGATCTGGAAAAATACCGGCACTTTCTAAAAGGGCGCGAGTTGATACCGCCCCGCTAACGGAATCATAAATGCCATAACAAAGCCGCCTTCCTTGCATAGAAGACGGCTTTGTTCAGAAACGCGGAATTTTAGCGGCAAGCGTGGGGATGCTCGTCTTGGGAATGCGCTCCGCAGCTATGTTCCCCGCAGGAACCGCCATGATGCGCCCCTTGGTGGCTACAGCACGCATCCGGATCATAAGCTAGGCTGCCCGCAAGCAGTGCCTCCACGGCCGCGTCCGCCTCTCCTTTCACACCGCCATAAACCTGAATGCCGGCTTCGTCCAACGCCCGCCGGGCGCCGCTACCGATACCGCCGCAAATCAACGTGTGCACTTGGACCTTCTTAAGAATATCGGCCAAGGCTCCATGGCCGCTGCCGTTCGTATTCACGGTTGTTGCGGTTTGCACCGCGCCGTTCTCCACGTCATATATCTTGAAGCGTTCCGTATGGCCAAAATGCTGAAATACCTGCCCGTTCTCATAGGTTACCGCAATTCGCATATTATTCCTCCTCCTTGCTTGTTTCACAGGCTCTGCCATGCCGCCTGCAATGGCATGCCCGGCCGCAGCCTTGCGCATCGCCGCTGCAGAGCACATAGTCCCCCCCGGCAATATTGAGTTCTTTCTGGTTCACAAGACATTCCGCCAGCTTCGTCCGGGCGCTAGTATAAATAGCCTGCACCGTGGTTCTGGCCACATCCATCCTTTCCGCACATTGCTCCTGGGTAAGGCCTTCCATATCGATCAGCCGAATGCTCTCAAATTCATCCACGGTCATGGAAACGGTTTGGCGCTCCTTGCTCGTTTCCTCCATGGGGCCAAACCGCCCGCATTCCGGCAGGGCGCAAATGCGCCGCCTTTTGCATGGCCTTGGCATTCTGTCACCTCCCATATTATTGGCATATGCCATTTATTGTTCTATTATACACGGTTTTTGACATATGTCAATAATGTTTGTTATCCGTCTTCCGTATTATACCCTATCTCTTCGCTTGAGCGTCAAAAAAGTGGCAAAGCCACTTTTTTGACACGTCTTTATGATCCCTTAAGAGACTGCGTACGAAGAAACGGGATTATACAGCGGCCTGCCAAAGGCCGTGCAGGTTACAATAAGCATAAGCGGCAAGCGGCTTCTCCCCATTTAAAAGGAAGGTGGCCTTGGGAGCTTCGCCGGGCTTCAGGCACTTGCGCTGCACGCCGTGTTCCGTTTGCAGTTGAATCCATTCAATGTAGTGCTCTTCCGCCATAGGATGGGCAATGGAGCCCACCTCCACCGTCACGCTATCACCGTTCACAGTTATCACGGGCACATGCTTCTCATGGCTTGCATCCACGCTGCCCGGAACAAGCTCCGTCATGGGCTCGCCACAGCAAATGATGGGCACCCCGGAGCTGTGGATCATGTTGACAAGATTTCCGCAATGCTTACATAAAAAGAAACGGTTTCCGCACATAGAATTTTTCTCCTTTTAATTTAACTTTCGTATCGTTCTCGTATGGTAATGTATTATATGGCGAGCTATGGCCCTTGCGGGGCCAAGCTATACCAGCGTTTGCACGTACTCTTCTGCGAATTTCGCGGCCACGGCGCCATCCGCCGCCGCGGTCACAACCTGGCGCAAGGGCTTTGCTCGCACGTCGCCTGCCGCAAATACGCCGGGTAGGCTTGTGCGCGTGGTCTCATCGGCAAGGATATACCCTTGGGCATCCAAATCCAGTTGTCCGGTGACAAGGCTGGTTTCGGGCATCCGGCCGATGGCAACGAATACGCCGTCGCAGGGAAGTTCGAAGGATTTTTTGCTGATTTTATCCGTTAAGGCCAAGCCACGGAACGCCTTTTCCTCTTGGTTGTAGAGGAGACCGTCGATCTGGGCGTTCCATACAAACTCGATGTTCTCCGCCTTCTTCAGGGTTTCCAAATAGGTTTTGGTGGCGCGCAGGGTATCTCTACGATGCACAAGATACACCTTTTTGCATACCTTTGCCAAGGTAAGGGCATCGGCCACGGCGGAATTCCCGCCGCCCGCTACAGCCACAGTTTTCCCTTTAAAAAACATACCGTCGCAAGTGGCGCAATAGGCCACGCCCCGGCCGCGAAGCTCCGCCTCTCCGGGCACGCCCAACTCACGGGGCGAAGCGCCCGTTGCTAAAATGACGGACCCAGCATAATAATCTCCATCGCTGGTCTGTACTTTTTTGGGCTGGGCGCTGAGGTCCAAGGCGGTTACTTCCACGTATTCGGTATGGGCGCCGAAGCGCTCCGCGCCACGTTGCATCCGCTCCGCCAGCTCAAAGCCATCTACGCCCGCATCAAAGCCGGGGTAGTTATCCACCTGGGTGGTAGTGGCCATCTGGCCACCGGCGGAAAGTTTTTCCAAAACCAGAGTGGAAAGCCCGGCGCGGGCGCTGTAGAGCGCCGCGGAATAGCCGCCCGGGCCTCCGCCCACGATGATCACATCATACAGCCTTTCCATGAACATCCTCCCCTTGCTCTTGAATCCACGCCTCAATCTGGGCCTGAGAGGACGGCGCCACCAGCTTTTCTCCGTGTACGCCATTTTTAAACAGGTACAAGGTGGGAATCAAGCTCACGCCGAACCGTTCTTCCAGCCCGGAGACCTCATCCACGTTAATGGTGCCAATGGGAAGCGCATCCCCCAGCTTCGTGGAGAGCCTGTCCAACACAGGGGACAACCGTTTGCAGTAAACGCACCATGGCGCCCAGAATTCCACCAGGATGGGGCGGTCTGCCTCCAAAACCTCCGCGTTGAAATTTTCGTTCGTTATCACCTTCATGGACATAAGCTGCACCTCCGATTTCATGTTTTCAGTATGCCCAACCGGGCAAAAACGGCCTGTTCAACCACGCCGGTGGATTATGCCAGCATGGATATAATTTGGTTCTTGGGCCTTGCCCCCATGGACTGGTTCACGATCTTTCCGTTTTTCATTACAATGAGCGTGGGGATGCTCATAACCTTAAATGCTGCCGCCAACTCGGGCTGCTCATCCACGTTGATTTTTCCTACCTTTACGTTGGGCATTTCCTCGGCGATCTCCTCAATGATGGGGGAGACTCTGCGGCAAGGGCCGCACCAGCTTGCCCAAAGGTCCAACAGCACAGGTTGCGTGCTCTCCATAACCTCTTTTTGGAAGTTATCTTTGGTTATCGTAATGGCTGCCATATGCGTTCCTCCTCTTCGCTTTTGTTTTTCTATCTGTATTGTACCCATCTCGCCCGCCGCGTTCCGTGACAAACTCACGGAACGAACGCGCGGCGGCCTTTCAAGTATAAGCTGGGAGGGGTGGTCAGCAAACAGCCATGGCTGTTTTTTGTTGCCGCATGCTCCCTAAGCGGCGGAGGTATGGCATTTTGTTTTGGGTACGACATAATTTTACCATATCCTTCATAGGCATGTACAGGCTTCCTCCAATATCTGTTGCCGTCTATTGTCTTTTCCTGGTTTAAGACTATCTTCTTTTCCAAAATCCTATGGCCTTTTCGCACAAGCGCATCGTCAATTCTGGATAGTACCAATCCCGCCTGATAATACTAGGAGGAAGATTATGGGGAAAGGATTGATCACCATTGGTTTTCAGCTATATGTTGCGAAAGCTGCGCTTTTTTATGGATGCTGCCTATCGGCGCCGTGAAAATGACCAGGAGCCCGCAGGCGCCTGCGCCGCGCCCAAACCAAAGAAACAAATTTTTGCCCAGAGCCTGCAGCAGAATGTGGATGACATGAAAGCGCTGCTGGGAAGCAGCGATGATTTAAAAGTGCACTATTTTCAGTTTGGGCCGGAAAATTGCCTGGCCGCCGCCCTCATTTTTATTGATGGGCTCATAGACAATCCGACCCTGACCGATGCCATCCTGCGGCCTCTCATGAATTGGGAGGTGCAGCCGGAATCCCTTCCCCCCAGCGCCAAGCTATTGGAGACCCTGGGCGGAGAGGTTTTATGCGCAGCCACCATCGAAAACGCAAAGGCGCCGGCCGATCTTGTTTCCAACTGCCTGATGGGCGATGTGGTTCTGCTTATGGAAGGCTGTGCGGGTGGGCTTTCCATCAATGCCAAGGGCTGGGAGAAGCGAAGCGTTTCAGAACCGGCGTCCGAAACGGTGGTGCGAGGCCCGCGGGAAGGCTTCACAGAAAATTTGCGCACCAACACAGCCCTCATCCGGCGAAAAATTCGCAATGGCGGCCTTCGCGTGGAGCAGATGACCGTTGGCCGCAAAACCCATACCTGCATTTGCTTGGTTTATCTCAAGGATGTGGCGAATCCAAAGGTTGTGGAAACGGTTAAATACCGTATCGGCAGCCTGGATGTGGAATCCATCCTGGAAACAGGTTACATTGAAGAGTATATCGAGGATGCGCCGTTTTCCCCTTTTGCCACCATCGGCTACAGCGAAAAGCCGGATGTGGTTGCCGCCAAAATCTTGGAGGGCAGGGTTGCCATCGTTGTGGACGGCACCCCCTTTGTTCTAACGGCGCCCATGCTCTTTGTAGAGAGCTTTCAAACGGCGGAGGATTACTATACCCGTCCCTTCTTCGCAAGCGGGCTTCGGCTGCTGCGCTATATTGCCTACATCCTCACGGTTTTTGCTCCCGCCATCTTTATCGCCCTAACGGCTTTCCATCAAGAGCTGATCCCTACCACGTTGCTCCTGCGGATTGCCAAAGCAAGAGAGGGAACGCCCTTCCCGGTTTTGGTGGAAGCGTTAATCATGATCTTTGCTTTTGAAATCCTCCGGGAGGCGGGCGTACGTTTGCCCCGGCCCGTGGGCCAGGCCATCAGCATTGTGGGCGCGTTAATCATGGGCGATGCCGCCGTGAGCGCGGGGATCGTGGGCGCGCCCATGGTCATTACCGTTGCCATCACGGCGGTGGCAGGCTTTCTCGTGCCTTCCCAGAGCGATTCCAGCTCGATGCTGCGCATTTTCATGATGATCCCCGCGTCGTTCGTCGGGTTTTATGGCCTAACATTTGGCGTTCTTGCCTTGCTTGTCCATCTAGCCTCGCTGGAGTCTTTTGGCGTACCCTTTTTCGACAGTTTCTCTCACGCGTCGGATATGCAGGATACCTTGATTCGTACGCCCCTATGGTTTATGAATAAGCGTCCCCAACGCATCGCGTGCGGCGACACCACCCGCGGCCATTTTTTCATCCCCCCGCTTCGTCCCTATGCCAAGGATGCGGACAGCACAAAAGGAGGAACGGGAGCATGATTGCGCCAGGTAAACGCATGGCAGCCCTTGCGCTGGCGTTGGCTGGTGTGGCGGCAAGCCTGACAGGCTGCTGGGATAACCGCGAAATCGACAGGCTCTCCATCATTACCGGGATAGCCGTGGACATTTCGGAAGAGCCAAATATGATCGACGTAACGCTGGAGGTTGCCAATACCCAAGGGGATTCCACAGATTCCGGCAACGGGGAATCCGGGCAGAGCGCCTTTACCATGCAGCAAGCTACAGGCGAGACCGTAAAAAGCGCCATTATGCAAATCGATTTGAACACCAACCACAAAAGCACGGCAAGGCACAACCGGATTCGCCTCTTTAGCACGGAGTTGGCCGAGCAGGGCTTGAAGCGGCATATCGACATGATTATGCGGGAAAGCCAAACGCGCCTGGAAGTTCCAATCCTGCTTGTGGATGGGTCGGCAGGCGATCTTCTTTCCGCCAAGGTGTCGGAAGAAGAGCTATGCGGAATATTCTTGTCCGGCCTAGTGGATGATTTGGCCGAAGTATCTGTGGAGTATCGGATCCGCCTGATCGACTTTATGAAGAAGGTATTGGAGGAAACCACATCGGTGGTGATTCCAATAATAAAAATGTTTAAGGAAGGCGAAAAGAAGGAAATTAAAATAGTCGGCATGGCGGTATTCAAAGATGACAGGATGATCGGCCGCCTTAGCAACGATGCGGGGTTGGGCTATATCTGGTCACTGCAAAACGTAAAAAAAAGCGACGTTACCGTCGCCCAGGGCGCCGACCATGCCGTCTTGCACATCGCAAACATGTCCAATAAAAGGAAGGTCACCATACGGGAGGATGGGGGGGTACGCGTCCATTTATCCGTTGCGTGCGATTTTAACATAACGGAACTGGCCGGGTTTGGTTATACGGCGCCAAACGATCTGGTTTCGTGCCTGGAAGAACTGGTGCAGGAAAAAATAAAGAAAACCATCACGGATACGTTTAAAAGCGCACAGGATTTAGGGGCGGATATTTATGGTTTTGGAGCCGCCTTGTATCAGAAGCACCCCAAAGAATGGAGGGCCATGAAGCCCAATTGGGACGCGTTATTTAAGGATATCGATTTTTCTGTGGAAGTTGATGCGCACCTGGCGCAAACCGGCCAGATCGTACAATCCCTGGAAATGGAGGAACGCATGCATGAAAATTGATAATTCCCAGATTCCCGGCCCCCGCTTTATGTTTGCCATCGCCTTTTTCCTCCAGTCTTCCGCCTTGCTCACCTCCTTTATCTCGGGTGTTACGGAGCAGGAATCCTGGATGACCATTGTGTTTGCCATTGTTCTCAGCGTTCCATTGCTTTATTTGTACCGAACCCTCATGGTCATGTTCCCCGATAAGAACTTTCTTGAGATTATGGATGCCGTATATGGGCGGATATTGGGTAAGATCCTGGGGATCGGCTACGCTTGGTTTTTCATTACGTTATCCGCCTTAAATATGCATGATTTGGGAGACTTTGCGAAGATTACGGTCATGACGGAGACGCCCCATCTTGTATTGGCGATGCTTTGCATCCTGGTGGCGGTTTACGCTGTACGCCACGGTCTTAGGGTGGTTACCCAGTATGGAACCCTGTTTACGTACATTGAGTTCGGCATTGTGGCGATTACCTTTATTTTGCTGCTCAACCAGTTGGACATCCATCACCTTCTTCCCATATTCAATTTGCCTGCCATTAAGTATGTGCAAAGCACCCACCTTATCCTCACCATTCCATTTGGCGAGCTTGTGGTGTTTTTGATGCTCACGCCCTGTGTTAAAATGAACCCTAAGCAGGCGACAAAATATTGGTTTTGGGGGGTCATGATGGGCATGTTGACCCTGCTGGCCGTTAATGTGCGCGACATCGCAATTTTAGGCAAGACCTTCGATATGTTCACCCTGCCCGGGCTGGTTACGTTGCGCCTTGTAAGCCTGGGGCAAGCGCTCAGCCGGATGGAAATTTTATTTGCCGTAGCCCTCATTATGCTGCTGTTTTTTAAGATCACGGTTCTATGTTATGTTTCCACCATTACGGTCGCCCAGTTGTTCAATACCACGGCCTATAGGCACCTGGCGCTGATTATGGGACTTTTGATCATCTTCTATGGACCAACGCTCTATCCGGACCCCGTTGCGCACACTCTCTCTGCCTGGGAGGTTATTCCTTTTATTTGGACTATTTTTGAATTTTTAATTCCCTTTTTAACATTTATTCTCGCAAAAATTCGGAAATTACCCCAAAAAAGGCAAGCAGCGGCCGGAAGCCAGGAGGTCTAAACCATGGGATGGATCTTGATAGGGTTCGCTTTGGTGACGATAATCGACCTGGTGCCGCTAGTGCGGCGTCGAAAGAAAGGCGGGATTGCGGCCTTTGCTATCCTTTTTTGCTTGGGGCTGACTTTATCCCTCCTGCAAACGGCCGGCGTTCCGATACCAAGCATTTTGCTCGCGTTGGGGGATCTGTTTAAAGCGGCGGGTTTGAACTACCCGTCATAAATTCTATGCGACCAATAAAAATAGGGCAAAAATAGGATTTTAATAAATTTATTATTTTTAGAAATAATAAATTTATTAAATTTGAAATTCCATTTATTTCGAATTGCGCTTTTGTTGCATTTTGCAACAGCCTTTCGGGCAACAATTTGGGCAGTGGTTCTTCAAAACCGCCCGAAGTGCACATAGGCTGCTGTTATGGCAGCGTTCCACGCATGCGTTGCATTTCTTTGCCTCGTTCAGGGCGGAATTGACCATCTTATGGGATACCGTGTTGGTAAAAAGAATGTAGAGCTCGGCATTTCCAAGCTTCTTTTTAATCCCCCCCTCTACCTTGGTAAAAACCTTCGCACGCTTATACCCATGCGCCAGGCATGCTTCTTCATACAACCTTTCCATGCATTCATTGCCGCCTATAATAATTACGCTCATACATTCCCCCCTATTTTTGCTGTTTTTTAAGGGCTGTATCACAAATAGTTAGTTTAAACTAACTATTTGATCCTATCATATGCTTCGTCCCTTGTCAAGCAAAGGGTATGGGAAAAAGCGGCGGCGCCCATTTGTTTTTGATTTATCGTATATTTACTTGATCAATAATTTTTTAATTAAATCCATTTTTTATTCAATCAGGAACGAACGCGGCTTTTTTCAATACCGAGAGGGGCCCATAAAGTGAAGACGTGCAACAAGCGTTTGCGGAGCGGGAATCGGAACGAGCCTGAAAAGTATAGCGAAAAGAAGTACTACTATGAAAAGCGGGAAACCCCCTTATTTGGGTTTCCCCCGCTTTTTTATGTTCTACCGATCATTATGGAGAAAAGCGATTCCTTCCTCGAATCAATATTCTTCGTGTAGGCATCAGATTCTTTTTAAAATCTCATCCTTCGTGAGTTTGGCCATTCCCGTCCGCTCCAGCGTAGCTCCTTCCCGGCTGTAATCAATCCCGGTAACTAAGCTTGCCAGGTTGATGCACAGGTTCATCACCGGCGTTTCCACTCCAGCGCACTTTCCTAAAGCGGCAGCCTCAACCAGAAGGTAAGGCACATCTTCGCGAACATACCGACTATCAAGCCCATACCCTTTGACTTCTGTATACGGGCCTCTAGAAGAAGAAGCATACGCAGCCAGGGAGTCTAATCCCCGCTCGCCATAATACTGCACCAATTGGTCATAGGCGCTAGTAAGCTTAAGCCCAAATGCATTGCCAACAGAAAGCCGTTCGCTATCCAACCGCTCCATCAATCTTCCAACCGTGGGCGAAATGCCATCCGTATAGTGGTGAAACGACTGAGGATCTCGCTCCGCTGCCGCTATGTTTAGAAGCAGCGGCAGTGGATGTAGAGTTAGATTGATGTTATCAAGGCTCGTCTCCAGAAAACTGCCTGCAGGTTGAAACACATCGAAGGTCTTGTTGAGCATCGCAATCGTATCGTGCATCCTTTTGGCGGGCTTCACTGCAAGTCTCACGCTGCTTTTCTTGTTTTGCATACAGATTGTATCTTTTCCCTGCATTTCGCAAACGCAAATAAATGAAGCAGCCTCACAGACGGTAACATCCACCGCCCTCTTCTGCATATATGCTGCAAAACCAATGGCGCCAAAGCAAGCAGGGAAGAATACTATCGTTTGTCCATCCCTTATAAAGGGCGCTGCTTGCTCAAAGATTTCCGCATGGAACGAAGCAGTTGTTGCGATTACAAGGAGGTCCGAAAGCGAAATAGAATCATAACGATGTGTAATGGCAGCAAAATGGGCAGTGTAGGATTCCAAGCCAATCACATGTATCTCTGCCGGCGCTCTCTGTGCTTCCTTGGCAACGGCGTCAACATAAACAACAGTGGCTCCCCGATTCGCGAACTGCGCAGCAACGCTAAGGGATAGAGCCCCATTTCCTATCACAGTTACTCGCTGGTTCATTGCAGATTACACATCCATTTCTCGCTAACCAATTCGCCGGCAAGGAACACCCTTTCCACCGTTTCCAAATTGCACAAATCATCAAGCGGATTTTTTGCCAGTAGCACGAGATCTGCCGTTTTGCCGCATTCCACCGTGCCGAAGCGATCGTCATTTTTTAGGATCCTTGCGGCGTTGACCGTTGCGGTCTGCAACGCTTCATAGCTGCTCAACCCGCACGATTGCAGAATCAGCAATTCAGCCGGAACACTTCCGAGCGTATCCGACCCGGCGCCAATCAGGATGCCGCGCGCATGTGCGTTTCTGATGCTTTCGCGCTGCGGATCGACAACCAATTCCCGCATCATGGCTGCGAGTTTTGCATTGCCGCTGCGTTCCTCCTTCTCGGCCACGGCGGTGATGCCGCTGGCTGTCGGCACATAATAGACACCGCGCTCCTGCATGATATCGAGAGCTTTTTCCGTCAGCACCGCCCCATGCTCAATGCCATCAACGCCCCCCCATAGCGCGTTCATTACGGGCAATTCTCCCATAGCATGAACGGTAACGCCTCTATTGTGGCTATGTGCTGCAACACATGCTGCGCGAATCTCCTCAACCGTAAATTCTGACCAGCCGGGATGTTCATGTTCCGGCATACCGCCAAGGCCGCCGCTCGCCATGACCTTGATGAAATCCGCGCCGTATTTGATCTCCCGACGCACCGCCTGAAAAACGGCATCCGGACCGTCCACTTCAACCGCACCAACATAGCGATGCGTTTCATGGCCACCGGTCGTCGCGATGCCAAGCCCGCATACATACAGCCGCGGGCCGCGGATGATACCCGTCTGGATAGCGCTCTTCAGCGCGGAGGCGGTGCGGCCTACGGAACAAAGATCGCGCATGGTGGTGATACCGCGCAGCAGCTCATACCATGCGTTCCGCGCCGCATAAAGCATACGATGCGCATCGGAGCTGTTTTCAATGGCGGGAGCACCTTGCAGGAAAACGCCCGTGCCGCGCGAAAGATTCCTGCGGTTAATGTGCACGTGCAGATTGGCAAGCCCTGGGATCAAATATTTGCCCTGCGCACAGAACGTTTCCTCCCCCGTCAATTTTTCGCCTATTTCTGCAATGCATCCATTCTCTATCCGGATATCGCCGTTATACGGCGGGCGGCCGGTGCAGTCAATAATGTTGCAGTTTTGGATAATCATACTTATTGTTCTCCGTTCCAATAGGATTCGAATGTATTTTGTACGCGAAACAAACCCATTGTAATAATGGCATCCGATCCAAATATGCTTGCTAGCATTTACTGGTCGGTAAAATCCTTCAACGCCTTTTCCGAGCCAGTAAATGACCGCTGAATAATGATGCGCGCTTCTGCCAGATCGCTGTTTTCGATCGCTTGAATCAGCAATTCATGGTCATGATAGGTCGCATGCTGCACTTCGTATAGTTGTTCCACTTGTGGTTTATAACGTTGGAACATGTCATTAACAATCCTGCTAATCTCAACCATAATTTGATTTCCGCTGATTTCAGCCAGGCAGGCGTGGAATTCCATATCCACATCATAGTAGCTACGTTCCGACATATGCTTTTCTATCATCTTCGCGTTGATAGAACGCAGCCGTTCAAGATCGGTTGCCGTAGCATTTTCAATTACAAGTTCAACTAAATCTTCTTCTATGAGAATACGCGCCTGATACAGATCACGCCCTTCCCATTTTTCAAGAAAAAGGGGCGTTAATCCTGCTCGAGCGGACATGGCCGAATTCGGTGCAACAATCATGGTATAATCACCGCGCATAACAAGCCCCAATCCGATCAGACGGTTGATGGCTTCCCGGATTGCCGGGCGTCCTACGCCAAGCTGCTCCGAGAGTTCCGTTTCGCTTGGAAGCCTCTCTCCCGGAGCGATTTCTCCGCTCACGATCTTCTCATAAATCTTGTTGGTTACGCGGTCCGTCAGACTTGATTTTTGCACCTTTTCAAACACCATACTCACTCCTTAATCATCCGAAACTTTATCCTTAAAAATGGTAAACACCAACAGCATAATCAATCCGGCTACCAGGGCGCTGATTGCAATAGGGTGTTCCACAATTCGCCCAAGGCCGATCGTTGCAGCCTGACGGAAGTAGTTTTCTATAGACTTTCCCAGCACGATACCAAGCACCATGGGGGATATCGGGAAGTCCCCTTCTCTTGCAACAAAACCGATTAGACCAAATGCAAGCATGACCCACATATCAAACATCGAATACCGGATTACAATTGTGCCCATCATGCAAAGGAACAATATGACCGGTGCAAGCCAGCGATAAGGTAAATTAGCCACCTTCACCCACATTTTAACTAAAGGAACATTCATAATCAGTAAAATAATGTTTCCGATGGCAAAAGCGGCAATTACCGCTCCTGTAAGGTCAAGGTTGACCGTAAACATCAGCGGGCCAGGTACCACGCCCTGAATAATCAGGGCAGCGAGTACAATGGAAAGAACGGGGCCTGTCGGAATGCCCAGCGCAAGCAGGGGAATAAAGCCTGCCATGGCGGAAGAATTGTTTGCTGCTTCCGCACAGGCGCATCCTTCAATTGCTCCCTTCCCGATTTTATCTTTCTCTACAGATAGCTTCTTGTTCATAGAGTAGGAAATAAACGTACAGGCGGAAGGGGTTAGACCGGGCAGAATGCCGAGAGACGTACCAAATAGCGCGCCCCGAACGGCGGCTCCAAGCGAGAGCTTTGCCTCGCGTTTTGTAGGCCAAGTTCTCTGATACATATTCTCTCCACCAACAACAGTGGATGCATTATCTTTGATGCCCCGAAGCACTTCGGTGATGCCAAACAGCCCTACAACGATAGGAACCACATCAAAACCTTGCAGTAGCTTGAACGAGCCGAAGGTAAACCGATAAGCATTCGTTGCGGAATCGCACCCGACCAAGGCTATCAGGATGCCGATAACGGCAGAAGCCAATCCCTTGGCAACAGATTTCCCAGATAGTCCGCAAGCGCAGCACATAGAAAACAGCATCAATGCCAGGTATTCAAAGGAGCCGAAAGAAAGTGCGAATTTGGCCAAAGCTGGGGCGAAAAATGCGAGGCAGAGAAGCGCAACCATTCCGCCGAAGAAGGAAGCAAACGCGCAAACAATCATCGTCGAGCCCGCCCGCCCCTGCTGCGCAAGGGGATATCCATCCATTGCCGTGGGAACGGCAGCGACTTCCCCGGGGATGTTTAGCAAAATTGCCGTAATGGAGCCGCCATACATTGCGCCATAGTAGACAGCGCCCAGGCAGATAAGAATGCTCAGCGGCTCCAGTTTCAGCATGAAAGGAAACAGCAGCGCGACCGATGCGGTGGGCCCCAATCCCGGCAGTACGCCCACCATGTTGCCGAGAAAGCAACCAACGAGGGAAATAAGGATGTTCTGCCATGTAAATACGGCGCCAAAGCCTTCAATAATCCATTCTAACATAGTTTCTTATTCCCTTCAAAAACCGAACAACCCGCGAGGGAACGCAATTCCCAGAGCAGGTGCTGCAAGCAGCAGGAAGGCAAGCACAACAACCACCGTGATAACAGTAACCTTCCAAGAATTCTTCAGCAATGGGAGGTTAGCCAGCAGGTAGAAAGCGGATGCCAAGGCAAAGCCCAGCACCTTCAGAAGCAACGTATAGGCAACGAGCAACCCAAAGCTGAGCCACATATTCACCGCGTGTTGTTTCTCTTCTTGTGCCTGCGTGGTATCGGATGGCGTGGCATTGGCGTTTCTCTTTTCCGTAGCGGCCGTTTCCGTTGCGCGGGCACGCCTTCTATTCTTAAGAATTGTCATCAGTACTTCAAACAACAGCAATGCAAGCAGGATAAGGCCCAAGATCATAATGAAGCCACTCGGGCCAGCGATCCATTTGGATGGCTGATACGTCTTCGTGATCCTGGCGCTTTCCCCGATCGCGAGACTTCCTGCTGCGACAAGCAGCAGGAAGTACCAATATCTTTTTAAAAACCCGATCAGGCTCTTCCTCGTATTTTTCATGCGCATATATGGTGTTTAGTCATTGCCCAGTGCAATCAGTTTTTGAGACAGTTCAACCTCATTCTTCAGATCTTCAAGCATATCTTCCCCTTCGGCATAATTCAATACGGCTCCGATCTGAGCAATATCTGCAAGGAACTGTTCATCCTGAATCATTTTCTGGCAAGCTTCGCGAATGGTATTCTGCACATCCTCCGGCAGATCAGCAGAACCGGAGAAGCCGATCCAAAAGTCTGCATTAAGCGTTTCGAAGCCCAATTCCGCAGCGCAGGGAACATCCGGAAGAATGTCGAGGCGGCTGGATCCGCAAACGACCAGCGGTTTCACCTGGCCGTCCTGCGCAAACGAGGGAACACCGGAAGCCGCACAACTGCCAAGCATGATATGTCCGCCCGCGATAGCCGCGAGAATATCTCCCCCGCCACTATAGCGGAGTTCGGTCGTGTTTGCCGGATCAATACTGGATTCCATCATGAACTCCAGCACTGCGAAATTTGCAGCAGAACTCTTGCTGATACCGCCCCAGATGAATTCTTTATCCGGATTGGCCTTGATCCATTCGCTGACATCGCGAATATCTTCCCAGCCCATATCCGGGCTGCCACAGAGCACCTGCGGGCCGCTCGCGATCCGGCAGATATAGGTGCGGTCTTCAAAAACATCGTAAGGCAATTCAGCCAGCGCCATCTGGAAGGAGCTCGACATGGCCTGATCGCCCATCAGGGTATAGCCATCGGCTTGCGCATCCAGGACACTCTGCACTGCCGGAATGCCGCTTCCTCCAGTCGTATTAATTACATTTACAGGTACGGCAAGTTCTTCCTGCAGATACTTGCAAATCACGCGCAACAAAACATCGCCTCCTGAGCCGGCTCCGCCGGCGCAAACCACATCAATCGAACGCGAAGGATATGCTTTTTGTGTGCACCCTACCAGTAATGTAACGCAAAGAAGCATCGCAATCAACAACAGTGCTAGAGTTTTCCTTTTCATTTTCATGGTTTCCTCCTAAATTTGAAATGTTTTGCGTCTTGTAGAAGCGTGACTGTATGGATGATGCTCTCAGTATAAACATTGTCTTACAATCTGTCAATATTATTTTCTTACGTGTAATGCTCCATTTATAATATATTGCGTGCAGATAGGCGGGAAATATATTTTAATTTGTATGGCTAGCAGCAGTCTTGCCCACCATCAAGAAAGCGTACAAATTGATGGAAGGTAACACTGCTGGCCACACACAAATATCGATTCGCCAAAGTTTCCGTTAGCGAATCGATATGTTTATTAATTATTCTTTTTTTACAAGTGATATTCGCTTGACCTGCCCAGCTTGGCGGTTTTAAACTCCTCAATAAACTCCGTTATATAATTTGCAACGGTTGTGAGCATTTCCTCACCCCATTCGGGTGTGGCGTCCTTTATGTCATCGGAACCGTACCAGCCGTTGGAGCTTACATCACCCACATCCCTTGGTATTGTGACGTTGATGCCTTTAAACCTGCCCAGCTTTAGGGATACACTTTCTATGTTTTCACTGACCCTTGCAAGGTTCTTCGGGTGCATTTGGTTTTTATCCACCAGGTCCGGGTTCACATACATTATGGCCGCGGTTTCCTCACCGCCGCCGTGTCCCCCGGCCCACTGGGGGTTGAGCTCCCCTGCTGCCATGCTCCACCAATTCACAACCGCGCTTACGGCGCCTTGTTTGCTCATAGCATAGCATACGCTCTCTATGGCCGCACAGTTTCCGCCATGGCCGTTTACATATACGAATTTCCTCGCCCCAGCCGTATACAACCCCTGGGCAATTTTCAAAAGCACCTGCCTTAGCACCTCATCCCCCAACGATATGGTACCGGGAAATTGGGTAAAATAATCACAACTGCCAAAAGGCATAACAGGGGTGCAAAGCACATGGGTTTTTCCTTCTATAAGGCTTATGAGCTTTTGGGGTATAAGGGCATCTGTGCCAAGTGGTAAATGCTTGCCGTGGTTCTCCACGCTGCCTGTACCTATTACCACCGTATCATTTTCTTCAAAGTACGCTTTTACCTGTAGCCAAGTGGCCTCTTGCAGTTTCATAGCGACCTCCCTACTGAACTTAATATGAATGGGGCAAGACATTTTCTGTCTTGCCCTTCAGTATGATGTTGGCCTTTAACAGGCTTTTATTATTTGTATACGACTACGCTTTCAAGATTGTGATAGCCGGCACGATCCATGACGAAATCTACCACATTTTTGCCTGCGCCCACATTCAGCTTGGTGTACAGCAGCTCTATGGTGGGCATATCCACATCCAGAATGGCCTCCAGCTTGCGGTAGTTCTCGGTGGCTACTGCCTCGTCAGTGGTCTGCCGTGCGGCCATGATAAGCTTGTCCGCTTCGGGGTTTGAATAGAAGCTGCGGTTGCCTGCCGCTCCCTGCTGAGAGGAATGGCACAGGGAGTACATCTGATAATCGCCGTGTCCCGCCGCGCAAATCCAGAAGAAGAACATCATCTGGAACTCACCGTCATTGGCGCGGAAGGTATAGGTGGAGGGATCGCAAACTTCGATCTCCACGTTTATGTTTGCCTTTGCAAGCTGTGCCTGAATAACCTGGCAAACTGCGACTCGGGTTACGTCCTCTGCAACAGCCAGCTTCAGATTCAAGCCGTCGGGGTAGCCCGCCTCTGCCAGCAGTGCCTTTGCGCCATCGATATCCTGCGCAACATAGGGCATATCCTCGCCGGGGTAACCGATTACTGCAGGGGGTATCAGGGAGTTTGCGGGGCTGCCTGCGCCATAGAGCACGCTGTCTATGATCTCTTGGCTATTGATTGCCTTGGCGATTGCCTGCCGTACTTTTGCGTTGGAAAGAATTTCGTCGTTGTTGTTAAGCGCCAAATACCAGGTTGTAACGGACTCATTCTGATAAAGCTGAAGATCGGGGTTATCGTTGATTATGGCGATATCGTTTACCGCAAAATCGTAAACCAAATCAACTTCGCCGTTTTCCAAAGCTATGGTACGCTGCGCAGCCTCAGGGATAATGCGGAAGGTGATGTTCTCTGTCTTTGCCTTCCCCAAGAAATAATTGTCATATGCCTTAATTTTGCAGTAGCTGCCGTGGCTCCACTCTACAAATTCATAAGGGCCGCAGCCGATAGGATGCTCCGCGAAGCCTTCGGGATCAGCTTCCACAACCGCTTTGGGAACTATGGCGGTAAAGGGAACCGTGAGGTTTACCAAGGAGCCTAAGAAGGGTGCCTTCAAGTTCAATCGAACAGTGTATTCGTCCAAAACCTCGGCGTCGTTTGCATAGTCAATGATGTATGCCACATACGCGCTATTTATAGCTCTGTTGATGGAATAAGCCACATCCTCGGCGGTACACTTGCTGCCGTCATGGAAAGTGATGCCCTGACGAATTTTAAAGTCGATGGTAACATCATCCACAAACTCCCAGCTTTCTGCGATATAAGGAATTACGTTGCCTTCCTCATCCTTCGCAAGAAGCGTGCCGAAAATATTGTTTGTTACCACAACTGCTGCGATTTCCTTGCCTACATGGGGGTCCATGGAGGTCATGTCGGAAGCTACCGCCACCACTAAGGTATCGGAGCTTCGCCTTCGGGGGTAGCCGCTTCTGCGGCTTCGCCTTCAGCCTCGGCGACTGCGGGAGCTTCCTCGGAGGGAGCCGCGCATGCCGCCACGGAGAACAGCATGGCTACTGCCAGCATCAAGCAGAAGATCTTTTTCATTGTTTTCTCCTCATCCTTATTATTTTTCTATATATACTGCCCCAAAGAGCGCATATATCCTATTGTTCGCAATACTTGCAACAGGCAACAAAGTGACCGGGCTCCACCTCTTGGGTTTGGATATTGCCCTCTAGGCATTTTGCGGTCGCATACTTACAGCGCTTTGCGAAACGGCAACCGGGGGCGGGATTTATGGGGCTGGTGATTTCGCCCTCCAGCATGATGCGTTCCACCTTATAGTCCGGATCGGGAACGGGTATGGCGGACAGAAGCGCCTGGGTATAAGGATGCAGTGGGTTTTTAAATAGCTGCTTCGCCTCGCAAAATTCCACCATCTGCCCCAAATACATGACTAATATTTGGTCGGACAGATGTTTAACCACGCTCATGTTGTGGGTGATAAACATGTAGGTAAGCCCCAGCTGACTTTGTAGATCCTGCATGAGGTTGAGTATTTGCGCCTGAATGGAAACATCCAAAGCGGACACCGGCTCGTCACATACCACAAACTTGGGTTCAAGCGCAAGGGCGCGGGCTATGCCAATTCTTTGCCGCCTGCCCCCGTCCAGCTCGTGGGGATAGGTGTTAACCAGCCTTTGGGCAAGCCCCACCATGTCCATAAGTTCGCGAACACGCTTCTCCACGCCCCCCTTGTCCTTGGCATCAAACTTGCCCTGGACGATGAGGGGATAGCCTATGGTTTGGCTAACCGTCATACGCGGGTTCAGGGATGCATAGGGATCCTGGAAAATAATCTGCATGTCGCTTCTCGCCTGCTTCATGCGCCGCTTGTCAAATAACGCCACATCCTCGCCATAGAACAAAACCTGTCCGGCGGTAGGCTGGTGCAGCCGCAATATGGTTCGGCCCAGTGTAGATTTGCCGCAGCCCGATTCCCCCACCACGCCCAGCGTTTGACCTTCCTCAATTTTGAAGGAAATGTCATCCACCGCATGTAAAAAACCATTTTTGGTTTTAAAATATTTTTTAAGTCCCACCACCTCAAGGGTGGGTATGTTTTTTTTCATTTCTTCCATAGCTAACACTCCCTAATTATCCTCGGGGCGAAAACGCAGGCAACGCACAGTGTGCTCGCCGCCTACAGAATAGGCTTCGCTGCTCCATTTGCTGCATTCCTCGGTAGCGTACTTGCAGCGGGGATGGAATTTACAGCCCGTGGGCAGCCTTGTGGGGTCGGGAGGCATGCCCTCTATGGGGGTAAGTCTGTCCACATCATCGGATAGGCTGGGAATGGAACCAAACAAGCCCAACGTATAGGGGTGCTTGGGGTCCTTGAATATCTCCCGCAGTGCCCCGTATTCCACCACCTCGCCAGCGTACATAATGGCCACATAGTCACAATTCTGCGCTACAATCCCCAAGTCATGGGTTATGAGCAGCATGGAAGTATTAAACTTCTCTTTGAGTTGCTGCATCATTACCAGCACCTGATATTGAATGGTAACGTCCAGGGCGGTTGTGGGCTCGTCGGCGATTAGGAATTTGGGGTTGCAGGCAAGGGCTATGGCTATGATAATGCGCTGCTTCATGCCGCCGGAAAACTGATGAGGATATTCCGTTGCACGCTCCTTGGGAATGCCCACGGTTTCCAGTATCTCACAAGCGCCCTCCACCGCCTCTTTATTGGATTTGCCGTGGGCGCGAAGCACCTCGGCTATTTGCTCCCCCACTGTCATTACGGGGTTTAGGGAGGTCATGGGGTCTTGGAATATCATGGATATTTGAGCGCCGCGGATTTTTCGCATGTCAGTTTCCGCAACCTTCAATAAATCCTGTCCTTCAAAAAGTATTTCGCCCCCCATCACCTTGCCCGGAGGGGTGGGTATAAGCCGCATGACGCCCCTTGCAAGGGTGGTTTTACCTGCTCCGGTTTCCCCTACAAGCCCTAGGGTTTGTCCTCTTTTTATGGATAGGCTGGCTCCGTTTAATGCTTCCACAACGCCATCCTGTGTTTTATACACGATGCGCAAGTCCTTAATTTCAATAATGTTATCGCCTTGCATAAAGCCTTACCTCCGTCCTAATTTTTGAGCTTCGGGTCCATGGCGTCACGCAGGCCATCACCCATGAGGTTTAGGGAAAGTATGGTAAGCATGATGGCAATGCCGGGTATAACGGTTATATGCCATGCTTCCCGCATATAGGAACGGGCGGTGGACAGCATAAGTCCCCATTCGGGCAAGGCAAAGGAGCCTGTACGCCCAAGCCTACAAAGGATAGGCTTGCAATGGTCAATATAGCGTTGGCAACGCCCAGGGTGCCTTGTACAATAATGGGCGCCAGAGAGTTGGGTATTACAAACTTTGTTATAACCCTAAAGTCGTTGGCGCCTACCGCCTTTGCCGCCTCAATATATTCTTGCTCCTTCACCTGCAAAACCGATGCCCTTAGTATTCTTGCAAAAGATGGTATGAAGGATATACCAACAGCCACTACCACATTTACCGTAGCGGTACCCAGCGCCGCCACCACGGTTAGCGCCAGAAGCATAGGAGGCATGGACAGAAGCACGTCCATTATGCGCATTATAATGTTATCCGCCTTGCCGCCGTAATAGCCGGCAACAGCCCCCAGGAAACCGCCCACCACCAACGCTACCATTATGGACAAAAGGCTCATAAACAGAGAATACCGTGCCCCCCAAAGCAGCCGCATAAGCACATCCCGTCCCAGTTCGTCCATGCCCAGCACATGCTCCGCGCTGGGGGTTTTAAGCCGGTACACCAAGTCCTGCGACACCACATAATTCTTATAGACCGATTGGTTGGTAACAATATCTATAGCCATTGTGCCGATGGAAATTACCACCAGTGCCAGCAGAAAACATAGACCGAACATGGCAACCTTGCTTTTTTTAAAACGCATCCAGGTTTCCTGAAACAAGGTTCGTTGCGCATACTCTTGTTGTACATACGGGGCGTTTAAAGACGCTTCTTTCTTTTTCTGCTTGCTCATTATCATTTCCCCTTATACTGAGATTTGATTTGCGGATCAACAAAGGCATACAGCAAATCCACCAAAAGGTTTACCAGTGAGAATACCACCGACAGGAATATTACAGAGCCCATTACCACGGGTATGTCGCGGGATTTTATGGAATCCACGATAAGCCTGCCTATACCGGGCCAGGAGAACACGGTTTCGGTCATAATAGAGCCGCCAACCAGTGCGCCAAACTGCAGACCCACTGCCGTTATTATGGGAATCAGGGCGTTTTTCAGCATATGCCGTGTTGTAACCTGCGCTTCGGTTATGCCCTTAGACCGAGCGGTGCTTATATAATCCTGCCGAATTACCTCCAGCATGGAGGAGCGGGTCATCCGGGCTATCATAGCAAGGGAGTAGGTGGACAATGCTATAATGGGCAATACCATGCTTTTTACCATAAGCCCAAAGCTTTCGGTGTTCATGCCTGAGGAGGGTAAAAGCTTGAGCTTTAGGGAAAACACAATAACCAGCAAAAGTCCCATCCAGAAAGCGGGCATGGAAACCCCTACCAGCGCGCCCACCATGGAGGCGTTATCAATTAGGCTGTACTGCCGTTTTGCGGATATGATACCCACGGGTATTCCCAGTATGAGGGAAAGCAGTATAGCACCGCAGGCCAGCATCAAAGTGTTGGGGAATCTTTCCAGTATTTGCTCCATAACCGGCACTTGGTTTTTGTAGGATACGCCAAAGTCTCCTTGAATGGCATCCTTCATGTAGTTGAAATACTGCACAATAATAGGCTTGTCCAACCCCAGCTCTGCACGAAGCTGCTCCTGCGCCGCCTCGGTGGCCTTATCACCCAAAATGGTCTGCACCGGGTCGCCGGGCGCCAAGGATAGAACCACATAAACGAAGAATGTCACTCCGATAAGCACCGGGATTATCATTAGCAATCGTTTAAGAATATACCGCCACATAATCTTCCTCTTTTCATCATATTCTACTGACCCACCCCCAGGTGGGAGGTTTTTTTATAAATCCGCTAAATTTGGTAAATCGGGTATAAATTCCGTTTGCAGTCCGAATTGATCGAAAAACTCCGCCATTGCCATTGGGGCAAATTTTTCGGTAGAATAGTGGGTGCCGCCTAATATGTTCACGCCGTATTCCCTTGCCTTATCATGGGTTTCCTTTACCCACGAGATATTCTCATTGGTAACGCCGGTTATAAAGACGTTAATATTCTGCTGCCGTAAAAAGGCGTATATATCCCTATTTTTTGCTCCCCCTGGCATTACTGCCACATTTTTTGAGGTGAGGGCATCCTCTCCAAAGCCGTACACTTTGACCTCGTGCCCTAATACACGCTGTAACGCCGCGGAAATCCCCGTAACGGTACTGGTTCGCTCCGTGTGACACAATACCCCTATGTAGCCCCCGTTCTGCGGGTAGAAGGGAGCGTAAGGCTGCATACCAAGGGCTTTCGCCAGGGTTCTTGCGGGAGAATATTTATTGTTGCAATCCATGGCTATGTGATAGGAAAAAAGCGTAAGCTTTTTGTCCTGCATTTCCTCCAATAGGTCTTGCGGGATTACGCCGTAGTTCCCATCCTCATTCGGCTTGGGGGGTACGGGGTGGTGGGTGAACAGCAGGGAATTTTTTGTGTTTTTGTCCAGTATGCTGCGCAGTACGGGTATCGAAGCAAAGGTAGCTGTATAGATCCGCTCTATCCTGTCCGTGTTGTGATACTGCAAGCCTATTTGGGGAAACAGCTCGGTATAGCGATCCGGCTCAAAGCATTGCTCTAGGGCTTCATACAGCTCATTAGCGTTAACATAGCTCATGGCTTACTCATATACACCCTTCATCAATATCTTCCCATCCAGCACGGCTGCCTTTCCTTTGGCGAAAACATGGCATATATTCAGTCCTTTGTCCATTACCACAAAATCTGCGTGACTGCCTTTTTCCAAAACTCCCTTTTTGCCTCGCAGTCCCATGCGCTCGGCTACGTTTTGGGTAATGGGCATAAGTGCGATTTCCAGTGGCATTCCCCATTCCTGCACCATGCGCTTTAGTTCTTCATGAAGCAACGGGCCCTTGGCGTATTCTATGCCAATACATTCCATGCGCTCATTAAACTTGGGCTGGCTTCCATAGGCGTCGCTGGATATGGTTATTTGCTTAATATCCACGCCCGCATCCAGGGCCTTTTTCACCCACTCCGCTGCGGTGGTTTGCGCTCCCCCGTTTTGGGGAACTGCGGTTAAGTCGAAATTTCCGCCTCTTTTGCCGTACTCCACCGCCGCCTGGAACAGCCGTTCCCCTCTGCCGCAGTGGGTGGGCAATATATTGTTTATGGGCACATCCGAGCTGTTTAACATGTCATATATGGGCTGTAGGGTTTTTTCGCTATTTCCCATATGCACCACCACCAGCCCCGGTTTGCCGCTTATAAGCCCTCCTATCCGAGCCTCTGTGGCGAGCCTTGCAAACTCATTGGAGCTCAGAGCGGAGCTTCTGTGGTCCGATGCGGCAATTTTAACCCCGATCACCTTATTGATGAGGTATATATCCTTCATGACATTGCCGGTTATGGTGGGAGATGGATATCTGTAACCCCCGGTGAGCATATAAGCGCTTATGCCCTCATTATCAAGCGCGCATGCCTTTGCGTATAGATTTTCCAAGCTTCGGCTTATGGAGTCTGTTCCCAGAAGTCCCAATACTGTGGTTATTCCCACGCTTACCAGCTCGGACAGCCTGCATTCCGGCACCCGTGAGGCATAGCCATCCTCGCCGCCACCGCCGGTGATATGCATATGTCCATCTAGGAAGCCCGGCACAAGGGCTTTGCCCTGCACATCCATCACCTTAAGATCGGGGGCGGAAATCTCGATTTTCTCCTCAATGGCGGCTATTTTTTGGTCGCATATCAGAATGTCCCTTCTTCCCACATGCTTTGGGGCGTAAACATCCGCGTTTTTAACAAGCACAATCATATATCACTATGTCCTATTTCTTTCCGTTTATTGAATTACTTACGTTATTAAACTCTTCTATAATTTCTTCCATGCGTCGTCCAGCCTTGGCGGCTATGCAAAAAACCAAAAGCTCTATTACCGCCATAGGTGCGGACATAGTATTAAAAAACAGGGATGTGAAGGTTTTACAAAACAGGCTTTCCTCCCCATGGGACACCACCGGGGATTCGACACTGTCGGTTATGGATATAACCGGGGTCCCCTTGCTTCGGCAAAACTCGGCAATTTCCTTTGATGGGGCATGATAAGGCGGGAAGGAGAAAAACACCACGCAGTCCTTTTTGGTAAGTTGTGCCAGCACTCCATGAACATTAACCTCGTCCCCCAGCAACACCGACCGTGCATGAAGCTGCATAAAGTTTAATCTGTGCGCCATATAGTCGGCAGCAATTTTTGAAGCATCGTGCCCGAAAATGTACACCGACTCCGCAGCGGACAGTATATTAACACAGCTATACATCACCTCCATGTCCGTATTTTTTATGGAGGAGCTAATATTGTCCTGAAGCAAGTCGCAAAATCTGTTTACTTTTTCCTGCTCCTTCTGGCTGCTTTGCGCCGCCTTGGGTAATCTTATGCTGTTTTTTTTGTATACCTCCGTCACTTCGGCTCGTATCGCCTCTCGCATATCCGTAAAATTTGAGAAGCCCAACTCTCTACATAGGTTTATTATGCTCACCTCGGAAACGCAGGCTTGCTCCGACAGCTCTTTCAGAGAGGAATAGCTTACTTCGGGCTTGTGAGAAGTAATATAATCTATTATCATACCTTGGGTTTTGGTAAGCTTCGGGTACTGTTGTATCATTGCATCCAAAATCATTGGCTCCCCCTCACTGTATAGTATTTACTTTAAATTTTGTATCTAAAACGGTTTGTATTGCAGATTTTTTAAAGTGTTTATGTTTGAATTATAGTCGCATTTCTTTGCAGATGTCAATAAAAAATCTAAAACTATGAAAATAAAAGCATATGCTTTAATTCTAAGGACGACATCCTGTCGGGCTGTTTATATTAGCGCTACCTAACAGACGGCAAGTAACCCCCGCCTACCGTGCAGTCGGATATTGTTGAAGCAGTAAACATAATCCGTTGGTTCAAACTGAAGCTGCCCGATTGCAGCCAAGCCGCGGGAGTAAAATAATTCCATCTTCATTATTGGGGGTCTCTTTCGCCACAGCATTGTCGTAGGCATGCTTTTATGCGCAAGGAACGGCCGATTTAAAACTATTCGGAAGACTGTCGATCCGTGCGTTATCAAAACGCACCGTTCCTATTCGTCTGAAACCTTTAAGTGTCGGACAACTTTCCTCTCCCTGTGGAAAATGCCCTGCGAACTAGCTTGGCGTTCTTATAAGTTCCAGCGCCGTATCCTATAATTTTGCGGATTCCTAATATTCAGTAGGATACAAATCTATGCCCCCCCCACACCGACCCGGGCGTCCGTTAGATTCCTGGCAGCACAGGCCTAGAAGCCTGCGCGCTGATGTTTTGTGCAGGGGGAGCGCGTGCGTGAGGAATACGATTGTGCGTTGTGTTTAAGCACACGAAAAACCATAGGTCTCCCCTTATAACGTTTTATAGACAAAGAATTATTATACATACCCGTCATTTTGCTGTGGCAAATCCGAATAGTAAACGAATTAAAGGCGATGAAATTTTTTAAGGTACAAAAGCCCCGAACAACCAAAGGGGTTTGGTTGTTCGGGGCGAATCCGTTCCTGCTTAAGCTAAAAGCCTTTCTTATATCTTAACGTGTAATCTCAGACATAACATGCAAAAAAACCCAGATAGCATCCGGGTTTTCGGTCGGTATATCTATATTAACCGACAATGGTGGTGGAGATAAGGGGACTCGAACCCCTGACTTCTGCATTGCGAACGCAGCGCTCTACCAACTGAGCTATATCCCCATATTCACATATTCGCATGTACCTGCTTGGCCCAATTGCCTTGCGCAATATAGTGTACACCATGGCCATATAAAAATCAACAAGATTTTTTGGAAAATAAATTGCGGCGGCTTGACAAGCCCCCATGTATGGAGTAGAATAGTAAAGCATTTGGACGATGGCATGCGCTTGTAGCTCAGTGGATAGAGTGCCCGGCTACGAACCGGTAGGTCGCAGGTTCGAATCCTGCCAGGCGCGCCAAAAAAACAAAGCCTAAAATTAGGCTTTGTTTTTTTATGCGTGATAAATCGCATCTTGGTGCTATTCCAAATAGGCGGCAATTTCTCCGCCTTCCAAGGCCGGCATCTTTGGAAACCAGTAATAGGATAAGCGGCGTAAAGGCACCCGACGGAAAATCATTCTTTCTCCGCCGGAATAAATAGAATTTTATCGGATTCTATTTTAATACAAATTTAATTTAAAAATTAAATTGTATTATTCGACAAATTATTCTATCTATTTCCCATCTATTTTTTATAAAATTTGCAAGCGGCGGTTTTTATTGCAGCGTATTCGTTTTATGTTCTGTGGTTATTTTCGTTGCACAAATTACAAAGCGAGCACGCATTGGAACGCAAAAAGTCGCGCTCCAAATTTTTTGTGAGGCAAGCTGCGAACCAATTATCGCATCCTATTTCCCTTGCGGATTTGGTGTTTTTTAGCATATATTCGGATATTTCAGGAAGCGCGCAAACGTATTCTATGCGCCCTTTCAGACAGCGGTTTCCCTTCCCTCCTTATGAAACTCTTTTTGTTTAGCTAATTTAATAGTAGTAAATTAATTCGATTTCGGATATATGTAGCGGGTTATATTCCAATTTATTTATTTTATTTTTTTCTGTAAATATTATTTTTTATTCTACTAATTCAATAAAATACTGTCACCGAATTGGCTAATTCTCTCCAAGCGTGCAAATTTCCTTATTGCCACCCAAGTCACCCAACCATCTTTGCTTATTCCATAAAGCAGCCTGCCGCCATGGAATACGCGCCCCAGCGGATGCTTTCCCTCGGGTTCTCGTCAGCACTTTTGGTTGCTGCCCAAAAGATTTATCCTAGCATGCAGGAAACAAAGGAAGTATCTGTTCCAGCGAGCGTACCTCGGTATAGGGCTGCTGGGCCGGGTTGCCCAATTCTCCGCACCGGTTTATCCAGAGACGTTTCCAGCCCATCTGTGCGGCTGGGATCACGTCATAGAAGTAGCCTTGCGCTACATGGCAATGCTGTGCATTTTTCAAATCCAAGACGGACTCTGCCATTTCAAAAAAAGAAAGCTGCGGTTTGTAAGCCCTTACATCCTCGGCCAGTACCATCTGCTCAAAGGGACTGCCCAATGCAGCGGCGTTGCCGGCCATGATAGTGTGACAGGAGTTGGACATCAATGCCAAACTGTAGCCGCGCTTCTTTAAAATCTGGAGGGTCCCCAACACTTCCGGGAAAGGCCGTAGGGCTTTTTGTGCTTCGATCATCCGCTCCCCATAGCGCGCCATGCAATGGGCGCCCAGCTGCATATCGCATCGCTCCAGTATGGCGGGAATCAGGGTATCCAGCCGTCTAAAAGGTTCGGCATACATCATACGCGCTTCGTTGCAGGCGAAAAGCGCCTGTATTTCGGTAGGATTCAGCCCATTTTCCTCTGCAATACGGCCAAGCTCTTCCTCGAAGGAGGCTGTATCGAGAAGGGTACCGTAACAATCAAAGGTAATTACCTTTTTTTTCATTAATATAGGATATCCTCTCATCTAATATTTTGGAATTTATTTCCTAATATTATCATAGCTTTAGGGACATCCATTTTCAATCGCGAAATTCGGCCTTCCTTGGCCTTTTGGGGCGTATTCAGGCTTTCGTTATTCTTGTAAAAGAATAAACACTCTTTAAGACCTTTCGCTATAATAATAGATACTGTATCTATAAAAAATATTTCGGAAAAGTACTTGTGTCGCTTATGCATTCATACCAGTTCTATGTTTTGGGTTTATATCGAGGAGGGCTATATGGAATTTAAAGAATTGGAATCCTTCGTTACCATCGCAAAAGTCAAAAGTTTTTCAAAGGCAGCCTCGCAACTGTTTTTAACGCAGCCCGCCCTGAGCAACCATATTTCCAAGCTGGAAAAGGAATTGGACATCACCTTGTTCGAGCGCAACAATAAAAAGACGGAGCTTACCCCTGCGGGCCAGCAGTTCTACGTTTCCGCCATCGAAATTCTTAACCAGCGGGAACACGCGCTTCTCAACCTGGAAAAGTACCAGGGCAAAATCGAGGGATTGCTCCAAGTAGCCACCAGCAGCGTGCCGGGGCAATATGTGCTGCCGGATATTCTGACGGGCTTTCATCGAATTTATCCGGATGTTACCTATAACCTCCATTATCTCAGCTCGCAGGAAGTAACGGAGTATCTGGTCTCCGGCGATTTGGATTTTGGCTTTGTGAGCGCCAGCCCGGATAATCGCAATCTGCTTTACGAAAAGGTGCAGGACGATGAACTGGTGGTGATTGCCCCCAATATGCCGCCTTACACGGAAATGGATAGCATCTCTTTCTCGCAGTTGCTGGATGAGCCGCTCCTCCTGCGCAAGGTTGGTTCCGGCACGCGCCAGGCGTTTGATATCGCCTATAAGGACCATGCTTATCTGGGCAAATCGGCTAAAATTCTGGCCCACATGGACAACAACGAAATGGTGATGCTCTGCGTAAAAGCCGGTCTGGGCCTTTCCATCGTATCCTCCATTTCTATTGAGGACAAAGTGAAAGCGGGCTTTTTGCGCGTACTGCCCTTGAAAAATTACATGTTTGAGCATGCCTTCTATTTTGTATACCCCAAAAAGCGAACCCTCTCCCCCATGGTCGCCCGTTTTAAGGATTTTGTTCTCTCCCGAAAGAGCGCCCCTGATTCTCCAGAGCCATAAGTGAAGTTTATTTACTCTTTAGACGCATATCATTCCATTATATGAAACGCAAATCCGGATTATTTGCGTTTTTTATTATGTCGTTCGATTGACAGCGCCTAAAGGGTAGGGCTATAATTTGGTAGGCAGTTGTATACAATGCACAAATGTGGTGACTTCGTTATTTTATTTTATAATACATAAGCAAAGGAGACAAATTAGTGAAGAAACTGGTGATCGCGCTGGGCGGGAACGCGCTACAGGCGGCAGGGAAGCCGGCAACGGCACAAGCGCAGCTGGAGGTCGTGGAAGAAACGGCGAAGTATATAGCGGACATCATCGA
>JAYFNX010000015.1:0-97009 GCA_034933245.1 Candidatus Pelethousia sp.
GGGCCACGGCCTTATCCATATCAAAAAAAAAGAAAGGGGAATGGAACTGAAAATCAGATGGATGCAAAAATGCCTCCATCTGCGCGGCGGTTCTCGCTCCCCGGGCGTATAGCAGCCTGGCCAGCTTTAAGGATATACCGTTGGGAATCTCCATGCCCTCCGGCAGGGGAGGGGATGGTTTTATTTCAAAGCGCAGCATGGTCAGTCCAGATGCTCCGCCGCGTACATACCCAAAGCAAGCTCCGTGCGTTTTCTCAAAAATTCGCAGGTGCGCTCATAGGGTAGGTGAATATCCCCATTGTAAAGATAGGCGTTTGCGGTGCAGCCGCCGGAACAGAAGTATTTCGCCCAGCAAGACCGGCATACAGGCTTATCCAGAAGGGTGCAGCTTTGGAATGTGCGGCGGATATCCTCGTTCAGCTCCCCGGTTAGCACGCTGCCCATCTTCATCTTTTCCTGGCCTACAAATTGATGGCAGGGGTAGATATCCCCTTCCGGTGTGACGGCTACGTATTCCACGCCCGCACTGCAGCCCGCAATGCGCTTCTTCAGACAAGGGCCGCCCGAAAGATCCACCATGAAATGAAAGAAATTCATCCACGTATCCGGCTTTTTTCGGCTTTCGAACACATAATCCGCCAGCTTTTCATATTCTTCCAGCACTTGGGCCACATGTTCTTCCAAAATGGCATAGGGGCTTTCATCCGGCAACACCACGGGCTCCATAGAAAGCTGCTCGAAGCCCAGGTTTCTCAGGTGCTTTACATCCTGGGTAAAATCCAGGTTCTTGGCCGTAAACGTGCCGCGGATATAATATTCTTTGTCCCCCCGGCGTTCCACCAGCTTTTTCATATGGGGCAGGGAAATGGCATAGGAACCCTTGCCGTTGGCCGTTGGCCGCATGGTATCGTGCACTTCCGGGCGGCCGTCCAAGCTCAGCACAATATTATGCATCTCGGCGTTCAGGTAGTCTATAATCTCGTCCGTAAGGCCCACGCCGTTGGTGGTGATGGTAAAGTTGATCTGCTTGCCATGCTTTTTCTCCAGCTCCCGGCCATAGGACACCACAGCCCGCACGGTTTCCATATTCATAAGGGGCTCGCCGCCAAAAAGATCCACCTCTAGATGCTTCCGTCCGCCGGCATGCGCAAGGAGAAAATCCAGAGCTTTTTTCCCAACTTCTGGGGGCATGAGACCCCGGGGGCCATGGAATTCCCCCGTGTCCGCGAAGCAATAGCGGCAACGCAGGTTGCAATCGTGGGCCACATGCAAGCACATAGACTTGATGATGCCGCCCTGCGCCAACCCCTGGGGCGGCACCGGCTCGGGCGCGCAAAGGCTTCCTGCCGCCCGAAGTTGCTCCACCTCCTGCACAATCTCCCGGATCTGCCGCTCGGGATAAGGCAAGGCATAGACATCCCAGCCCTTCTCCAAGGCCTGCACCACCGCATAAGCGGGCTCGTCTACGCTGTGCAAGGCACCGCTCTCCACATCCAGAATGAGATAGAGGTCACGAAATTGGAATGCGTGTATCAAAAAAATTCTCCTTTTTAACAAATACCTAGAACCTAGCAACATGGAAAAGCAGTAATTTCGAAAAAATTACTGCTCATCATGGCATAATGCGTATGGGCAGGCGGGCTAAGCCTGCCAAGTTATTTGGCCTGTTTTTGGCACTTCTGGTTGGCCACGGTGCAGGAAGTTTTGCAGGCGGACTGGCAGGATGCCTGGCACTCGCCGCAACCGGTATTTGCGGAAGCGTTGATACAGGGTTTCTCGATGGTAGTAATATGCTTCATGGTTCTGTTTTCCTCCATATATTGACTCATACTTACTTTATTATTATACATAAGGCGCGTCGGTCTTACAAGGCCCTATTTGAACATTTGCCATAGCAAGGCGGCAAAAAGCCCCGCCACCGCCGCGAGACCCATATCGGAAAATATCGCAATGGAAAACACGAAGGTTTGGGATACGATCGAAAAAATGGCAAACGAAAAGATGCTGAACAGCAAGCCGCCCAGCATGCCCCATAACCAGAAACGCCCACCGGCCGCTTGATGCGCCAGCAGGCCTGCTACAGCCGCGCAAATCACCTTAATCGCCGCTGTCATGGGGCCCATGGTGTTCGTTCCCAACCAGGCTTGCCGCAGGGCAACCGCATAGAGAACCACCAGCGCCAAGCTCAAAATGGTAGCCCAAAGGGCGGCGCGAAGCAGGGTAACAAGGATGGGACGGGGCTTGTGCTGGGCCGCCACCTTCGAGCGGGCCGTATTACGCGCAGCTTGCATGGGGCATACCTCCGCTTATCGATAGATGGATAGGTTTCGTTTCTATACGATATATATGCGGTTCTTTGCCCGCCTATGCGGCCATCGACAAAAGTACAGCCCCTTCGCAGGGCATGCGGCGCATCTATTTTTCTTTTTATAGAACCCCTTAAGCCATCCGCCGGGTTCCGTTTAAAAAGGCATCCCGGGCAACGGGGTGCGCAAGCACATTAAACTACCTTTTCTACATGTTAAAATCCCCGGACAATTGCCCGGGGACTTTTTCGTATAATGGTTATTTCGTTTCGGCTACACCGTCGTCCATCGTGGCTTCGACAGCTACGTTTTCCACGCTGGCAATGGCGCCGCGGGCAAACACCAGACGAACCTTGTCCGGCCCAACCATCAGGGTGATGATATCTTCCTTGATGGCGCTTACGGTGCCGTAAATGCCGCCAATGGTGCGGACACGGTCACCCACCTTGATGGCAGCCAGCATGTCCTTAATCTTCTTTTCACGCTTGCGCTGGGGGATAATCATCAGAGCAAACATACCGACCATGAGAAGAATGAGCAATCCGCCGCCACTCATGAAATTGTTCAGGCCAGAGAGGAGTCCTTCGGGCATTGTATTTTTCCTTCCTATCCATTTATTGTACGGCTATAGCTAAAAAGCAAAGCCGCCTTTTGCTTATACCGATTTTATCCTAATTTCAAAGGCCCGTCAAGAAATCCGCCAATTGGTAATATTATTGTAATACCCCGTAATATTCCTCCGGAAGGTATTCTCAGGAGGGCAGATCCGCCCGAAATTTCTCCAGCAGATAGGCGGGATAGTAAGATAGCTTTGCCTTACGCAAGCCTTCAAGCCCCATATCCTCTTCCCGGTTAATGAACTTCATGTCCGTCCAGGCATGCGCCACAAATTCCCGATTGATCAAAGGATACAGGCCGGGGATATCGGCATCCGCCTTTTCGATATGAATCACCGCCATCTCCCCGTCGATCTGTTCGCCCAGGCTGAAAGCCCGCAGCTTGCCGTCCATCAGGATGCCGCCGCCCACAAGGCCCAGCTTCTCCATATGCCTTAGGCCCACCCGAATGGCTTCTTTCTCGCCCAGCACGCCATGCTCCGCGGGATCCTTTCCATCCAGCCATTCCTCATAAATGGCCATGCAAGCATCGAACATGTCCGGTGTGAGGGTAACATATTCATAGGCATATTGCGAAAGAAATTGGTTAATATGGTTCCGCTTCCCATGATATTTCTTCCCTTTCAGGGTACGCAGATCCTCCATGTTGTATACATAATCATAATTGCCCCTGTCTTCCGTAAGGACAAACCCGGCTTGCTCAAAAAAGGCCTTATTATAATCCTCCGTTATCCCGTGGAAAACAGGGCGTGCGCCCATACCCTCCAGATGGTGTATGCAGTTGGCAATGGCTCCAGGGTAATCCTCCACCCTAAGGGCCAAGGGTGCCAGCATGAAAGGCGCCAGATGCGGGAATACGTAAAGAATATAGAGCACATCATCCTGCTCGGCAATGCGGATACGGTCCTCCTTGCACCACATGAGCAAGCTGGTAAACGTATATTCTGAGTTTTGAATGTGCAGCGCTTTGGTATAACGATGTACCAACTCGCGCATGGAGAGATGCACGGGCTGGAAGTGCAATTTATGCGGTTCTTTTGTCATAAAAACCCCCTTTGTAAGATCAATAGCTATTGTATCCATTTTGGTAACATTATGCAACCCCTTCGATTCTTTCCCCGGGCCCCGGGTTTCCCTTCTTATTATTGAACGCCTTCTTGCCTTTCAGATCGACAATCCGTTCGTCCTTTCACATGTATCCGCAGCCCAAGCATACCCCTTGGCTGGGCCTTACTGTTTCTATTATGGTTCCCCAGCAAGACGATGAACGCATCAACATATTTCCTATGCAAATGGCCCGCGCACCAATGCGCGGGCCATTTGTACATCCACTGTATATCCCCAAGCTACCGGATTTCGTATATGGCGCTTACCCGAGCCGTAATTTCCATATCACTGATGGAAATGGGCATGGGGATGGTATCTGCCTCCATCTCGGCTGCCGTAGCCTCGGCTCTAGGTGCGGCCAGCGGGGCAACATCCGAATTGGAACTCTGCTCCTGAATCGATACGGGCAAGGATATAAGCCGTACGCCGGCGCCCTCTGCCACAGCCTCCGCCTTTGCCTTTGCATCCGCCATGGCGGCGGCAAGGGCTTTCATATAAGCCTCGGAAGCGTCGCTCACAGCATATTCCGGTCCGTTCACCCCTGTTGCCCCTGCGGCTACGGCAGCGGAAATCACTTCCCCCACAATCGTGGTATCCCGCACGATGACGGTGAGCTCGCAGCTCGCTTCATAGCCTTCAACCGTGGGCGGCGTCTTGTCATAATTGTATTGCTCGTATACGTTTACCGCACCGGTATTGATATCGGCGGCCGCCACGCCCGCGGTTTTAATGGCGTCCAGCACGGTTGTCGTACTTTCAGCGTTCTGCTGCTGGGCAGAAGTAGCTTCCTTATCTTGCGTGCGAATGGTGAAATATACGGTGGCTTTATCCGGCGTAAGCATAACCTTTCCTTCGCCGCTTACCGTAATGGTGCTGCGCAGATCCACATACACCGCTTCATCTCCCTTTTGCTGCACCTGCTGCTGGATCTGCTCCTCGCTCTTGCAACCGCTCACCGCTGCGCCAAGGCATACCAGGGCCACGCCTAGAACCAAATAGCGGAACGTCTTACTTCTTTTCATGCTGCTTCTCCTGTTCTTGCCCAGGCTTTACCCACGTAGGCGGATTCCCGTTTCTTCCGTTCCTCGGCCCGCCGCTGCCTTTCCTTCTGCGTACAACTCGCCGCACGAGCAGGCCGATTCCAAAGCCAATCAGCGTCAGCAGGAGAAGC
Source organism: Candidatus Pelethousia sp. (assembly GCA_034933245.1). GTDB lineage: Bacteria > Bacillota > Clostridia > Christensenellales > CAG-138 > Pelethousia. The sequence goes on from JAYFNX010000015.1 coordinate 5,202, forward strand.
ACGGGCAGGGAGCTGATAAACCATACGAAGAAATTCTCCAAGAAAACGCCCACCCCGCTGAGATTAGAGGTAAATCCCTTGCTGATTCGATCGCCAATGCTCTGGGTGGCAGCCGGGCCCGCTGTGAGCCTTTCCTCGTTTATGTAAAGATACACGGTGGAATAGTCGATCAAATCGTCATAGCGCCGAAGCTGGGTGGTCATCTGCTCAATCTCAATGGTCACATCGGCAATGGCCTTTTCCAGTTCCACAATATCCGCCAGGTTATCCGTTTCCACCAGAATATTCTGGAGCCGCTCCAACTGGGTCCGGAGAACCTTCAGTCTAGTCTCGCTGTCGTAATAATCCAGCGTCACATCCTGGGTGGATTTGCTCGTATGGGTAATGGTGCCGGTACCCCCGGCGTATTCCATGAACTGCTCTGCCTTATCCGAGGGGATGCGGAAGGTCAGATTTGCGGTGCGGCCATAGTCGTTATAGTTTTCGGGCTTGGTTCCGCTTACGCTTCCATCCTGCATATAGCCGCCCAACTCCTGGGCTTTGGCCACAAGCATGGCATAGTGCTCATCAAAAGACTCGGTGGTCATCTCCAGGTTATAGGTGGCAATGACCTTGTGCCCTCCATACAGGGCCGCCGCATCCGCGCCGCTGCCCGCATCTTCCCCACCGAACACACCCGATTCCTCCGCCTTGCCTTGGCTATAAGCCATATCGTAAGAGGCGGGCGCTTCCGGTTCGGCCGCGGGCATTGCGGCCTCCTCGGTTTGGTTGGCCTGCGAGGCGCAACCCAGCGCAAAGAGCATGGTAAGAGCCATTAGGGCCGCAAAGAGCTTTTTCATAATATTTCCTCCCTCTTGGTGGTCTTGTTGTCAATGAAACGTACAAGGTCTTCCAAAGGTTGCATTACATTATATCAGAGAGAGAAAAAAAAAGGAAGCGATCCCCTTGACAACGCTCGCAGGCCGATGTATCCTATTGTTTAATTCTTACTAAGTTAATTGGAATTTAGTTGGTTGGGTTTCTATTCTTCGCTAGGGGGATTTAGCTATGGCTGTTGGGAAACGCATGGATGGGCGGATTGACCGCACGCTGCTCTGGCGGCTTTCGCGGTATGGATCGGTTCAGAACTGCTGTAGCCATTTCCTGGCAAAATCCACGCTTGGGCATTTACTTTTCCACTGTTCTTCCGGGTGGTGCTCGGAGGTATAAGCGCCAATTCCTTTGCGCTTGGTCTGTTTTGGTTCTTCGTTTCTCCGGCGTCTTCAACTTCTTCGCGTCGGATGGGGAGAAGCGAGATTTGGTATAAATTGGGCTGCGGTTGCAAGTTCAGCTAGGGCTACGGGCATTTCTGTTCGCACCGCAATACAGAGGGGCACATATGCTGGAGCAAAGGGTACCGGTGTACCTGTTGCCCTGGTTTTGCACCCACAAACAAAAATATTTGGAAAGGATCCCCTCGTCCCGCCTGTGCCGCAAGGCATGGTTTTCAGCTGGACGGGTAAAAAATAAAACTATGTTTCAGCGCTTAAATGAATTGCTGACGGCCTATAAGCAAAAGGACCCGGCAGCCCACTCCAAATTCGAAATATTTCTTCTCTATCCCGGGGTTCACGCCATCATCTGCCACCGGGTGGCCCATTGGTTTTACAAAAAAAACCTGCGGTTTCTAGCTCGCTGGGTTTCGGAAGGCGCCAGGCGGCGCACCGGGATCGACATCCATCCCGGGGCGACCATTGGGCGCCGTCTGGTCATGGACCACGGCACGGGAATCGTCATTGGAGAAACGGCTGTTCTAGGAAACGATATCCTTCTTTATCAGGGGGCCACCTTGGGCGGTAGCGGCAAGGATGTGGGCAAGCGTCACCCCACTTTAGAGGATCATGTAACCGTGGGGGCGGGAGCCAAGATTTTAGGCAGCTTCACCGTGGGCCGCGGCAGCCGCATCGCCGCCAATGCCGTAGTTCTCTCAGCCGTTCCTGAAGACGCCACCGCCGTGGGCGTACCGGCCCGCGTCGTGAAAGTGGCAGGCCGGCGGATAGATGATTTGGACCATACGCACATTCCGGACCCCATCATGCAGGAGCTTTGCCGCATCAATCGCCGTATCGACGAATTGGCCCAAGGCTAAGCCTATAACAGAATGTTCACAATCTTCTCCCATCCAGCGGTTGAATAAGGCAGAAATGTTTTGTAAAATAATATAGCTGATAGATGGTTGAATGGGAGATTTTTTATGAAAAAGCGCTTGCTGCTTATTATGAACCCAGCCGCTGGCGTAAGAAAAGCAAACCGTCATTTGACGGCCATGGTAGCCTTGTTTAATGCCCATGGCTATATTTGCACCGTGTATTGTACCGCAGGACGGGGGGATGCCACCCGTATCGCGCAAGAGAATGCCGCCTGTTTTGACTTGGTGGTATGCGTGGGTGGGGACGGAACCCTCAATGAAGTTTTGGCCGGTGTCATCGATAGCGGCGCCCAAGCGCCTATCGGTTACATTCCCGGGGGCAGTACCAACGATTTTGCCAGCAGCCTTGGCCTCTCCAAAGAAGTGCTGACCGCCGCGCAGGATATTATGGAAGGCTTACCCAGGCCTTTGGATGCAGGCTGTTTTAACGGCCGCCGTTTTTCCTATGTGGCCAGCTTCGGCGCTTTTACGGAGGCCAGTTATGCTACCCCCCAGAGCTCCAAGAATATCTTGGGGCATCTTGCTTATGTTTTGGAAGGCATGAAGGACTTGCCTAACATCCGCCCCGTGCCCCTCGCCTTGAAGGCTGCGGGGCAGCACTTTGAAGGGGAATATATCTTTGGGGCCATCAGCAACGCCACCACAATTGGCGGCATTCTCTCCCTGGATAAGCAGCTTGTCGCCCTAGACGACGGGCTTTTTGAGATTACGCTCATCAAATCTCCCCAAAACCTTGCGGAGCTCAACCGCATCGTGGTTTCGCTCCAAACCCGGCAATACGATGGGGAATTGATTTCCTTCTGCTTGGCGAATAAGGCCGTTGCTTTCGCCAATCCGAATATGCCTTGGACGTTGGATGGGGAATATGCCCCCGGCAGCGCCCATATTTGCATTGAAAATCAGCATCAGGCCTACCGCATGATCATCAATGACAAAAAGCAAGGGAGCTTTTTCCTATGAGGTTAGACCTGCGTATCCCCGAATATCGCCATTGGCTATGGGCTCTCTACCTGCCGCTCTATTTGGCGGCTTTCTTTTGGGTAGAAGGTTGCATTTCGCCCGATATTCCCTATTGGATTTCTTATTGGCCCCTTGTGGATGATGCCATCCCCTTCTGCCCGCCCTTTGTGCTGGCTTATTATTTTTGGTTTCCCTTTATGGTGGTCACCGGGCTTTATCTGGGCGCCCGCCATCCGGATTGCTTCCGGCGCTATATGAAATTCATCGCCTTGGGCTTTTCGGCCAGCATTGTGTTTTTCTTGATTTTGCCCAACGGGCAGGATCTTCGTCCGGCCACCTTGGCGGAAGACGACCTCTTCACCCGCATGATCGGCGCCATCTACGCGGCGGATACCAACACCAATGTGCTTCCAAGCATTCATGCCTTGGGTTCTGTGGCCGTAGTAATTGCCGCCTATGACTGCCCTGCCTATAAGCCATGGTTGCGAATTACGTGCATATTGCTGGCGGCGCTCATCTGCGTCTCCACGCTTTTTATCAAGCAGCATTCCATTCTGGATATTATTACTGGCGTTTTCATGGCGGTTCCTGTATACTTTTTAATATACTCGCTGCCTCGCCGAAAGAAAAGGGAGCAGGCCGCCTGAATTTTTATGTAAAGGTGCAATCCTCTCATGCCTGATCTATTCCACACCTTACTAATCGTATGCCCCCTTCTATTTCTCGCCGGTTTTGCCGATTCCGTGGCCGGCGGCGGCGGCGTTATTAGTGTGCCCGCAGGCATGCTCGCCGGCATCCCGATTCATACCGTATACGGTACCAATAAATTTGCCATGAGCTTCGGTACGCTTACCAGCGTGTTTCAGTATGGCCGCAGCGGCAATGTTTCCTGGCGGATCGCCCTCTTCGCCGCAGGCGGCGCTTTGGCCGGGTCCAATTTGGGTGCAAGGCTGGCCTTGCTCTTAAGTGAGCGCTACCTAAGCTATTGTCTCATGGTTCTGCTTCCCGCGGCCGCCCTGTTTCTTGCCCTGAACAAAGGATTTGGCCAGGCGCCGAAGCCCCGGGAGTTCACCAAGCTCCAGGAAGCCGTTTTAGCCGTGCTTATCGGCTTATCCGTTGGCGCGTATGACGGTTTCTTCGGCCCCGGCGCGGGTACGTTTTATATTATCCTCTTTTGTACCGTTCTGGGCTCCGATCTGATTTTGGCCAACGGGAATGCCAAAGTGGTCAATTTGGCCAGCAACATCGGGGCGCTTACCGCTTATCTTTTAAGCGGTAAGGTATGGTTTGCCGTGGGAATTCCCATGGCGATCTGCTCCATGGCCGGCAATTATCTGGGCAGCCGGCTAGCCATTAAAAACGGCGCCCGCTTTATCCGCCCCATCATGGCTTTGATGATTGTGCTGCTTCTGCTAAAAATCGTTACGGATTTCATCCTATAAAAATCTGCCGTTATTTATGTACCAACGTTTCTTGCGGGAATCTCAACGGCCCGGCGCATGATCATTCGCCGGGCCGTTTGTGTTTTCCCTTTTTTATCCGCACCCCGATGGGGGCTCGCTCGCTTATTCTTCCGTCTTATCGTTCCTGTGCCGGATGCAGGCCTGCGCGGCCGCAAGGCGGGCGATGGGAACCCGGAAGGGAGAGCAGGATACATAATTGAGTCCTACTTGGTGGCAAAAATCCACGGTGGAAGGATCGCCGCCGTGCTCGCCGCAGATACCCAGCTTAATATCCGGCCGCACGCTACGGCCCAGCTTCACGGCCATCTTAATCAGCTTGCCCACGCCGGCTACGTCCAGCTTGGCGAAGGGGTCGAACTCGTAAATCTTCTTATCATAGTAAGAATCAAGGAACTTACCCGCATCATCCCGGCTGAAGCCAAAGGTCATCTGGCTCAGGTCGTTGGTTCCGAAGGAGAAGAACTGCGCCTCACGGGCAATCTCATCGGCAGTGAGGGCTGCGCGGGGGATTTCAATCATCGTTCCCACGAGGTAGGGGATGTCCACATCATTTTCAGCCAGCACTTCTTTCGCGGTTTTGTCAATGATGCGCTTCACATACGCCAATTCCTTATCCTCGCCTACCAGCGGAACCATGATTTCAGGCACCACGTTAATGCCTGTCTCCCTACGCACGTTAATGGCAGCTTCGATAACCGCGCGGGTCTGCATCTCCGCGATCTCCGGATAGGTTACGGAAAGGCGGCAGCCGCGGTGGCCCATCATGGGGTTGAACTCATGGAGGTTTGCAATGGTGCTCTTAAGCCGTTCCGGGGTGATGCCCATGGTTTTGGACAGCTCCTGAATATCCTCTTCCTTGTTCGGCAAGAACTCGTGAAGGGGCGGGTCCAGGAAGCGGATGGTAACGGGATAGCCGCCCATGGCTTTATAGATTCCCTCAAAGTCTTTACGCTGCATGGGAAGAAGCTTGTTAAGCGCATCCCGCCGCGCCTGCACGCTGGGGGCCAGGATCATTTCCCGCATAACGGGAATCCGGTCCTCTTCAAAGAACATATGCTCCGTGCGGCAAAGGCCAATGCCTTCCGCACCGAAGCGGACGGCCACGGAAGCATCGTGCGGGGTATCCGCATTGGTGCGCACGCCCAGGCTGCGATACTTGTCCGCCCAACCCATCAGGCGGGCGAAATCGCCGCCGATTTCCGCTTCTACCGTAGGAATCTTTTCACCGTAAATATTGCCTGTGGAGCCATCGAGGGAAATATAGTCTCCCTCCTTGAATACGCGGCCGTCCAGGCTGAAGGTCTTGTTGGCCTCATCCATGATGATATCGCCACAGCCGGAAACGCAGCAGGTACCCATGCCCCGAGCAACCACCGCCGCATGGCTGGTCATGCCGCCGCGCACGGTAAGAATGCCCTGGGAGTTATGCATACCCTCGATGTCCTCGGGGCTGGTCTCCAGCCGAACCAGGATCACCTTTTTGCCCCGGCCAACCCATTTTATAACATCTTCCGCCGAGAACACCACCCGGCCCGTGGCAGCGCCCGGAGAAGCGGGCAAGCCCCTGCCGATGGGTTTGGTGCTCTTCAGAATCTTGATGTCAAATTGGGGATGGAGCAGCGCGTCCAACTGCTTGGGGTCTACGGTCATGACGGCCTCTTCTTCGGTAATCATGCCTTCATCCACCAGATCGCATGCGATCTTCAGCGCCGCAGCCGCGGTTCGCTTACCGTTGCGGGTTTGGAGCATGAAGAGCTTCTTCGCTTCAATGGTAAACTCCATATCCTGCATATCCCGGTAATGGCGCTCCAGCTTCTCCGAGATATCCACAAATTGCTGATAGGCTTCGGGAATAATCTTGGCAAGCTCGTCTATGGTCTGGGGCGTACGCACGCCGGCCACCACATCCTCGCCCTGGGCATTCATAAGGAATTCGCCGAAGAGCTTCTTCTCGCCTGTGGCAGGATTGCGGGTAAAGGCCACGCCAGTGCCGGAGGTATTCCCCATGTTGCCGAATACCATCATCTGCACGTTTACCGCCGTACCCCAATCCGAGGGAATATCGTTCATGCGGCGGTAATAAACAGCCCTGGGATTATCCCAGCTGCGGAATACGGCCTTAATGGCTCCCATAAGTTGTTCTTTGGGGTCCGACGGAAATTCTTTGCCGATTTTATTCTTATATTGTGCCTTAAACTGCTCCGCCAGACATTTGAGATCCTCTGCGGTAAGCTCGGTATCCAGCTTGACACCGCGCTCAGTCTTCATCTTATCAATGAGTTCCTCAAAATATTTCTTGCCAACTTCCATGACCACGTCGGAGTACATTTGAATAAAGCGGCGGTAGGAATCGTAAGCAAAGCGCGGGTTGTTGGTCTTCTTGGCAAAGCTCTCCACCACCTCGTCGTTAAGGCCAAGGTTCAGAATGGTATCCATCATACCGGGCATGGAGGCGCGTGCACCGCTACGTACGGAAACGAGCAGGGGGTTTTCTTTATCGCCAAACTTTTTGCCGCTAAGCTTTTCCAGCTTGGCCATGTTGGCATAAATTTCATCCGCAATGGCATCGTTGATTTGCTGCGCATCCGCGTAATACTGCATACAGGCATCGGTAGTAACCGTAAAGCCATGGGGCACAGGCATGCCAAGGCCCGTCATTTCTGCCAGGTTGGCGCCTTTTCCGCCCAGCAGCTCCCGCATGCCGGCATTGCCTTCGCTAAAAAGGTATACAAACTTTTTTGCCATGTTGTTTCCTCCCAGATTGAATTCTTATATATAAATTTCTTATATATTACCAATTTACTTCTCAGCACAAGAGAGCCCCGATCCATCAAGGCTTCATCATTATAACATACAGAGGGAAATAATCAACTATTTTCAACGTAGTTTTGCAGCGCTTCTTGCATTTTGTTTATCTAATATTTAACGTAATGACTTGTGGGTTGCATATTGTGACATATTTCGCGTTCTTAGCGATGCTTATACCATTCGGAAACGGGTTTAGATCTGCCCCGCTGCCCGGAACTTGCGATCCAGCATATATTCAGCATAAGCATTAAGGGCGGTCTTTAATTCCTCCCGCACGCGTTTGGGAAGCGCGACTTTCTCCATTTCCCGGTTGGATAGCAAAAGCATCCGGCGCGCCGCCTCCAAAGAAAGCGGGCTAACGGCCATGCTGTCGGACCCCATGCAGGCGCGGCATACGGCTCCGCCCGAACCCGGATCAAATCCCATCTGGGATAAGGGCCGCAAATCCGCCCCGCAGCGGGCGCAGTGGGTAAGGCGGGGGGTATATCCCAGGATAGCCAGGCAGCGCATCAAGAAACAAACGGCCATATCCGTTGGGTTTTGTTTCCCATAGGCAGTGTAGCTAAGGGCATAGTAAAGCAAATCGAAAAGCTCCTCGCTTTGCTGTCCCTTCGGCGTGCAGGCCTCCGTTACCGAAAGCATGTAGGCCCCGGCCGCCAGACGATCCATATCCTCCCGCAAGGAATAGAAGCGCTCCCGCACATCGCATGCATCCACCGTATATCGGCCCCGGCCTTCAAACAGAACGAACTCGCCATAGGTGAAAATCTCGCTACAGCTCAAAAGGCTGGAGTCAGGCCTGCGGCAACCCCGGGCGGATGCGCTCACCGTTCCCCGTTCTCTGGTGAAGATGGTGAGAATCCGGTCGTTATCCCGGTAGTTCGCATAGCGCAGCACAATGCCCGTAATCGTAAGGCTTGCCATGCTATCCTCCTTCCAGATTTGTCATGGATTGCTTGGCATGTGGGATCTACAACCCGCGGATACTAAAAGGAGACAGCATACATAGCCTGTCCCATGAAAGGAGACATGCCCATGAAGGATACCGTGCCCCGGCAGAAATGGAATCACTTCTCCAAAACCGGCCGTCCGGAGGATTATATGGCCTATCGGGAAGAGGAAAAGCGGCAAAGCGGCGAAACAGAAAGTTCAGGCCCTCGCCGCCCGCTCCTATAGGATACGGAGCGGGCTGATTAGCCCACTCGGTTATTATCATCAATTTGCGGGTCATGCAAAAAGCATCCCGCAAATTTTATTCATAGCCCAGTTCTCCAAGCATGGCGGCGCTGTTGCGCCAATCCTCTTTCACCTTGACCCAAAGCTGAAGGTTCACCTTGTTCCCCAAAAGCCACTCGATATCCTTGCGGGCCTCCGTACCGATTCGCTTGAGCATGGCCCCCTGTTTTCCGATAACGATTCCCTTATGTCCATTCCGCTCACAATAGATGGTAGCCCAGATATCCTGCACGCCATCCTCTCTTTGTTCCATTTTATCCACGCCTACGCCCAAACCGTGCGGCACTTCTTCCCGCAGCATCTGTAGCGCCTTCTCCCGGATGATCTCCCCGCAAAGGATTCGCTCGGGCTGATCCGTAACCATATCATCCGGAAAATACTGCGGCCCCTCCACCAAATAGGATGCCAGCGCCTCGGTAAGCTGATCCACGCCTCTTCCCTCCAAAGCGGAAAGTTTCACCACTTGCCGGATGCAGGGCTCCTTTTCCAGCCTTTCCCGGGCGGTCTCAATATCGTCCAGCGTACAAAGATCCGCCTTGTTAATGCCTGCCACCACGGGTGCTTTTGCTTCCCGGAGCTTTTCGAGAATGGCCTCATCCTTGCGGCCTATGCCGCGCTTTGCATCAACAAGAAAAAGAATAGCCTCTACCTCGTGGAGGGCTTCGTAGGCTACCTTCAACATATAATCCCCTAAACGGTTCTTCGGCGTAATCACGCCGGGGGTATCTAAAAAGACGATTTGCCAGCCCGGCCGCGTCATCACGCCCATGATGCGGTTGCGCGTGGTTTGGGCCTTATCCGAAACAATGGATACCTTTTGCCCAACCAGGCGATTCATAAGCGTGCTTTTGCCCACATTGGGAGAGCCGATGATGGCTACAAATCCCGAACGGTATGTCATTGCATATCCCTCGCGCTGAAAGCTTCGGGCAAAAGCTCACCCAAGGCGAAAATTCTATATTCCCCCGTCCGGTTAGCGCAGACCACAGGCATTTCCGCATCACAAAACTCGCTGAGAACCTGGCGGCAAACGCCGCAGGGCATGGCATAATTCTCACCATCCCAAATAATGGCCAAGGCGTCAAAATCCCGTTCGCCCTCATATACCGCTTTAAATATGGCGCTGCGCTCGGCGCATATGCTGGGACTATAAGCGGCGTTTTCAATGTTGCAGCCCATATAATAAGCCCCGTTGCTGGCCTTAAGGCAGGCGCCCACCCGAAAGTTGGAATAAGGTACATAGGCACGGCTTCTGGCTTCCGTAGCCATACGCACCATGCTCCTGGCTTCAAATTCATGTATATTGCTCATCGTAATACTCCCATCTCGATCAATATTTCATCCTGTTTGGCAAACATGCGCGCAGCATCTTCTTGCCGCATATGATCGTAACCTAAAAGGTGGAGCGCGCCATGCACCGTCAGAAAACTCAACTCCCGTAAAAGTGAATGGCCGTATTCCACTGCCTGTTCCTCTGCCCTGGGCAGGGAGATCACGATATCCCCTAAAAATCCATCCGGGACGCCGATGATATCCTCGCCTTCTTCCATAGGAAAACTGAGGACATCCGTGGGACGATCCACACTTCTAAAATCCCGGTTGAGGGCATGGATTTCCGCATCGTCCACTACCGTGGCTGAAAGCCAGGCATCCCCTGCCTTCTCGTGGGACAAGGCGGCTTCCGCCGCCCGCATAACGATGGCTTGCATGTCCAAGCCTTCCGGTGGCGTTATCCGCAGGCATACTTCTATCATGGCTTTTTCTCCTCCGGATATTCAATCCGGTCATGCATGATCCCGCTGAAGGTACGTAAAAAGCTCCGCTCGATCTCGCTCAACTCATGGAAAGTAAGCGGCGCGTTGGAAAGCAGATTTTCCGAGCCTTCCGTAAGCTTGCTCCAGAGCACCTTATGCACCATTTCTTCCCGTGCTTCCTTTGTGCATTCTCCCAGGCTTCGTACCGCCGCCTCGCAGCAATCCGCCAGCATTACGATGGCCCCTTCCTTCGTGCCCGGACGGTTGCCTGGATATCGGAATTTCTTGGAATCCACGCCTTCGCCGCCGCTCATCTGCTGGGCCTTATGATAAAAATAGGCCACCAGGGAATTGCCGTGATGCTCCGCCGCAATGCGGATTACGGCGCTGGGCATCTTATTTTTAGCCAGAATAATCGCCCCATCCTTTTGGTGGGAGATGATGATGGCCGCGCTTTCCTCCGGCGGCAGCGTATCGTGTATGTTCTCGCCCTGTTGGTTTTCCATGAAATAAAGGGGGCGCCTCAGCTTCCCAGCATCGTGGTACCAGCCGCCCACCCGTGCCAGCAGGGGGTCCGCCCCCACCCGCTCCGCGGCGCTCTCCGCCAGGGCAGCCACATTCATGCTGTGCTGATAGGTCCCCGGCGCTTCATACATGAGCTGCTTGAGAAGGGGATGGCTTGTGTTAAGCAATTCGTTAAGCCGGGCCGGCGTCGCGATGTCGAACAGGTTCTCCCAAATGCTCAGGGAACCCACCACAAGCAAGCCGGAAAGCACCGCGCTCAAAAGGGCCCATGCAGCATCCGTAAGCAGCACGGGAAGGGTTGCATTCTCAATTAAATAGGCCGCTATCATGCAAACGGAGCCCAGGGCGCCGCCCACGGCCGCCGCCGCGATGATAGCGCCGCGAGTTTGCACCCGGCGAAGCGCGAAGGTTGCGCCCATGCCGGCGGTGAGGGTAAATAGCAGCATCGCGCAGGCGTCAAAGCCAAATGGGCTTCCCGGCTGGGATGCCAGCATGGCCGCCAGCAGCGATAGAAGAACCGAAACGGCCAAGCCGATCCGCTCGCTTACCAGGATGGCCACCAGCATGGCGACCAGGGGCATGGGGGAAATATGCAAATCCACCATGTTACAAACGAGGGCCAAAGGCGGCGCAGCGATGAGCAGCAGGGCCAAAATGAGAATCCGCTTGAAGTCATGGTATACCTGCCGCTGTAAAGTATAAAGATCCACCCAAAATAGAGCGTAAATCAGCACCACGTAGATGGCCAGGCCGACTCGCGCAGGCCCATCCTGCCCCTCGCCCCGGACCATATCCATCTCCCGCAGCAGAGCCATCTGTTCGCTCGTTACCGCTGCCCCTTGCCGAACGATTATATCCCCCCGTTTGATTTGAACCGGTTCCACCGCAGCAGCGGCCTGCGTTCGGGCTGCTTCGGTGGCAGCCTCGTCCACGGCGTATGTAGGCTGGAGGTAAGCCGTGAGGGCAAGGATACCCGTCCGCTTAAGTCCGGCGCTTAGGCTGGTGGATGCGTTTACTTCCGCAATGGCGGCGCTGCGGACCTTATCCACGCCCGCCTCTGCCAGCCCGCCCGAAAGGGCTGTGCTAAGCTTGGGCAGAATAATTTCCCGCAGCATGGTGAGTTCGCTTTCCTTTGCCGTCAAAATCCCTTCAAGCGCCGCCTTATCCAATGCGGGAGTCATGCCATTGCCCAAGGATGCCACCGTTTCCTCCGTGAGGAGGGCGTCCCAATCGGCTTCCTCCAAGGCATGCCCCTGGGCCAGATTTTGCGCCTTGGCCCGAACATCCGTCAGGCTTTCAAAGAAAGACACGGCTCCGGCCTCCAGCGTGTCCACGGCATCGCCGTCAATGCGGTACGTAGGCTGCACGGCGTCCCTTGCGCTTTTGCGCAAGGCCTCTGTAGCCGTGTCGTCATCCATGTTGCGGTTCGCGCGGATGGTTTCCGGGACGGCAACCCCTTCCTGCACGGTATACCGCTTGGGGGTAATGCAAGCGAGGCCCGATGCATAGGCCGAAAGAACGGCCAGAATGAGCAGCAGTGCCATCACCAGGCTCATATAGGCCGCCGGTTTTGCTTTCTTCTCCCGCGCCTTTGCCATATCCGGCCTCCTTTTCTTTAGTCTTGGCTATGTGGCCTCCCGGACTCCGCCCGATCATAGGCCCGAATAATGCGTTGCACCATTTCATGGCGCACCACATCCTTATGGGTAAGGTACACCTGGCTGATTCCCTCCACATCCCGCAGCACGTCCAATGCGTGAACCAGCCCGCTCTTTCGCTCCCTGGGAAGGTCGATTTGTGTAATATCCCCGGTAACCACCACCCTGGAGCCTTCCCCGAAACGAGTCAGAAACATCTTCATTTGCTCGCAGGTGCAGTTCTGCGCCTCGTCAAGAATGATGAAGGCGTCGTTCAGCGTCCGGCCCCGCATATAAGCCAGGGGAGCGACTTCGATAGCCCCGCGCTCCACAAGCTGGTGGAAATTTTCAGAGCCCAGAAAATCGTATAGCGCGTCATACAGGGGGCGGAGATACGGATCCACCTTGTTTTGCAGATCGCCAGGCAAAAAGCCCAGTTTTTCTCCGGCTTCCACTGCGGGCCTCGTGAGAATTATCTTTTCCACCTCTTTATTTTTAAAGGCCAGCACCGCCATGGCTACGGCCAAATAGGTCTTTCCCGTACCCGCCGGGCCCACGCCGAATACTACCGTATGGCGTTTGAGGGCGGAAACATACTTTTTCTGGCCCAGGGTTTTGCACTTAATGCGCCGCCCCTTATTGGTAAAGGCCACAACATCGTCCAGCAGCTCCAGGATAAGCTCCGCATTGCCTTCCTTTGCTAAATCCACCGCATAGCGGATGCGGCTGCGGTCGATGTTTTCGCCCCGGCGCAGAATGCTGAGAAGTTTATCCATCACGGCATAAGCAAGGGACGCCGCCGTCTCCTCCCCGGTAATGCGGATGCTTCCCCCATCCGTTTTAATGATAGCGCCCGTTTCCTGCTGGATAATGCTCAGGTTCTCGTCAAAAACGCCAAAGAGGCGGAGAACCTCGTCCATACTCTCAACGGCAAGCTCGTATTGATGCGGCGCACGAACTTGTTCTGTGTCCAATGCTTGGTCAAAATCATTCATCTTCGGCATGCAATGCTCCGCTCTGTGCGATATTTTCTTCAGCAATGACGTTCAAAATAACCGTCACGCCCGTTTCATCCGTTTGCTGCTCGCTTTGGACCGAAAGGATGCGGGCACTATGGTCCACGCCCTGGTCCAAAAGGTTTTGTGCCCCCGCCTGCGCAAGAGGCAGCAGCTCGGCCTCCGTAAGGATGCGGGGCTGATCCGCCAGCTCATGGCATGTGATCGTTACCACCTGTATGGGCAAACCTGCAGGCAATGTATATTCCGTCCCCCGCTCCTGCTCATACGTGGAGAAAGGAATGGAGGGCGAAGGCAGGCAATGGCCCCGCAAGCTCAGCTCCGTATAGGTAAACACGTTGCCGTTGCGGCTGGGAAGAACCTGCTCGTAAGGCGCCGTATACGAAAAACGGTAAAGCACCCTGGCAACGGCTTCTCCCCGTGCCTGCACGGCGATGCCGTTTCCCAAATTGCCGGTGATGAGTTCCTGCCCTTTGAGTACCGCGTCCCCGGCGTTAAACAGGGCTTTCCCGGAAAGGGGCGTAATGCGCCGGAGCACACCGTCCTTGGCCGCATAGAGGCTTTGGGGTTCCCCAACCTCCAGCACCTGCGGCGTTTCGCTGGCTTCCCGGATGGAAATCTGCAGCACCACCCCGTAAAGCTCCGCGCCCGCCCATGCGATGCGCGAGTCCGTAGCCATCACAGCTTGCCCCAGGCCGCTGGTGGTGATGCTGCCCCGGCGGATGCCGGGGTGAATGCCCATCGCATCCAATGTTTGAACGATCTGCTCCTCGCGCACCTTATCGCATCCCTCGATGCGCAAAAACCAGATGAAGCGGGAGGCAACCAACAAAGCCGCCAAAACCAAAAGCCAGCCAAAGGCCATTACCTTGCGAAAGCGCATCCTGGAAAGGACAATGGGCAAGCCGTGTTTTTCCAAAATCCGAATGCGACAATGCAGGCCCCGGTTGAGTTTATGAAGGGCATAGAAGCTCTCCACGCTCACATAGGCGGATATGGTATTCCGCCCTGTACGGGAGACTTCCCAAATCTCCAGCCCTTCCCGAAGCGCCCGGTTAACGAAACGCTCCAGGCCTGTGCCTTCAACCTGTATCATAACATATCCCGCAAGAGAATTCCACATATCCACAGCCGCCTACGCTCCCCCCCAGGGTGCTTCACCCAGTTGTTTACATTTTATTAACCTTCGTGCCAAGCCCCTCCTCGTAGCGCAGGCTATCCACACGGCCGCTGATATAAAGTCTTTCGGGTGTGATCTCCAGGAGGGTCAGCGCCTCTCCGGTTATATGAAGCATACCCGCTTTTGTGGAAAGGCATATCTCCTGGGCACGGTATTGGTAAATGCCCGTATGGTTTTCTATAAGTGCATGCTCTCTTCCCAGCACCGTAAGCTTGGGCGTGCCCGCAGCTTCCTCGGGCAAATCCAAGGCGGATAAAAGCCGCCTTCCCAGGCGGATACGCCGCTTGTTTTTCTGCATAACAAAAGCCCCCATACACGATATCGTATGCGGGCCTTGCAGCAAATATTTTAACGCCTTATTCCGTTCCTTCCGCCAACTCTTCCATTAAATCCAGAAAGTGGTCGAACACTTCGTTGAGAAGCACCTCGCTATCAAGGGTGGCATAGGTTTCTTCCCCGTCCTTTTCCACGACCTTCAGAAGAACGACCTCGGCCTCATCCGCTTCGGCGTCCGTCCCTTCCTCTAGAGGGGAGAGGGCGATATACCTTTCTTTTTCATACAGAAAGGTCAGAATGTGTTCAAACCGTACGGGTTCCCCCGCTTCGTCCAGTAGAACCACTTCGTCCATACGCTCGTTATCCATGCCGCGCTTCTCCTTCATTTATAACTTGGGGCTGGTCGCGAGATATCCTTGCAGGATCACCACGGCCGCAACCTTGTCTACCACCTTGCGGCGTTGCTGCCAGGTGAGCTCCGCCTCGCATAAAGCCCGTTCTGCAGCCACGGTCGTAAGCCGCTCGTCATAAAAATCATGCTCGCCCGTAAATCCTTGAAGCACCAGATCGGCAAACGCGCGCACTTTCTCGCTCTGGAAGCCGTAAGATCCGTCCATATTCCGGGGCAATCCAAAGAGCAACCGCACCGGCGCATACTTTTCAGCCAAGCGGCGAAGATAGGCGGCGTCTTCCGCATCGTCCCCGGTGCGCACATAAGTCTCAAGCCCCTGGGCCGTTAGGCCCAGGGGATCGCTCACGGCGACGCCGATGCGTTTATCCCCTACATCTAAAGCGAGAACACGCCGCATAATTAATCCCCTTCATGGGCTTCTACATAGAAGCGTACCAGTTCTTCCAAAAGCTCATCCCTTTCCAGCATGCGGATCAGGTATCGAGCATTGTTATAGCTGGTGATGTATGTCGGATCGCCGGAGATGAGGTACCCTACGATCTGGTTCACAGGATCATACCCCTTTTCCTCCATGGCGGTGTAGACCTGCATAATCACGTCGCTGGCCTTGCTCTTTTCTTTTTCCAAGCGGAAATGCATGGTTTCATTGGTTCCATCGGCCACGCGGCTCACCCCCTCTTCGGTATCTGTTCCCAGTATACCCTGCTTTGCCATTTTTTTCAATCGTGTTCCCCTGTTCATTCCAAAAAAAGAAGGCCAGCACCGGGGCGACTTCCTGTAGTAAACGCCCCCTGCCGGCCTGCCCCTTTGCTCAGTTAAACATGCCGTTCACCATACGCCTGCCATAACGCACAGCGCGGCGGGAATCACGAGCCATACGGCGGGCCACATCCGGATAAATGGCCGTAACTGCCATATAGCCCGCGGCCGCCCCTGCCACCACGCCGAGCATAACGGGAAATGCTTTCATGCTGCTCACTCCTTCCTTTCATATGGGCTTAGTTTATCCCAAAGGAAAGGATATGCACGTGGTAATTCCTACAAGATATGCCTGTGTTTGAGCGCCTCCCACGTTTCATTCGCAATCGCATCCGGGGTGCGGAAAATGCCTTTTTCCATGCACCGGATTACCATAATATCTTCCCTGCGCGCCGCGGCTTCCAGGTATTTAGACCGGGCGCGTTCCTGAATCCCTTGGGAAGCCTCGTATACATCTTTTTCGCACGCCAAATATACCCGGCGACCCTTTTTTAAAACGTTTTCTCCTGCCTGCTCCGTATCCACATCATAAAAAATAAAAATATCCGCCGGAGGAAGGCCAAAATGGCCGTATTCCAATTCGAAAGTCCAATCGAGGAGATCCGGTTTCCCCAAGTCGATATCCCGAATGGACTGATAGACACCGTTGCTCAGAACATACCGGTTAATGAGCAGGATGTCCGCCTCTCCATCGGTATAATTTTTCAGGTTTTCCCACCTATCCAAGGCATACCAAAGAGCCATGGAGCGCCCATCCACCTGGTCCGCCCGCACGCCGCCGCTACCCGAAAGATAGCGGCCTACCTCTGCGCCGAAATAGCTGCCATATACCGGGTATTCCCGGGTGTCCACCCGCATGCCCGCCTCCCGGCACCGCTGGGCTAATCGGGCAAACTGCACGCTTTTGCCGCTGCCGTCAATCCCTTCGATGGCAATTACCCTCGTTTTCGTTTCGTTCATATTTGCCCTGCCTCCCCCAGAATGCGCCGCAGACGCCACAGGGTATCCTCCTCGGCCTGAACGCGAAGCCAGGTGCCGGTTTCGTCGTGGCGTTCCTCCAGAATCCGGGCTTCGTCCCGCAAAATGGTCATGGCCTCATATTTATCATAAGGTACAAAAACCTCCAGCTCCTTGCGTCCGCTGGAAAGCGCTTGCTCCACCGCCGCCAGAAGCCCTTCTATGCCGGCCCCCGTCAGGGCGCTAATAGCCAACCCATCCTGGGGGGGCGGGCCTTGCAGCTTATCCGCCTTATTATAAACCCGGATGCTAGGAATATCGCCGGCTTCCAGTTTGGAGAGCACCTCCTCCACCACTTCCCGCTGGCTTTCATAATAATCGGAGGAAACATCGATCACATGGAGAATCAGATCCGCCTGACGCACCTCCTCCAAGGTGGATTGAAATGCCTGGATAAGGTCATGGGGGAGCTTGTTGATAAAGCCCACGGTATCGCTTAGGAGCACCAGGGTTCCATTGGGCAAAGCAGTCTGGCGAACCACCGGGTCCAGCGTGGCGAAAAGCTTATTTTCCGCAAGCACCCCCGCCCCGGTAAGCGCGTTGAGCAGGGTGCTCTTCCCGGCGTTTGTATAGCCCACCAACGCGATTCTCGGCGTGGTATCCTTCTGCCGACGTTCCCGGCGCAGACCCCGCTGTTTCTCTACGGCCTTGAGTTCTTCTCCCAGCTCATAGATGCGCCTGCGGATGCGCCGCTTGTCGCTTTCCAGTTTGGTTTCGCCCGGTCCCCGTGCAATGGTACCCGCGCCCTGGCGGGAAAGATCCTTTCCTTGCCCAAAGATGCGGGGCAGTTCATATTTTAGCTGCGCAAGCTCTACCTGGAGCTTGCCTTCCCGGCTTTTGGCGTGCCGTGCGAATATATCCAAAATAAGGGCCGTGCGGTCGATGACCCGTACGCCCGTGATATTTTCCAAATTTCGGGATTGCACCGGACTGAGTTCCTCGTCAAAAATCAACAAATCCGCTTCCAGAGCGCTGGCGGAAAGGGAGAGTTCCTCCGCTTTCCCACTGCCGATATACGTAGCGTTATCGATTTCTCGCTTGCGCTGGGTAGCCCGGCCAACTACTACGGCGCCGGCGGTAGCCGCCAGTTCCCCCAATTCCGCCAGGGTGTCGTACCCCGCGTCGTTCTCCAGCCCCACCAGAATGGCCCGCTCCGGCTCCGCTTCGCGAACCTCCTTAGTAGCGCTTTTGAGGCGGTCGTCAGCAAGATAAATCTCTTGCATTAAAGCCTTTTGCGGGAGCTTATTCGGCCGCAAAGGGCCATAAAGCAGAACTTGCCGGGTTCCGTCTTCCTCCATTTCCCCTAGATACCCTGCGTAAAAGTTCATGGGTTGGCCTTCCGGGCCCACGCCCAGAGCCGCCATGGCATCCAGGCGCATGGAGCGCAAGGTTCCCGCATCCACGCTGGAAAGGCGGCCATCCCCATTTGGATGGGTATGGATGCAGCGCACGCCGCAAAGCCTGTCCGCATTGCGCACCAAGCGCATATTGGGCATGGATACCTTCCCGCTGTCCCCCACGGACACATCCACCACCCGGCCGTCCCTGGCCACGTATACGGATATCTCCCGGGCAATGGTGCCGGTGAATTCGGCCATGGCACAGAGCAGTTCTGTGGAAGCGAACACGTTCGCTTCCATGCGCAAGTCATAGAGGGCAGCCATGCGCTCCAGCAAAGCTGCCCGAATTCCTTCTATTTTTCCGTTTATTTTTTGATTTTCCATCCGCACTATTCGGCCGGCGTAGAAGCCGGCTTGACATAATTCCGCAAGTAGTTCAAATCCACCCCATAAATCAGGCCGCCCCGGGTTCCCACCACCACCATGTTGTTAAACACGGCGGGAGAAGCCTCCACGTTGCTGCCCAGGCTCATCTCGTTAATAATCTCGCCGCTCTGGCCGTCGACCAGGTGGATGTAGCCGGATTTGTTGCACTGAATGAGATACCCTTTGCCCGCGGTATCATATACCGCCACCGGGGAAGACCAAGGATACCCCGCAAAGTTGCACTCCCATTTCACGCTCATATCCGCCGTATTAAGGGCCACCAATTTGCCTTTCATGCCTTCCGTCATTGCCACAGGCACAAAGATGAGCCCTTCCAGGTCATGCTCGCCAATGGCCAATGTGCCTTGCACACCGCCGGATACCTGGTTGGGGGAGCCGATGGTCTGGCAATGGTAATCCGTGTTTTTAGCCACGATCTCCCCTGTTACCGCATCAATTTTCCAGATGGGGATAACCGCGGTGCTGTTCTCCTTTGCCCGCCAGCCTGGGTGGAAGGAGGTGGAGGTATATACATAAGGATGCTTATCCGGCCCCTCCAGCGCAAGCACAGGCGTGCAGTTGGTATCGTCCAGCGTATCCTGCACCCAAACGGCCTTCATGGTGTTTAGATCCAGGCAGATCATATGGCCGCCGTTATCCGTAAAAATGGCGTGTCCCCGCCATAGGATGGCACTGTCCTCAATGCCCAGCCACCAGCCTTCCGTGCCATCCGCCGTGGCTTTGGAAAGGTTTCGGGTTCCCTTATAATGCCACTTCACCGTTTCCGGAGCGATCGAGATCGTGCCCGCGCTCTGGTCATACTGGGTATTGAGCTTAATGGTATAGAGGATACCCGATTCGCCGGGATATATGAGCGTATCCGTTTCCGCATCCACCAAGGCCGAACTGTCGAAGTAGGAAAGATCCCGCAGGGCGAACCCATCCTGGGAGCCGAATTCATAGAGGATCTTCCCATCGATGAGACTGATGATAAAAGCCCGGCTGCTCCCTTTGCCTGCGGTGGGGCTATCATCCCCGCTCCCCACATACATGAGGGGATACCCACGCGGGTCCAAAGCGCCGGCGCCTTTAAAGGGGAAGCCCATGTTGATGGGGTCCCGGGTTTTCTCGCCCGTATACAGGTTCAAGAAATAGATATGCCCATCCATGGTAGCATAAATTATCTCCACCAGATCCGGGTCGTTCTTGGCCGCGTCATAAAGGTTCATGATGCGCTTGGTGGCTTCCGGCCATTTTACCAGAAGGGGTTGGCCCGTCCAACCGCAACCCGTCCAACTGCCGCTACCGTACATTTTCGTGAGGCTGCCCACGGAAAAAGTCCAAGGTTCGCTTCTCTGCCCCGTGAAGTCTACGGTGCCGTAGGCGGCGGAATTTCGGAAATTATTGCCCCGGAAGGTGATCACGCCCTCCAGTTCCGTATACTTTTCCCCCTCCAGCAGATCGATGGCTTCCGCCCGGTTATAGCTGGCTGTCTGCGCGCCATTTTCCTCAATCGCCTCTTCCAGTCCAAAGTCGCTGGGGTTCGTGCCATCCACCGGCGCCGGATTAAAGGCAGGCACAGGCGTGGGCGTAGGCTCCGGCGTTTCCTCGGGCTCAAGCGCAGGTGTTTGTTTATTGAACAGGCCGCCGATCAAACCCGGTTTGCTTTCCTCATCCGAATCGGGCTTAACCGCTACGCAGGATTTAACCACCAGCACCGCCATTGCGATAACCGCAAGCAGCAGCACCAAGAGCAAAATAACCCGTCCAACATGCACCCGCACCCGGCGGCGCCTTCTTCGCTTACCCGTTTGAGAACCCATTTGTTTACCTCGTTTTATTGTAGATAATTTCATTGCCTGTTAAATTATACCCCACTTGCATCCATCAGACAAGCGCGCGGGACTCATGTGCCATGAATATTATGTAAACGTATGCAAAGGGCCTCCGATAAACCGAAGGCCCTTTGCATGGCGCTTATTAAATTTATATTATCCCGTGGGAAGGGATACGAAGAAAAACAGGCCTTCAGGCTGCCAGGGAATCATCCATTGTGGAAATATAAAGTGCCCGCCTGCGGCGTTGCGCCTGCCGGCCGGCCTGCCGCATTGCCCGCCGCCGGGCGGCAAAGGCGCGGCGCCGCCGTTCTTGGGCGGCCTCCCGGAAGGAAAAGGCGCCTAAAAGCCCCAGCAAAATACCGGGAAGCATAAAAGTAAAGAACAGCCCAAAGTAATTCATAAGTATCCTCCTGGGATATTTCAAAGAATTTTTAAGTTTCCAGCATCGTCCTTCAAAGTTTCCTGTGTTCTTATTAGGGCCATTATAATATCTTTTTAAGATACTGTCAATGCTATTTTTGGCAATTTGTAGATATGTTTTTGATTTCATCTTGTTTTTTGTTTCTGTTTGAGATACAATCAACAAGATACCTTTGAATTGTTTAAGGAGGCTATATGAACCGTTTAAAAGAGCTGCGGCGCGCCCATGGGCTTACCCAGGAGGATGTTGCGCAAACCGTAGGGGTGCAAAAGGCAGCCATTTGTAAATATGAAACGGACCGTGTTTCCATTCCCCCGGATACCCTTATGATTCTATGTGATTTTTTCGGTGTTTCGGCGGATTATATGCTATGCCGTGCGCAGAGCGCCGGCCATCCTCTTTCTAAAACAACGGCTTCTCTTTCCGGGCTTTTTCTTCCCAACGATGATGCGGTGGTTGGCGTGCCGCTTGTAGGCCGGGTGCATGCGGGGCTCCCCATGCTCGCGAATGAAAACATAACCGAATATGTTCCCCTTCCCGCCGCAGATGTTCGCGCCGGGGATTACTTCTATATGGAAGTAGAAGGGGATTGTATGATAGGCGCATGCATCCCGGAAGGCGCGCTTGTGCTTGTGCGTATACAGGACCGTGTGGAAAACGGCCAGATCGCCGTGGTACGCTTGGGGGACGAGGTGCTTCTGCGCAAGGTGAAATGGGTAAGCGGGCAACTGGTGCTCATTCCGGCCAACACCCGCTATGAACCCATCATTGTGGCCGGAGGGGATGTGCAGATTATCGGGCGGGTCGTAGAAGTTCGCATCCGGGGGCTATGAGAATGATTTCCCTTGTGATATGCTACTATTATCAACTATTTTGAGGTGTGAGAATGAGCAAGGTTTTATTTGCCCCCTTGGGGTTTACCCGCTATGATATTGACCAAACCCTCCCTGCCCGTTTTGAACGGCTTTTGAAAAAGAGCGAAATTGCGGACATGGTGCAGGGCAAAACAGTGGCCGTTAAAATCCATGTGGGTGACAGGATGACGTATTCTACAATCCCCCCCATTTTTCTGCGCATTCTGGTCGGGTTTATAAGGGATCATGGCGGAGATTGCTTCGTATGCGACCATGCCGTGGCCGAGCGACAGCCTCAAAACCGGGGTTACACCGAATCCATCCTGGGTTGCCCGGTTCTGGATGACTGTGGCCACCTGCAAAAATATTATTATACGAAGGAAGTGGATTTTCGTTCTTTCCGCCATGTGGACATTGCGGGCTATATTCACGATGCCGATGTTCTCATCGACTTCTCGCACGTGAAAGGCCATGGGTGCTGTGCCTATGGCGGCGCCTGCAAAAACATTGCCATGGGATGTGTTACAACCCGCACGCGCCAGGAGCAGCATTCTTTGGAGGGAGGCCTCATATGGGAGGAAGATAAATGCGTGCACTGCAATGCCTGTGTGGAAGGCTGTAACCACCATGCCAACGGCTTCGCGGAGGACGGGCAATATCGGGTGGATTATCACAACTGCACCCTTTGCCGGCATTGTCTTAAGGTGTGTCCTACAGGCGCTATTTCCGCCACGGATCATAATTATGCCGATTTTCAGCAAGGCTTGGCGCTCTGCACCAAAACGGTGCTGGATACCTTTGCTCCCGGCCACGTATATTACCTAAACCTCCTCACGCAAATTACCATCCTATGTGACTGTTGGGGGCTCACGACCCCGGGGTTGGTTCCGGATATCGGCCTGATGGGCTCCACGGATATTGTCTCCATCGAGCAGGCCTCGTTGGATGCCATCAAGGTGGAAAACCTGATCCCCGCGGGCCTTCCCCAAGGTTTTCCGCTGGGTGACCATGGCCATCTCTTCGAGCGTATTCATGGCAAAGATCCCTTTGTGCAAATTGCCATGCTGGAAAAATACGGTTTGGGCACCAGCGCATATGATCTAGTGGAAATAAAGTAGATACGGATTAGCATGAACCCGATTACCGGCATGTATAAACTTCAAAACCGGAAGGCGTAACATTGGCGCCTTCCGGTTTTCTTGGCTTATGAATAGAATGGGAAAGGTCTTTATAGAGCCAGTCGGTATATTTCCTCTATTTTTTCTTGATCCAAGGGAATGATGCACGGCAGAACGATTTTTCCGTCTTCGGTGCAGTTTGCCGCCAAGGTGGGAATCTGCTTTTCCGTAAAGCCCATCTCCCCAAGGCGGGTCGGCATACCGATGGAGCGGAAGTATGTCTCCGTCCGTTCGATGCCCGCCTGGGCCGTGCGTTCGGGATGATAAAAATCCATCTCGCATCCCCAAATTCGCACCGCGTATTGGGAAAACCGCGCTAAGTCATAGCGGTAAAGGTATTTCATATACGCAGGCCAGATCACGGCCAGCCCGGCCCCATGGGTTACCGTGGTATCCATCGCGCTCATTTCTTGCTGCAAACGATGGGCGCCCATAAAATATTTACGGCCGGTGCTCATAAGACCGTTGTGGGAAAGCGTACCCGCCCACATAAGGGTGGCGCGGGCTTCATAATCCCTTGGATCCTGCAGCGCTTTGCGGCCCGCGGCAATGACCGATCGCAGCAGCGCCTCCGCCATGCCGTCCAGCAGCGCATTTTCGCCGCTAAGGGAAATATAGCGTTCCGCCGTGTGCATCATGATATCGGTAATCCCCGCCGCCGTTTGGTAGGGCGGCAAGGTATAGGTTAGTTCAGGATTGAGGATGGCAAAACAAGGCCGGTTCAGCGGGCTGGAGAACCCCAGCTTCCTGCCCAGCTCTTCGTTGGTGAGCACAGCAGATTCGCTGCCCTCGCTCCCCGTGGCGGAAATGGTTAAAATCACCCCCAATGGGAGAGCTTTCTCAGCCTGCACCTCCCGTTTTACAATCGCCCAGGGGTCCGCCCCCGTGCCCACGGCTATGGCCGCCAGTTTGGCGGAATCGATTACGCTGCCTCCACCCACGGCCAGGATAAAATCCACTCCATTTTCGCGGATAACCTCCACGGTTTTTCGGCAAAATGCCAAATCGGGATTTGCCTTTACGCCGCCCAACTCCACATAGTCCACGCCGGCATCCCGAAGACTGCCCGTAACCTGCCCATACAGCCCGGTGGAAAAAATACTGCCGGAGCCATAATACAATAAGATCTTTTTCGCCCCTGCTTTTTTTAGGATCTCTCCTGCCTGCAGATGCGTATCCTTACCAAAATAAAATTTTGTGGGTGTACAAAATACAAAGTTATCCATAATCTTCCTTTCCCGCTTCTCCGGTTTTATTGCAACCTACCCATCAGACTCCTTAGCTGTTGATA
The DNA here is from genome assembly GCA_034933245.1 of Candidatus Pelethousia sp. GTDB lineage: Bacteria > Bacillota > Clostridia > Christensenellales > CAG-138 > Pelethousia. Next base: position 29,781 of record JAYFNX010000015.1, read on the forward strand.
ATGGCCAAACCCGCCAAGCATAAAACAACGCCCATCACTTGCTTAATCCCCAGCGTTTCTTTATAAAGCGAAACGCCAATAATGAGCAGCGCCACCGCTACCGTTATGTTGCACACCAAGGACCCCAAGCTTATCTTCCATCCCGCTCGGTAAAGGTAAAGATTGCCAGCCTCCAGCCCCACGATGACCAAGCCCAGAACATAACTGGCCCAGTTCAGGCTTTTAAGATTCCGCAGGATATCATGGCCACCTCCTGCCGAGGCTACATACATAACCAGCGTAAAAGCCGCGCTCACCAGGTAAGTAACGGTGAGGGATAGAAAAGCGTTGATGTTTTGCGGGGTTTCCTTAGCGCTGATATGGTAGAGCACGTTGCTCCCAACCACAAGTAACGCGGGCCAAATAGAATTCCACATGGGTACGATTCTCCTGTCTATTTTGCGGGCGCGCTTATGCCGGCATATTCGAAACATGCGGCGGCCTGAATGCCATCGACGCCCGCAAACGAACCCACGAAAGGGATTCCTTAAGGCCTGCTTCCATTTCACAGCCAGGTACGCGCCCGTCCTTGCGCTGAATAGCGTATTTTTTATTATAATATATGGGCTATGGATATGGGAAGGCAGAATTTCCCGCCTTCCCATATCCATAGCTGCCCGTAGGTTGCTTATACACCGTACCCGTTTGGATGATGCTTATGCCAGTTCCATGCAGTCGAAAGAATGGTATGCAGGCCATCCCGGGTGGGCTTCCATCCCAAAACCGATTTTACTTTTTCGCTGGATGCCACAAGCTGGGCCGGGTCTCCCCGCCGCCGGTCTACAACCTTGGATGGAATGGATGCGCCCACCACAGCCTCCGCTGCGGCAATAACCTCCTTAACGGTAAATCCCACTCCATTCCCCAAGTTGAATATGTTGCTTCTTTCGCCTGCAAGCAAATAGTCCGCTGCCAGCAGATGGGCCTGTGCCAAATCCACCACATGGATATAATCCCGCACACAGGTTCCGTCCCGCGTGGGATAATCCTCTCCAAAGATGCTGATATACGGCCGTTTCCCGTTGGGCACCTCCAGAATAAGGGGGATAAGATGGGATTCCGGGCTGTGTGCTTCGCCAATTTGCCCATTCTCATGGGCCCCGCAGGCATTAAAGTACCGTAGGGACACATATCGAAGCCCATAGGCGCCGGCGGCCCAATGCATCATCTGCTCCATGGTCAACTTGGTCCCACCATAGGCGCTGGTAGGTTCTGTTGGATCGCTCTCCAAAATAGGGATGTTCCTAGGCTCACCATAGGTGGCGGCTGTGGAGGAAAATACGATGTTCTTCACGCCATGCTCCAGCATGGAAGCCAGCAATACCCGGGTACCGTTTACATTATTATCATAATAGTTCAAGGGGATCTCCATGCTCTCGCCCACCTGGGAATATGCGGCAAAATGGATCACCGCGTTGATGGGTTCCCGCTCAAACAGGTTATCCAAAAAGGCTTTGTCCCGAATATCGCCCTGGTAAAATTTCGCGGCAGGGTCCACGGCTTGTGGAAATCCTGTTTCCAGGTTATCCACCACCACCACCTCAGCCCCGCTTTCGATGAGCGCCTTCACAGCATGGGAACCGATATAACCGGCGCCTCCCGGCACCAAAATGCGTTTGTTTGACATGGGTTAACCCTCCTCCTTTAAAAGATACCCGCCCACAGGCCGAATGTGCAACCTGCTGCAGCAATCGTGTCCAAAGGCCGCTTGCATTCTTTTCTCATAGGCGCCGCAAAGCCTGTGGGGCACCAGCGCCTGCATGGTTCCTGCAAAGCCGCCGCCTTGAATGCGCCAAGCTCCCTTGCCGCCCAGCACCTCTTCGCTCAGCGCCAGGGCCAAGGCCACGCTGCGCTCCTCCGCCATGGGCGCGGGGTATACGTTTTGCAGCCGGTTCATGCTGGAAGCGCCGGAAGCTAACATAATGGCCTTATATGCCTCCACATTCCGTGCTCCCACGGCCGCGCCCATTTCTACGGTCCGTTTCTCCTCCCCGAAAAAATGCATGGCCCGCAGCAGCGCCCTGTCCGATACACTCCCCCGCAGGTTCCCCAGCCGGTCATAGAAGTCTTCGGCGTTCACTTGCCTGAGCACACGTTTTCCAAAGCAGGCCGCCACTTGCTCCATATCCGCGGGGATGGCCGCATATTCCTCCGTAAGCCCCGCATGGCTTCCCCCTGCGTTCACCACATACAGGGCGTGGCCCATGGCGTCAAAGTCACACTGGATACGCTCCACGCCGGGCTTTGCAGGGTCCTTCAAATCCAATGCCGCTGCTCCGCCCACGGCGGAAGCCAGCTGATCCATCAGCCCGCAGGGCTTGCCGAAATACCGATTCTCCGCGAACTGGCCCGTTTGCGCAATGCATACCGCTGGAATGCTTCCTTTGTTGTACAAATGGCTGAAAATGCTGCCGATGAGCACCTCCAAGGCCGCAGAGGAAGAGAGGCCGCTCCCTGCCGGCACATCGGAAGTCACATAGGCGTCAAACCCTCCCACCGTATAGCCAAGCTCCCCAAGGCGGGCGGCCATACCCCGAAGGAGAGCCGTCGTGGTTCCTTTCTCCTTTTCCTTAGAAGAAAGCTCCCCAAGCTCCAGCTCCTGGCGGCCATATCCCCGGCTTTCCAGCCGGATGCGTCCGTCCATCCTGGGAGATGCCACAGCCAATATATCCAATGTAACGGCGGCAGCCAAAATATGGCCATTCTGGTGGTCCGTATGGTTGCCGCAAAGCTCCGTCCGGCCCGGGGCGGAAAGGATGCATGCGGGAGACTCCGTACCGAAGCTCTCTTCAAACGCCCGGAGGGCCCCTAGGTGCCGCTCCCGCTGCGCCTCCCCCTCCCCTGCATAAAGCCAGTCCCATTGGGCATCGTATGTTTGGCTTTTTATTTCCTCCGTCCATTCCTTGGGCAGTCGCATGGTCTTTTATCCTTCCTCATATAGTAAAACCCGGGCTTCATAGGGCTGGAGCAATCCGTTTTTATGGCTGGGATAATTGGAAAGCAACTCCCGTGCGCCCGGCTCCCACCCCAGCTCGCAGGGCGTATCCTGGGCGGCAAAGCTGCAAAGCACCAGAAGGCGCTCCCGGCGCAGCCTCCGTTCGTAAGCGTACACGCTTGGGTTTTCCTCCAGCAAGGGGGTGAAATCCCCGTGAACGATGATGGGGTAGGCTTTACGCAGCATAATCAGCCGCCTGTAATAATGGAAAACCGAGCAGGGATCCTGAATCTGATTCTCCACATTGATGGTAAGATAGTTGGGATTTACACGAATCCAGGGTTCGCCCGCCGTAAACCCCGCATTTGGCTTGGCGCTCCATTGCATGGGCGTTCGCGCGTTATCCCGGCCGATCACCTGCAGGCAGCGCAGCATCTCCGCCTCCGTCAAAAGGCCGCCCTCCGTATATTCCGCAAAAGCATCGATGCTTTCCCGGTCCCGGTAATCCGAAAGGTGCTGGAAATAAGCGTTGGTCATGCCCAGCTCCTCCCCCTGGAAAATATAAGGCGTACCTTGCAGCATGTGCAGGCAAGTGCCCAGCATCTTGGCGCACACCGCCCGGTATAAGGGCCCGTCGTTGCCGAACCGAGATACGGGCCGGGGCTGATCGTGGTTGCTCCAATACAACCCATTCCAGCCTATGCCCGCCAGGCCCGTTTGCCAGCTGTTGAATATCCGGCGCAATTCAGGAAAAGGGAAGGGCCTGTCCGTCCACTTATCCGCCAGGCGCGGCCCGCCGTCCACGTGCATGAACTGAAAGATCATGCTCAACTCGCCCCGTTCCTCGCCCGTATAGCGTCTGCCGTCCTCCACGCTCACATGGCTGGTTTCTCCCACGCTAAGCATATCGTATGGCCGGAACACGCGGCTGTTCAATTCCCGCATATACGCATGAATGCGGGGGCCATTGTACATATAGGGGAAGCCGTTTCCATAGAGGGCGCCCATTTCGCCGTCTAAAAAGCGCTGATCCTTGGAAATCATGTTGATGCCGTCCAGCCGGAAGCCGTCAATTCCCTTTTCCCGCCACCAGAGCATGATGTCGAAAACCGCTTCTCGAACAGCCGGATTCTCCCAATTCAGATCCGGCTGTTCTGGCAGAAAACTATGCATATAATATTGGCCCGTAGCCGCATCCGGCGTCCAGGCAGGGCCTGAAAAGATGGAGCCCCAGTTGGTGGGTGGGCCTCCATTTTTCCCATCCCGCCAGATATAAAAATCACGGTAAGGATTATCCCGGCTGGCTCTGCTCTGAAGAAACCACGGATGTTCCGAGGAGGTATGGTTGGCCACAATATCCATCATCATGCGCATGTTGGCGCCGTGGGCGGCGGCGATAAGCCGCTCCAGATCCTCCATGGTCCCAAAAACAGGATCGATGGCTTTGTAATCCGAAATATCGTAGCCGTTATCCCGGCCGGGAGAAACATACACAGGGCAAAGCCAAAGCACATTTACGCCCAGCAATTTAAGATAGGGGAGCCTTGCCAAAACGCCGGGTAAATCCCCCACGCCGTCCCCATTGCTATCGTAAAAGCTGCGGGGGTAGATCTGGTACACCACGGCCTCTTTCCACCAGGGGCTCTGCATTTTCAAAAGCAATCCTTTCCGGGCCCGTCCTTTGGACAAGGTCCTATAAAAAGGCCGCGGGGCGGGGCCGCGCCCGGCCCTGCGGCCTGCTATCCTTGCGCATCTTCTTACCGGGGCGGCGCCGTTGTGCCACCTGCCACCAGGCTTACCGGCAGACGGATAATGCTACCCTCAACATCCTCCTTGGCGATGAGCCGCATAAGCATATCAAAGGCAAGCCGCGCCTTCTGCGTTGGATTTTGATGTATGGTGGTCAATCTCGGCCGCAGGTTCTGGCTAAGGATATTGTCATCAAACCCGGCGATGGAGATGTCTTCCGGAATGCGGAATCCATGGTCATACAGATAGTCAAACCCCCGCATGGCATAATAGTCCGATGCGAAAAACAGAGCGGAAAAGCGATCCCTTGGCTCCAATGCCGGGGCGAGGCTTTTATTATACGCCGTCCAGCCCGGCCGGAGCATAATATAGGTTTTCTCTTCGCTGTAAGGCAGGTTCGCCGCTTCCATGGCCTCGCAATAACCTAGCCAGCGCATCCAATCGTTACCGATTTGGTTATCCGAAAGAAAGGCGATTCGCTTATGCCCCAGGGAGATCAGATATTCCGTCATGATCCGCCCCCCCGTTTGATCTTCCAAGCCAATGTTGGAATAAGGAATTCCCACATCGCCGAAATAGCAATCCACAAAAACCATGGGCTTGGGTGTTTGGGCACGGATCTGCTTGTAATCCTGGGCATGGAACCCCGAAAGGATCAGGCCCTCCACGTTCCATGTTTTCATCAGGCGAACGATATCCCCCACGTTGGGCGCTACATATTGCATCATATAGTAGCCCGCTTCCCGGATACTCGCCTCCAGTGCTCCCATCAGCTCGCCCGCGAAAGGATCCTGGAGGGCGTTCAGCTCCTTTTCCGGGTTAAACTTGAGCACCACGCCAATGATCTTCGAGCTTTTTTGGGCCAGCGCCCTGGCGCTCATGTTAGGAATATAATTGTATTCGCGAACGGCCCGCTGCACCATTTCAATGGTTGCCTGGGAGACCTCTCCGGTCTTCCCGTGAATAACATTCGATATGGTGGTTGTACTCACGCCCAGCTTATCCGCCAGTTCCTTAATCGTGATCATAGCCGTTCATTCCCATCTTTTCTTCCGTTTTTATTTTTTCGCCACGTACTTGCGAATATCCAGCGAAACAGCCATGATGATAACCATGCCCTGCACAATATAGGTATAGTCCGAGGGCACGCCCATGAACTGCATCGCTATTTTCAGAAGCTCAAATACCAGCACGCCAATGAGCATGCCGGAGATGCGGCCCACACCACCATTGGTGGAAACGCCGCCAATGGTACACCCGGCGATGGCTTCCAGTTCATAGCCCATGCCCAGGTTTACGGAAGCGCCGCCGCTCTTTGCGCCGTAAAGGAAGCCTGCAATGCCATAAAGGCAGGCCGCCGTGGTATAAATGATGATCTTGGTGACGGTGGTGTTGATGCCCGCCACCTCGGCGGAGCTTTCATTCCCGCCGATGGCATACATATATTTGCCGTGGGGCGTTTTATTATAAACGAACCACATGATCGCGCCCAGGATCAATGCGATGATGCCCAAATAGGGCAGGAATTGAATGCCGAACAGATCGCCGGAGGAAATTCTGGTATAATCCGCCCGCAGGCCGCCAATGGGCTGAGCCCCCGTATAGACCAGGCAGACGCCGTATACAATGGTCTGCATGCCCAGTGTGGCGATAAAGGGAGGCACATGCAGCTTGGAAACGACCAAGCCGTTCATCACGCCAAACACCATGCATACGGCCACCACCCCCAAGAACACCCAGATGATGGGCAGCTCGCCGATGTTGGGATAAACCTTGCTTGAATAATCGCCCCGCTGCATGAAGGTAGCGGATAGGCAGGCGGCCAGGCCCACCATGCGTCCTGCGGAAAGGTCCGTCCCCTTGGTGATGAGGCAACCGGAAACGCCCAAAGCAATAATAAAACGGGCGGCGGTGTTAGAGATGAGGTTCTTGGCGTTGTAGGCCGACAAGAAATTTGGCCGCATGATGCTCACCGCTACGGCGGCAACCAGCATCATGATGATGACCGCATTGTTGAGCAGGAATTCGCTCACCCGCTTGCCGGTTAGCTTGCTATTGTCGATCTGCATTGTTGTCCTCCTTTAAGATTCAAAGCGCGTAGCCAGTTCCATGATCTGTTCCTGGTTCATATCCTCGCCTTCGACAAAGCCGGTCACCCGGCCGTCGCACATAACCATGATGCGATCCGCCATGCCGATGAGTTCCGGCATTTCCGAACTGATCATAATGATGCTTTTGCCCTGCTTTGCAAGGTCGGCAATGATACAATAGATCTCATATTTAGCCCCCACATCAATGCCGCGGGTAGGCTCATCCATTATGAGCACATCCGGATCGTTGGCCAGCCAGCGGCTGATGATGACCTTTTGTTGGTTTCCGCCTGACAGGGATTGGATGGGTGTCTTATCGCTGGGGGTTTTGATGCTCAGCTTCTGGATGTTTTGGCGCACGAGCTCAGAGATGCGCTTATCATCCAGCATAATGTGGTATTTCAGGTATTGGGAAAGAGATGCCACGGCTACGTTGTCGCTCACGGATAGCACGCCGAAGATGCCCGTGGCCCGGCGATCCTCCGTCATCATGGCAATCCCCTGGTTGATTGCTTCCTTGGGCCGGGCAATGCGAATTTGTTTCCCCAGATATTCCACGCTGCCTTCCGTGATGGCGCGCAAGCCGAAGATTCCCTCCATCAGTTCCGTTCGTTGGGCGCCTACCAGGCCGCTTACGCCCAGGATTTCTCCCTTGCGAAGCTCAAAGCTCACATGCCGGAAGGATTTTGGGTTAATGGAGGTGTAATCCTCCACTTTGAAAATCACGTCTGCGGGCACGTTTTCTTTATGGGGATACAGGTTTGTAAGTTCCCGCCCCACCATCCTGGTGATGATAAGATCGGTTGTCAGCTCTCCTGCCGGCCAGGTGCCGATGTATTTTCCGTCTCGCATGATGGTGACTTCGTCCGAAATGCGGAGAATTTCATCCATCTTGTGAGAAATGTATATGATGGCGCAGCCTTGTTCTCGTAAGTTGTTAATAATTCTGAAAAGGGTATTCACCTCGTTCTGTGTAAGGGAGGAGGTTGGTTCATCCATAATGACAATTTTCGCATCGGCGGAAACGGCTTTCGCGATCTCCACCAGCTGCATTTGGGATACGGACAGGGTGCCGAGCTTGGCTTTCGGGTCAAAATTCAGGCCCAAGCCTTGAAGGAGCCGCTCCGTATTCCGGTGCATCTGGGTATGATCTACCATGGCCCCCCCCCATTTCGTGGGATAGCGTCCACAATAGATGTTTTCCGCTATAGACCTTTCGGGAATGGGCTGCAGTTCCTGATGCACCATGGCGATGCCCTTTTGCAGCGCATCAAACGGGTTCACAATATGAATAGGACGGTCCTCATAGAAAATTTCACCCGCATCCATTTTATATACGCCGAACAGGCATTTCATCAGGGTAGATTTTCCGGCGCCATTTTCGCCCATAAGCGCGTGCACTGTGCCGGCCCGCAGCTTGAGCGAAACATCATCCAGCGCCTTCACGCCTGGGAATGACTTACAAATTCCCTTCATTTCCAGCAGATATTCCGACATGTTGCCCCCTTATTTTTCCTGTCTCGCCAATCTTTTGAGAACCCCGCCTGGGTTAATTGCAAGAATTGCGTGCGAGCAAGCCCGCACGCAATTCTTTTGTTCCAGCGTTTGGTTATTTGGTGATCTTCTGATAATCGACGATCACATAGTTGGAGCCATCGGCAGCGGCACCCACAAGCTCGCCGTTAAGATACTTCATAGCGGCATCCACAGCGGCATGGCTCTGGCCGATATGGTCGTTAAGCACGGTACCGGTCATGGTGCCAGCCTCAACCATCTCTACGCATTCAGCCAGCGCATCCACGCCTACCAGATAGATATTCTCGCCAACCGTGCGGCCGGCGGAGGTAATAGCCTGGGCCGCGCCCAACGCCATCGCATCGTTATTGCAGAAGATAACATCCACTTTATCGCCGAACTGGCTCAGAGCATTGGCGGCAAGCTCCTGGCCCTTTTCCTGTGCCCAGTCGCCGCGCTGTTTGAACAGCTCTTCAACCTCAATGCCGGCATCCGTCAGGGCTTTGATGGAGAACTCGGTGCGATACTGTGCATCCACATTCTCCGGGTCACCCATGATCATAACATAGCGTACAACGCCATCGCCGTCCACATCGCCCTTGTTCGGCAGCGCAGCAATGATTTCGCCCTGGTAGGTGCCGCTCTGGCGAGCATCAGCGCCTACGTAGCAGAGCTTATCCCAAGCCTGCATATCGGCAGCCTCGGGCTCCCGGTTAATATATACGACGGGCACATCCGCAGCCTTGCACTTCTCGGTGATGGTAGCGGCGGAAGAGGACTGCACCAGGTTCACGATGAGCACATCCACACCCTGGGCCAGGAAGGTATCTACCTGGTTGGTCTGCTCGGCCATATCGCCCTTGCCGTCCACAATGGTTACATCGTATTTAACAGCGTCGGTTTCCAGGGACTTGAAGTAGCTCTCGATCTCCTCGCGATAGAGGGTCATAAAGTTATCGTCGAACTTATAGATGCACACGCCAACTTTGAAGGTCTTCGCTTCGGCAGCAGGCTCGGCGGCGGGCTCGGCAGCGGGCTCGGCAGCGGGCTCGGCTGCGGGCTCAGCGGCGGCAGGCTCGGCTGCAGGTGCGGCAGGGGTCCCCGCGCACGCTACGCAAGTCAGAGCCATCATGGCTACCAGAATCAATGCAATCAGCTTTTTCATGGTATGTTATTTCCTCCTTCAGAATTTAGAGCGTTTCAAAGCGCTCTTTATATTCCCGGCGCGGTCTCCCGCACCAAGCTTGTAAAAACAACCGAAGTTGTTTTTCATCTTGCGTTATCTTCTGATTCTGGGAAAGTCGGGCGCACCCTGAACAGGCGCAGATTAATCATGGTATTTGTGAATTTACACACAGCTTTTTCTGATGTTGGTATCATAGCACACATCTGAATCCTTTGCAATACCTTTTGCGCATAAGGTATTGATTTTATCGCACTTTTTTATTATGTTTCGTCGTCTGCTGTCGGATAATCTAGCATAATTTTCTTTGTCATTGGGAACAAGCGTGTGTTTTTCCTCTGCTGTCATTCGCTAATATTCTGTAATTTATTATCCGCGCAAAGTCAATCCCCACGCCTTATAAATTGCCTGTGTGTGCGAAGGAAGCGAGGGTGGGAGCACACGACATCCTCCTAAGCAGTTGCCGTTGGTATCCATATGTCTGCCGCAGCATTTGAAATTGCGGCGCATTATTTTTTTGTTATATTATTATAGAATTTGTGTTATTATTTTATTTTTTATCGAATATCCTTGTGTTATCCTCGTGAAAATATAGAATTGCTATGTAAAATTTTTCTATAAAAAATCGCCTTATTTACCAATGATTATAATTGCATTGAAAACCGTAATTGTTTTCATAATGAAAGAAAAGGCTTCCTTCTACACGAACGCGGATGATATTCGCCTATCAAACCATGCTTTTGTCCAGCATATTAAAAAAATACCTTTTTTGAAAGAATCCAGGATCAAAATAGCATTAGCAAAACAATCTTCTCTCCTTGTCTTTTATGATAGGGTTACAAAAATTTCTTTACAATAACCATCAATAAAACCAAGCAGCCAAGCCGCGCGTCATTTTTTCGTCCCAGAAAGAAGCGCTTTCGCCCAAGCACGCTTGCCGGGGTGCGCTGTACAAAAAATTGCGGGTATAACGAAAGGCAGATAGCAGGAATAAAAAAATGGTTTTGGTTAGCTGGGGATTACAGCGCGTATGCTAGTTCTACCGCGGCAATGGTGCGAGCAGGCGGCGAATAGGGCGGCTTAACCAGAACGAACCCCGCCGCATATAACAACCGTCCCGCAAGGCGGCACTTTAATACAGCCATGCGGGACGATATCCGGTACCCATGTTTTCTGCCTCTTTGTAGCGGCGCAAAGGTTTATTTTGCGGCTAATGCGATGATTGCTTCCGCATACATTTTGGTATCCTCCAGCAAATCATCGATATGGATAGATTCACCCGCCATGTGTACGCAGTTAACGCGGTTTTCCCGTTCCGGGCCGAAAGCCACGGCATTGGTAAGATGGCGGGCATAGGTGCCGCCGCCAATGCGCAACGGCGGCGTATGGGAACCTGTCCGTGCGGCATAAATTTTCATAAGCGTACGCACAAGTTCCGCGTCCTCCGGCAAATAATAGCCCTCGGAAAAGCGGTAGTCCGCCCGCCGGGCCAGGTGGAAGGCCAAATCCAGCTTTTCCAGGATCATCTTTTCGCCCACGGAGAAAGGCGCGCGGATATCCACGGAGAAGGAGGCCCCCTCGCTATTCCAATCCATCAAGCCAAGGTTAAACGTGAGCGCGCCAGACTCGTCTTTTGCTTGGAGGCCCAGGGATGCGCCGTCATACTCCATGCCCAGGGCGCCGGCCAACATGGATACCACCTGTTTGTCTACACCAGTAAGGGGCAATTGGTTTACCAGCAGCAGCAGTCCCTGCAGGGCGTTATGCCCTAACTCCGGCGTAGAAGCATGGGCTGCTTCGCCGGTGGCGGTAATCTTTGTGCCGCTTTCCGTTTTTTCTGCAGCAAATGTGACCCCCGGGATTGGGCCGCAAGCCTCCATCGCCTTTTGTACGGCCGCTTCGTCAAATGGCAGGGTCGCCACGGCCAAGGCCGGCACCGCATTAACCACGGTGCCCGCACGCAGGGTTATTTTTGAAGGAAACGCCACAGTATAGCGGGCGTGGAAGATGTTCTTTTCGGAATTCACCAACGGATAAGAAGCGTCCGGTGAAAACGCTAACGAAGGCATCTCTGCATGCTCCGTATAATGGTGCAGGCACCGCATGTTTTTTTCCTCATCGCAGCCGAAAATCAAGCGCACACGGCGGCGAAAATCGTAACCGGCCGCCTTAACGGCAGCCAGCGCAAACACGCTGGCCACGGCCGGTCCCTTATCGTCCAGCGCACCGCGGCCTACGATTTTCCCGTCCACGATTTCGCCTCCAAAGGGATCGTGGCGCCATCCGCTGTCAGCCGGCACCACATCCAGGTGAGACAAAATCCCCAGCATTTCCTCACCCTCGCCGCATTCCGCATAGCCTATATAGCCTTCCATGTCCTGGGTATCCATGCCGAATCCTCCACAAATATCCAGCATGCAGGCCAGCGCATCATGGCAGGCAACGCCAAAAGGCGCCCCCGGCAAGGGCTTGCCATCGTCTATGCTCTTGTAGGAAATCAGCTTTTGCACTGCGGCTATAAGTTCGTCGCGATGCCCGTCAATCCATAACTCGACCCGTGAATCCATTGCTCGCTCTCCTTTTACCAATACTCATGCACTGTTTACGACGCATTCGTATGGTTTTCCTTCATCATAGCAGTAATATATCTTTATTATAACCTTTTAGCGCACAAATGCACGCCAATCCATCCTGGTTTTCTCTTTCAGGCAACATGTATCGTGCCAAGTTTATCTTTTTTATTGCTTGAGAAAACGAAAGGGGATATGCGCAAAGTCGCGCATATCCCTTCGCTCTTTTCTAATCACATGCCGAGAATCTGCTCCGCCGGCACGTATGGCGTATCGAAGCCGAAAGCCTTGGGGCTGAGCACGAACAGGCCGCGCTGGCTGCGGAACACATCCCGCGCCTTCATGGCGATGACCGTTACATCCATACCTTCTTGGATTTTGTTGTTCGTATAGGCTTCACCGGTCTTGGTATCGATCACCTGCAGCATGTCGGGGCTCGTAATGAATACCTTGCCATTCTTCCAGCTCATGTGGTTCTCATTCTTGAACCAAATAGCAAACTCTTCGCCCGCAAATTTACCTTCACCGGTAATGGTATGGGTTCCCCAGTAGTAACCGATCTTATCCCACCATTCCTTCTTGGTAACCTTCCCACGGAAAACGATCCAGCCGCCCACGGTGTCGATAGCCGCCTGAGCAGGGTCTCGCCCTTCTTCCACGGCCTTGCGCATCGCCCGCCCCACTTTGAAGCAATCGCTCAGCGTGCCATGCATCAGGGTATCATTCATTTCCTTTACGGAAAAGCAGAAGCCCGCCTGCGCGCACTTGCTGTAACCGGCTGCGGCAATCATCTTGCCGATGCGCTCGGTCATACGCCAGTTCACGGTGCCGGTGATGTTGGCCACATTGCCCCAACAATCAAAGGACGTAACCGGCAATAGCTCCCGCTCAAATATGAAGGGCGTGGTCTGCTGAATTTCCGGAATCGCACGGCCGGTATAGTCGCCGTCTACCACTGCAATGCCCATTTCCGCCGCCGCGCATACGCAGGCAGCCGTGTTGGCGCCGCCCAGCTCTATGGGAACCAGCGCGGCCATCTTCTTGCCGTGCATATCCTCCAGAGCGCGGATCGCGCCCACCATGGCTTGGGTGTAATCGTGGGTCTGCGGGCCAAGGCCATAGATGGTTTCCCGTTCTTTGACGACCTCCGGATCTTCCGGCGCGATGGATCCCATAAGGAAGGGGCAGCAGGAATAATCCCCATCGTTGAGCTGATAGGAATCCACCCATCCGATTTCGTTGCCTTTTTTTAGCTGCTTCATCATGGCGTCTACGCCCATGGCATAATCACCGCCGCCGCCGGTGCCATAAAAGGAGCATCCATGGACAAAGTCTTCGACATCCTGCCGGTTTTTCAATGTAAAGATCTTTTTCACAGCTTTTTTCCCTCTTTAATATTGTTTAATCAGTCATGCACCAAATGGCAGCGTATAAAGTGGCCTTCTTCCAGTTCCTTCATCTCCGGGTCATCCTTAAAGCAGCGTTCGGTGGCATATGGACAGCGCGTGTTGAAACTGCACCCTTTTGGCACGTTTACGGGGCTGGGGATCTCGCCCTTGGACTCCACCTTATTATGGCGCACAGCCTCTTCCTCCGCGCTGATAACGGGGATAGCGGAGAGCAGCATCTGGGTATAGGGATGGCGCGGCTTAGAGAAGAACGTCTCCACCGGCGCGATCTCGGCGATTCTTCCCAGGTACATAATGGCCACCTTGGTTGCGAGGTTGCGCATAAGGCTAAGGTCATGGGTAATGAACAGATAGGACAGGTTGCGCTGCTTCTGCAGACGCAGCAGCATATTGATGATCTTAGCCTGGACGCTTACATCCAGGGAGGATGTAGGCTCGTCCAGCACAATCATGGAAGGATCTGTGCTGATGGCGCGCGCCACTGCCAGCATCTGGCGCTCGCCGCCACCCAGGGACATGGGGTATTTATATAGGTATTCCGCGGGCAGTTCCACCGTCTCCAGCAGGCGCAGCAGTTGGCCGATCGGGTCCTTCTTATCCACCATCTTGTGGATCTGCAAAGGCAAAGTCAGAATCTGCTTGATATTTCGCTGGGGGTTCAGGGTGGTGCCGGGATCCTGGAATACCATCTGGATCTCCCGCTTCATCCATAATTCCCGATCCGCGCTCGCCATGCTGATATCGTGCCCTTTAAATGTCATCTGCCCGGCGGTCGCATGGTACATACCGATCACGTTGTAGGCCGTGGTGCTTTTCCCGGAGCCGGACTCGCCCACCAAGCCAAGCGTTTCGCCCTCTCGGATATCAAAGTCAATGCCATCGATAGCCTTGACAAACAGCCCTTTCTGCGCGCCCTTGGTTATGGGGAAATGTTTTTTCAGTCCTTTGACGTCAAGAATGACCTCGCCCATATCAGCACCCTCCTTCCTTTTCGTAGGCAAAACACGCTACATGATGCCCGTTGCCCGCATCATAAAACTCCGGCTTCTCCTGGAAGCAACGCTCGGTCGCCTTAGGGCAGCGCGGTGCAAAACGGCAACCCTTGGGCGGATGCAGGTAATTGGGAATACGGCCCGGAATACCTTCGGCCACGCCGCCGCCGGAAAGCCGGGGAATGCAGTGCATCAAAGCCTGGGTATAGGGATGAAGTTGTTGCTTAAACAATTCCTTGGTGGGCGCCGTTTCAACCATATTGCCGGCATACATCACGTAGATGCGGTCGCTGGTTTCTCTGGCCACTCCCAAAGAGTGGGTTATCAGGATCAGCGAGCTATGTTTGCTCTCCACCCTGTCTTTCAGGATCTTGAGGACCTGGTCCTGAATGGTAACATCCAGGTTGGTGGTGGGCTCGTCGGCAATAACCATGTCGCGTGGCGTGGCCAAGGACATAGCGATACAGACGCGCTGCCGCATGCCGCCGCTGAGTTGAAATGGATAGCTGAGCAGAATGCGCTCAGGGTCAGGCATGGAAGTTTCCTTCAAAGCTTGGACGGCCAGTTCCTGTTGTACTTCCTTTTGGTTGGCGTCCTTCTGGCCGGAATTCCGAATAGCCTCAAACATCTGCTCTCCGATGGTGAACACAGGGTTCAGCGACATGGTTGGGTCCTGAAAGATCATGGAAATGCCGGACCCGCGCAGGCGTTTCACTTCCGCATCCTTCATTTTCAACACATCTTTTCCCTTGAAGAAGATCTCGCCGCCGGAAATGCGGCTATTGTCGGCCAGTATGCGCAGGATGGACTTGACCGTGGTGGTCTTTCCGCAGCCCGTTTCACCCACGATGGCTACCTTTTCTCCGGAATCCACATAGAAGTTGACGCCGTTGAGAACCTTTACCATACCGGCATAGGTTTTATATTCCACAAACAGATTGCGTATGTCTGTTACGTGATTATTGGCCTTTGTTTCGCTCAATTTCATCACTCCTTGCCAGATAACATGTCCTTCACGCCGTCGCCCATCAGGTTAAAACCAAGTACGATAACCATAATGGCCAAGGCCGGGAAAATGGAGATCCACCATTGTGTGGGCAGATACTTGGCGCCATCGGAGACCATGGTGCCCAACGCCGGTGTAGGCGGCTGTTCGCCAAGGCCTACAAAGCTTAACGTGGCGCCTGTCAAAATAACCCAGCCCATATCCAGGGTCGCTTTGGTCAAAATGGAGCCGGTGCAATTGGGCAAAATCTCCCGGAACAGAATATGCGCCTTTGATGCCCCCATAAGCTCTGCGGACTTAATGTACATCTCGTTGCGCAACGAGGTCGCCATGCTATAGGTAAGGCGGGTATACCAAGGCCACCAGGCAACGCACATTGCCAACAAGGAGTTAAGCAACGTCGGCCGTAGGATGGAGCACACGCACAGGGCCAAGATCATGGGCGGCAAAGCCAGGAATACGTCTGTTACGCGCATAATCATGGTAGAGAACCATTTGTTCTTCCAATAACCTGCGACCAAGCCCAAAATGCTGCCCAGGGGCACTGTGGCCACCAAAACGCCCAGGCCCATCGTAAATGCGCCGCGATACGCGTAAAATACGCGGCTCATAATGTCGCGGCCCACGGTGTCGGTGCCCATCCAGTATGCGGCGCACGGCGCTTTGCTGGCATTCTGGAAATCCACCACCGCGCCGATATGACCGGGATACGGTGCGATCCAAGGCTGAAATATGGCGAGAATCAGCACAAATAGCACGATGCACAGCCCAACTACGGACATTCTATTGAGGGAAAATTTATACCATAGCTTCTTTGCTTCATCCCAACGGTCGCGCTTGGGCGTAGCATTTTGCTGCGTGGGCATGAAGTTGGTTTTTTCTTCGCTCATTCTTCGCTGCCTCCCATCAAACGCACCCGAGGATCCAGCCATGCAACGATAAGATCACTCAGAATGTTCAGTATAATAAACATAAGGCCCAGTATCATAACAACCCCGGAAATCGCGTTAATGTCCTTGTTGAGCATGGCGCTCAGGCCGTAGCGGGAAAGCCCAGGGTAATTAAACAGGTTTTCCACCAGGAATGCGTTACCGAAGATAGATGCAATATCCATGGCCATTACGGTGATTGTGGGGATCAAAGAAGGCTTGAGCAGATATTTGTATAAAAGGCGGTTTTCCGGCACTCCGTATGCGCGCTCCGCCAGGATATAGTCCTTCATGGAATTTTCCACCATGTTGCCGCGGGTAAGGCGGGCTGCTTGCGCCATTCCGCCAAGCATCAAAGCAATGGCGGGGAGAATAAGATGTTTAAACGCGTCCCACCAGCCTGCAAAATTTCCCGTAATCAAATAATCCACGGTATACATACCGGTAATGGTTTTAATGGGCGCCGTCATAGACTGGGCGATACGCCCCGTGGTGGGTAAGATCGGAATTAAGTATCCAAAGAGCAGCATAAACAGCACCGCCCAAACAAATGCCGGCGATACGATGCCTAGGTAGGAAAGCACACGGATTAGGCCATCCAGCCACTTACCTGTATACTTTGTTGCCACAATGCCAAGCAATATGCCGCCCAGCGCCATGAAAAAGGCGGATAGCAACACAATTTCAAGCGTTGCGGGCAAATACTGCCGTACGTCCTCTATTACCGCGCGTCTTGTAAGCAGGGAGGTACCCAAATCCAGCCTTGCCGCGCCTTTAAGCCAAAGAAAATATTGCGTTACGAGCGGTTTATCCAGGTTCATCTGTTGCCGCAGCGCCTGCACGGTTTCTTCGGATACATGTGGACCCAGGGCCTGCCGTGCGGGATCGCCGGGAATAACGCGGGCTATAATGAAGACAAGAATGGAAAGCCCTATGAGAACCAGCAGATAAACGCCGAGTTTTTTCAGTATCTTCAGAGCCATTATCGATTCTCTTCCTCCTCCATACGAAAATGGGGATTGTGTGAAAAGGGACGGCCGGCCTTTTTCGGCCTAGCCGCGGCCAGCCGCCCCATTCAATACGTCAGGTCAGTAGATTGTAGGGAAGGATCAGTTGGCAGCCGCCATCTTCATGTCGCGGCAATAGATACCGAAGCCCATGGGCATGAAGTAATCTGTGCCGCTCTCGGTGGCACTCATAGCATCCCATTCGAGATAGCTTGTCTGCACTGCGCGCTTTTCGATCCAGTTGAAGCCCCAAATGGTCGGGCACAAATCATAAATGTACTTCTGAATCTCGGCGTACTTCTCAAAACGGGCCTTATCGTCTACGGTGGCCAGTGCATCTTCGATCATGGCATCCAGCGTATCGTCCTGCAACCATTCCATCTGTTCCCAAGAACCGCAGGAGGAAGAATGGTAACGGGTGCGCAGCATGCCGCCAGCCTCAAAGTAAGGCGCCGCAAAGTTAACGAAGGAGATTTGCGGGGTGGTTTCCACGCTCTGTGCATCGGTGATCATGGAGCCGAACGGCTTCTTGGTGATAACCAGGTTGATGCCCAACTCGGAAAGGTTGGACTGCAACAGCAGGGAGATCTTTTCCTGTTCAGGCACTTCGGCGCACCAGCTCAAGTTCAGGGTGATGGGCTGCCCGGCATACTTGGATTGCGCAAGTTCTTCCTTCGCCTTGTTTATATCCCGGCTGTAAGCGGGGATGCTGCTATCAAAGCCGGGGAGCACGACGGAAACGGGGCCGTGGCTCTCCAGCGCGCCAGGATAGATCTGGGTGCGCAGCGTCTCATAATCGAAGCAATACGCGATCGCCTTGCGCAGATGGATGTCATCGGTGAATTCCGCCTTGGTGTTGAGCATCATGTTAAAGGTGTTGCTGTTGCACCACTTGGAGATATCTACGCCTTCCATTTCATCCATGGTGTTGTAATTCTCAAGGGGCTGCAACTCATCGGTGATTTCCAATTCCTTATTGGCCATGGCGGTACGTACGGCAACGGCGTCGGTCATGTTGGAAAGCTTAAAATATTGCGGCGCACCTTCTTCCCATCCCAGGAAGTAATCTTCGAAACGGTCGGCCAGCAGGTATTCGTCCAGTTTGAACTCAACGGTCTTGTACGGGCCGGAGCCGGCGTCGTTGGTCAGCATCCAGGTCTTGCCGTAGTCGCCCTTGTCGCCGTAGGTGCTGTCGGTAAGGTCATAATGCGATTCTACCAGCGCCTGTTCCACAACCATGAAGCGAATCAGGGAGTAGATGAAGGGGCCGAAGGAATGGTCCAGCTCAAATACCACATGGGTATCATCCGCAGCATAACAGTTTTTTACCACGCCGGTATATAGATAGGCATAGCCCTCGCCGATCTCCAGCATACGGTTCATGCTGTAAGCGACGTCGCTGGCTTTCAGCATGTTGCCACTATGGAACTTCACGTCGTCCCGGATGGTAAAGGTATAAACCAGGGAGTCGTCGGAAACGGTCCACTCGGTTGCGAGGTGGGGTTCCACGGTACCATCGGCCTTGGGGAATACCAACGCGTCGTAGATATTGGCCTGGGCTGTGGAGCAGGAGTAGCTGGAACCTACAGCGGGGTCATAATAAGTTGGCCAGTCTTCGGTGGTGCGGACGATGGTTGCTCCTTCTTCCACAACGGCGGTGGAAGCACCGCCTGCTGCCGTGTTGCCTGCATTTCCACCATCGGGAGCAGCAGCCTGGGGCGCGCAACCGAAGACGGTGGTCAGCATGGCCAAAACCAGGAGCATGCAGAATACTCGTTTTGCGTTCATTATTTTTTCCTCCTTGTTTTTATAAGTTCCTTCGCCACAAGGGCGGCAAAATCTAATCTTATCATTATCTCGCCGGAACTTGCCCGTTTCAACCGGCAAAATAAGCAAGATTATTTATTCATAAGTTCGCGTACGGGCACATGCTCGATGTCAAAACCGAAGTATTTTGGCGTAAGCAAGGTGGTGTTTTCCTGTTCGGGCTTGCACGGCAGCGCGACGAGCGCCACGTGCTGGCCCACATGGGAGAGGGGATTGGGAACGGGTTCGCCGGTGTCGGTATCGATGGCCGCGATGATATCGGGGCTGGTGACGTAGGGCTTGCCATTCTTCCACACCACGTGGTTCTCATTCTTAAACCAGTATTTCAGTTCGTCCTTGCCGCAATCCACGGTAACAGTGCCCCAGTAATACCCTTCCGCGTCATAATCGTCCTTGGCGGTGATGGTGCCGCGGCCCAGTTCATAGCCGTTGCGCGCGGCCATGAGCTCCTTCACGGGGTCCTTCCCCGCTTCCTTGGCTTCGCGCAGCAGCCTACCGGCCGCGTAGCACTCGCTAAGGGTGCCGGCGATGACGGTTTCCCGGGTTTTCTTGCCATCCAGCGCCATACCTGCCTGCCCGGCCAAACCATAGCCCGCCACGCTGATCAGCTTGCCGATGTGCTCCACGGTGCGGGGATTGATGGCATATTTAATGATGCACTCGTTTCCCCATTCGTCCACGGACGCTACGGGCAGAATGCAATGTCCATGATAATTAAAGGTGATCTGCACAATCTCGGGAATCGCGCGGCCGGTATAATCGCCGTCGACGGTAACCATGCCAAGCTGGGCGGCAGCCGCTATAGCGCCTGCTGTGTTGGCTCCCGCCAATTCAATAGGCACAACCACGTTGAACTTTTTGCCCGAATATTCTTCCAGTGCCACGATGGCCTTCGCCAACCTGTCGCCCTCGGGGTTGACGCTGGTCTTATCGGTCATCTCATAAGAAGTCATTTCCTTGATGGTATCCTCGTTATGGGGCGCGATGGATCCCATGAGGAAAGGGCACACGCTCAGCGCGTCATCGGGAATCTCGTTTACATCCACCCAACCGATCTCACGGCCGGCCTTCAGCTCCCCCATCAGGGATTTTTTACCGTTAGCGGGCAATCCGCCGCCACCTGTAGCGAAGAACGTGCAGCCACGCACAAAGTCTTCCACTTGCTGTTCGGTTTTGAGTTTCATCGTAGGCATATGATTGTTCCTCCTTGACGTTTTTGATGAAATGCATAAAAATCGTTAATCAAGATCTTTGCAGAGTTCCCGCGGGTCCCCTTGAATTGCCGACGATGCGAGAAGATCCACTCGGTAGCCCGGCTGTCGGCGCATTTGTGTTGCTTTGTCCAAATCCACATCGCATATGCCCAGCATCTGCTCGTCATATCCCAATTGCAGCATAGGATGGCCATCCGGGCCGCATATCTGGCTTTTGCCAAACAAGTGCAGCTTCCCAAAGGTTCCCACATGGTTCACCGCAATGGTATACACCTGGTTTTCCAGCGCCCGCGAGCCGACATTCAGGTGCCATGCATGCTCATCTTCTATACGCCAGGCCGCTGGAATAAAGATAATCTCCGCGCCGGCCATGCAAAGATACCGCGCTGTTTCGGGGAAGCCGATATCATAACAGATCAGGATTCCAATGCGGCCAAAGTCCGTGTCAAAAACGGGAAAAGCATCGCCTTTTGTAAAAAAGTTGTCTTCGGCGCCAAAGGAAAATGCCTTGTGGTATTCGCCCACGCATTGTCCCTTGCGATCATAAAGATGCGCGGCATTGTAATAGCGGCCGTTTTCCGGTACGCACAAGCCCGCGACAATGTAAATCTTGCCTGCTGCGGCCGCCTTTCCCATGGCCGCATCTATGCGCTTGGTCCATTCATCGCCTATGCTGTGAACCTTTTCGCCCAGCATCTGTAACTGATAACCGGAGAAACACAGCTCCGGTAGCAGCACCACATCCGCGCCCGCGGCGGCTGCCTGCGCCACCAGGGATTCGGCATTTTTAATGTTTGCTTCCACATCCCCCAGCTTCGCCCCAAACTGCGCCAGCGCAATACGTGCCTTTCGCCCCATTCTTATTTCCTCCGCAGGTGCTTCATATCGCCGTAGAGCGTCTGTAAGCGTGTGAACTCTTGGGGATTATAAAATGCACAATTGCCTTGGGTAAAGTCCTTCGCCGTTTCCACGGCAAACCTCGCCGCCAGTTCCACATCCACAAGCTGGGTAGCGCCGGTAGCGCACCCGGCCACGGGAATCTCGGATGTAATCGCCACACCTACCACCGGCGCATCCGTCATAACGGAAGGCTGCATAATGCTGTTAAGGTGATAGATTCCGTTTCCGTACGGCGTAATATCCTGCGTGGTGATGGGCAGCACAACCGGTAGACGGCCTGTCACCCTGGTCATAATATCCAGCATGCCTTCGCTAACCCTCAAAATATAGCCCTCTTTTACGGTGGGCGTTATGGCAAAGCCGCGGCTGCAAAGGATGCGGTTTCCCTTTGTCGCATCGATGGAAAGAAGCGCATCCACGGGATATGCGGTCTCCAAGCGGCATACGTCCGCATCGCTTACAGAAGACCCCATCAGCCGAACAGGCTCATGCGGCACGGTGGGCGCGTTGGGGCAGATATGCGTGCATAGCATAACATCGCCCGAAAGCTGGTCGCCATTGGTAAGCATGTCCGCCAATTTCAGGCCAGCCGCCAACACGCAAAGCGCGCCATCGCCATCGGAAACGAAACCCGTGATATCGGGCCGCGCGCCCAAGCCGCCCAGGCGGCCCACAATGCCGAGTGTCGGCGCGTATCCGCCATTCTTTTTTCCGTTTACGCCGGGAATCACCATGCGTAAAAAGGTCGTTTCGCCCTTTTCGCCCTGCACGTTCTGCAGCATAACCGCGACGCCGCGCTTTGCAAACAGCTTTTGCACAGCTTCACCCGAAGCATACGCGCTGTCCAGCAAATCGTATATTTCCATACATTGGCTAAACATTTCTTTCTCCTTTATCCTTGCTATACAGAATTACATCCATAGCCTATAATATTGAAGGGATTAATGTGCGTTTGCACGTTGGCTTATATTTTTTGCATGTTTGTCCTTGTTGTGCGGACAGTTTGAAAGCATATGGGGGTAAGTTTATCAGACAATATGTTTTCTCACTTTTTAATGGCAAGAGCTTGCTATATAGGACAGGGAAAATTCTATCTTTTATTTTATATGATATAGTATAATATAGAGGGTAATGTGCATGCGCACATAAACTTATGGGGCAAAGTGTTAAAACGCACCCGTCCTTATGGCAAATTCGGTTTTGAAAGGTGTTTGCAATGCAGCTTACTGTACGCGAAGCAATGAAGTTAAAGCCCTTATGCAACGGCGAGGTCATAGCCGGCATCAGCGGACTGGACCGGGTGATTGGCTGCGTATCCGCCATGGAGGTATTGGATTTTACCGAATTTCTGGAACCAGACATGCTTGCGATTTCCAGTCTGTATGCCATTGCCAACGATTTTGACAGCCAGCTTTCCTTTGTGCGCATGATGAACGATTATCACGCAAGCGCGCTGATGCTGTTCAACGTTGGGCCTGTTATGCCCTACATATCCCAGGATTTGATTGCGCTGTGCGACGAGCTGGCGTTTCCGCTCATCAATATGCCGCCGCATATTTCCTATTATGATGTGTTCAAGGCCGTCCTTGACCAGTTGCTGGAGCGCCAGGTGCACAAGCTGCAGGATTCCATCCAGCTTTACGAAGCCTATATGAACCAGTTGCTGGATGTGGACGAACACTATTCCTCGCTGCTTGATACACTGAGCGAGACGGTAGGCAGCAATGTTCTTTTTTTCGACCACAACCAGAAATTCGTTTACCATACCCGGCCGGACGCGCAGACCCCTTCCGCGCAAACGATACAGCTTATTCAAGGCCATCTGGTTGGATTGATCGACCGGCCCAAGGACATGCTGTTTGTGGAGATCGCAGGCGTTTCTTACCTGTTTATGCCGGTTAGCCATAAATACACCTACTATGGCGCCCTGGTTATTGAAAATATTGAAAATCCCATGTCCGATCTGGCCAAGCTGGCCATATCCCAAACCTGCCGGGCATTGTGCATCACCATATTCAACAGCGAGCGCCAGGATGAATATCGCAAGCGTATGCGCCGCGAGTATCTGCGCGATATACTCACCGGCAATTTCGGCGACAAAGGGCTGATTATATCCCAAGGGCAGGCGCTGGATTTCAACATCACCGATGTGACGGGCGTGCTCGTTATTCACCCCGCCAAAACAGGCGCCCATGAGGAGACGGAGGATTTGTTGAAAAGCTGCGCCGTGTACGCCGAGCGCCTTACGGGCGATAGCATCATCACCATCCTGGGAGATGCCGGCGATGTGGTTATCCTTTCCACCAATAAAAACAGGCAGGATCTCCTGCAGGCGGGCAAGGGCTTGGCCGCGCTGCTGGAAAGCAGCGAGATACAGGCGACCGTGGGCATCGGCCCCGTTTGTGAGGATGTGCAGATGATCCCCGATTGCTATAAAAAGGCGCAGAACGCCATGCGCATTTCGGACAAGTTGTTCTGCCATCCGCATCACATAGTAGCCTGCTATGACGATCTGAAGGTTTTTGATCTGCTGCTGGAAAGCGTGGAACGCCAGAAGGCCAAAACGATTGTGGACGAGCTGTTCCGGCCTGTGGATACATATGACAGCACCTACAACGGCCAGTTGGCGGATACTTTTTTCGCTTTGCTTGTCAACAGCGTATCCACTTCGCAGGTATCGCAGGAGATGTATCTGCATAAAAACACGGTGCTGCAGCGAAAAAATAAGATCGCCGGCTTTTACAGCGACGATCCTTTTTCCAGCTCCAACCGTCTTCGGTTTGAACTGGGATATATCCTAAAAAAAATATTTGACCTATAGGCGCGCAAAAACCGCCCGGTATTTTTCCGAATGTGTCGTTTTGAGCCCGTTGCATCCCCGTTGCAACCGCTCGGTGTTGTAATGAGGCCGGTCAGGGCAAGGGAATCCCCGTCCTGCGGCTATTCTCTTGCCATGATGGTTACCATGGTGGTAAATACCGTATCCGTATAGTGCATGCTAAGATCATCCCCATCATGGGTTAGGATTCTGCGCAGGCTGACCAAGCCCAAACCGCCATCTTTTTTCCGGGAGAGCAGACGCTCTCCTTTTTTGCTTACCACCCCGTCAAAGGAATTTTCCATCAGCAACATCAAACGGTCTACCGTGAAGCGAGCGGTGATATCTATGAATCTGTTATCATAAATGCGATCACAAGCTTCCATCGCGTTTTGCATCATGTTGCCGATTACCACACATAAGGTGAGATCGTCTATGGGGATGGTCTGGCGAATATCCAAATCCACACGCAGCGTAATGCCGCGTTTTTCACACAGCACCCGTATGCGGTTCATGATCTCGTTGATGGCCTGGTTTTCGCACATGGTAATGACGGATACGTCGTATCGCTTTACAAGCTGCCCAAGGTATCGGTCCACTTCGGTCTTGTCCTGCATGCCCAGAACCGCCTGCACATGCAAGGTAAAATCATGCCGCAGGACACGCATGTTGTCTATGCTCTCTAAAAGCTGGGTGTAGTGCTGGCGCTGTTCCGTTACAAGCTGTTTTGCAAAATGCAATTCATCCTCGGCATGATGTCTTTCGGATATATCCACCAGATTTTTCAGGAGCAATACGTATACGACCGCCGTGGTCATCATGAACAGCAGATAAAACGTGGCATTGGAATCCGCCTTTACCATATAATTGGAAGGGCGAAGGCCTATTAGAAAAACAATCAGGATGATTGCGGGATAAATTAGCAGAAGCGGAGGGAGATTATCCTCCAAAGCCGAAAACAGGCGCTCCAACGTATCTTGCAAAAACGTACGCAGCACGATGAAAAATCCTACCAACAGGAACAGATAGACCAATACGCAAATTTCATGCTGCCGCACAACATCCTGCGGGCTCAGCAGCATGGAGAAGACGGTGGAAAACGTAAAGAATACGATGGAAAACATCCACCCGGAAAGGTATATAAACAGTTTTTTTGCGAGAGAGCCCTCAAAAAGCGGCGCCAGAATCAAGAATATTAGGATGGCGAACACATGGTTCACAAGCTCCTCATTAAGCCCATAACTTTGCACCCCAACCATGATGAGCCAAATATACACAAAGAGCGCGCCCACCAGTTCCACGCTGCCCCGGCGGATCTTCAAGCACAGGCATAATAAAAGAGCCCGTACGATAAGGTTGAACAAGGTAAGACATAATTCACAGGCGGCAATACTCATCTATCAGCTCCTGGTGATGCGGTTCTTATAAAATGCAGCCTTGCTTTGGGCGAGTACGCTGCGGGAGAGCGGCACCCTGCATCCATTTCGCATGATGAAAAAGCTGCCGTCAAGTTCTACAACCATGTCCAAATTTACGAGGTAGCTTTTGTGGCACTGGCAGAACCCGCCGAAAGATTCCAGTTTCTCCATAAAGCACCCCAGTTTCTGATATATGAGGATATCCTGGCCATTGGCAAGGTGGATGAGGGTGTTGTGCAGCCGGCCTTCCGCATAGGAAATCTGTTGTACGGGGATCTCTATCGGGATTCTGTCTACCATTACGGTAATGGTGCGCTGGTCGGGGATGTATTGGGAAAGCGCTCTATCCAATGCGGCAAAAAGCTTGGCTTTATCATAAGGTTTTACAATGTATCCGGAAGCGCTTACGCTATATCCGCTCACCGCAAATTCCATAGAGGCGGTTATGAATATAATGCCGGCCTTCCGGTCTTTCTCCCTCAGCTTTTCCGCAAGCGCGATGCCCGTCATATGCGGCATCACCACATCCAGCAGATACAGGTCGAATGCGCCTGCTTCCAATAATTCGGCAGGGGAATCGAAGGCCGCAAGCTCCAGCTTCAGCCCTTTTTGTAAAAAGTATCCTTCTATATCGTCTCTTAAAATTGCCAGGTCATTCGGCGTATCATCGCACAGCGCAACGGAAAGAGACAAATCAGCACCATCCATAAGAATACTATAGGGCAAAAGCCGCATCTTTGCCAGTGGCAATCCCCTCCAAGCGGCATATTTTAGCGCATAGCGGCATTATTTACACTTTCAATGGCGCCGGGCTTCCCGGTATAATTGTTATATAAGGTTCAATCATTCTGTGAATTTATTAGCATCTGTAATCCTATATTCTATTTTTTGCACGTGCGGACGTGTTATTATAATTACTATATTTAGGAGGGACATCACATGCAAACCAACGTGCTCGTGACGGTTATTGTTGCGATCTATCTGCTGATCATGCTCTTCATCGGCTGGTACTCTTCCAAAAAGATCACTTCCAATACCGATTTCATGGTGGCAGGCCGCCGTTTGGGGCCCCTGCTTATGGCCGGTACCCTGGCGGCCACGGAAATAGGCGGAGGAAGTTCTTTGGGCGTGGTGCAGCAGGGCATGCAAAATCACGGAATTAGCGCCGCATGGTACATCATTACCATGGGTCTCGCCTTCGTGATCCTCACCTTCATCGCTCCCAAGCTTCGTGCGGCCAGCGTAAAGACCGTACCGGAATTCTTCCGCAGGCGTTATGGCAAGAGCGCGGGAATCATCACCGCCATCATCATGCTCCTCCCTCTCATCGGCCTTACCGCCGGTCAATTCATCGCCTCCTCCGTTATCCTCTCCGTTATGCTCAACATTGACTATCAGGTGGCGGTTATCGTAGTTGCGGTGGTGGTTACCATTTATTCCGTCATGGGTGGGCTTTGGAGCGTTACCCTTACGGACTTCGTGCAGGTATTCCTGATCGTAGTCGGCATGATCATCGCCGTGCCTTTTGCCATCAGGCTTGCCGGCGGTTGGGAAAGCGTTGTGGCGAATGTTCCCGTTGAAACCTTCGATATGTTCAAGGGGTATTCCCTGGGCGCCGTAATTTCCCTGACCGTCATGTATGTAGCCACCTTTACCGTAGGACAGGAAGCCGTATCCAGATATTATGCGGCGCGGGATGGAAAAGCCGCAAGACAGGGCTCTCTTCTGGCCGCCCTCGTGAACTTCATCTATGCTTTCATTCCCGCCATTTTGGGGATCATCACCCTGGCCCTCATCAACATGGGCTCTTTCTCCGCCGATCTGTTTGCAGATGTAGGCGCCCGTTATGCCCTGCCGGTGCTGGCTATCAACGCTATGCCCGCCATCATTTGCGGCCTGCTATTTGCGGGCATCATCTCCGCCACCATGTCCAGCGCGGACTCCGATCTGCTTGGCGCGGGCTCCATATTTGCCAACGATATCTACAGAACCGTGATAAAGCCCGAAGCTTCCAGCAAGGAAGTTATGAACGTTACCAAGATCACCATGATTATCGTAGGCATCGCTTCCATGCTGGTGGCTCTGTTCAACACATCCAGCATCGTCACGCTGCTGATGTTCTCCTTTACCTTGCGGGCAGCGGGCGCATTCTTCCCCTATGTGCTGGGGCACTATTGGCCCAAGGCTTCTCTTGCGGGAACCATCGCTTCCCTTATTTCGGGCAGTGTGATGGTGGTCTATCTGGAAAAGATCTCCACCAATGGCCTCTTTGGTTTGCCTGTTAGCCAGCCTATCATTCCCGGCCTTGTGATTGCCCTGATATTCTTCGTGGCCTTCTCCTATCTCATGCCTCCCGCCAAGGAGACCTGCGAACTTGCCGCGGAAGAGGATTAACCTGTCTGAGCTTCTTATCCGGCTTTCCGCCCCTCCTTGCATGTAGAATCACAAGGGCGCGGGGTATTGTACGCAGATTCGTCCCGATGCCAAAGCAGAATAGCATGGCAAGCAACTGTGCGCAGCATCAGGAAAAAGATGCTGCGCACAACTATTATATGCATGTCAGTCTAACGTATCAACGCGCCCCCCGTCGCCAGGTTAATGTCTCCCGCTCCGTCCGTGGCCGCTTCCTTCATGGGGGCCGCCGTAAAGTCTCCAATCGACAAGGTTGTATTCCACGCCGCTCAATTTTATAATATACATATGCTTGTTAAACAGCAGGCTTGTACAGCCGTATTTTGTCTTGCGCGCAAGCATCGCGTATTTTTACCATGCGATTGGCGGGTATGAAAATCCGCCTCTCGAAAGGCATTGCGATAAAGAGGGTCGTTGCTATCAAGAAGCGGGAGGCATATATGCAAAACATACAGGAGAAAATTCAGTCCAGACTTTTTGGCCTGCAGGATCTGGAATATAAACAATTTAGTTGCAAGCTAATGCCAACGGTCCCTGCGGATACGGTGCTCGGCGTCCGTACGCCCGCTTTGCGCAAACTGGCAAAAGAACTTTCCGCAGAACCGGAGATAAGCACCTTTCTGACGAGTCTCCCCCATGCATATTATGAAGAAAATAATCTGCATGGCTTTCTGCTTGAAAGGATGCAAGATTATGATGCTGTAATTGCCGGGTTGGAAGCATTTCTCCCGTATATTGACAATTGGGCCACCTGCGATTTAATTTCTCCAAAAATTTTTAAAAAGCATTTGCCGGAACTTTATACGCGCATTAAGGGCTGGTTACGATCCGGCGAAACCTATACGGTTCGTTTTGGCATAGAGATGCTCCTGAGCTTTTACCTTGGCGATGCATTTTGCCCCGAGATATTGGAGCTTGTAGCGGGCGTCCGTTCCGAGGAATACTATGTAAACATGATGATCGCCTGGTTTTTCGCAACCGCTCTGGCCAAGCAATATGACGCCACGATGCCCTTCTTGCAGGCCAAGTGCCTAGAAAAATGGGTGCACAACAAGGCAATTCAGAAAGCCATTGAAAGTTCCCGCATCAGCAAGGAGACAAAAGTCTATTTGCGAACCCTGAAGATTAAATAAATTAGCTTACCCCAAAGATCCGGCATACTTTCTGCACGGCAAATGCATAGGACACGCTTCACGGCTGGGGTTTCAGAACGGAAGCTTCTATGTTTTTCGAGGGCATCCTGCGTGGGGCTCATAAGCCGCCTTGTTTGGTTCTACGCTTTGCGCCAAGAAATGCGGCGGCGTTGTCCATGGCATATGCCGGTTGCTTTGCTGGGATAAAACAAGCGCCCTGTTGCAGAAAACAACGAAGAAGGACAGTTTACTCTGTCCTTTTTTATTTTCGGATTCGCCGCCTGTACTTCTCTCCCGTTGTGCCGGCGGGGCCGTAACAGCACACGCAGCACGGCCATACTATAATAGCCCAGCAGATCTTGCTGCGATACGCCTTATGGTCTTTGCATGCATCGCCTTGCTTTCACCAGCGCGACGTTCCGCGTGGAAACGTAAGCCCAATTGGTTTTTTATCTACCTGTAAATGGTATAGGCACGACTAATTTGGGCAGGATAGAAGAAGAATTACGCCGGCTATAAATCAGCATGAAAAGGTGCTTCCATGTTTAAAAGATCCGTCCCCTCGCATACGCAGCAGAATCATAACCAGCAGTCCTTTTCCTCTTCCCTGCAGGAGAATATCGCTTTGCTCAAATCCGTTTTGCACGATGACGAGATGATCGTATACCGTGATTTTACGAAGCAAGGGGAAAAAAAGCCTTGCTATTGCCTTGTCTTTTCCGCGCCTGTTTCTTCGGACAAGACTATTAACAGTAGGATTGTCCACCCCATTATTAGCAAGCTTTTAGGCGGCTGCGGCTCCGGCGCAGACGCCGGCAAGGCCACGGTGCGGCCGTCCATCAAGAAGCTTTTGGGAAAGCATGCGAATGGATCGGATCTCATCGACTATGTGATAAATCAGGTAATTGAAGTCCGGGATATAAAAAAAGAGAACAACATAGAGGAAGCGGTTAAGTCTCTGCTTTGCGGCGATACGCTTTTTCTCCTGGAAGGCTCCAGCGAAATATTGATCATCGGAACCAGGGAATGGATGCTCCGCTCCATCACGGAGCCGGAATCCGAAGCGGTTGTCCGGGGACCCAGAGAGGGTTTCAATGAGTCTCTCAACACGAATATTTCTTTATTGACAAGGAGAATCGTTAATCCAAACCTGAAGTTTAAATATATGGAGTTGGGGGATATAACCAAAACGCGAATCTGCATCAGTTATATAGAAGGAATAGCCAGCGAAAAGATCATTCGGGAGGTCGAAAAAAGGTTAAACGGAATTCAATCGGACGGCATTTTGGATTCCGGCTATATTCAGGAGTTGATTAAAGACGCGCCTTATTCCGTTTTTCAAACCATCGGCAATACGGAAAGGCCGGATGTGGTTGCAGCCAAGCTCCTGGAAGGCCGTGTGGCTATCCTATGCGATGGCTCTCCGAGCGCGCTTACGGTCCCCTTCCTCTTTATCGAATATTTTCTAACCAACGAGGATTATTACGCGGACTACATTTTCGCTTCCATTAATAGAATACTCAGATTTGTTTGCTATTTTTTCACCATCAGCATTCCTGCAATCTATGTGGCCATCGTTTCTTTCCATCAGGAATTGCTTCCAACCCCCTTGTTGCTGAGCATCGCGATAGCAAGGCACAGCGTCCCGTTTCCTTCCGTCGTTGAACTGATTGTCATGCTGCTAGGCTTTGAAGTGATGCGGGAGGCAGGGGTCAGGCTGCCCTCCATGGTAGGCATGACGATTAGCATCGTGGGCGCCTTGGTATTAGGGCAGGCTGCCGTCAGCGCAAAAATCATTAGCGCCCCCATCGTTATCATAACGGCCTTCACAGGAATCTGCTCCTTCGTCATTTTTCGTTTAAAAGGCCCGGTCATTGTTACCAGAATTTACTTTCTGATAGCGGCTTCGTTTTTAGGGCTGGTTGGCTATATGCTAGGCATTATCACCTTGTTCCTTTATCTGGTTTCCGTTCGTTCCTTTGGCGTGCCCTATATGCTCAATGCGTCCCTCATTGACGTAAACTCCATTCAGGATACGGCAATACGGGCGCCTTTATGGTTTATGACAAAGCGGCCCCGGTTTGCCATAAACCATAAAAAGGGAAACGCGGCTAGGCGAACAAAATGAAAAGGAAAAGTTTTATATTATTTATTATACTATCGTTCTTTTTATTTTCCGGCTGCTGGAATTACGACGATCTGGAAGATTTGGAGATCGTGCTGGGCGTGGCGATAGATAAGAACCTGGCAAGCGGCAATTATATTCTAACGGCGGAAATCGTAAACCAATATCAATCCGGGGGACAGAGCGAGGGGGAGGAGAGCGGAACTACCCGGCCCGGTTCAAGCTCCCTATGCGTGGAAACCACGGGCGCCACGATATTTGACGCTATGCGAAACGCCATCAGTAAAACAGGAAAAAAGCTTTTTTGGGGGCATTGCAAAGGGATTATCATCAGCGAGGAAGCCGCTAAAGACGGCATCATCCCAATTCTGGACATATTCTGGCGCGATGCTGAGGTTCGCCCGGATATCTGGATTATCATATCACACGGCGATGATGCGGGCGCTTTCCTCAAATTAAAAATTCGTTCCGGGGAACTTGTTTCCGATTTCCTGAACAATACCATTCGAACGGATCGGGAGATATCAACCTTTGTCAAAAACGAAATGCTATCCTTTGTTGAAACGCTAAGCGTTAAAACATCTTCCGTCGTTGCACCTGCCGTTTATGCCGTATTGGAAAACGGGAACTTTATACCGGAGATAAAAGGCACCGCAGTTTTTAAAAAAGATGAGCTCAAATATTTTCTGGACGCAGAGGAGTCTAAAATCGCCTTATTGATACGAAACGAGCTAAAAGGCGGGTCCTTTGTTTTAGATCAAAGCAGTTCCGTGGACGCAGAGCATGCTATGCGGATTTCCCTGGAAGTGTACGATAGTAAAGTAAAAATAAAGCCCGTTTTGCAAAATGATCGATTGATAATGGAGATAGCAGCAAATTTGGAGTTCAGCGTTTGCGAGCTGGGCGGAAGCGA
The DNA here is from genome assembly GCA_034933245.1 of Candidatus Pelethousia sp. GTDB lineage: Bacteria > Bacillota > Clostridia > Christensenellales > CAG-138 > Pelethousia. The sequence continues at coordinate 61,965 of JAYFNX010000015.1, forward strand.
GAACTATCTCGAAAAAGATCTGCGGGATATGCTGGCAAACCATATGACTGCCATGCTTGAAAGCAGGATTCTTGCCTTAGTCCAAAAAACGAAAGATTCCTATTCCACCGATATCTTTGGCTTTGATCAGGCCATAAAAAGCGCAATGCCGGATTACTGGAAAGCAAATCGAGAGGACTGGGATACCATCTACAAAGGCTTACAAATTATTCCAAAAGTAAAGGTAACCCTCGTGCTCTCCGCCAATACCTCCGACACGATTGCAATTAATTAGCAAGCAGCACAAGGAGTTTATATATGTACATTTTTGTAATACTTGCCTATGTTTTTATTTCTTTGATAGAAATACCTTCTTTATATAAAGGAGGGTTCAGGAAAGAGGCCGTTTTTTTCTCCGCGTTAATGGCCTTTTCTTTCGTGATTAGCACGTTGCTGTTAGCGGGTGTTCATCTGCCAATACCGATCGAAATAGTCGAAACAATCTTCTACGGTCTTGTTGCACAATAAACCAAGACGATGGAGGCGTTGCTATCCTGCATGCCAGGTATGCGGCGGCCAAATTTCAGCAACACGCTTTATGCGCGGATAAAACCAGTTATTTCCGGGAATTCTTGCTTATAGGGTTGCGCGCTCTTATGCGCTATGAAGTTTCGCCGTCTCGAAGGACGCAAACCGTTCACTTGGTGCGCGTTTGTTAAGCTGTAAGAAAGGGCGGATAAGTAAAAGAAATGATGTTAACGGCAGCATGAATCAGAAAGAATTTATTTCAAACAGACAAGCCATTGCTTTGCTCATTTTGTTTATTAACGGCGAGGCAAGCATTTATATTGAGGGGATAGCCGCCAAGAGCGATCTCTGGCTGGCGTTTCTAGGCGGCGTGGCCATGGCAATCCCTGTGATTCTCATGTTTGCCAGATTGCTTTCGCTTTTCCCGGGAAAGAATTTATTTGATATTATCGAAATCTGCTTTGGAAAAATTTGGGGTAAGCTTTTTATCATCATATTTACCTGGTTTTGCTTTCATTCAATTTCCATCACATTAGAGGATTGGAGTTTTTTCGTCAGAAGTGTTGCGCTTTCCGAAACGCCGGCTTGGCCCATCGTCATTATTTTTGCCTTGCCTTGCATTTATGGGGTAAAAAAGGGGTTGGAGGTATTGGGCCGTTGGAGCGAGCTGTTTTTGCCCATCATCATTGCCGTGGTAATCGTTGTATTTCTTATGTTGCTTCCCAAATGCAATTGGAGCTATCTTGCCCCTGTGCTCTATGACGGAATTGCGCCGGTTGCCCATGGCGCGCTTTTAACCTTTATATTTCCTATGACTTATGTGGTGGGTTTTCTTACCGTGCTTCCACTTCAGAAAGATAAAAACTCATTTTATAAAGTCTTTCTTTTCGGCTTGCTCATAGGGGCCTTAATCCTATTTGTGATTTATATCGGCGTAATCTTGGTCCTGGGGCCTTATAATGCCGCTAGTTTTTATTATCCAAGCTATATAAAAGTATCGATGATCAACATCGGAAACTTCCTGCAAAGGCTGGATATTCTGACGGCAGTTGTGTATGTATGCGGCATTTTTATTCAGACATGCGTTTTTCTTATGGGAGCTTGCAAGGGTTTTGCCAAACTGTTTGCCTTTTCGGATTACCGTTTTATCGTTTGGCCCATAGCCATTCTTGCAATTACGTTAGCCCTTTACGAGCCGGGAAGCGTTATGCATTATTTTGAATACGGCACGCAAGTTTGGCCTTATTATATTTTGCTATACGAAACGGTTTTCCCCTTTCTTGTGTGGGTCGTTGCCGAAATCAAAGTCCGCATTGCCAAAAAACGGCGGGCTGTGCCGGAATCATAGCTTGGTTTTGCATGGCCGAACGGATGCACGCATCGGCCCGTCGCATGGCTGCACAACCATAGCCGTATTCTTGCCGTTCTTTATTTTTAGCGATACCCCAAGATGTGAATGCAGCGCAACTTCTCAATGGAATAACTCCGTAAGGGGCGATCATCCGCGTCATAAGAGTGGGCGGCGATCAACACATTGTTGATCCCCGGCACCGGGCCAGTGGAAACAACAGCCAAGGTGTGTGTAAAATCCTCCCCCTTCAAAGCAAGCTGGATAAAATCGCCCGGCTCCACATTGCGCAGTTCAACCTCTTCCCCAAACGGTCCCGCTCCATGGTTAGCCGTCACAAAATTATAAAAGAACGGTACGCCCGTCCAGGATGCCGTGCGCTTGTTCCCGTCGATATAAAACCAGCCTGTTACAGGCGTATAATTCATTATCCCCGTGCCGGCATAGAGTACTTGGGAAGCAAAATTGGTGCAATCGCCACCCACTTTGGAAAAATCATAGTAGCTTGGGTTTCGCTCGTACGCCCATTTATGGGCATATTGCAAAGCTTTGTTCCGGTTATATATGCTAAATTTGCCCATGGTCATCCTCCTTGCTCTATACTATACGCATTTTGCCAACAAAGGTAACCCATCTATATTCTCGGGATGCGGTTAAGGCAAATGCCGGCGTATGCCCTTTAACATCCCATACGGACGGTTTTTTCGAGTCATCAAAGCGGGCTGTTCCCAGCGAATGTAATCATGCACTGTGAACAGCCCGCTATGGTTTGCTTGCAGGTATTATGTGCGCCTATACGATCAGCCGTACGTCGCCAATTACTACTTTATCCGCATAGGCAAACACAGGGTTCAGATCGGCTTCCTTGATATCGGGATACAGGAAAGGCACCTGGGAAAAATCTGCGATGAGCTGTGCCAAGCCATCAACGTCCACAGGCGTTTGACCCCGGGCACCAGTGAGCACAGGAAAACAGCGGAGCCGCCGTATCATTTCCAGCGCGCCGTCCTTGGAAAGAGGGGCTATTTCCAGAACGATATCCTTGAAAATTTCGGTGAAGATACCACCCATACCAAAGGCTATCGTGGGACCGAACTGCGGATCACGGGTAAAGCCCAAGATGAATTCCTTCCCCGGTTTGAGCATAGGATAGACCATAACGCCCCGGAAATCATGCGCTGCGGCATTCTTTTGGATGCTTTCAAATGCGCGCTCCGCTTCGGCATCGCTTTGAATATTCAGAATGACCCCGCCGAAGTCGGACTTGTGAATGATCCCGGGGGATACGACCTTGAAAACGACCGGATAACCTAATTGCCGTCCGGCTTTAACCGCCTCGTCCCTTTCGCTTGCAAACATGCAAGCGGGCATGGGCAGCCCCACATCTTTCAAAAGGCTAACCGCCTGCGGCTCCAGAATTTGTTCGTGCTGCCAAGCGAGGGCATCCAGAGGCTTGGGGCGCGTGCATGCGCCAAGCTTGCGTTTCCGCTCTTCATAGCGATACATCCCCGCCAGTGTGCGGATTGCCCTCTCCGTGGAGGAAAAGTTGGGAAGGCCGCCTTCTCGTATCATCTGTATGCTTTGCGGGGCATAGAGTCCGGTTTCCATAGCGCAGGCAACCGGCTTTTTTGCATGGCGGGCAGCGTCTATCATCCCTTGGGCCATGGGCCTGGTATCTAAATAAGGAGGGCCAAAGAAGATGGGCAGCGCCGCGTCATACGTTTCCAGCATGACTTCAATGCTTTTGCGGTAGTTCTCGCCCGTACCTTCCACCGTCAAATCAACCGGGTTGGCGTAGCCCGCAAAGGTCGGAAGAAACCGTCTAAGGCTTTCCTTGGTGTTTTCGCTGGATTCGGCTACGTTCATGCCCAGTTCTTCCGCCAGATCCGCCGTCATCACGCCGGGGCCGCCGGAGTTGGTGATGATGGCAACCCGGTTACCCGCCAGGGGAGGCAGGTATTGAAAGCCCTTGCAAAGGTCGATCAGCTCATCCAGGGACGCGGCTCTTATTGCGCCGCAGGCACGGATTGCAGCATCATACACCGCGTCGGATCCGGCCATGGAGCCTGTATGGGACTGGGCGGCTCGTTTGCCGGTGCCCGTCCTGCCGGATTTGATGACCACAACGGGTTTAACGGCCGCCAGATCCCGCAATGCCTCCATAAATGTGCGTCCATCGGCGATGTTCTCAATATAAAGGCCAACAACGCCGGTTTCAGGATCATCCTTGAGATAGCGCAGGAAATCGGCCTGGTTAAGGTCAGCCCCATTTCCATAGCTGACGAATTTAGAAATGCCAAGGCCCTGGGTTTGTGCCCACTCCATAATAGCGCCGCCCACGGCGCCGCTTTGCGAGACGATAGCCGTACTCCCCTTGGGCGGATAAGCCTGCAACGTCACGCAGAGATTATGGTGGGTGTTCAAAAGCCCCGCGCAATTGGGCCCGATGAAGGAAATACCGTACTTTTTGGCAATCTCCACGAGCTTTGCTTCACCTTCGCTATTTCCCGCCTCCGAAAATCCGGATGTAATTACGATAGCTGCTCTCACGCCTTTTTTTCCGCATGCTTCCAGAATGCCGGCCACCGTGGTCGCCGGGGAGGCGATCAGCGCCAGGTCAATTTTCTCCGGGATTTCCGCGATATTGGAATAGCCGGCTATATCGTCGATCCCGATGCCTTTCGGATTAACGGCAAATAGTTTTTTATATCCGGCCTGCGCTGCCTGCCGGATCATGATTCCCGCCAGTTTCCCTTCCGAAACGGAACCGAAGACCGCAACCCCTTGGGGGCAAAACAATTCCTGCATTCCCATGTTGTTTGCGCTCCTTTCCGCCTCAGCAGGCAAATGATTCGGTTGCCTTATACCCCGCTTCCAGCGCAGTAAGGTTGGATTCTATAGCTTTGGGGAACATCCGGCGGATCGTCTCCGCCACATCGCTGTAGGAAACGAATTCCTGCAGGCGCGTACGGGCAAGGGCCACGCCAATGACGAACATATTGGCAAATACCGTCCGCCCATTCAGCTCAGGCAGCATATCCTTCCCGATAAACAGGAGGTTCTTGGTAAACGGCTTAATTTCGTTCTGTACCATCTCCGCGGCAGGATAGGCCGCCTTGTTGGTTAAAACCGCCGTAGTATACCAATTATCGTCAAATAATAGGAAATCCGAATCCTCCTTGGCAAACCGGACGCCTTTGAGCGCTTCCGAACGTTCCATGGCGATTACCAGATCCGCGCCTTTAGGCGGAAGCGCCGGCCCCAGCTTATCGCCAAGGCGAAGCTGGCCCTGCACAAAGCCACCTCGCTGGCTCATACCCTTCGTGGGGTAGAAATTTACGTCAATCCCCTTGCGGAGGGCTGCCTGGGAAAGAACGTCTCCAATGGTCAAGATGCCCTGCCCGCCCAGGCCTACCATGTAAATGTTGTAAGCCGCTTTGCTCATTTTGCGATTTCCTCCTTTACAATAGCCTGTTTGGGGCATACGCCGGCGCAAAGCCCACATCCGGTGCAAATGCTGCTGTTGATTTCAATGCAGTTCTTGCCCATTGTAATGGCCGGACAGCCCGTGGTTTTGATGCAGAGATTACACTGGATGCATTTTTCGCTGTCAACCGTCATACGGCCGTATTTTACGCCCCTACGGTTGCTTTGAATGGCGCATTCCCTTCGTGCCAGAATGACCTTGAATCCCTTAATTTTAAGGCACTGGCCCAAAATATCCACAAACTCTGCCTGGGCAAAGGGATCGGCCACAAACAGGTGCTTGATGCCCATGCCTTGGAGGATACCCAAAATATCCACATTATGCAGCGCCGGATACTGGAATGCCTGCTGCGTATTGGGGTTCACCTGCATGCCCGTCATCGCCGTCCACCCGTTGTCCATAACGATGAGGGTAATATCCGTATCGTGTTGAACAGCATTGACGACACCCGGCATGCCACCATGCAGGAAGGTAGAATCGCCAATGGTTGCAAATACGGGCTTGTCCACGCCTGCAAAGTGGAAACCATGCGCGCAGGGAGTAGAGGCGCCCATGGAAATTTCCATCCAGATCGTATCAAAAGGAGGGTTCATTCCCAGGATGGTGCAGCCGATATCGCCGCAAACAATCACATCTTCCTGCTTGAATCCGGCCTTTTTTATGGCTTTATTCAGCGCCATGTAGGTGCCCCTGTGGGGGCAGCCAGCGCAGCAGGTAATGGGCCTGGGCAAGGATTTGGTCGCCGTCTCCGCTCCATTTTGGAGGAATTCCTTTGATAGGCGTTTACCATAGGCCGCGCATACGGCATCGGCAACCAAGGCCGCATGGAAGGACCCGACTCTGCTCAGGGTATCGTCCAGCTTTCCGATAATGCGGACGCGCTTGCCAAGCTTCTGCGCCTGCACATACACCTCACGCTCCATGTAGGGCTCCAGCTCCTCCGCTATCACTACCGTGTCGCAATGCTGGATCATTTCGCATATCTCTTCCGTGGGATATGGTACGGTGCAGGCAGCCTGCAGGGTGGAAACCTGGGAAACATCGCAACCATTATCCGTGGCTATCTGTAGCGCTTCCTCCAAATAGCTGTTGGTGACGCCGCTGGTGATGATACCAATACCACCCTTGGAACCCAGGGACAACTTATGCAGCCCCTTGTTATGAATGATTTTACGTCCCTTTTCCAGGCCCCGAATCGCATCCATATGCTGGGCCATGCACATCGCCGCGCCCGCCTTCGCATACTTGTTAATATCCCGTTTGACCACCGGCGCGCTGGCATCCGGCAACACACGCTCGTGAATCTCCGCCGCCGCGTGCGATTGGGCTACGCAGGTTACGGAACGCACGAATACCGGCATTTGCAGCTCCTCAGATAAATCAAAGGCATACCGTACCATATCGTAGGTTTCTTGCACGGTGGATGGTTCCAACATGACCATATCGCTCATGAGGGCAAAGCCCCTGGAATCCTGCTCGCACATGCCCGCGGAAGTTCCCGGATCATCCGCCACGTAGACCACCATACCGCCAATTACGCCGGAATGGGCTATGCCTATCATAGAATCATAGGCCACGTTTAAACCGGACATTTTCATGGTGCATAGGGCACGCTTACCCGCCCATGCCGTTGTGGCCGCGATTTCCACCGCAACCTTTTCGTTGATGCTCCATTCGATATGCGTTCCGGGGAACGGCCCCATTTTTAGGAGCCTGTCTATCACCTCGGAAGAAGGGGTTCCGGGATAACCGCAAATCGTCTTTACGCCCGCGCTTAAGGCGGCAAACCCAACTGCTTGGTTGCCGCTGATCATGTTCTTTGCCATTGCGTTTCTCCAATCTTGAAAGTGGTAAGTTTTAACATTTTTCCAGGAAGCATTCGGCCAGGGTTTTTAATTGGTAATACATGGTTACGGCGCCAGGGTCAAGATGCCCCACACCCTTTGTCGCCTGATAATATGCCCGCCCACGGATAGCCTCCATATCCTTGGTGCTCTCCATGCCACGCTTCGCCGCCTGCTCCATCCGAAGCAACGCTTCCCGTTCGCCCGTCCCTCCGTCCAAAGCAGCTTGCAATTCATGTGCCGCAGTGTGCAGGGTATCGATCATGGTCTTCATGCCGGGCCCCGAGTTGCCCCGTTTGCATATGCCGTCCAGCATCGCCAATAGGACCGCAGAGAGCGCCGGTACATCCATCGCTTCCCGGTCGCCAATCGCTTTTGCGGCGCTGATATAACCGCTGCCATAAAGCACACCCGAAGAGCCGCCGATGGTGCTCATCATAAGCATGCCGATTTTTTTAAACATCTCGCAAAGAGGCATGCGCGCCAATTCATCCTGGCATTCTACCAGCTTTTGAAACCCCATATTCAGATTTGCCCAATGGTCCCCATCACCGGTAGCAGCATCAAGCTCCGAAATATAGTCTTTTTCTGTCTCAATCAATTTGGCTGCGCGCACGCAGTATTGCGCGTAATCGTTGCTATAAAAAGCAATGCTCATTGTTTTAAGCCCTCCTTTTATAGATTTTTTGCGAAAAAATTCCCTAAGGCCTTACAAAAGGCAAGCAATGCTTGCTCCTATGCGTTCTTTTGCAGGCTTGTTCAGGGAAAGTGTGGCAACTATAGCGGTTGCCGCTCCGCTATTCTACTGTTTTAGCGCCGGCGTATGACAGGGTGCGTCAAGCAAGGTTTTCAGCTCATCATCCAGCTTAAGCAAGCTGATGGAGCAGCCGGACATTTCCAGGGACGTCATGTAGTTTCCTACATAAGAACGATATACGCGAATACCCTTCGATTCCAGATAGTCACATACGTCATTTTCAAGGATATACAACTCCATCAGAGGCGTCCCGCCCAAGCCGTTCACCAGAAGGGCCACTTCACTTCCAACGTAATCATAATCATCCAGGATTTTCTCCACCAGCGTTTCGGCCACTTCCCGGGATGTTTTTATGGTAGTGCGGGCCACGCCGGGTTCGCCATGGATGCCCATGCCCACTTCGATTTCATCCGCTTCCAAATGGAATCCCGGTTTGCCAACGCCAGGCAGAATGCAGGGGGTCATGGCCATCCCCATGCTGCGCACGTTGTCGATTGTTTTTTGGGCGATGGCGGTCACAGCATCTAAATCGCCGCCATCAGCGGCCTTGGCGCCTGCGCATTTATGAACGAAGACCGTGCCAGCGATACCCCGGCGGCCTGTGGAATACAGGCTATCCGGCACGGCTACATCGTCCTTAACCACCACATGGTGCACGGAGATGCCTTCCATTTCCGCCAATTCCTCCGCCATGGAAAAATTCATAATATCGCCGGAATAATTCTTGATCACCAGCAGGACGCCTTCTCCTGCATTTGCAAGCCGTATCCCTTCCAGGATGCGATCCGGGCTGGGAGAAGCAAATACGTTTCCCGCTACCGCGGCGCTGAGCATGCCTTTGCCAACATACCCCGCATGGGCAGGCTCATGGCCGCTGCCGCCCCCTGCCACAATGCCCACTTGGTTGTCTTGCTTCTTTCGGCTAATCACTTCTGCGCCGGGCGTATAGACCAGTTCCGGATGGGCTTTCGCCATCCCCTGTAGCATCTGCGTTACAACATCTTCCGGTTTGTTGATTATTTTTTTCATAGTGGCAATCGCGTCAGATCTACGGTGTCATCCAGCTCCTGGCTCGCGCCCACAGCGGACAAATAGTCCCGGATATCCCGTACGGACATCTCGTAAGCCTTTTGGCTATCATGCTGGGCAATCGCATCGACAATTGCGCGGTGCATTTCGATATCGAACTTGTAAACGGCATGTCCAGCGTAAATCTTCTTCGCATACTCCTCAAATAATTTTAATAATGAGCTTTCAATATAGGATAATACGGGGTTGTGGCAGCAATCGGCAACCATCTGGTGGAACCCCAAACCAATCTTTGTTTCCACCCCGTCTGTGCGGATATTTTCCTCGATATTGTCAAGGAACTGATAGAGTTTTTCGATATCCGCCTTTGTTGCCCGCTTTGCCGCCAGCGCTACCGTACTTGCCTCAAAAAACATACGGGCTTCGAACAGGCTAGAGAGATTGTTGTTATCAATCATGTCGGCAACCGTCGCATAGTCGATCACTTCCCGGGCAGAATTATCCCGAACGAAATAACCGCTGCCTACGCGTGACTCGATATAGCCCAGCATAACCAAGCCCGTCATCGCTTCTCGCAAGGAGGGGTGGCTCACATTGAGCTGCTTTTCAAGCTGCTTCTGGGGAGGAAGCTTATCGCCTGGCTTCAGGGTGCCGTTTTCGATCATGGTGATAATCTGTTCCGTAATAATCTCCGTCACGGACACTTTTTTCACCGGTATCAAACGAGCAGATCCGTTGTCATTCATGAAAAAACCTCTCTATGCTTATATTTTGACAGCCCTACCGCGTATCGTTTTAAAAGGGCCGGCCAAGCATGTTCAAATCGGGATCAAACGACTTTCTTATTTGCGCAGCGCCGCTTCCAGCTCGTCCAGCGTTCGTGCGTTCTGCTCAGGGGTACCGATTGTGATGCGGGCGCATGTAGGCCGGTTCTGCACCCCTAAGGGACGAATAATCACGCCTTTGCGAAGCAGCTTTTCAAACACATCCGCAGCGGACTGATGAAAATCCATGTAGACAAAGTTTGTTTCTGTGGGCAAATAGCTGACTCCCATAGCCTCCAGGCGCTCATAAAATTCCTTTTTGCCGGCAACGTTCACCTGTAGCGTCTTCTCCACAAAGACCGTATCGGACAAGGAGGCTAAGGCGCCGGCCTGCGCGGGACGATTGACAGGGAAGGGCTCCCGTACTTTCAGCATACCCCGGATAACCGCTTCATTTGCAATGGCATATCCCACACGAATGCCGCCCATTCCCATGATTTTTGAGAACGTGCGAAGGGCCACGACATTATCATGGGTGGCGACATACCGGGAGCAGTCGGGATAGTCGCTGCTTTCGGTATATTCAAAATATGCCTCATCAAACACGATCAACACCCTCTTGGGAACCGTCTCGATGAGCTTTTCCACCTCGCACCGGTTGTTGTAAGTTCCGGTAGGATTATTGGGGTTGCAAACGAACAGGATTTTCGTTTTATCGGTTACCGCGTTTGCAAAGCCAGAAAGGTCTAACCGTTCGCCCTGGTTCATAGGAACCTCTATGCACTTTGCGCCCATCTTTCTCGCAATATTGCCATATGCGGGGAACGTCAATTCGCCAAATACGACTTCGGAATCGGCATCCAAAAACGTCATGCCGATCATGGTTATGATATTGTCCAGGCCGTTTCCCACTACGATTTGGTTTGCTTTCACGTTATGCTTCTGTGCCAAGGCGGATACCAATTCAACACACAGGCTTTCCGGATACCGATTACCACTGTGCATGATCTCATCTATCATGGCAAGCTTTGCCAGCGGGGAGGTGCCGAGGGGATTTTCATTAGAGGCCATCTTAAGGATATCCTTAAGGCCATACTCCCGCTCTACCTCTTCCACAGGCTTTCCTGGCACATAATCTTTACATTTTAGAATGTTTGGCTTGATACTGTCCTGAATCATACTTAATATCCTCCAGCTAATTTGAACCAGTCAACACCGATATGGATATCTATATATAATAGTCTGTTCATTCTATCACACACGCATCCATTTCGCACTATTTTAGGAAAATCCTCCTAATAATAACTGGCCCTACACACCCAAATACGCCTTGCGCACACTATCGTTTGCAGCAAGTTCCTTTCCCGTTCCGGACAACTCGATCATTCCGTTTGCAAGGACATAGGCGCGATCCGCCACGCCAAGGGCACGCACGGCATTTTGCTCCACCAGAAGGATCGTAGTTCCATCGGCGGCAATCTGGGTGATAATCTTGTACACTTCATCCACGATTACCGGGGCAAGGCCCAAAGAAGGTTCATCCATGAGCAAAAGCTTGGGACGGGACATCAGAGAACGGGCGATTACCAGCATTTGCTGCTCGCCTCCGCTCATCAGACCTGCCTTTTGCGTACGCCGTTCGCCCAGAATCGGGAACTTATCATAATACTTCTGGATGTCGGCCTTGATGCCGGCGGCATCGTTGCGCGTATAGGCACCGGCCACCAGATTGTCCTCAATGGTCAGGTCCGGAAATACCTGCCTTCCTTCAGGCGTATGTGCAATGCCAAGCTTTACGACCTTATCCGCCTCCATGCCCAGGATACTCTTGCCGTTAAATTGAATATCTCCGGAGGTGGGGCAAACAAGGCCCGAAATGGATTTAAGGAGGGTGGATTTGCCCGCACCGTTATGGCCGACGATAGCGACAATCTCCCCTTGGCGCACCTCGATGTTTATATCGTGCAAGGCTTGAATCGGGCCATAATGCACATTGAGATTTTGAATGGAGATCAGCATGCTTATTTCCCTCCCAAATACGCTTTTATGACGAAATCGTTGGTCTGGATTTCTGCCGGCGTGCCCTCTGCGATTTTACAGCCGGTATCCATTGCGACGATCCGTTGTGCTACGCGCATCATGACCTTCATGTTATGCTCGATCAGGATGATGGAAATTTGTTTTTCTTCCTTTATTGTTTGCACCAATTCCATCAATTCCTGGGCTTCCACGCTGTTCATGCCCGCAGTAGGCTCATCCAGCAGCAAAAGTTGCGGTTCACACATGAGCGCCCTGGCTAGTTCAAGCCGTTTTTGTTGGCCATAAGGCATGCTCCCGGCAATCTCCTGCCCCATATTCGCCAGGCCCACAAGCTTCAACGCTTGATGCACAAGCTGTTTGGCCTTATCTTCCTCGGCCTTGAACTTTGGGGTATGAAAGAGATTATCCATGAAATTCGTATCAATGTTGATGTTCTGTCCGATAAGAGCGTTTTCTTCCACCGTGAGGGCGTTGAAAATTCTAAGGTTTTGGAAAGTCCTCGCGATGCCCAATTTGGCCATCTCGCTCAGTTCCGATCCCGTAATATCCTTACCCCGGTAAATGAACGTACCAGCGGTGGGCTTGTAGATGCCCGTGAGGGCATTGAAAAACGTTGTCTTTCCGGAGCCGTTAGGCCCAATGATGCCCAGTGTTTCCCCCGTGTTCACGTATAGCGACACATCGTCTACCGCATGCACGCCACCGAAATACATTTTTATTCCATTGGCCTCTAGTAGATGTTCCACCGAAAATCCTCCCTTTGTCATACTTTCATTGGTTGCGGCTCTCCTTTCCTGCCCAGCAGCAAAGGCTATATCCGTTCCCGCCGGGCTCTTGAACGCTCAGATGCCCTGTGCCAGCTTTAATCCAGCCTCATAATATGCCTTATCCTTTCGGGGGAAGGCATATCCAACGCCCCAGGGCATATATTGGAACACCCATGCGTTGATGTTGGCGAGGTAACTGCGGAAGCTATCGAGAATAGCGACAAGCTCCTCCTTTTGCAGGTTATCCATGATCTCGTTGAGGGTCTGTGTAAATTCATACTGTTTGCGCAAACCACAATAGTGGCCGAATTCGGAGGGCTGCAATACCCAAAACCGGGTCATCTGGCAAAGTTTCTCCATGGTGTTGTTTTCCTTCTTGGAAAGCTCGATGATAAAATAGCACCAATCGGCAATATAATTCACATCCGCGCCCCCAAAGAACCAGGTGGTAAAAATCTGGTTGTCATTGGGTACGCCCGCGCCGCCCTTGCTGATGGAATAGCGAAATACATCCACTACGTCTCGCACGGGCTCCAACGTCGTCAGTTCGACCTCCCGGTCGATTTCAGCCTTTAATTCCTGCCAAGATTTCATGATTATTCAACCTCCAAAAATTCCACAACGTACACTTCCTTTGTTCTGGTTGCGCTTTTCCACTGCAACTTGCCAACCTTTTTCAGAACATCCAGATCCGAATCCTGCACTTGGGCAATGGGAACGTAAGTCCGCGTATCTACGCAAGCGTCGTATTTTGCCAGTACTTCCGTATTGCTGCCCTGGGGAAATAAGAGGGATATACGGCCAACAGGTGCATCCTGCATCGCTTCCTCGCTCAGATCGCTCGGCGCAATGGCAAAGGGCTGCTTCTTCAGATGCACAGACCGGTCGCGCAGCATCCAGCCGCCTACCATCTCGTGGCCTTGAATGGCCTTAATGGGCAGGTTGGCCAAAAGGGTATCCAAGGCGGCCCCGTTGGCCGCGATGCCGTTGCAGGTAACTTCAAGGCCCAGTTCGGGCCAACGCATTTTGAATTTCTTCATGGTAAAATCTCCTTCGATGTTTCCTCAAATATAGCTTTCAACATTGCGCATACCCATGTCCAGAAGTTCTTCCCTGGTGGGGATGCGGAAGGCCTGGCCGATGCCCCATTTCATATAATGGTGAATCCAGGCGTTCATGTTGGAGCCGTACAGATATAGGGAGTTCAGCAGTTGCAAAAGCGATTCGCTTTCCGAAATCCCTGCAATGCATGCCAGCACCTGCTCGGAGAACTTAGCAAACGTGGTCATGCCGCAAAGTTTGGCAGTACCCACCGCTTTGGGAAGAAGCAGACGGGTCATTTCCTTGATCTCTTCCATGGTATAGCCAGGTACACTGGCCAATTTTACGATGTTATATACGTAGTACGCGCCGATATAACGGCTAGCCGTAGCCCCTTCAAACCAGGGCGCCAGCATTAAGCCGCCGGTAGCTGCACCGGTTGTAAGGATTTCATACTTGAAGACCCGCAGCACATCTTCCGGAGGGGTTCTAAGGATACGCGCGTTTTCATCATCGATGCTTTTTTTCAGAACCTTCCAGTCCATAACTTATTCCTCCACATTCAAAAATTCGACAAATATCGGCTTCTTTTCGCTCATGGTGTTTTCCCAGAGCTGCGCACCCACTTCAAAAAGAATGGGCTTATCCTCATCTATCACTTCGGCCCAGGTTACATAGGACATGGGCTCGGTGACATAATCGAATTTACAGCTAAGGTTGGCAACGTTGCCCGTGGTCATGAAGAATGTAAACCGGCCTTTTGGCATCTCTACGATATCCTCAAGGGGGCATTCCTCTTGGATCCAGGAGCAAGGCTCCTTATCCATAGGCAAATTCAGCATGAACAGAGACTTGCCAGCCACCACCGTAACCGTTTGCAGGCAGGATGTGGGAAGGTTCTTCAGGAACCAAGCGAAAATCTCTCGGTTGTGATGAATGGGTTCGACGCGGACCTGTTTATTAAGTTCGCTCCATTTCATGATAAACCGCATGTTTTCCATTTTCTTACCTCTCTATTTTCTTATTTACTTCATAATTGCCCTGCCACAGGGCAGATCTTATTGTTTCTTTTGGCATTGGGTGCGCAGCAGATAAGCGCGGATTTTCTCCTGGAAGCCGCCCTTTCCTGCAAAAGCACGGGAACCCATGATACCCTGCGGACGGAACAGCATACACACGATCATGATGAAGCCGCCCACGCCGATGCGGTACTGGGCCAAGGGGCGGATGATTTCCGGCATGATCACAAAGAAGGTCGCTCCGATTATAGCGCCCGGCATGCTGCCAAGCCCGCCGATGATACACATCTGCATGATAAGCAACGATTCATCGAAGGTAAAGTTGGAGGGCCCTACAAACCCTATATAGTGCGCCATGAGGCTGCCCGCAAGGCCCGCGAAAAAGGTGCCGATACCAAATGCCAAAACCTTTTGTCGCTTGATGTTGATGCCCACGGAGCGCGCCCCGATCTCGTTGTCCCGCGTGGCCTGCAGGGCACGGCCAATCCTGGATTTTATCAGGTTGTTCAGGATGAGATACGTCAGGATCACGACGGAAAGCATCAAATAAAAACTACGGGCAGGGGTATTGAATTGAAAGCCGAAAAACTCCGCCGGCGGAATGGCCGGAATGCCCATAGGTCCACGGGTAAGGCTTGTCCAATTGTTCAAAATGGCGGTAAATACATTGGCAAAAGCGATGGTGATGAGGCTAAGGAAGTCCGTTTCCACCCGCAGGCAGGGGATGGCGATAAGCAAGCCGCAAGCTGCGGTAATAAAGCCCGCTGCCAGGAAGCAAACGCCAAAAGGCATCTGCAAATCCACGGAAATCAAAGCCGATGCATATGCGCCCACCCCATAAAAGGCCGCCATGCCCATGTTCAACATGCCCGTATAGCCGCTTATGATCATATTGCCCATAACTAGCACGCAATAGATGAGAATCGTGCTGCCCACACGCAGCACCATACCGCTGGCAATAAAGGGGAATACGATGAGCAATGCTAATAGGATACCCAGCAAAGGCCACTGATTCTTTTTCAAAAGAGCACCAATCTTCTTCTTATCCATACCCATGCTCACACCTTCTCCGTTCTTTTTTTGCCAAGCAAGCCCGTGGGCTTGAATAGGAGAATCACAACGATAATGACGTAGCCCAGCGCCTCCTTAAAGCCGCTGCTGATATATGCCCCGGCAAGGGTTTCGGCCAAGCCGAAGAGTATCCCGCCGAAAAACGCGCCGTAGAAGCTACCCACACCGCCCAGCATAGCCGCCGCCCAGGCCTTGATCGTGCCCCAGATGCCCATATCGATGCTGATGATGTTGTAATACGAGGAAAACATTACGCCGCCAATGACGCCCATGAAGCCGCCCAAGCCATAAATCAACGGAATGATTTTATTGACAGGAATGCCCATGAGGGATGAGGTGGTAATATTTTGCATGATGCACTGCGTTGCTTTTCCCAGCTTTGTTTTTTCCATAACAAATGTGAGGAGCAGCACAAACACAGCAGCAACACCAAGGACGAGCACTTGCTGGTGTTGTATGCGGAAGGTCCCCAGGGAAAAGCTGCTGCGCTCAATTAAGGCAGGGAAAGCCAGCGCCTCGGGGCCCCATAGGGCTTGGGCAATGGTTCTCAGAATCAGCGCCGCGCCCAACGCGCTAATCATGGGGACGATGCGGTTCGCGCCGCGTACCGGGCGGTACACCGTGCGCTCAATCGTCATCCCAATCAAGCCGGTTGCCAAGCCGGCAAGGATAATACAGGCCACCAAGGGGAGTCCCAGGGACGTCAATGACAATGCGATGAAGGTACCGAACACGTATAGGTCGCCATGCGCAAAATTCACTTGGTACAAAAGGCTGTATACCATGCTGTACCCCACGGCGATCATCGCATACATGCTTCCCAAAGAAAGGCCGTTGATGAGCTGATGCAATAAATACTCTATTTCAGGGTTCATGCTCTCACTCCTTTTTAAGTTTATGAAGTTATCGTCATGATCGACGGTAAATCCGATTGGTTTCGCCTTGGCTTATTCCCCGGTTATTCGCAAAGGGACAGGGCTTCCTCGAAGTGCTTTTTATCCTTGCGTGGGAAGGCATAGCCCACGCCCCATGGGAAATATTGGAACACCCAGACATTAATGTTGGAAATGTATGCCCGGAAGGAGGATAGTAGGGATACAAACTCTTCGCGGGTAAGGGAATCCAGGATCTTCTCGATTTCCTTGGTGAAGCGATATTGCTGATACAGCCCGCAATAATCTCCAAAATGGGAAGGTTGTACGAACCAGAAACGGGCCATCTTGCATAGTTCTTCTATGGAATACGATTCATCGCGTGCAAGTTCCACTAAGTAATAGCACCAATCCGTTATATAGCCCACATCGGGTGCGCCATAGAACCAAGTGGTAAAAATCTGATTATCCTGCGGATATCCCGCGCCCCCCTTGCTGATGGAATAGCGAAATACATCCAGCACATCCTGGTTTGGCTCCAGGGTGGTGGCTGCTATCTGCGCATCAATCTCAGCTTTTAGCTGATGAAACGTTTTCATATCATTCTTCCTCCTGCGCGAATTCCACGATGACAATTTCTTTGGTGCGCGTGGCGCTCTTCCATTGCAGGCGCCCCGCCTGCTGAAGAACCTCCATGTCATCGGGCTCCACGGTTGCGATGGGCACATAGGAGCGGGTATCCGCGCATGCGTCGTATTTTACAAGCAGCTCGGTGCAGTTTCCTTGGGGAAACAATAGGCTGATTCGCCCCACGGGAGCCTCCGCCATGGTCTCCTGCCCCAACCGCTCGGCCGGGATATCAATAATTTGCTTTTTCAGATATACCGAACGATCCCGCAGCATCCAGCCGCCCACCATTTCGTGCCCCTGCACGGTCTTTACCGGCATGTTTGCCAGGAATATTCGCAGCGCCTCATCATTTTTGCCGCAGGAGGTACAGCGAACCGAAAGGCCAAACTGCGGCCAACGCATTTTGAACTGTAGCATATGATTCCTTCCCCCTTTGCTTTTCAAATGTAGCTTTCGCTCGCGCGTCCGGCCATATCGACCATTTCTTTTCTCGTAGGAATGCGGAAGGCCGAACTCAGGCCCCACTTCATACGGTAATTTTGCCATGCGTTTATGCTGGAACCATACAGGTACAGGGAGTTGAGCAGCTCCAGGATTTCGCCGCGATCCTCCATCTCGTCCACGCAGGCCAAAACGCCGCGGGCAAACCCAGCCAGCGTACGCATGCCGGAAAGCTCCGCCGTGCCAAGGGCTTTGGGCAGCATCAGATTGAGCTGCTGGCGTATCTTTTCCACGGATAAATCCGAACTTTTCGTAAGCTTAATGATGTTATAAATATAATAAGGAACCAAATAGCGGCTAGCCGTTGCCCCCTCAAACCACGGACCCATCATCAGGCCGCCGGTTCCACAGTTGCTGGAGGCAATTTCGTATTCAAACACGCGCAAAACATCCGCAGGGCAGTTTTCAATGCTCTGGGCGTTTGCAGCGTCAATTTCCAATTTAAGCGCTTTCCAATCCATGATTTAATCCTCCGCGGCAAAAAATTCAACATGGTAAGTCTTCTTTTCCATAAGAAGGCTCTCCCAAATTTCGTTGGCTGTGGCAACAAATGTTTCCTTGTCCGCGTCAACCACTTCCGCCCAGGTAGGATAAGCCATGGGTTCCGTCGCGTATCCCGCCTTGCAGGTAAAGTTCGCCACATGGCCGGCCGTCATGAAGAACATAAACCTGCCCACAGGATAATTCGCCATTTCCTCCAGCGGCTTATCTTCCTGAATCCAGTTGCACGCCACCTTCGGCATGTTTACGTTTTGCATGTATAGCTGCAGACCGGCAACCACCGTAACCGTTTGTACGCATTTGGTGGGTAGATTGGATAAAAACCAATCAAACAGTTCCCTATTATGGTGGATTGGTTCGCACCGCACCTGCTTCCCCAGTTCAGGCCAGCGCATAATAAATGCAGATGTATTCATAAGCTCTTCCTCTTCTTCGTTACTCATACCCGTTTGGATGCCACGGACAGGCCCCCGTCTTATGGGGCCTGTTCGCAGCACCGGGATTTTGCTGGTTCAACTGTGGCTTATTCCACGACGCCAGCCATCTTTAGGCCGGTAATGTCCACTTTGATATCGGTGTTTACAAAGTCACCCTCCGGGCTGACCCGAAGAACTTCCACGCCGCGAGGCGTTACGTCGCCCTTGCTATCCCAAACGACTTCGTCGCCCAGAAGGATATTCTTGGCAACAAAGGGTTCCTGATCCGGCACATTGTTTTTGATGAACATCGCCAGGTTCTCCTTGGTTGCACCGGCTTCAATTGCCTGAGCAAATACATTCACGATGTCATAGGAGAAGGCGCAGGGTTCGGAGGGAATCTCGCCGGGACGGATGCTCTGGAAAATATCCATGAATTCTTTCACGGCAGGGCGATCGGTCGCATAGGGATTAAAAGTAACAAGGATATACAGATTTTGCAGGGACTCTGCGCCGGCCAGCTCGATGAGCTTTTTGTAGGTGAGCGCGCTCTGGCCAACCCAGGTCAAGCCTTCCATGCCAAGCTGATGGGCCTGTCCCAAGATCAAGCCGGCATCCGTATAATCCGCATAGATGGCAACGCCTTCCGCGCCAGACTTCTGGATCTTGGTGAGCAGGGTGGCAAAATCCTTTTCCAGTCCGGGGTTGTAGGTTTCCGCAGCTACGATCTCCACGCCAAGCTGCTCCGCCGCCTGGTTGGCATAATCCAGATTTCCGCGGCCGTAGTCATTGTTGCCAAAGATGATGGCGATCTTCTTGAGGCCCAGGTTGTTTGCCATGAGGGATACGCACTGGGGGCTTTGCCGGTCATCCCGGATTACGTGACGCACAAAGTATTCATAGCCCTGTTCTGTAATTTTTCCGTTGCTGGAGCTCGGCGCCATGTTGGACATCTTAGCGGCTTCATAAATGGGCGCAGCCGCAAGGGTCATGGAGCTTCCGCCATGAGAGATTACGGCGAATATTTCCTGATTATCACAGAATCTCTGGGCAACCAAGGCGGCTTCCTTGGGATCCTGCTTGTCGTCATAAGCGACGATTTCCACCTTCTGGCCCTTAATTCCACCCTTTTTGTTGAGCTCTTCTGCGGCAATGTCCGCACCAAGCTTCATCAGTTCACCATAGGATGCCATGTTGCCGGTCAAGGGGCACGCCAAACCGAACTTGATCGTGCCGCTGAAGGCAGGTTCGTCAGTTTGTTCCGTTGCTGCCGCTTCTTCCGCAGACGGTGTCTCCGCAGCTTCCTCAGCCGGCGCTTCGGCTACAGAGGAGGCAGATTGGCTGCATCCCGCGAAGCAGGCAAGAAGCATGGCCATTGCCAGAAACAGAACCAGGAATTTTTTCATGTTTTTCTCTCCTTTTATTTTTTTGCTACCAGTTTGCGCAATACAGGGATCATGCCATTTTTGGATGTGCTGTTCTATGCAGCTTCAGCATCATCCCGTAATGTTGTATAACAAACGGATAACGAAAATTATTTTTATTGGAGTAAGGGAACGCACATCCCGTGTTAGGATGGCCGGTGGTTGATTTTAGATCTACGGGGTATGGAGGTTTATCTGGCTTCGCACTTTCGGCAGACCGGCAAAGATAAGCGGTCATAACAAAACGATGGAGAATTTCGCGGGTATGTGTTTCTAATTGTCTCTACGATGTTAAAACTTATATATATAACTTAATTAACTAGATTATATATTTTATGTAGCTAAATTGTATATTTTTCTATGCCTAATTGTCAATAGAAACTAAGATAATCATGAATAAAACATTTTGAAGTATTTGGGCGGATTCTTAAATATATGTTATCTATGGATGAGCTGTATTGTTTGTAAGCTCTCTATGGGGCTCGGGGGCCCGCTTGCTGCCGGCGCAGCTTGTTAGAGGGCCAAACCTACTAAATATGCATGCAACCAGACAGTTCACGCGAAATTCTTTTGAAAAAATGCACTGCCAGCACCCAATAAAGAACCATGCTTATGATTTCTGCAATGGGAAAGGCAAACCATATTGCATGCACCCCCCAATATAGGGAAGCTGCGTATGCAAGGGGCAACACAAGGGCAATCTGCCGCAAGATCGAAATGATCAGGCTGATTTTGCCTTTCCCAACCGCCTGAAAAAATGCAGATAAAATGATTCCCACCCCGGCAAACGGGAAGCACAGGCTGGTTCGGCGCAATGCTTTGGTTCCAATTTCGGCCATATGCGGGGGGATTTTAAACATTTGCAGCAGTTGCAGGGGGAACAGATGCAGAACCGCAAGGCCCCCCATCATGAAGAGCAGGGCGAACAAGGTGCCTGTCTTTATGGTTTTCGCCATTCGTTGTTCGTTTTTTGCCCCATAATTGTATGCAATAATGGATATGGCGCTCCCATTTAGCGCAAGCACGGGTAAATAGGCAAAAGATTGAAGTTTATAGTAGATCCCCAGGATGCCTACCGTTGCAGGCGCGGATATTGCGAGGATTTTATTGAGCGCCAGGTTTACAAAAGCACCCATGCCCTGCATCAGGATGACGGGCATGGCCGCAGAATAAATATCCCGTAATAATTCGATTTTGGGGAAACAGCAGAAAAGCCGTACGTGCAGCAGTTTGTTTTTTACATAAAGCAGATAGATGCTCAAAAGCATAGACACGGTTTGGCCTATCACGGTAGCGATGGCCGCACCCGTTACACCCATAGAGGGAATCCCCATCATTCCAAAGATAAGAAGCGGGTCCAGCACAATATTTACCACTACCCCGCTTAGCTGGATTAGCATGGGATAAAAGGTATTGCCTGTACCTTGTAGGGTTTTCTCCGAAACCGCCTGCAAGATACCCGGCAAGCAGAATGTGCCGCAAATGGTCAGATATTTTACCGCCAATTCCAGGATCTCATTTTCAGCCCCAAAAGCCTTCAGTAGTGGGCGCGAAAAGAAGAAATAGAGCACCCCGAAAACGAAACCGCTTGCCAACGCCAGGAACTGGCCGACCGATGCGGCTGCATCGGCCCCCGGTTGATTCCTTTCCCCCAGCCTTCTTGATACAAGAGAGCAGATGCCGATGCCCGTCCCCACCGCAACGGCGTTTAGCACAGCTTGAAAAGCGTACGTAAATGAAACCGCCACCAGCGCATCATTGCTGACGTGCGCAACAAATATGCTGTCTGCAATGTTATATATGGCCATAAGAAGCATCGAAGCCATCGTAGGAATCGACATGTCGGCCATCAGTTTTCCAATGGGCATCTCGCCCATCTTATTTTTAGAAGCAGCCGTGTTCAGCATAAAGTCCACCCATGCACATAGATTAATCGCACACGGCTATAATAGCATATAGTTAACTAGATTACTATATTTCATATTTATCATAGAACGCTTAATTTTTTGCTATTGTAACCGTTTCTGGCATGATATTGTGCGTAACTGCCGCAATTTGACCGATTTATGAAAATCCTTGATTTGACAAGATTCTTTCTGGTATCCATAAACTATATTTTGCAAGATTCTTAAGGAAAAAATAATCTGCGAAGAATATACTTTTCCATATAAATGTATTAATATAAATTTTATATTCCCATCAAGCCAATCATAATCAAAAGGAGAAGATAATATGAGAGAGCAAATTTTAACACAAGTCATTGCTAAATTATCTACGTTGGGAATACCCTTTCAACTTGGCCAAATGGCAGATATTACCATACAAGCAGAATTGCTTGACGCATCTTGGAGTACCGGTAGCAAAAAAATACTCTACGAAGCCTCCGTTTTCCTAAACGAAGCCGAGCGGGTGGTCTATATGTATGAAAAAACCACGGAGGTCGGCCATGGTTTTTCCTTTGGGGAGAGCAGTTCCTCTTCGTTTCAAAGCGGCGCGACTCTATTTCGCAAGGTCAAGCGCGTGCAGTATGGTCCGGACGGCAAGGCCTACGAATATACCCTAGATCTAGGTGCGATTCCAAAGGCAGTGAAAGAAGCCGCCAAAAGCTGCGGGTGGAATTTTAAAACAGTAATTCAAAAAAGCAAGGCGGCATATCCCGCAGGGCATGCGCCCACCTTCCCCATAGCCGCCCAAGCACAGCCGGTTTCATCGGCGCCTAAGGCCGATGCCCGCTTCTGTAGCAATTGCGGCAAGCAACTCGCGCCAAATGATAAATTCTGCAATCATTGCGGTAGCCCCGTGGATGTCATGGGCCAACAAACCTCGCATGCAACGCAAGAGCCAGCAGCCAGCCAGCCACAAGCGCAGCAGCAGCAATATGCCCGCCCGCAAGCAGCCCCCCCGGAGCAAATCCCCGAAAAAAGCGGCGGAGCAGCGCAAATCTTCGGCCTTGTTGGATTTATCCTGCTGGGGCTGTTTTTCGCCGCGATGCTGGCAATCGGGAAGAATTCTTGGGTGGGCTGGGTCCTATGTACCGTCATTTTTTCAGGTGCATTTTTGCTGCAAAGTAAGCTGCGAAAGAAAGGCTGCCTGCTCAAGTTGCTTGTATGGCTTGCAACCGCCGCTATGCTTTTCGTAATTCTGGGCGTTACGGCAACCGGCAGCAAGACCTTTACGACTGCAAAACTAAAAAATGCCCATATGACCACGGAAATGGATGCGCAGGGGGTACCGGTAGATGAAGTAAGCGCCTATTCCGTATATGCGCCAGAACTGATTGTCGTAGCGGAACTGCACAACGCGCCGGATCATACCCAGGTAAAGTTTGTTTGGCGATATGTAACGGGCGATTTGCCTATTGCCGAATATACGATGGATAGCGGAGAAAATGCCACCAGCGCTTACGTTTTCAGCAATGTTACAAACGATAAGCTATGGCCTGTAGGGAACTATCGTGTAGACATGTATATTGAAGATAGAGAAACACCGGATTGCTCGGTCGCCTTTGAAGTAACGGCAGATTGAAAGATAACGTTCCGGTTGCTGCTTACGGTAAACTGCCGTATGGAGGATAAAAGCAGGATCTCGTTCAGAATGCTCTGGCGGGATCCTATTTTCTTGCGGTTTGCCGGTTTTTCGGGCGTGCGAAAAAGAAGCCTGCTCCGCATCATTAAATCAACACGCGTTGAGCTTAAGTTGAAATGGCGTTGACATCGAGGGCTTATACTTGGATACTGTTAGTAGAGGCGAAATGTATGCTTAAGATTTTAATTGCGGAAGATGATAGGGAACTGCGGATTTTATTCTCCCGTGTTCTTACGAAAAACGGCTATACTGTTAGGAGTGTCTCCAATGGGCAGGAGGCGCTTGACGTGCTGGAACAGGAGTATGTGAATCTAATCATATCCGACATCATGATGCCTGTTATGGATGGATATGAACTGGTCAGCTCCTTGCGGGATGCGGGCTATACCACGCCGGTTCTGATGATTACGGCGAAAGACGCCTTTGATGACATGCGGCGGGGCTTTCTTTCCGGTTCGGATGATTATATGGTTAAGCCCGTAAATGTAAATGAAATGATCTTGCGCGTTGGCGCGCTTTTAAGGCGATCGCAGATGATCAACGAACATAGGCAATCCATAGGCGGCACCGTCCTTGAATACGACCTGATGGCGGTGACCTCGGAAGGGGAAAGCGCGGTTTTGCCCCAAAAGGAATTTCTGCTCCTTTATAAAATGGCGTCTTTTCCGGGGAAAATCTTTACGCGGCAGCAAATTATGGATGAAATTTGGGGGATCGACTCGGAGACGGATCCCCATACGGTAGATGTACACATTGGCCGGCTGCGAGAACGCTTTCGGGGCAATCCGGATTTCGAAATTGTTACCATGCGGGGCGTGGGTTATAAGGTGGTAAAAAAGCATGGCGCTTCCTAAGAAAAAATCCTTTGATATTTTACGGCTATACTTCACCGCATACGTGTTTGCCATCCTTGGCACAACCGTGGTTGGATCGGCTCTCATTACGTTCCTCCTCAATACGTTTGTTTCCGCCACGGTCGTTATTCCTACATTCGTATGGATCTTACTCTTCAGCGTAGCGCTGGGCGGTGTTCTCACCGGCTATTTAAGCAAATGGATTCTCGCGCCGCTCACCCGTTTAAGCAATGCCATGAGCCGTGTTGCAGCCGGGGACTTCACCGTGCGCCTGGAAAGCGCCACAAAGATTCGAGAACTGCAGGATACCTATGCAAACTTCAATTTGATGGTACGAGGGCTTAGTGCAACCGAAACCCTGCAAAGCGATTTTATCTCCAATGTTTCCCATGAGTTCAAAACGCCAATAAACGCAATTGAGGGCTATGCCATGCTGCTGCAGGACCGCAATCAAACGGTTGACGAGCAGCAGGAATATGTGGAGAAGATTCTTTTCAACACCCGGCGTCTCTCTGAGCTGGTGGGTAACATTCTTTTGCTTTCCAAGGTAGATAACCAAGCCATTGAAGCAAATAAAACGAACTTCCGTCTCGATGAGCAAATCCGGCAGGCTATCCTTTCCCTTGAGCAAAAATGGAGCGATAAACAAATTGAATTCGATGTGGATTTGGAGCCGCTTATGGTCTGCGGCAATGAAAACCTTCTGTTGCACGTGTGGACGAACCTGATCGACAACGCTATTAAATTCGATCCTTATGGAGGGGCGGTCAAAATCCGTCTGATGCGGGATGCGGGGGCAGGCCATGTGACATGCTTCGTGGAAGATAGCGGCCCCGGAATTCCCGCAGATGCACGCGCGCATATTTTTGAGCGGTTCTATCAGGCAGACAGTTCCCATAAGGAAGAGGGCAATGGCTTGGGGTTAGCCCTTGTAAAACGAATTCTTGATACTGCCGGCGGCTCCATCAAGATTGAGAGTGCCCCCGACTGCGGCAGCAGCTTTACGGTTACGCTTCCGCTTCTGTAAGATAGATCCCCCTTGCATCTACCCGCCCTCGCCCGGCGGGTTTCTTTATGGTGATACATATCAACGCTGGTTGATGTTGAGTTGAAGTTCCGTTGCGCTTTGTGGTTTATCATAAGCACTATTATGGTGGGAAGGAACATAGGGGCTTTCCCATATCCTTCATAAGGCCCGAAGCGCCTGCGTTTTCCGGCCTTACTTTGTGTGGTTTGCTTTGCTTCCGAGGTGCATGCGCGCGCCTGCCCCAGGTTCATTCCATGCGCCTTCTAAGGCGAATGAAGTGGGAGATATGTGCCGTCCTTTCGCCTATAAGCTTACCACCTTCCCTGAAAAAATTGGGCAGGATCTGTCCATAGAGATTTTTCGGCCGATCCAGGCCCTCACAGGAGGACAACATGAAGATCCAAATCACTGCCGACAGCACTTGCGACCTATCTCCAACGCTCCTTTCGGAATGCGGGATTCGCATCATGCCGCTGGCCGTTACCAAAGGCGGGAATGCGTATTTGGATGGTGTAAATATTTCGCCGTCTGAAATTTTTCAGCATGTAGATGGGGGCGGCTCCCTTTGCGTCACCTCGGCGCGTAATCCGGAGGAATATAACGCTGCATTTCAAAGCTGGGCAAAAGAGGCGGACGCTGTTGTGCATATTTCCTTGGGCTCCTCTTTTTCATCCAGCTATAAAAATGCTGTTTTGGGAGCGCAGCCGCTATCCAACGTATATGTTGTCGATTCAAAAAACCTCTCTACCGGCCAGGGCCACATCGTGCTCGAAGCATGCAAGCTGGCTGCGCATTGCCGCTCCGTTGAAGGGATGGTTGCAAAGCTGGAGGCGCTGACAGCGCAGGTGGACGCCAGCTTTCTCATCAATCGGTTGGATTATATGGTCAAGGGTGGGCGTTGCTCCTCCGCGGCGGCTTTAGGCGCAAATCTGCTTAGTCTTAAGCCTTGCATCGAGGTTGTCAACGGTAGTATGCGCGTTTGCAAGAAGTACCGGGGTTCCTTCGAGCGCTGCATCCAAGCCTATATACGGGAACGGTTGAGCAAACACGATATTTGGACAGACAGGCTTTTCATTACTTATACGGCTGTTCCGCCATCCGTTCTCCAAGCGGTTCTAGAGACGGTAAATGAATGCGCCCATTTTTCTCATATTTATGAAACAAGGGCCGGCTGCACAGTAAGCTGTCATTGCGGCCCGGGAACTCTTGGCATTCTTTTCATCCGTGGCAAGAATCCTTTCGGATTTGAAATAGAATGATTCTGCTCCCAAGAGGCTGCCCGTCATGCGGCGAAGCTATCTTGCGCCAATAAATATCCCCCGGCAAAGCCGGGGGATATTTCATATGCGGGCAAAGCACTTTCATCCTGGTTATGCCCAAATAGGCGCATATACGATCTGGCATACGCGTGGAGCTTTTTTCCTGCTACCCGTAAACGGGTCTTTCGGATCGGGGATACTTAGCTGCTCTCCCATCTTATCTTCTTCTAATTGCCTTTTAATATATTCCTGTATTTTTTTCGCATCTTTCCCTGCGATATCTACATAATATCCCCGGCACCAGAACTCCCGATTGCGGTATTTATATTTCAGTTCCGGAAATTGCTCGTAGATCATGAAGCTGCTTTCCCCTTTCAGATATCCCATAAAACTCGATACGCTCTTTTTGGGCGGTATCTCCAACAACATGTGGGCATGGTCCGGCAACTTTCGGCTTCTACGATTCTTGCTCCTTTCCGCTCATATAGTTTTCGAAGTATTTCTCCTATTGCCCGTCTCTTCTCTCCGTAAAATACCTTTCGCCTATACTAAGGCGCAAACACTACATGATATTTGCAGCTCCATTTCGTGTGGGATAGACTTTTCTCGTCACTCATGTTGACCTCCTTTTGATTGGCTCTTTCCTTACAGTTGCCAGACCGCTCGCTTATTCTGAATCAAAAGGAGGTTTCTTGTCCTACCTATAGCTTTAAGCCCCCCTGAACCACCTGCCTAGCGGGTGGTTTTCTACATACAACAAGCCCCGCAAACAATGTGTGCGGGGTTTTTCTTTTGCATAGCTGGCCATGGGGCCTGTTTAGAGGCTTCTTTGCTTGGGGTCACAATCCTTGCAGTACCCGTATATCTCCAGGTTATGCCCCATAACCCGAAAATCGGAATCCTGAATGTTGGGAATGAATTTTTCCATGGGGCAATTGTCCATTGGAATAATCTTATGGCACATCAGGCATACCGCATAATGCTTATGCTCAAAACGGTTCAATTCATACAGGGCTGTTTCTCCATTCAGAATCGCAATTTTTGCCACCATTCCCTTTTTTACAAAAAGCTCTAACACTCTATAAACCGTAGAGAGCCAGGCTGACTCCCCACTTTTCTCAATTGCGGAGCAGATCTCCATGGCGCTTAAAGGCTTATCCGCCTTTTCAAGCACAGACAGTATGCATTCGCGCGGCTTGGTTCTTTTCAGGTTGGAAGGCCATTCGACTTTAAGCTCCTTCAATGCTTGCTCCCCCTTTCGTTCCTAGCATGTTCTTATCTTGCTTGCTCCCGATTCGTTGCAGCATGGCAACGGCACTTCTTATAGAGAAAAATCAACAGCAAGCATACTACCCCTATGAGTACAATGGTTCCCCCTGGCCGCAGTCCCCCATAATAGGAAAGGAACAGGCCAAGAACGGTAAAAAGCATAGCGAAGCATACGGAATAGAGGACGGTCTGCTTGTAGCTTCTCCCAAACTGCATGGCGCAGGCAACGGGAATAACCATCAAGGAGGAAACGATCAGCGCACCTACCGTACGCGCGGCCACAGAAACCGTGGCGGCCGTGAGTATGGTAAAAATAAAATTCACAGTCCGCACAGGAATGCCGGCAAGCCGGGCTCCCCTCTCGTCGAAGGCGATATAGAAGAGTTCCTTATATAATAGCATAAAGGCCAGCATGACGGCGAAGCTAATACAGGCCACCAAGAGCATCTCGAAATCGTCAATCGCCACAATGCTGCCAAAAAGGAAACTGTTAAAGTTGGCTGCGCTTTTTACAAAGCCCGAAAGCACACCTGCAAGGCCGATTCCCGCGGACATGATAATCGCAATGGACATTTCGGAGAACTTAGGAATCCGCTTGCGAATAGCCTCAATGCTGAGGGCCGCCGCCACACAGGCGGTTACCGCTCCCAATATGGGATTGATGCCTAAAATCAATCCGGCCGCTACGCCGGCAAGCGATGTATGGGACAGGGCGTCGCCAAGCATGGAAAGGCGCTTCAACACCACGATAATCCCAATGCAAGGAACGATAACTGCAAGCAAAATGCCAACAATAAATGCCCGGCGCATAAAATCATATGCAAGAATTGCTGGCATTTGCAGGTTCCTCCTTTTTCGGGATGGATGTACCGATGATGGGATGTTTATGTTTGTGCGAAAGCTCCTCATGAAGCTGTTCCTTTTCAAGTTCCACCAGCGAGCCTTCTTCCAGGCACAAAATTCGGGAAACGCATTCCGCCGCCCGGGCCGTATCATGGGTAACCATGATAATGGTAAGCCCTGTCTGCCGGTTTAAGCGCGATAGCAGCTCGTAAAGGGATTGGATGGTGCGCTCGTCCACACCGGCGGTAGGCTCATCAAGCAGCATAATGGTCGGGCTACCTACCAGCACCCTTGCCAGCATCACCCGCTGCTGCTGGCCCCCCGACATCTCGCCGATCAGCCGTTTTGCATAGCCCTCCATGCCCACCATTGCTAGGGCGCCCATAGTTTTTTCCTGATGCTCCTTACGAGGGAAGCGAAGCAGCCCGATTTGCGAAAACAGGTTTGCCTTTACGATCTCCTCGGCCGTAGCTGGAAATCCGTTGCCGGATTGAAATCCGTTTTGCGGCACATACCCGATCTTGGGCCAATCGCGGAACCGTTGTATATCCTGCCCCATAAGCCGAATGGTTCCGGCCGTTGGCGTAAGCTCTCCCAAAATAAGGCGCAGCAATGTGCTTTTACCCGTTCCGTTGGGGCCCACGATGGCCACAAAATCTCCCGGATTCACCGAAAAGCTGACCTTTGAAAAAATCGCTTCACTCCCATAGTGAAAGCTTAGGCTATTTACCTCAATTATGCTGGACATTCTGATTTCCTTACTGTAATGCCGCTTTAAGCGCCGTCAAGTTCTGGCGCATCACGGCAAAATAATCGTCCCCTGCAAGACGCTGTTCATCGCTCAAGCCTTCAATAGGGCTTAAAACCGCCGTTTGTGCGCCAATGGCCTTGGCAACGGTTTCGGCTACCTTCGGGCTTACCAACTCTTCAAAGAAGATTACGCCCACGTCGTGTGCTTTGGCAAAATCGATAATCTCGGCCATCCGCGCGGGATCGGGCTCTGAATCCGGCGTTAACCCCTCGATTCCAACTTGCGTAAGGCCATAGGCGTCGCAAAGATAGCCGAAAGCCTCGTGCGCAACAACAATCTCCCGCTTGGGAAGCCCTGCAAGGGTTGCCTTGAATTCTTCATCAAGTTTATCAAGATCGGCAGCGTTTTTTTCATAATTGGCTTCGTATACCTGCCGGTTGGCGGGATCGGCCTGAACAAAAGCATTTTTTATGGCTTCCATCTGCTTTTTCGCATTTAACGGATTCAGCCAAACATGCGGATCGTAAACAGCTTGTCCTTCCTCCCGGGCATCCTCTTCGTGCGCATCCCCGTCTTCGTGATGGTGATCGTGTCCTTCCATAAGTGTGATCCCGGCGCTTGTTTCCACGGCAATCAGTTCTTGATTCTGCAAGGAGGCAAGCACATCTTCCGCCCAATGCTCCAACCCCGCACCGTTATAAATAAAAACCCGGGCGTTCTCCAGCCCCGCAATATCCGCGGCCGTTGGTTCCCAATCATGGGGCTCGGAACCTTCCGGTACCATGTTCACAACGTGAACCTTCTCGCCGCCGATCTTGCGCGCGAAGTCATACATGGGGTAAAAGCTGGCGTAGACAGAGATCTGCCCGTCTTGCAGTTGGGCACCATCCGCATTTGGAATACCGGAATGCTGCGCATTGCCGCACCCCATGCATGTCAAAACCGCTAAAACCACCAATAAACTAAGTAAGAGTATACGCCAAACCTTTTTCATTTTCAACAAACCTCCCTAACAGCCTGCATGCTGTTCCTTCTTGCCCATAATTCTTATTGATTGCTTTGTTTGGCACCTGCCCCTTGGCATATATGCTTTTCCTTTTCCGCCTTGATTCAGGAATCCGGCTTGCCAGCCAATCTTCGGGCCAATCGCCCCCATCCGTTTGCGCGAAAGAGCCTATGGCTACAGATGCATATGATTCCTATTAGCGTCTATTGTAAATTTCTGCCTTCCACTTGTCAAGCGCATCTTGCCGTCAAATCATTAGCTATCATAATTTATTTTTGCGTTCCATGCAGGACGCAGGGCATTTTAGCGCTGCCCGTATATGCACATCGTTCCCATTTGCGGTTATGTTTTTTATGTCAAAAGAAGCCCGGACGGCGCAGGAACCGATCGCGCAATGAAGGCTATACGCAAAAATGCTCCTACTAGGCAGCGTGGGAAGGCCCCCGTTGGACTTTGGAGATGGCTCTCTTGCGGAAGATAGCCGTTTGCTATAGAATAGATATAATGGAATAATATGTATTTCTTCAAGATCGGGGCTCCTATGCAAAAAATATTCATTCGCTATTTTCTGCTAATCATGGTGGTTACAGTCAGCATCACGCTACTGTGCAGTTTTTTTGTACAAACGGGTTTTTCCGAAAAACATGCCGAGCAGGAAGGCGCCGTGCTCATTAAGCAAATCCGCTTTCGGTTTATGGAAAACGCGGCCATTACCCGCAGCCTTGTCACGAACCTAAATGAAAATTATGTGTCCCGGGCCCGGGCTTTGGCTGAGATTATCGCCCAAACCCCCTCTATTTTAGAGAGCCTTTCCGAAATGGAGCGGCTGGTCGAACTTTTGCGTGTGGATGAAATTCACGTAACGAACGAAGCAGGCGTTCTGCGATGGGGAAATGTGCCTGCCTATTACGGTTTTGATTTTTCGTCCTCTGATCAAACCCGTCCTTTTTTGACCGCCCTCGTGGATAAACGTTTTGCCCTTGCGCAAAATCCACGGCCTAATGGGATGGAAGGGAAACCGTTTCAATATATTGGCGTGGCGCGGCAGGATAAAGCCGGGATTGTGCAGGTAGGCGTGGTTCCCGAAGTTATGGATGCCGCCCTGGTAAACAACCGGATCGACGTTGTCATCGCGGGCTTTAATGTTACGGACGGCATTAACGTAATCGCATTGGATAAAAACACCGGTATCGTAGTT
The DNA here is from genome assembly GCA_034933245.1 of Candidatus Pelethousia sp. Taxonomy (GTDB): domain Bacteria; phylum Bacillota; class Clostridia; order Christensenellales; family CAG-138; genus Pelethousia. The sequence continues at coordinate 93,775 of JAYFNX010000015.1, forward strand.
GGCGATTCGAAAAGAAAGCTTGTGGGAAAGAGTTACCAGGAACTGGGGCTTGGAGATGCTTTTTCCAAACGGAGCAAAACCTGCTGCTGGATGCAAGTAAACGGGGAGATGGTATATGCTGTGTTTGGCGAAGCCGTCGGGTACCGGATGTTAGTCACTTTTACGCAAAAATCCCTGTTCGCGGAACAAAGGAGCCAGCTTATTGTAGCGGCCACCAGCAGCGTTTTACTGGGCTTGGCAATTATCGCGGCCATCTTTTTCCTACTGAAGCAAAAGATCATTGGCGATGTGTCGCTTGTTAACGATGGGCTTAGAAAGATTACCGATGGGGATCTAGACGAGGTAGTGGATGCGAAGTCTACACCGGAATTTGCCGTACTCAGCTGTGGCATTAACGAAATGGTGGGGAGTTTGAAGCAGCAAATGGGAAAAATTGTCCGGCAATCTACCGTTCTTGAACAGCAGGCGGCAGCCCTTCAGGAAAGTAACTGCAATATCCTGGCCAGCCTAAATTATGCCCGCAAAATCCAGAATAATTTGCTTCCTTCCCCCAAGGCCTTTGAAGAGACGTTTACGGATTCCTGTGTCCTTTGGGAACCGCGAGATGTGGTGGGCGGTGATATTTATTGGCTAAAACGCTTTCCTGCCGGCGCGGTCCTTTGCGTGTGCGATTGCACCGGCCACGGCACGCCAGGCGCGTTGCTGACCATGTTGGTCGTCTCCGCCCTGGATACCATTGTGCATGAGGAAATCTGCCATGATCCGGCGGAAATTCTATGGCAGTTGGAACAGCGGTTGGTGAACGTTTTAAACGTAACGGATGGGGAGCGCGACTGCTCCGATATCCGAGACGGAGCTGATTTGGCCATTTTGTTCATTCAGCCGGATGGAAATATCGTGCTCGCCTCCGCCAAGCTGCATGTGTTTATGTGTGATGGGAAAACGGCGGATTGTGTTAAGGGCCAACGGCTATCCATCGGCGATGGAAGCCTGCAAAGTCCGGACCAGATTAAGACGGTCCGCATTCCCGCAAGGGAAGGCGCCTGCTATTACATCGTTTCGGACGGGTTGTTTGAGCAGGTCGGAGGAGCCGGCAAAGTTCCTTTTGGTTATAGCCGTTTCAAGCAGCTTATCCTGGAGCATCACGGTCGTTCCCAAGCGGATATTACCCAAGCAATATGGAATGCCTTTGAAACCTATATGGAGGGCGAGAACCGGCGAGATGACGTAACGCTGGTAAGCTTTCGGGTGTTGTAAGAATTCTTTCGTACAGGCTAGACGAAGAACGGTGGGGAAGCTATAATAATAGCGGTTTATCCGCAGATGCCGTTCCTGTAAACCAGCCTCGTTGTTACCCATAGGCCTCGTTGCATTCGTTTTAGCCACACGGCTGCAAATCAATGGGCGCACAGTCTGCTTGCAACCGCTCCATTCATAGGATATGGCTTGGAGGCGGATGAACCACGATCTTTCTCAAACGGAGGATACTCTATGATTCCAAACATGCTCGCCTACTATAAAATGATCTCCGATAACCATGTCAGCATTATTTATAACGGGCCCATCTGGGCGGACGGCGTGGAAGGTATTAGCCAAACGTTGCGTAAGCGGCTGGAGATTGACGAGTTGCCCCTTTCCATCTCGCAATCCGTTTTTTCCATCTTTATTGAGCAGATGTACAATGTCCTTCATTATTCCGCAGATACAAGCCTTGTTTCCAGCGAAGTTCTCGGCAAAGAATTTCAAGTTGCCTCCGGCGTATTTTTCTTGGGCGCCCGAGATGGGAAATACTTCATCCAATGCGGGAATAAGGTCTGCGACGAACATACCGTTTTAATAAAGGAGCGCATTGACTTTCTCAATACATTGGATAAGCCGGAACTGCGCAAGTACTACAAAGAACGGATCCGTGCCGAAAACGTCAATCCGCAGAGCAAGGGCGCCGGGGTTGGGCTGATCGAGATCGCCAGGCGTGCCAGCTCAAAAATCGAATATGAGTTTACGCCGCTTGAAGATGGCTACTCGTTCTTTACGATGTTTGTCACCGTCGGCTGAAAGGAGAGAAAAACCATGTTCAAGTTGGAAAAGCAGAAAACAGGATCCACGCCTTATATCTATATCGATGAGGAACAGGGCTATATGCGATTTCAGGGCGAATCTTTTCACGAAAACGTGCTGGAATTCTATGCGGATATCATCGCGTGGCTGCAGGGATATCTTAGCACGGATTTTCCAAGCTTTACCTTTGATTGTGAGCTGCGCTATTTCAACAGCTCCACTGCGAAAATGCTACTGAACATGCTGTTGCTTATGGATGAGGCCAGCGCAAAAGGCCGGAAGGTGACGGTTAATTGGATCACCACCGTGGACAATGAGATCAACATCGAATGTGGCGAGGACTTTGGGGATGAGGTTGCCCATATGGACTTTAAGATTGTAATTCATCCCGCTTAACGCAATCCCACAACGCGTCTCTTCCTCTAAATATGCCGACAAGCCCTCTGCGGGCCGAAAAATCCCCGGCAAAAAGCCGAGGAAGTGAATCGGATAAAATATTGGTTACTTTTAAATGCTGGAATTTTTTCGTTCGTATCGCCATCTATCCGATAAGCCTCGAAAAGCACAAGATGCGCTTTTTCGGTAAACCAAACGCCTGTCCGAAGACAGGCGCTTTTCTTTATCGGTTGTTTCGTGCCCGCCTGTTCTGCTGGAGGCGCAGGAGCATCCGGTGCATCGCTTCCTCTTCCTCTTGCGAAAGATCGGCATACTGGCAGCCATAATAATAGCTGAGCCCCGTGCCGCTCCCCTTCACGATACGCTGAATGTAGCATCGCAATTCTATAGAAAACTCGAAGAGGCGCAATTTGATAAGAATATTGTTCTGCAGGTTATAGATTACGGGGGTGGAAAACTGAATGCCGCCCAGGCTTATATCTTCAATGTGCACACGAACCGGCGCCGCTCCGGACTTGCTCATATCTTCATTGAGGAGATATACCTGCCCTACAGAGTTGGTTTTGATGCGCAGGAACTGCCGCCTGTCAGAAGCCACCAGCATCTCCAGGCCAGATATTTTTAATATGGACTTCCCTGAACGGGAAATGATGCCGCTGAGCACCTTAAAGCCCATCCGGCAATTATATACATTCATCTTTACCGGTGTCCCATAGTAAAGCTCCGGTAATTCCTGATCCGGCCGGCAAGGCTTAAATTCTAAAAAATCTTCTCCTATGGA
>JAYFNX010000016.1:0-78623 GCA_034933245.1 Candidatus Pelethousia sp.
CGGGTACCTTTATTATAACTGAAAGGAAACCACGCCAAAACAAAAACTGGCTGTCGATATGTCAGTCTGTTTTTGTCCTTTTGAACATTCGAGGTTCATTTGGGGTGGTGCGGGAAACAGGACTTGACCCTGCATGTTGTCACCAACACACGGACCTGAACCGTGCGCGTCTGCCAATTCCGCCATTCCCGCAGAAAAAGTGGTGGATGGGGGTGGATTCGAACCACCGAAGTCTGTGACGGCAGATTTACAGTCTGCTCCCTTTGGCCGCTCGGGAACCCATCCACGGCAAAAAATTAGTTTATCATTGGAGCTGGTGATGGGACTCGAACCCGCAACCTGCTGATTACAAATCAGCTGCTCTGCCAATTGAGCTACACCAGCAACGGTGAACAAAGTGGCGACCCGAAGGGGGCTCGAACCCCTGACCTCTAGCGTGACAGGCTAGCATTCTAACCAACTGAACTACCGGGCCAACATAAAAAGTGGTGGGCCTTCAGGGACTCGAACCCCGGACCAATCGGTTATGAGCCGACCGCTCTGACCAACTGAGCTAAAGGCCCAAACGAGGAAGGAAAAAGTGGTGACCCCTAGGAGACTCGAACTCCTGTTACCGCCGTGAAAGGGCGGTGTCTTAACCGCTTGACCAAGGGGCCACAATTGGTCGGGGTGAAGGGATTTGAACCCCCGGCCCCATGCTCCCAAAGCACGTGCGCTACCAGACTGCGCTACACCCCGCTAAGTACGTTCGTGCGTCACGCGACGCATACAAATATACAGCATTTTGGTCCACTTGTCAATATTCTTTTTAAACAAAGTCGCATCTTTTCCAAGAATTGAAAGAAATCCCTATTTTTAGCATGAAATGCATCTGCCGCTTTTTATCTATAATTAAGGAAGCGATATGCTACATCTGAAAACCCATGGGAAAAAATATTGTGGGTATATAAATCACATACACAATAAATGAATTTTATCACAGCAATATCAAGAAAGAAATACACATTCCTACATTGCTTAAACATAGCTGAAATAGTTGGATAATTATTATAATTGTCGATATATAGTATGCTGCTATATAATTCTTTAAAATACATATTCATTCCTATCTATACATTTTGTGGTTTCTTTCCGCTGAAAAATATGCCATATGAAAATCTGCACGCAATCGGGAACCGTAATGAGAATGGCGGTTGGTTTCTAGAGGCGTCTATAGAGTTTTACCTCAAATTAAAGTTTTTTTGCCGCTCGGCTGAAAAGGATTTCGACATTTCCGCGCGATAGACGCGCTTGCGCCATGCGGGCAAAGTAGCTATAATGGGTATGGATCATTCTGGATTTTAAGGAGATTGCATGCGCAAACCTATTTTTGTTTCTTCGGAAGCCATCGCCCAAGGCCGTGCCGCTTCCTTGCGGCTCCGGGAGGCTCTGTCCCAAAGAGGGCTACATTATTATATAGAATCGTATGGATGCCAAATGAACGACCATGATAGCGAAAAGCTGGCAGGGATGTTGGCAGAAATCGGCTATCAAAAGGCCACCGCAAAGGAAGATGCGGATCTTATTCTTTTCAATACCTGCTGTGTGCGGGAGCATGCGGAAAAACGTGTATTTGGAAATGTGGGTGCCCTCAAAAAACAAAAGGACGAGCATCCTGGCCTTTGTGTAGCCGTTTGTGGCTGCATGATGCAACAGGAAGAGGTTGCCAGGAAACTATATAAGCGGTTTCCCTTTGTGGATATGGTGTTTGGAACCAATGAGCTGCATAGGTTTCCTGTCCTTCTGGAAGATGTTTTGGCGGGCAGACGGGTCTTTGCCGTTTCCGATGGGGATGGGGAAATCGCAGAAGGATTGCCTGTTTTGCGGGAAAGCAATTTTTCTACCAATGTAACCATCATGTACGGATGCGATAATTTCTGTACGTATTGCATCGTGCCCTATGTGCGGGGGCGTGAGCGTTCCCGTACGAGCCAAAGTATTTTGGAAGAAATTCGGGGTTTAGCAGGGGATGGATATAAAGAAATTACCCTTCTTGGACAAAACGTGAATTCCTATCGGGGAGATGAAGGAAATGTGGATTTCCCAGACTTGCTGCGGAAGGTTCATGAGATAGACGGCATTGCGCGCATTCGCTTTATGACGTCCCATCCGAAGGATCTTTCTTCGCGCCTGATAGACGCCATGGCGGAGCTGCCGAAGGTTTGCAACCATATCCATTTGCCTGTGCAGTCCGGAAGTAACCGGATTTTAGCGGCAATGAACCGCAGGTACACCAGAGAGGACTATTTGTCGCTTGTCTCCGCTTTGCGGGAGCGGGTAGAGGGGATCGAGATCACTACGGATATTATAGTTGGCTTCCCAGGCGAGACGGAAGCGGATTTTTTGGATACGCTTAGTTTGGCGGAGGCGGCTGGATTTGCAGCGGCATATACATTCATGTACTCACCCAGAAACGGCACGGCTGCAGCCAAGATGGAGAATCAGATCGACGAAGCGACGAAAAAGGAACGGCTGGCTCGGCTCAATGAAACAATCGCCGGAATCCTAAAAGAAAGCAACCGCCATTTCCTCGGCCAGGAAGGCGAAATTCTGGTGGAAGGATACGACACAAGGGGCGGAGAGACAATGGCTTATGGAAAGCTTCCTTGTTTCAAAATGGTGTATTTCCCCGGCGGAGAGGAACTGGCAGGCAGCTTATGCAAGGTTCGCATCACCGCCTATCAAGTCAATTCTCTCATTGGCGAGCGGATATATAGCTAGCGATATTGTAGAAAGGGACAAACAGAAAATGATTATCGAAAAAGCGCAGGAATTGGGGTTGGCCTTGAGTGAATCCATGGAATTTCGCCGCATGTTGGAGGCCAAAGCCGCCATGGATGCAAATCAATGCATTCAGCAAATGATGCAGAACTATACGGGGAAACGGGATGACATCGTGCAACTGATGGAAGCCGAAGGCTCTGAAAAGGATGAAATGATGGAGCTTAGCCGGCAAATGGATGAAATTCAGAGCGCGCTGATGACCGATCCCGTGTTTATCGAAATGATGGAAGCTCAGCAGGCATTCCAATCCCTTATGCAGCAGGTAAACGAGACCATTGCCGCCTGCATCGGCATGGATGATCCTGATGGGGATGTATCGGAAGAAAGCTGTTGCACCGGAAGTTGCGCCTCCTGCGCGGGCTGCAAGCACTAAGCAAGCTGAAAAAGGAGCCCTATGCCTGCAAGTCTCACTCCCATGATGCAGCAATATATGCAGGTAAAGGACCAGTATCCTGACTGCATCTTAATGTATCGGTTGGGCGATTTTTATGAAATGTTCTTTGAGGACGCTCTGACCGCTTCGCGTGAGCTGGAAATTGTGCTCACCGGGCGGGATTGCGGCCTTCAGGAACGTGCGCCCATGTGCGGCGTGCCGTATCATTCTGTGGAGATGTACATCAACCGCCTCATCGAAAAGGGGTATAAGGTGGCCATCTGCGAACAGATTACGGACCCGAAGGAAAGCAAAGGGTTGGTGGAGCGTGAAGTGATCCGCGTCATCACCCCGGGTACTGTAATTGAGGAGAGCATGCTCTCCGAGCGTCAAAACAACTATATCGTCTCGCTTTATCTTTTTGAAAGCAATTTGGGCCTTTCTTATTGCGATGTATCAACCGGCGCTTTTTATACCATGGAGATGGGCGGTCAAAATTGGCCGGCGGAGCTTATGGATGAGCTTGCTCGCATCCAGCCTACGGAGATCATTGCCAATGACGCTTTATTTTTGCAAGAGATTCTTGTCAAGCGGCTGCAGGGTGCTTATTATCTCCAATGCTATGGTGGCGGCGCATTTGAAGCCGCAGGGGCAAGCGCGCGCCTGCTCAAGCACTTTAGGCAAAAGAACACAAAACCCTTTGGCTGTGAAGAAATGAGCTATGCCATTTCTTCCGCCGGGGCATTAATCGCTTATTTGGAAGATACCCAGAAAAACGCCCTCTTGCATATCCGTACCCTTCGCACCGTAACCCGATCCAAATTTATGCGCATCGATGCAACATCCCGGCGCAATCTGGAACTGACGACGCCCATACGGGCAGATGGAAATAAAAAGAACACCTTGCTATATTTGCTGGATCAAACGGCCACGGCTATGGGAGGGCGTTTATTGCGCACCTGGATTGAACAACCGCTCCAAAACATAGCGGATATAAACGCGCGGTTGGATGCGGTGGAATCCCTTGCAAATAAGCCGGTAGAACGGGAAGCCTTGGGAAAGGCCCTTTCCGCCGTTTACGATATTGAACGACTTTGCAGCCGCATTGCCTATGGGTCTATAACCCCAAGGGATTGCCAGGCCCTTTCCCAATCTCTTTTCCGCATTCCGCAGATCTTGCCCATTCTGGATCTTCTAAAATCTGCGGAATTAAGCCGCATTCGGGATGGATTAGACCCTATGGAGGATATCGTATCCCTCCTTTGCAGCGCCATCGCCGAAAACCCGCCGCTCAGCGTAAAGGAAGGCGGGTTTATTAAGGATGGCTATAACGCGGAGTTGGACGGCTACCGAACTGCCTCTCGTGACGGTAAGGATTGGTTGATAAAGCTGGAATCGGACGAGCGTACGAAAACCGGCATCAAAAACTTAAAAGTCGGGTACAACCGTGTATTCGGCTATTATATCGAAGTGAGCCGTTCAGCCGAACACTTGGTTCCCTATACATATCAACGCAAGCAGACCTTGGCAAATTGCGAACGGTATATTACACCCGAACTCAAAGAGCTGGAAAGCGCCATTCTAGGCGCGGAAGAAAAAGGTGTGGCTCTTGAATATGCGCTTTTTCTTGAATTGCGCCGCGTCCTTTCCGACTGCATCGACCGTCTCCAGGAAAATGCCAGGCTTATCGCCAGCCTGGATGCTTATTACAGCCTCGCTCAAGCTGCCTTTATGCACGGCTATAATCGGCCCAAGCTGCAGATGAAGGGGAAAATTGAAATTTTGGATGGTCGCCATCCGGTAGTAGAATGTGGCCTTAATGGAGGCTTTATTCCTAATAATACCCTATTGGATAGCAAGGAAAACCGCTTGCTGATTCTTACCGGGCCCAATATGGCGGGGAAGAGCACTTATATGCGGCAGGTTGCCCTAATTGTCCTCATGTCCCATATCGGCAGCTTTATACCGGCCGCCTCCGCCTCCATCAGCATTACGGACCGGATCTTTACCCGTATCGGCGCTTCGGACAGCCTAGCTTCTGGCCAAAGCACCTTTATGGTAGAGATGATGGAAATGAGCAACATTCTTAAAAATGCTACGGAAAATAGCCTGCTCATCCTTGATGAAATTGGCCGGGGTACCAGCACCTTCGATGGGCTGAGCATCGCTTGGGCCGTTTTGGAACATATTGCGGACAGGGCAAAATGTGGTGCCAAAACCCTGTTTGCCACCCACTATCACGAGCTCACAGAGCTGGAAGGAAAACTTGCCGGCATTAAGAATTACCGGGTATCCGTAAAAGAGGTGGGGGAGGATATCATATTTCTGCGCAAGATCGTCCGCGGCGGGGCGGATAAGAGCTTTGGCATCCAGGTTGCCCGTTTGGCTGGGCTTCCGGAGGACGTAATTACCAGAGCAAAGGAAATTCTAAGCCAGTTGGAGGCTTCCGATATTAATCATGAGGCCATTTTGGATGGTGCCCAAGGGGAAGAAGAACCGGATCAGCAGCTTACCCTGTTTGGCCCAACTACGCCGGACGATATTGTCAACGACCTGCAACTTCTTGACGTAAATGCACTAACCCCGATGGATGCTCTAAACAAGCTATATGACCTGCACCTGCGTGCAAAACTGAGGTAACATGAACAAGATCCAGGTTTTAAGCCTACATATCGCCAACCAGATCGCTGCCGGAGAGGTGGTGGAACGGCCTTCTTCCATTGTGAAAGAATTGTTGGAAAACGCCATCGATGCGGGAAGCACCAGCATAACCGTGGAGATAGATGGGGGCGGGATAGAGTATCTGCGGGTAAGTGACAATGGTACGGGTATCCCCGCAGCGGATGTTCCCACTGCCTTTTTACGCCATGCCACCAGTAAGATCGCTACCGCGGAGGATCTGGAGCGCATCCATACCCTGGGATTTCGGGGCGAAGCCCTTTCCTCCATTGCGGCGGTTGCCCGCATACGCCTTACGACCCGCACTGCGGAAGCAGAATCCGGTACATGCATCGAGATTGCGGGAGGGGATATTCAATCGTGCGGCCCCATCGCCTGGGCGGAAGGAACCGGCATCGAAGTGCGGGATGTTTTCTATAACGTTCCTGCCCGGCGAAAGTTCTTAAAGAGCCGCAGGGCTGAAGCCGCCGCTATCGGCGATTTTGTCTCTCGGATTATTCTTGCCCACCCGGAGATTTCCTTTCGATTCCTGAATGCTGGAAAAACGATTTACCAAAGCCTAGGGGATGGGGATATAAAAAATGCCATCTATTGCGTTTACGGGAGCAAAGTTCTGGAGCATCTTCGTCCGTTTTCCTATGACGACGGGATGATAACCATCTATGGATTTTTGGGCACGGAACAGATTGCCCGCCCCAACCGGCTTCAACAATCCCTTTATGTAAACGGCCGGTATATCCACTCACAAAAAGTATCTTTTGCTGCCCAGCGTGCCTTTGATACCCGGCTCATGAGCGGAAAATTCCCATTTTACGTCATGCATTTAGGACTTCCCTGGGATGAAGTGGATGTAAATGTCCATCCCCAGAAGCTGGAGGTTCGTTTTCGGGAAGAGGACACCCTCCTTCGGGCGGTTACGGTTGCTTGCCGAAAGGCCTTGGGGGACTCCGTCGCACCCCTGCTGCGGGGTGTGGATCTCCCGGCTTTTCGTAAGCAAACCAGCCATTTTGATGAAAAGATAGGGGAAGGGGAGACGATAGCGGAAAGGGAAGTGTACGTACCCTCCAATCTTAGGGAACAACTTGGAGACGGATTGCGGAAGGGAGAGGCTATGCCCATGCGCGAAGCAAGTGCAACGTCCTATTCCCATAGCAGACAAATCCAGAATTGGCAACGCGTCGATACACCAGCCTCTTTAAAAGAAGCCAGCCAGGACAATAAAGCAGATGAAAGAAAGTCAGCTCGGGAAGCCATGCCATCTCTTGCTGCTGCCGATGCGACGCTTCAAGCCGCTATGGAGTTTGGAGCTGCGCCTTACCGGGTGGTCGGACAGCTATTTGATTGCTACTGGATTGTGCAACAAGGGGATCTCGTCTTCTTTATTGACCAGCATGCGGCCCATGAACGCCGGCTCTATGAGCGGCTGATGGCGGGTAATTTGGCCGGCGCTTCCCAGATGCTACTGCTGCCCGCTGTTGTTAAGCTATCTCCCGCCCAGTTTGACCTGCTTGTGAGCAACCTGCCTTCCTTTGCGGAGTTGGGGTTTGAGATGGAAGAGTTCGGCACTCTCACCGTGCGAATAACGGCTGTGCCGGATCTTCTGGGCGAAGCCCAAACGGTGGATTTTCTTTTTGAAGCCCTAGCCATGCTGGAAAAGCAGGGCCATATGGGTGCAAGGGAGCTTAAACGCGCCGCGCTCATCCAAGCATCCTGCAAGTATGCCATCAAGGCAGGTGCTGCGTTGGCACCCGAAGAAATCAGCACACTCCTGGAAGCATACTCGAAAAAGGGTGTGCCCATGACATGCCCCCACGGCAGGCCTGTTATGGTACAGATGCAAAAGCTGGAATTTGAAAAGCTGTTCAAACGGGTATTGTGATATGAACGAAAAAAAAATTGCCATTGGGGTATTGCTGGGACCTACGGCCAGCGGGAAAACCGCCCTGGGCGTGGCGGTTGCAAAGCGGTTGGAAGCACAGATTATTTCCGCAGATTCCATGCAAATCTACCGGGGTATGAATATTGGTTCCGCCAAGCCAACCGTGGAGGAGCAGGAAGGCATTCCCCACCATTTGCTGGATGTGGCGGATATCGATGGGCCAAAGTTTAACGTTGCACAATACCAGCGGTTGGCTGCGGCCGCCATCGCGTCTATCCATGCCGCAGGCGGGTATCCCTTGGTCGTTGGAGGGACGGGCCTCTATATTAACGCGCTTACCTGCGGGTTGGATTTTAGCGAGACGGCCGGTGATGAAGGCCTTCGCGCCGAATTGGCTGAACAGGAAAAAGGACATCCCGGGGCCCTCTATGCGATGCTGCAAAAGGAAGATCCAGATGCTGCACAACGCCTTCATCCCAACGATACGAAGCGCCTTATTCGAGCGCTGGAAGTCAAGAGATTGACAGGGAAGCCAATGTGCGCGGATTTTGAAAAAAGCGCGGCCGCAAACATTCCCTATGCACCCAAGCTGGTTGGATTGACCATGCCGAGGGAACTCCTTTATGCACGCATCGAAAAGCGAGTGGATCGTATGTTGGCCCAAGGCCTTCTGGAAGAGACGAGGGACATATGGGAGAAAGGTTATGATAGAAATCTACCTGCGCTGCAAGCATTAGGATATAAGCAGCTTTTTGCTTATTTTGCGGGTGAATCCACCTTGGATACGGCTGTGGATGTCATAAAGCGGGAGACGCGCCGCTTTGCCAAACGGCAGATGACCTGGTTCCGACGGGATGCGCGCATTGTTTGGCTGGATATTACACAATACAGCGAGGCCGGACTTCTGGATGCGGCCTGTGCGATTTTGGCAGAGGAGATATGATATGGGAAAGCCTTTGAATCTACAGGATACCTTTTTAAACGTTGCCCGCAGGGAACGCGTACCGGTTACCATCCATATAACAAATGGATATCAGATCAACAATGCCATCATTTTAGGGTATGACAGCTTTGTGTTGCTGGTGGAAACAGAGGGCAAGCAGATGTTGCTCTATAAACATGCAATATCCACCATAACCCCGCAAAAGCGGGTGGAGTATAATAAAGAGCCAAAAAAGGAGATGGAACCCCATGCAGACTAGCGACGACCGCTTCGAACCTTATAAAAAATTGGGCGTGGCGGATACGAGCATTGGATTTGTGCTGGATGCCGAGGCCGCTTTGGCCCCGGTTTTTGGACAGGTAGATGCCATAGAGGCCGCAAATGCGGCCCGGGTTTTGGAAGCTTTTCAAAAGGAAGGCGTTGCCCAGCGCCATTTCGCGCCCACTACGGGTTATGGTTATGACGATATCGGCCGTGACACATTGGATAAAGTCTTTGCCCATGCCCTTGAATGCGCGGATGCCTTGGTTCGTCCGCACTTTACAAGTGGTACCCATGCCATTTTTACAGCCCTTTCCGGCCTGTTGGAGCCGGATGACACCTTGCTCTCCATCACCGGCAAGCCTTATGATACGTTGGAGAACGCCATCGGCATTGCAGGGGATGCGCCAGGCTCTCTGCGGCGCATGGGCGTAAACTATAAGCAGGTGGAGCTCAAGGCTGATTCCATTGACCTTCCCAATGTGTTGGAAGCGCTGGAGGATGATAGTGTACGGGTGGTATATGTGCAACGCTCCCGTGGTTATGCCTGGCGCAACGCATTATTGCCCAAGGAGATGGGGCCTGTTTTCGACGCAATCCATAAAAAAAACACCGCAGCCTACATTGTGGTGGATAACTGCTACGGTGAATTTACACAACCGCATGAGCCCAGCTTCTACGGGGCGGATGTAATCATTGGTTCCCTGATTAAAAACCCGGGCGGCGGCATAGCGCCCACAGGCGGGTATATTGGAGGAACGCAAAAAGCCATCGCCCGCATAGAAGGGCGGCTAACCGTGCCGGGCATGGGCAGGGAAGTAGGCAGCTACGCGGGCAGCTACGTCCCCTTCTACCAAGGGCTGTTTCTTGCGCCTCATACGGTGGCGCAAAGCCTGAAAACCGCCGTGCTGTTTGCGCGTGTTTTTGAGGAAGCCGGGTTAATCAGCATGCCGCATAGCGCTGCACAGCGGAGCGATATCGTGCAGTCTTTGCGCTTTAAGAATGCGGACGGGCTCATTGCCTTTTGCCGCAGCATCCAAAAAGCTGCGCCGATAGATAGCTTCGTGACCCCGGAACCATGGGATATGCCGGGCTATCAGAGCCAGGTCATCATGGCGGCTGGGGCTTTTGTACAGGGCTCCTCCATTGAACTGAGCGCTGACGGTCCTCTTCAGGCGCCGTATACAGCGTATGTGCAAGGCGGCCTTACCTATTCCCATGGCAGAATAGGCGCCATGTTTGCCGTGGACGCGCTGACAAAAATTGGAGAAATGTGCCTTTAATAGCGTCTGAATAAGGAAACCACCTTTCCAACCACAGCTACATCGTCATATGTAGCATAAATCGGCTCCATGCTTGGGTTTTCCGGCTGGAGCCTAATTTTATCCTGCTCAAAAAATATCCGTTTCACCGTAACGGAATCCTCACATACGCGCGCCACCACGATGTCTCCATTCTCCGCTTTAAGGCCGCTGTGCACCACAATCATATCTCCATTTTGAATTCCCGCGCCAATCATGCTTTCCCCGCTTATACGAAGCATGAAGGCCTCATCCTGCTCTGCACCATGGAGAAGGGAGACAGGCAAGGAAATATATTCCTGAATGTTTTCAACGGCCAAGATAGGCTGGCCGGCAGCGACCGATCCAACCAATGGAAGATCCCTATAAAGGGAGGCATTGTTACTAGGGGTAGGTACTTCCCCGCAAAGCGTGATGGAACGCTGCATAGAAGGGTGCTGTTTAATCAGCCCCATCTCCGCCAGGTTTTTTAAATGCATATGCACCGTGGAAGTGGATTTCAAGCCCACTGCCGCGCAAATCTCCCGCACGGTAGGCGGAATGGTGTTTTCTTGGATGTATTTGCGGATGTAATCATAAACCGCCTGCTGAGATTTACCAAGCCTTTTCATGCTAACCTCCATGGATGGGATGTGGTATAATACTATCATTATCGTGCTGCCGCAACTTATTATCGGCAGTATATCACATAGTACAAATGTTTGCAAGGATGGAGATATCATGAATCGTCAAGGAAAGCAAGAATCGGATTATTGTGATCTGGACCCAACCAAGGTTTGCGATAATTGCTGCAGATGTTTGGATATGGACAAACAATACAATGAAGTGGAAGCCGAGCTTTCCCGCACGGATCGTATCGATGATGGAGCGCTGTTGGAGTTCCCCCTCGATTTTTATGAAGAAGAAGAGGGGGGGCAGTGCGACGCTTCCCAGGTCGCTCCCATCGAGATTGACCCGGCATTAAAAGAAGAATGGGAAACTCGCCTCAAGGCTTATGAAGCGGAACAAAAAACGGCCTATATGCGCACCTTGCGCGGTGTACGCAAAAAGCAGCCGAAAGACGGGGAAGAGGGATGATGCAGGTTTAATCCTCCCGAAGCTTTACCACTTGGGCCGCCTTACGTCTGTTGTCCTGGGATGCGGCGGCATAATGCTTGCGAGTGGTGTTCACATCCTTATGCCCCAGCACGTCGGCCACCAGATAAATATCTCCGGTCTCCCGATATAGGGTCGTGCCGAATGTGCTGCGTAGCTTATGGGGGGAGATATTCTTAAGGGGAACTGCTAATTTCGCATATTTTTTTACCAAATTTTCTACAGCCCGTACGGTGATTCTGCGGTTTTGAAGCGAAAGAAACAGTGCTTCCTCATGGCCTATCTGGGGCGTCATGCGTTCTCTTTCCAGCATATAGCCAAGCAGAGCGGTCCGCGCTTCCTCACCAAAAACCAGAATGTCCTGCTTGCCGCCCTTACGGATGATAGAAAACTCATTGGCTGAGAAGTTAATATCATCCATGTTGATACCAACCAGCTCACTGATGCGGATACCCGTGCCCAGGAAGAGGGTAAGGATAGCCAAATCCCTGGTTTGGGTGCGTTTATGATATTTCTTTTGCCCTTCCGTAAGGCCGTCTCCAGCCTGCACGATATCCAGAAGATTCGCTACTTCGTCCGGTTCAAGGCGAATAATGGCCTGTTCGCGAATTACCGGTAAATCCACAAAGGCAGGCGCATTGGTAGCCAGCCTTTCTTTTTTATTAAAGTATTTATACAAGGCGCGCAGGGTGGAAAGCTTCCGCTTTTTTGCTCGCCCACCATTGAGAATCTCCTTTTCTTCTTCGTCCGTATAATAGGAAACATAACTTAAATAGTTCTCGATGGTGGTAATATCCACACGGTCCAGGTCCAACAAAGTGAGGGCTTGCATCGTTGCCTTTTCAAAACCCGGCTGGCAAATAAGGAAAGAAAAGAAGGTTTTTAGATCCACGCCATAAGCATACCGAGATCGAACCAACGTTTCATGTTCAATGCCTCTGAAGAATTCTCCACAAAAAGGAGGGAGCTCCTCGCAGAGACTCCGAAGCTTAAGCATATATTTTTTATACTCGCTTCCCGCATAATTGTCTGTAGCCATCTAAGCTCCTCATAGTGCGTTCGCAATGCGATAGGATTGTTCCTATAACTATTCGTTAAACTTGCGTTTAACGAATAGTTATAACGCTTTCAGGAGAAAATCACCGCATCTTGTTTTTTACTTTATCCCTGCCGCATTTGTTCAATGGCGCCCCTGGCTAATGCATCGCACCGATTGTTATACTCGTTGTCACTATGTCCCTTTACCTTATGCCACGTAATTCGATGGTTTTTTGTATGGGCTAATAAGCGTTCCCATAAGTCTCGATTCTCAACATCCTTTTTTGCGGAGGTTTTCCAGTTGTTGCGCTGCCAGCCGGTTAGCCAGCCTTCATTAAACGCGCGGTATAAATAAGCGCTATCCGTATAGAGATCCACTGCACAAGGCTCGCGAAGCGCATCCAACGCGCAGATCGCCGCCATGAGTTCCATGCGGTTGTTGGTCGTATAGGTTTCACTACCGGAAAGCTCCTTACAATGGTGATGATAGAGCAATATAGCGCCCCAGCCGCCCGGCCCAGGATTTCCAGAACACGCACCATCTGTATAGATCGTTATTTGTTTCACAATAATTGTTCCCTATTTCCTATTTTTTATACTCTATTATACCACAGGAAAGACAATTGACATATCCCCTGCTATAGTGCTATAATATGAAAGCTGGCCTGTTCCAGTTTTTGTATAGGGGCATGATGTAATGGTAACATAGCGGTCTCCAAAACCGTTCTTGAGGGTTCGAGTCCTTCTGCCCCTGCCACAGAAAAAAAATCAGTAAATTTGCTTATAATTTACTGATTCTTTATTTTATATGTTCATGATTTATGCGTTACCATTTCTTTCTCCAGTTTCTCTGGAAAGCCTTTACCGTCTCTACAATGGGAACCACCAAGATGGCAAGGAATAAAGCGACCGCATATTCCAAGGCGCTAATATGCTCGAAACCAAAAGCGTCGGAGATACCCGGGAGATAAATAACGGCGGCCGTTAACAACAGGCTTAGCCCCATAGCGCCCCAAAGCACCCAGTTATGAGAGCCAAGGCGGAATATACTCCCCCGCTGGCTTCGCATATTAAAGCTGTGGAATATTTCCGCCATGCTCATGGTCAAAAACGCCATGGTCATACCGTCGGGACTATTTGCGATTTCCCAAACGCCCGTCTCCAAAAAGTGCCCAATGAAGTAAGCCCCCAATGTCAGAAGAGATACCATACAGCCCTGATAGAGCACATCAACGCCAAGCCCCCCGGCAAAAATCCCGTCTTCCGAACTGCGCGGCTGCCGGGCCATAAGATCCGGCTCGCCTTTCTCCAACCCGAGAGCCAGGGCCGGGAAGCTATCCGTAATAAGGTTGATCCATAAAAGGTGTACGGGCTTTAAGATGATGAAGCCAAGGAGCGTGGCCAAGAACACGCTGAGCACCTCGCTCATATTGGCGCCTAGAAGAAATTGAATAGCCTTGCGTATATTGTCGTAGATTCTTCGGCCTTCCTCCACTGCGCCAACAATGGTGGCGAAATTATCATCCATCAATACCATATCCGCCACGTTCTTGGTAACATCCGTTCCTGTAATGCCCATGCCTACGCCAATGTCCGCGCTCTTGATGGAGGGAGCGTCATTTACGCCGTCCCCGGTCATGGCAGTGATGAATCCTTTTTTACGCCAAGCGTTTACAATACGCACCTTATGTTCGGGCTGAACGCGTGCATATACGCTATAATGTTCAATGGAATGTGCAAGCTCCTCATCGCTAAGCGTATTGAGCTGCGCGCCGGTAATCGCCTGGCTTGTCTCAAACAAAATCCCAAGCTCTTTGGCGATAGCAACCGCGGTATCGCGATGATCACCGGTAATCATCACCGGCCGGATGCCTGCCTGTTTACAAAGCTGAATCGCTTTCAGTACCTCGGGGCGAACGGGATCGATCATCCCCACAAGCCCCAGAAAGACCAGATTCTTTTCTAGTGAAGCAGGCGAAGTATCATCCGGAATTTCATCATAAAGCCGTTTCGCAGCGCATAAAACCCGCAGCGCCCGGTCCGCCATGGCCTTGTTTACGGAGAGAATCTCATCCCGCGCCTGATGGGTAAGCGGCAAAATCCGGCCGTCTTTTTCATAGGATACGCAACGTTTTAACACCTCATCCGGTGCGCCTTTTGTATATTGCACGAAGCCATCCGATGTTTTGTGCAGGGTGCTCATCATTTTGCGGAGGCTATCAAAAGGTGCTTCACCAATGCGTGGCATTTCCGCTTCCAGTGCGGGTTTGGACAGCCCTTCCTTTGTCGCCCAGTTTACCAGCGCACATTCCGTAGGCTCGCCAACGGCACCGCCGCTTTCGTCCGGAACTGCATCTGAACAAAGGGACATCGCACGGGCTACGGAATGGGATTTTCCATAACTTTCTACCACGGTCATTTTGTTTTGGGTAAGCGTACCGGTCTTATCGCTGCAGATTACTTGCGCACAGCCAAGGGTTTCCACGGCGGTCAGACGACGGATAACGGCATTTCGCTTGGACATGTTTGTTACGCCGATGGATAGCACGATGGTTACAACTGCCGCCAGGCCTTCGGGTATGGCCGCTACGGCCAAGCTGACAGCTACCATGAAGGTATCAATCATCACATGCAAATGAAAATTTCCGGCCCGAAGCAACGCAACAACGAAGATAAAGGCACAGATGCCTAGCACAAGCCAGCTAAGTATCTTGCTTAGTTGGGATAGCTTGATTTGCAGCGGCGTTTTATTGTCCTCCGCTTGTGCCAAGACTCCGGCAATTTTCCCCATTTCCGTATCCATACCCGTGGCCACAATGACGGCGCGGCCACGGCCATAAACTACGGTGCTGCCCATGTAAGCCATGTTGCGCCTATCTCCTAAGGAGATATCCGAATCCGTTTCGCAAAAAAGCGTTTCTATGTTTTTGTCCACCGGTATGCTTTCGCCGGTAAGCGCCGCTTCCTCCATTTGAAGGCTGGCGGACTCAATGATCCGCGCATCAGCGGGCACCGCATCGCCCGCTTCCAGCATGATTACATCGCCAACAACCAGCTCTTCGCTCTTCAACTGAAGGGCATTTCCATCCCGCAAAACTTTACTGGTGGCTGCCGTCATGGCCTGTAGGGCTTCAATGGACTTTTCCGCTTTGTTTTCCTGATATACCCCAAAAACAGCGTTGATAAGCACTACGAGCAGAATGATCACCACATCCGCCATGCTTTCGCCACTATAGACGGCCGTTGCACCGGACACCGCGGCTGCGGCTATCAAAATTAAGATCATTGGATCTTTAAGCTGGCTGATGAACCGTTCAAATAACGTAGCCTTTTCGGCTGCTTTAAGCCTATTTCTTCCATTCTTTTCCAAGCGTGCCTCCGCCTCGCGAACGGATAGGCCGTTAGGCGTGCTTCCCTGCTTTTTCAGCACCTGTTCCACACTGGCTAAGTATGCCTTCATTCGAATCTCTCTTCTCCTTCTCCCATATTCCCATGGTTTCCTTGCCTATCTTATCCGCCATCATATAAAAAACGAGGCCTATCTGTCCGCCAGATACGTCTCATCATTTAATATAAAGCCAGAGAGTATCTAAGCTCTCGGTCGTTGGCCTTATTACGGACAAGATAGCTATGCCCGCCGATTACTCCCTTATTATTTTAATCATAGCATACTGATTCTAGCAATGCAAGGGATTCCAACCGCAATTGGGAATCCCGCTGGAGAATCCATTCGAGCAGCAATGCTTTAACCTTTAAATAAACTGTAGAATGTAATCGTGCAGGTTATCATAGGCAATCCGGTGGATCTCCGCATCAGAAAAGCCCGCTTCCGCGAGGGACGAAAGAAGGACGGGCAGATCCGATTGCTTTTTTAAATCCGCAGGATAGGTGCACATCCCATCGAAATCCGACCCCAGAGCCACATGTTCTACCCCTGCAATAGACGCAATATGCGCGATATGCCGCGTTACATCCGAAGCGGAAGCTTCTTTTCCATCCCCCCGAAGCTGCGGAGGATAGTAGTTTACGCAGATAACCCCGCCGCCCTGGGAGATTTCTCGAATATGCGCATCACATAGAGAACGTTTATGCGGGCAAATCGCTCTTGAATTAGAATGAGAGGCAAGAATCGGTTTGTCGGTAGAGGAAAGAACTTCCGAGATACCTGCATCGCTCAAATGGGCTACATCCAAGGCCATGCCGATACGGTGCATTTCTTTTACCACCCGGCGTCCCAATGACGTAAGCCCCTTGTTCATCCGGCGCATAGCAGGCGAAGCCAGTTCATTGCTAAAATTCCAAGTAAGGGTCATAGCGCGTGCGCCTAACCTATGGAACATCCGCAAAACCTCCAGGCTCCCTTCGATGGCCTCGCCTCCCTCAATGGTAAGGACCGTAGCGATGGCCCCGTCTCCGGGATTAAATTCCTTCGTAAGGGGGACTAAGACGCCCTCGCTTTCCTCCAGCATCCGCCAATAGGCGTCAACCAAGGATAGGCACTGGGACATGCAGCTCATCTTCAGGTCCGCATCCACCCAAGCGGCGAAAAATTGCAGAGCTACGTTGGCGGTACGCATATAAGGCAAAGCTACAGCTTGGCGCCCTTTGGGAGCGAATAGACTCCATGCATCGTTATACATATAATAAAGAAAGTCGCAGTGTGCATCCGCAATGGGGCATCCTTCCATGATGAGCTTCCTTTCCAAAAACAAGGATATGCAATGCAGCATATCCTTGCGCTTGTAGCCTAACCATTTTTATTTGGCAAATTCAACTGCCCTGGTTTCCCGGATTACGTTAATCTTGATTTGACCAGGATATTCGAGCTCCGTTTCAATACGCTTCACAATCTCTTTCGCCATAAGAATGGTGTCTGCATCGTTCACGGTTTCAGGCTTAACCAAAATCCGTACTTCCCGACCCGCCTGAATAGCAAAGGATTTATCTACGCCTTCAAAAGAATTGGCGATCTCCTCCAACTTTTCGAGCCGCTTGATGTAATTCTCCAATGTCTCCCGGCGTGCGCCCGGACGAGCGGCTGAAATAGCGTCCGCGGCTTGCACGAGAACGGCCTCTACCGTGCTGGGCTCCACATCGCCATGGTGGGCCTGAATGGCATGAATGACCTGATTATTTTCCCGGTACTTTTTAGCTAAATCGGCACCGATTTGTGCGTGGGGGCCCTCGATCTCATGATCCACTGCCTTGCCAATATCATGGAGCAAGCCGGCCCGCTTGGCGAGTGCGGTGTTTGCACCAATCTCGGCGGCCATAATACCGGCCAGATGTGAAACCTCAATGGAATGCTTAAGCACATTCTGGCCATAACTGGTGCGGTAACGCAAACGGCCGAGAAGCTTGACAAGCTCATGATGCAGCCCATGAATGCCGACTTGGAAGATGGCTTGCTCGCCTGCCTCCCGAATCTGCGTATCCACTTCTTTCCGAGCCTTTTCCACCATTTCTTCAATACGAGCAGGATGGATCCGGCCATCCATAATGAGTTTTTCCAGCGCGATGCGGGCAACTTCCCGGCGAACCGGATCAAAGCCAGACAGGATGACAGCTTCCGGCGTATCGTCGATGATCAGGTCCACGCCGGTGGCAGTTTCCAAGGTGCGGATATTTCGGCCTTCTCGGCCGATAATGCGGCCTTTCATTTCATCGTTGGGCAGAGGCACGACGGATACCGTGGTTTCCGCCACATGGTCTGCGGCACAGCGCTGAACAGCCAAAGAGATAATATTTCGGGCTCGTTTTTCCGCCTCTTCTTTTGTTTTCGCCTCGATATCACGGAGCATCAGTGCCGCATCATGACGGGCTTCCCGCTCCACATTCCCCAAAAGAATCTCCCTTGCCTCGTCCATTGACAAACCGGAGATCGTTTCGAGTTCCTGTAGTTGCCGATCGTGGAGTTCCTTTGCAGTAGTCTCCATAGCCTCGGCTTCTTTAAATTTGTCATTAAGGGCAACCTCGCGCAGCTCAATGCCATCCAGCTTTTTATCCAACATCTCTTCCCGCTGGACAAGGCGCCGTTCGGAGCGCTGAAGTTCATTGCGCCTGTCACGCAAGTCCTTTTCATTTTCGCTCTTGATCTTATAGGCCTCTTCCTTCGCCTCAAGTATGGTTTCTTTTTTAATGGTCTCCGCGCGCTTTTGCGCATCGTCTATCATTCTTTTAACAGCGTCCTCCGCTTTGGCCACCTTGGCCTCCGCGATATTACGCCGATAAGTATAACCAGCAAAGATACCTACAGCCAAGCACAAAACCCCGATAATAATCGGGAGCAATATATTTCCCACGATTTGTACGCACCTCCAAATTATTAAAAACTCTCATTTGCAATATCGCCTTGAGCATATAGCTATTCAGCATGCATGGACAAAATTTCATAAAATTATTTTCATGAAATTACATACCGATATAATTACTCATACCGATTTTAACCTGTTTAAATGTAAAAGTCAAGAAAATCGCTATGGACCTCCTTGACTTTTTTGCCTAAAATACAGGGGCTCTATCCAAATCTACTTCAAAAGATTTTTATTCTTCTTCGTCCTTGCTTGCCTTCGTTGTAGCTTTCGAGTCTTTATCTGCCGCGGCCTTGCTTGCCTTTGTTGTATCTTTCGAGTCTTTATCTGCCGCTTTGAGTTTAGCTGCCAGTGCGGCGCGTAGCTTTGCCTCTATTTCAGCGCAAAGTTCTTTGTTATCCTTTAGGAATAGGCGCGCATTGTCCCGGCCTTGGGCCATGCGCATATCTCCATAAGAGTACCATGCCCCTGTTTTGGAAACGATCTTATTATCGACGGCCATATCCAAAATGCTGCTCTCATTTGAAACGCCTTCCCCGTAAATAATATCAAATTCAGCCTGCTTAAAAGGCGGTGCGACCTTGTTTTTAACCACTTTGATGCGCGTACGGTTGCCCACAATATCGGTCCCATTTTTTATGGTATCAATTTTGCGCACATCCAAGCGAACGGAAGCGTAAAACTTGAGCGCCTTGCCGCCTGTAGTGGTTTCCGGGTTGCCGAACATCACGCCCACCTTCTCGCGCAGTTGGTTTATGAAGATGACGATGGTGTTGGATTTGCTGATCACGCCAGCCAACTTGCGCAGGGCCTGGCTCATCAGCCGGGCCTGCAGACCAACATGGGAGTCTCCCATGTCCCCCTCTATCTCAGCTTTGGGGACCAGTGCAGCCACCGAGTCAATAACAACCACATCTATGGCGCCGCTGCGCACCAGCGCTTCCGCGATATCCAAAGCTTGTTCGCCCGTATCCGGCTGGGAAACATAAAGGTCGTCCACCTTTACGCCCAAATTTTCCGCATAGACGGGATCCAGCGCATGCTCTGCATCAATAAAAGCCGCGGTACCACCCTGCTTTTGCGCCTCCGCAATAGCATGCAGCGCAATGGTGGTTTTACCGGAGGATTCAGGACCATATATCTCAATGATTCTACCCCGGGGCAGCCCGCCCACGCCTAAGGCAAAATCCAAGGCAAGACAGCCGGAAGGAATGGTGGAAACGGTAATTTTGGCGGCAGCATCACCCAGTTTCATGACAGCGCCTTTGCCAAATTGCTTTTCAATCTGACTGAGGGCCATCTCCAGTGCTTTTTCTTTTTCCATCATAAGATATAGGCTCCTTTGCTCATGTTACATACACATTGTAACATTTGTTCGGTTTATTTGCACGTATTATTTTTGCTATTTTCCATTTGACGGCGCAACATATCCAGCGCTTCCAAAACCCCAAGATTGCGAATGCGCTCCCTGTTCCCAACCAACCGCAGTTCATGAACCGCTTCCCCGCCTGCATAGGAAAGGGCGATGTAGGCTAATCCCACGGGTTTTTGCGGTGTGCCGCCATCGGGTCCGGCAATACCCGTAGTAGAAAGAGCAAAATCCGCGCCTGAAGAAGCCCGCATGCCACGAGCCATCTCCAACGCCGTTTCCGGGCTTATGGCGCCGTAGGTGGATAGGATGTCCGATGAAACGCCCAATCGCCGTATTTTGGCTCCGTTTGAATAGGTTGTACAGCCTTCCAGCATCCAAGCAGAGCTTCCCGGAACGGAAATAAGCGTGGAGGCCAACAAACCGCCTGTAAAGCTTTCTGCTACCGCCAAGGTTTTCCCATGGGAAGATAGAAGCGCAGCGCATACTTCCTGGAGCTGCTCACCATGGGTGGAGTAAACCACATCCCCAAGCCTTTGACAAATGGCGCGGATAACGGGTTCCGCGAGCGCCTCCCCATCCTGATTGTCCTTACAGCGCGCGGTTATGCGCAGGGTTGTTTCCCCTGTCATGGCGTAAGGGGCTATGGTGGGGTTTGTCTGCGCGTCTATCAAATCACGAAGCCTATCTTCCACGGCGGATTCCCCCATGCCGTAAATCCTGAGGATACGGGAATAGAGCTTACCGTGGGTTTTGCGCAGGAGATAGGGCATAACCGAGTCATCAAACATGGGGACCATTTCCTTTGGGGGGCCAGGCAGCAGAATAACCGCTTTGCCCTGCTTTTCAAGGATGCAGCCCGGCGCTGTGCCATTTGCATTGGGCAGGATGGTGGCTTCCTTTGGGAACATGGCCTGCTTGCGGTTATTTGCAGTCATAATCCTATGCATATGAGAGAAACGCTTTTCCATAGCCTCATAGCTGCCCTGGTCCAAGACGAAATCCCGATAACCCATCACGTCCGCGGCCGTCTCTTTTGTCAGGTCGTCCTCGGTAGGCCCTAGCCCGCCTGTAAGGATAACCAAGTCCGCTCGTTCTACCGCCGTACGGATGGTATCGTAGAGGCGGCCATGGTTGTCGCCCACGGTCACCCGAAAATATTGATTGATCCCCGCTTCCGCCAGACGCTGGGAGATATACTGCGCGTTTGTATCTACAATCTGCCCCATGAGCAATTCTGTGCCCACGGAAATGATCTCTGCCGTCAACATGCTTGTTATTCCTGCTTTCCTAAATTAGCAACCCAGCTTATTCCAAGCTGATCGTATCTTTATTCTTTATCACATAATCCACGCCGGATACAACCGTAAAGAACACGGAGATCCACATAACCACCATATCCAAGGGAAAGCCCACCAAACGAAGGGTCAGATCATGCAGCAATACCATGGTGATGGCTACAAACTGGGAAACGGTCTTCACCTTTCCCATCCAGCTGGCGGCGATGACAACCCCTTTTTCAACAGCTACCAGGCGGAAGCCGCTAATAAAAAGCTCCCGGGCCACAATAATAATGGTGGCAATCGGGTTGAGCATATCCACGGCGGTAAGCATGACAAGGGCGCTTACGGAAAGAAGCTTATCCGCCATGGGGTCCATAAGCTTGCCAAAATCAGTGATCAGATTTCGTTTACGGGCAATTTGCCCATCCAGCATATCCGTAAAATAGGCCAACACAAAAATTACGGCAGCTGCATAACTCCACCAGCTTACGTTTAAATAAAAACAGACGATCAGGAGCGGCACCATGGCGATGCGCAGGAGCGTAAGTTTATTGGGCAGATTTATCTTTTTTAGCATAGACGATGTAGCACTCCCTTTTCGTATAGTTTGTTCGATACTTAAATTTGTTCGCCCCAAAGATCATAAGGGCCGGCCTTGGTAATGCGGACTTGAACAAAGCTTCCAGGTTGGGGGGGATGTTCGCCATACTGAAAGCGGATGCTTCCATCTACCTCAGGCGCCTCGGCATAGGAGCGGCCATACGCCATAGTATCCTCAATCCCTTCCACAAGCACCTCATAAACGCGGCCGATTCGAGCCTGATTTCTGGAAAGAGAAATCGCCCGCTGCGCTTGCATCACCCTATCCAAACGGCCTTGTTTCACCGATTCTTCTATTTGATCAGTCATTTCGGCTGCCGGCGTATTTTCTTCTATAGAATAAGCAAAGGCCCCTAGCCGGTCAAATGGATGCGTTTGCAAGAATTCGGCCAATTGCCCGAATTCCTCCTCCGTTTCCCCCGGAAAGCCAGTGATGACAGTCGTTCGCAAAATAAAATCATGGCTTCTCTCACGGATATAATCTACCATATGACGGATATGTTCTGCCGATCCATGGCGGTTCATACGCCGCAAGACATGGGGCGCAATGTGCTGAATGGGCATGTCCAAATAAGGGACAAGCTTAGGTTCGGCCAGCATCGCCTCCATTAAAGCCTCATCCACGGTATTTGGATAGGTATACAGAACCCGGATCCAGTGAAGGTCTTCTATTTTACACAGCGCCAGCAAAAGCTCGCGCAGCATGGGTTTTCCATATAGATCGCTTCCATACGCGGAGGTATCCTGGGCGATAACGGTCAATTCCACCACGCCTTCCGCCGCCAGCCTTTGGGCTTCCGCAAGAAGATCCTCCATAGGAACGCTTACACGTGGGCCACGGATAAGGGGGATAGCGCAATAGGTGCAGCGATTGTCGCATCCGTCGGCAATGCGAAGGTAAGCCGAATAGGGCGGCGTTGTAAGAACCCGCGGGCAGCAACCTTTCTCGGGGATCACGCCTGCCAGCTGGCAAATCCTGCGGACAAGCCCTTTATGGTCCTTTATCCCCCATATGAGATCCAGCTCGGGCATTTCTTCTTGGAGTTCCCGCGCATACCGTTCTGTAAGGCAACCGGTTCCAACGAGAATACGGCAATGGCCGGCGGTTTTATAGGCAGCCATCTCCAAAATGGTGTTAATGGACTCTTCCTTGGCAGGCGTGATAAAGCCGCATGTGTTCACAAGCAGAACGTCCGCCTCCGCCGGGTCTGTAGTAAGCGTAAAACCGGCGTTAACCAGCTCCGCCAGAATATATTCGCTGTCCACCCGGTTCTTAGAACATCCAAGAGATACCATCCCTGCCTTCATTCCATATCCTCCTCCGGTTTATGCGTTTCTCCGCCGAACATCTCTGCGTAGTCGGCCGCCGTGATAAGCAGCTTACGAGGTTTGCTGCCATCAAAGCCGCTTACAATTTTCTTTTGCTCCATGATATCGATAAGCCGGGCCGCCCGTGCATACCCCACCCGAAGCCGACGCTGAATCATGGAGATCGATGCCTGCCCGCTTTCCAATACGATTTTCACCGCATCGGGAAAGAGCTCGTCCTCCTGCTTTCCGTTTCCTTGCGCGGGCCCGTTCTCTCCTGCGCAGGCAATTGTATCAAGGGAAACTTCGGAATATTGTTCCACCGGAGCCGTGTGATGAGCGGAGAAGAAATCCATCACCCGCTCTACCTCTTCGTCGCTGACATAAGCAGCTTGGGCTCTTATGGGTTTATTTGCCCCATTCGCATGAAAGAGCATATCGCCTCTGCCGAGGAGCTTTTCCGCTCCGCTTACGTCCATAATCACGCGGGAGTCCACCGCCGAGGACACCGTAAGGGCAATCCGGCTGGGTATGTTTGTTTTAATAAGGCCGGTGATAATATCCGTAGATGGTCTCTGCGTAGCCACAATCAGGTGAATGCCTGCCGCTCTTCCAAGCTGGGCAATACGGCAAATGGACTCCTCTACGTCTTTAGCGGCCACCATCATGAGATCCGCCAGTTCATCAATAATAATAACAAGCCTCGGAAGATTATCACCCACATCTTCCTGCAGAGAATTATACCGATTTAGATCCCTCGCATTGACAAGAGACATCTTTTGGTACCGTTGCTCCATTTCTACAACGGCCCACTTTAAAGCGCCGGCCGCTTTCTTGGCATCTGTAACCACGGGTAAAAGCAGATGCGGCAAGGGGGAGTACACTTTCAGCTCTACTTTTTTCGGGTCCACCAAAATCATGCGCAAATCGCAAGGCGCCGTATGATAGATCATGCTCAAGATGATGTCGTTAATACAAACGCTCTTACCGCTGCCGGTAGAGCCCGCAATGAGCAAATGCGGCATGCGGTCTAAATCCGCACATACCACCTTACCGGCAATATCCTTGCCTAAGGCAAAACATAAGGGGGATTTAGCAGCTATGAACTCTGGGGAATCAATGGCTTCCCGCAAAAGCACGGGTTGGATATCCTTATTCGGTATCTCGATTCCAATGGCAGCCTTGCCAGGAATGGGCGCTTCAATGCGCACACGGGGCGCCGCCAAAGCGAGCGCAATATCATCCGAAAGGGTGGTAATGCGGTTTACCCGCACACCCTGGGCAGGCTGAAGCTCAAAGCGCGTGATGACGGGCCCTACGGTAATGTTGATGACCCGCGCGCTGATATTGAAGCTTTGGAGTGTTTCCACAAGCATGCGGCTTTTTTCCGCAGGAGATTCTTCAGCGGCATAATGGCGCTGGGGCGTGTTGAGCAAAGTATAGGGGGGACGCTGGTAGGCCAAGATATCCGGCGTGGCGCTCGGAAGATCTGCCGTCTGTTCTTGAAGATCGTCTTGCGAGGTCTCCTCTTGCTTGTCGCCTTGGGCTTGTTCCTCCTTAAGCTCGTGTACCGTTACCGTCTTTTTTCGTTCCTTTCGGGAGGATATGCGGGTAATGGGCGCGTCTTCATCCGAAGCATGCACTTCCACTTCAGATAAAATATCAAAGGGATCATCTTCATCTTCCCCTCGAAGCGGTAAATCTCCAGTGGAGGGGAAATAGGAAAGTTCATCGAGTTTCGGATTTCCGGAATCCTCGTCCACCAAAACGCGCCTTTCAACTTTTACTCCCGTATGACCGTGCCCACTAGCGGGATGGGGCGGTTCCAGGATTTCATTAAAAAGGTTCTTTTTTGTAACGTCGATTTTTTCTGCTACCACAGTGGCTCCGGTTTTAATCTGCCTACCCATCTTGACGCCTGCCGAACGCAAAGAAATTTGGGTAGCCACCAAAAATAGAATTACCAGGGCAGCGATAAAAAAGATGTTTGTCCCCACTGAACCTAAAAAGACCAAGGAAGGATAGGCCGGTAGCGCACCGAAAAGGCCCCCGCCCTTCTGCAGATTGCTGCCATATTGATAAGCATCCACATAATAATCCCATAAGCTTATGCCGCCTGTTGTGTTTCGTGCATGCGCATGTAGCAGTACCAAAATACAGACGAGAGCTAATACGGAGATCACGATGGTGGATCCGGCGGCGCCTTTACCCGAGGAGGAAGCAATGCATAGAATGCCAAGGATTACCAAAATAAGAGGGAGCACATAGGTTATAATTCCAAATAAACCAAAACAGACCCGGTTTACCACCTGGCCAATAATACCTACGGCATCCACATATAAGCTGGCGGCAAAAAACAGGCCGAAAGCAATGAGCAAAACGCCCGTAGCCTCCCGCTTTATGCGCCTTTTCCGTTCCAGCACAGCCTTTGTTGCAGCTTTTTCACCTTTGGTTGGCTTTCCCTTTGCGGCCATATATACCTCGCATTCCGTTTAAAATTATACTACACTTGGTATCGCAAAGAAAGGGCAGATGCGAATTTCATCCCAATGCCCTTTTTTATGTTACTTTTCAGCATAAAAAATGGGGCCCGCTTGGGCCCCATGGATTGTTTGCCTGGAAGGTTAATCCTTATCGTTTTCCTGCGCTGTAAAGGCAGAGAACAAATCAGCCAGCGACGTAGTAGACTGCTGCACGGGCGGCAGATCATAATCCGCATCTTCACGGCGGGGACGACGCTCGCGGCGTTCGCTGCGATCCGCGGGAGCAGAAGCAAACGTATTATTGCTGCGCTCGCTGGTTCTCTCGTGACGTTCAGAGCGCTCTGGGCGTTGCTGCACTTGGCGGGATTCATTGGCAGTCGCACGCTCATGAGAAATGCGCTCACGCTCGGCCCGCTCCGCAGCAAGCTGCTGGGCAATTTCAGGATTTTCCTCCAAAATAACTTCCCGACGGCTAAGGCTAATACGCTTGGCCTCAGGGTTCACATCCAAAACTTTGCAGCGAACCATATCGCCTACGTTAATCTCATCCTCCACTTTCTCAATCCGCTTTACGCCAACCTGAGAAATATGAATGAGTCCGTCAATGGTGGGCTCAAGAGCCACAAAAGCACCAAAGGGAACAATGCGGACAACCTTACCCTCTACGATGGAGCCCACGGGATATTTTTGATCCGCCATCGTCCAAGGATTTGGTTGTAGCTGATTATATCCAAGGGAAACGAGCTGTTTCTCCACATCGACATCCCTGATAAGAAGATATACCTCCTGGCCGATAGAGAGCACGTCGGAAGGATGCTTCACGCGGCCCCAGGCAACATCCGTCACATGAACTAGGCCGTCAATTCCGCCAATGTCCACAAAGGCGCCAAAATCCGTAAGCCTGCGGACAACGCCATGAACCTTGGAACCCACAACCAATTGGCTCCAAAGCTCCTTGCGATGCTTTTCGGCTTCCTCAAGCATCACGGCCTTATGGGAAGCAACGATACGCTTGCGAGCCTTGTCCACCTCAATAACTTTCAAGCTTAAAGTCTGGCCCACGTATTCGCCGATGTTTTCAACATATTTTGTGGAAATATGGGAAGCGGGAATAAAGGCGCGGATACCTTCGATAGTCGCAATCAAACCGCCCTTGACGACTTCCTTGCCAACCCCCTCAAAGACCTTATTCTGGATATCTTCATCCTTCATCAGGTCATCCCAAAGCTTTTTGCTTTCCACATTTTTACGGGAGAGCAGCACATTGCCCTCGCCATCATTCACCTTGAGAACCTCAACCTCGATTTCGTCCCCTACCTTTACACATTCGGCGGGATCTACATCGGGATTAGTAGAGAATTCGCTGCGTGGGATATAGCCATCCGCTTTGTAGCCGATATCAATGCCAACTTCGCCATTAACGATTTGAAGCACGGTTCCCTTGATAAGCTGCCCATTGCGGATACGAACCAAGGTTTTTTCAAACGCTTCCTCGAAGCTGGGCTCGGCCGTTTCTTCGGCCGCAGGTGCTTCCGCCTTAGGCTCTTCTTTCGTGGCCTCGGCCGATACGGACGTCTCGACGGTAGCTGCTTCTTCTGCCTCTACCTTTTCAATTTCGGGGCTTTCAGCCATCGTCTTTTCCAGTTCGCTCATTCTTGTTATAACCTCCATTATTATCCAATTCGGCGTTGAAGCGCCTCCAACAACCCCTATTATATCATTTGTATCAATATTTTCAAGTAAAAATTCACTTGGATTTGCTATAGATTGCACCTGTTTACAGTATTTTTTGCAAATTGCCGCCAGCTTTTGCGTATTGGAACTGTGATGACCGCCCACTACCAGCATATATGTACATTTTTTACTAAGCGCAGCAGCTTCATCCTGTCTTTGGCAAGTGGAAGGACAAATGGTGAAAAAGCATCGGAAATCTTTCACTTTTGATCGCAAAATGCAGGCAATTGCTTCAAATCCATCCCGTTGGGCCGTAGTCTGTGATACTAAGCATGCCTTTTCAAAAAAAGGCAACACCTCTGCCTCTTCGGGCTTCTTTATTATAAATACTGCTACATCTTTTGCATATCCTGCAATCCCCCGTACTTCCGGGTGGTCTGCGGTGCCGTAGATTAGGATCGGGCATCCTTCCCCCGCCTGTTCCGCCACAATCTGGTGGATGCGGGCCACAAAGGGGCAGGTAGCGTCCGTTACTTCCCCAGCTCGTTCCATAAGCTCCCCCCGTTCCTGGGGGGAGAGACCATGGGACCGAATAATCATCCTGCTTCCCAAAGGGATCTCCGTTAACCCATGGATTACGTGAATGCCTTCCTCCTCCAGCTTCTCGATCACGGACTCGTTATGGATGAGTTCTCCATAGGTATAGACAGGACCTCTTTTTGCCGCTTCTCTGGCCATATCCATGGCTCGTTCCACGCCAAAACAAAACCCAATATGCTTAGCGGTGATAAGCTTGCTCATAGGGTATTCTCCAATTGCGTTTTCAGGTGCAAAAAGGAATCCTCCATAGCGGCTGTAAGCGCCGCCATGTGAGCGGAACGCGGCAATCCTTCCACAACATCCGAAGCATAGAGCGGCTCCCCCACGATCAATTTGGGACGCTGGGTACGGTAACTGCTTGCATGGATATAAATGGGTAACAAAGGCGCACCGCTACGCAGGGCTAAAAAGGCCGCGCCTTCTTCCATTTCATCCAATTCAAAGGTGATGGAGCGCTTGCCTTCGGGGAAAATGCCGAAGACCTTGCCGTCCTTAAGTAACTGCATGGCATTGCGAAGGGAGGCCAGATCCGCGGTTTTCCGTTTGATTGGGAAAGCAAAAAGCGCCTTGAAAAACCAACGGCCAAGCGGCTTTTCAAACAGCTCTTTCTTTGCCATGAAGTGAATAAAACGCCCAGAAAGCAGCGCGATCAGCAGAGGGTCACACATAGAGATATGATTCGCCACGAAAATAGCGGGGCCTTTGATATCCAAACCCTTACGGTTAATGACCCGGGGCCTCCAAAAAAGCAAAATCAACGGCCCCCAAACATATTTCACCAAAATATAAAACACGGTTCTTTACCTTTCTTCCCCCAATCTCGTGGGCAAATGACTTAACACCGCAGCAACAGCTTGCTCCAGCGTCATGTCCGTGGTGTCGATATAAATGGCCTCGGGCACTTGAATCAAAGGTGCAAAGGCGCGCGTACGATCGTTATGATCCCGCTGGAGGATCTGGCGCTCCATCTCCTTGGCCGATAGATCCGCACACTGGCCCTTTGCCTTAAGTTCGTCCAATCGGCGAGTTGCGCGGGTCTCTGGAGAAGCTGTGATAAAGAATTTATAAGCTGCGTCCGGAAGCACGTAAGAACCGATCTCTCTTCCATCCAGCACCACGTCATTTTCTCGTGCAATGCATCTCTGGGCTTCCGCGAGCTTAATCCGTACGCCCGGAATTGCGCTGATATCCGATGCGCCCTTTGCGACTTCCTGGGTGCGGATCCGTTCGGAAACGTCCTCCCCATCCAAGTATGTATGTTGCACTCCCTTTACGCTTCGAACAAAAATCTCCGTTTGCTCCAAAAGGGACAATACGGCGGGAACCTCCTTGGGGGAAATGTCTTTTTGCAGAGCTTTTAGGGCCATTGCCCTATACATGGCGCCCGTATCCAAATATAAGATTCCCAGCGCATTTGCCACAGCCTTGGCAATGGTACTCTTCCCAGCTCCTGCGGGGCCGTCTATCGCGATGTTTAAATGCATGAAATACAGCCTTTCTTTTTGAACCGCTGGCCTAAGAACAGCGCTTGTTCCAGCTAAACACTCCGGCCCGCCAATGCGCCCGTGGAAAAGGCGATTTGCAGGTTATAGCCGCCTGTATATGCATCGGCATCAATGATCTCACCCGCAAAATACAAGCCTGGCACCAGTTTGGATTCCATGGTCGAAGGATTGATCTCCCTTATGGAAATACCCCCGCGGGTAATAACGGCCTCCTCCATACCACCTGCCCGAGATACCGTGAGCGGAAGCTCTTTTAAAAGAGAACAAAAATCTTGCCGTTGAGGCCGGGTGATATCTGCGGCGTGCAGGTTGGCGGGAATTCCGGAAAGCTCTACCATGATGGGAATAAGCCTGGCAGGAAGAAGATCGCCCAATGCGTTTGAAAACTGACTGCGCGCATGCTTTTCAAAGTCCCGTTGCAGCCGCTTATCCAGGCTTTCTAAAGACAAGCCCGGTTTGAGATCGATGAGTAGGGATGTGCCTGCAGGCTCGTCCGCTATGCGGCTGCTGGCAGAAAGCACCAATGGCCCGGATACACCATAGTGCGTAAAAAGCAATTCCCCCAACTCGGAAAAAACCATTTTCCCTTTTTTGATGGCCCGCAGCGTTACATTTTTCAAAGAAAGGCCCATGACCGTTTGCGGCCAGGTTTCTTTGGTTACAAGCGATATGAGGGATGGCTTGCAGGGCGTAATGGTATGGCCCAGCTTTTCCGCAAAGGCATAGCCCTCGCCGTTAGAGCCTGTGGAAGGATAACTCAAGCCCCCGGTGCAAAGGATAACCGCATCGTAGATTTGTTGCGTACCGTTGACCGTTAGCAAGAATTCGCCCGTTTCTTCTCTCCTGTGAATGGCTTCCACGTGGGAATGAAGCCGGATATTCGCTCCGCTGCGGTTCACATAAGAGGTAAGCGCACGAAGGATATCGCTGGAATGATCCGATGCGGGGAATACACGGCCGCCCCGCTCCACCTTGGTGGGTGTTCCCATGCGCTCCACCAGGGCGATGATATCCTGATTTGTAAAGCCGTATAGTGCGCTGTAGAGGAACCTTGGGTTCCTGGGAATGTTCTGAAACATATCTTCCACGGGGCATGCGTTGGTGAGATTACACCGTCCCTTGCCTGTGATGTAGAGCTTTTTCCCGGTCTTTTCATTTTTTTCAAGCAGCGTTACAGCATGGCCGCGCATGGCGGCTTCCCCAGCCGCCAGCATGCCCGCAGGCCCACCGCCAATTACGGCCACCTGTTTTTTTTCAATGGTCATTTGGTTTTCTCCGGTGCGGATTCCCTGGAAGAAATATATACCTTTTGCCGTTTCCAGAGGCTTTCCAGTTGATCCAGCCGTTCGTATACATCGTCTTTGCGGCGAATGCTGGCGGCCACAATCAGTGCGTTAATAAGGCTTAATGGCGCGGTTAAGGAATCCGCAAAGGAAGCCATGTCGCTGCGCGCCATAAGCACATAATCCGCAAGCTCGGCGATGGGGGAAAACACGCCGTCCGTAATGGCCACTACCCTTGCCCCCATACTTTTTGCAAAAGAAAGAGCTTCCACGGTACGAGAGGAATAGCGTGGGAAGCTGATGCCCACGCAAGTATCGTCCGGACCGATACGAATCATGCTCTCATAGGCATCTCCAAAGGATGCGTTCACCGTAACCACATTATCCAGCACAAAGCCCAGATAGTAACCAAGAAACTGTGCCAGTGGCGACGCGCTCTTCATACCTACGATATAAACCTTGTTGGATGCGAAAAGCTCATCCACCACCCGGTTAAAGGTTACGTTGTCCGCCGTATCGATTGTGGCGCGTAAGTTGGCGATATCGCTCTTGAGCACGTTGGTGAGTACCTCGTCCTGCTCCAGCTCCGAAGTAAGCTGGATACGCTGCACCGCAGTGAGGCGATTGCGAATAAGCTCCTGAAGCGAACTCTGCAGCTCTGGATATCCGTCATATCCCAAGGCGTAGGCAAAGCGCACCACGGTGGATTCGCTTACCCCTACCGTATGCCCCATACGGGAGGCGGTAATAAAGGCCGCCTTATCATAATTTTCCATGATATAGTTGGCCAACAGCTTTTGTCCCTTGCTAAAGCTGTTATAGTTTTGATTAATTCGAACCAGTAAATCGGCATTTTCCATATTCTATACCTGCGCTTATCCTTCCACTTGAAGCTGTGCCAGGGCTCTTTTATCCGTAAAATCCGTGAGCAGGGGGGTAATCGTTACATAGCCCCCTTCCACCCATCGCACATCGCAATCCTCTTTGGGCCCACATTGGTAAGTCGCCCCGGTGGGCGTCCAGTAGTACTTCCTTCCATGCGGATCTTTTCGTTCGATATATTTTCCATCATAGACCTGATGGGCCAGGGGTGTGTAGCGCACGCCCAGCATCTTCTCTTCCGCTACCGGTGGAACATTTACGTTCCAAAGCAGACTTCCGCTTTTGAGGAAATCGGGTAAAAGCGTCCGAGCGATCCGGGCGGCGGGGCCAAAGTCCTCCATGTCACATCCCGCTAGGGAAAGGGCCATGCTGGGTACGCCCAAGAGCGCCCCTTCCATAGCGGCGGAGACGGTGCCCGAATAAGTCGTATCCACCCCAAGATTCTGCCCATGGTTGATGCCGGAAAGAATGCAATCCGGGCGTTGAGCCAGGTTCCCCAACCCCACTTTCACGCAGTCCGTAGGGGTGCCGTTTACGGCGTAAGCCTCCACATCCTCTAACCCGCTCAACGTGACGCGATTGGCGCGCAACGGCGTTAAAAAGGTAAACGAATGCCCGGCACCGCTCCGCTCGCTATCCGGCGCTACAATGGTTACTTGGTGGCCGCCATTTTCACTTAACTCCAATGCTAGCGCCTGGATTCCCGCAGCGAAAATACCATCGTCATTCGTCAGCATAATGTGCATAGGCTCCGAATCCCCTTCTATAATGATTTATTTCCTGCATACGCTTGCACTATTGTAGCAAAGTGGTCGGAAAAATGCAATCATAATCCGCAAAAGATGCAAGTCCTGCAAATAATCGTGCAAATGCAGAGCAAACCACAAAACGGGCGATGCTTATCGCATCGCCCGTTTTTAGATGTCGTGCAAATTAGATGGAAAGATCCTCGACATATAGCGTCGTCACGCCGGCGGGAGTAGCCTTGGGGGCTGCCGCCGGAGCTGGCGTAGGCTTGGAAGCGGGAACGGGAGCAGCGGCAGGCGCTTTGCCTTCCTTAGCAGCCTTGCGGGCTTCGAAGAACTTCATGGCCACCTGCGGGAAGAGAGCGTAGCTGAGCACATCCTCATCCTGCTCCATGTAATCCTTGATTTCCTCCCGGTATTTATCCAGCTCGGGCGGCAGCAGATCGGCAGGGCGGCAGGTAATAGGCTCTTTATCGCCAATAGCAAGTTTGCGAACTTCTTCGTTCACCTTGCCGGGCAGAGAGCCATATTCGCCGGCCAGCAACGCCTTGGACTCCTTGGTAAAGGTCTTATAACGGCCCATGAGCACATTGAATACGGCCTGGGTACCGACGATTTGGCTGGTGGGCGTGACCAGGGGCGGATAGCCAAAATCCTTGCGGACAACGGGGATCTCCGCCAGCACGTCGTAATACTTATCCTCTTTCTTCGCTTCCTTAAGCTGGGAGATCAGGTTGCTGAGCATGCCGCCGGGCACCTGATAGATGAGGGTGTTCGTATCCACGCTGAGTACCTTGGGATCCAAGGAACCCTGCTTTTTAAGCTTCTCCGCCACTGTGCGGAAATGCTTGGCAGCAGCAGCCAGCTTAGCAAGATCCATGCCGGTATCATACTCCGTGCCCTTCAGGGTAGCCACCAACGACTCGGTGGCGGGCTGGGCGGTGCCGTTTGCCATAGGAGAAAGGGCACAGTCGACAATATCCACACCGGCCTGCACGGCCATGAGGTAAGTCATATCGCCCGTGCCGGTGGTATTATGGGTATGCAGGTGGATAGGCACATTCACTTCGCTCTTAAGCCGCTTTACGAGAGAATACGCGTCATAGGGCAGGAGCAGGTTCGCCATATCCTTGATGCAGATGTTGTCCGCGCCCATCTGAACCAGTTCTTTTGCAAGCTTTACGAAATAGTCCTCGTTATGCACGGGGCTGATGGTATAGCTGATGGCGGGTTCGCAGATGCCACCATACTTTTTCGTGAACTTAATGGCCGCTTCCAAATTGCGGATATCGTTTAGCGCATCGAAAATACGGATTACATCGATGCCGTTTTCAATGGCTTTGCGGCAGAACTGCTCCACCACATCATCTGCATAATGCTTGTAGCCCAAAATATTCTGGCCACGGAAGAGCATTTGCAGCTTGGTGTTGGGAATCGCCTTGCGCAGCTTGCGGAGGCGCTCCCAAGGGTCTTCATTGAGGAAGCGGAGACAGCTGTCAAAGGTAGCGCCGCCCCAGCATTCCAAGGAATAATAGCCGATGCTGTCCAGAATTTCACAGGCGGGGAGCATGTCCTCCACCCGCATACGGGTGGCCGCCTGGGACTGGTGCGCATCGCGCAGGATAGTGTCTGTGATCATTACTTTATGTGCCATTCAATAAACCTCCTAATAGACGGTAGAGGGGCACTGGCATTAGCCAAACAGCGCAAGGAATACGCCTGCAGCGATGGCGCTGCCGATAACGCCGGCCACATTGGGGCCCATGGCATGCATGAGCAGGAAGTTCTTGGGGTTCTCCTTCTGGCCGACTACCTGGGAAACCCGGGCAGCCATGGGCACAGCGGACACACCTGCCGAACCGATGAGAGGATTGATTTTGCCGCCGGAAAGCACGTTCATCAGCTTACCCAGCAGCACGCCGCCGGCGGTGCCGCAGGCAAAGGCCAATACGCCCATGAGGAATATGCCCAGGGTACGGCCATTGAGGAATGCGCTCGCCGTAGCGGTGGCGCCAACGGATACGCCTAAGAAAATTGTAACAATGTTAATCAGCTCATTTTGGGCTGTTTTGCTCAGCCGGTCCACCACGCCGCATTCGCGGAACAGGTTGCCAAGCATCAGCAAGCCAACAAGAGGCGCAGCCGAGGGCAAAAGCAGGGAAACAAAGATGGTTACCACAATGGGGAACACGATCTTTTCCGTCTTGGATACGGGACGGAGCTGTTCCATCACGATCATGCGCTCCTGTTTGGTGGTAAGAAGCTTCATGATGGGAGGCTGGATTACCGGCACCAAAGCCATGTAGCTATAGGCTGCCACGGCGATGGGACCCAAAAGCACGGGTGCCAACTGGGATGTGAGATAAATGGCGGTTGGACCATCCGCGCCGCCGATAATGCCGATGGAGGCAGCTTCCTCATAGGTGAAGCTGACGCCCGGAACAATACCGGAAATCCCCAGCGCGCCCAGGAAAGCTACAAAGATGCCCAGCTGGGCGGCAGCGCCCAGAAGTAAGCTTTTGGGGTTGGCAATCAACGGACCGAAATCCGTCATGGCCCCTACGCCCATGAAAATCAGCGAAGGGTATATGCCAAGTTTCACGCCCAGGTAAAGGTAATCGATCAGGCCGGCATCGTGGCTGAACAGGGCCCAATCCACATGCCCGCCTTCATAAAGGTAAGCGTGATACATGTTCGACCCCGGCAAATTGGTTAGCAGCATGCCGAAAGCGATGGGGATGAGCAGCAAAGGTTCGTATTTTTTCACAATGGCCAAATACAGCAACAGGCATGAAATGGCAATCATGATCAGAACCTTGGGATCTGCCGCCAACTGGGCAAAGCCCGTGGACAGGAGAAACTCCTTAATTGGTTCTAAATAATTCTGCATGTGGAACTCCTTAGGTCAGTTTGCGCGGCCGCTATAGGGGCGGCCTGCGGGGGCTCCGCGCCGATGGTCGGGCGGCGGGAGGCGTTTTGCGGCGCACCGGCATTCGTTCCGGGGAAGCCGTCGCAAAGCCTTAGGCCAAAACTACCAGCACGTCACCGGAGTTAACCGTAGCGCCTTTTGCAATGTTAACGGCCACTACTTTTCCATCGCGGGGCGCCATAATCTCATTTTCCATTTTCATTGCTTCCAAAACTGCCAGCACATCGCCGCTCTTTACAACATCGCCCACCTGCACGCGCACATCCATGATGTTGCCGGGCAAGGGGCTTTCCACAGATTCTGGGCCTGCTGCGGCGGCAGCGGGGGCTGCTACGGGAGCGGCTGCGGGCGCGGCGACAGGGGCAGCTACAGGAGCTGCGCCAGCGGCGATTTCTTCGACTTCGACTTCGTAAGAAGAACCGTTAACATTGACGATGAATTTACGCATGGGAAATCCTCCTGAATTTTTAAGTAAAGTATTTTTGGATAGTTAGATGTTTTTGATACTGTGGATACGCAGGCCCTGGGGCTCCGTGCCCATAGCAGTAGCCAGCGCCACGGATACTGCGGCTACAAACTGCCCGCGATCGCCTGCCTGTCCAGCGGAAAGACGCCGGATGGATCGGATACGAAGACCATGAGGTTCCGTTCCCATAGCAGTGGCGATGGCGGCGGCCGTGATGGCGGTGAACAGCTTGCGATCCGCTATGTTCAGCGCTGCTGGCGCGGCAACGGGTGCCGCAGCAGGCGCGCTCGCCTTTTGATGGGTAGTGGCTACCGTACTTTTCTTGGCTACGGCGGCGCTCATCAGTTTGGTTAACAAAATCAAAGAGACGAGCCCCACAAAAACAGTGGACATACCAAGAACAAGTACAAACCACGGACTGATATTCTGCATGGTAGATTTCCTCCCTTCTAAGTTTTTTTTAGAAAATGAAACCAGGCATAAGATATACTTATTATAGGGTGTATTTATGCCGTTAATGGCCGCTACGACCCTATTATCTATATTTTACATAATACCGACATCATGTGCAAGGAGATTTGGCAATTTTGTCAATTATATTTTTTGTTAACCATTCTAATTCGTTATATCTGAATCAAAGGGGTTCGCTGAAATATGGGATAAAGCCGCAATTTCCTCCTCCGTGAGGGGTCTATGTGAGCCGCTGGCCAGCGAACCCAAGCGCAACGGTCCCAACGCCACCCGCCGCAACATAAGGGTTTCATGGCCAACGGCGGCCAGCATTCGGCGGACCTGTCGGTTTCGGCCTTCATGAATGGTAATATTAAAAGCGGTGTTTCCGTTTTGGAGATGGTGCAGCTCCTCCACCCGCGCCGGAAACGTGATACCGTCCTCCAGCATTACCCCCTGCTCCAACCTGCTTTTTTCTTCGGCGG
The DNA here is from genome assembly GCA_034933245.1 of Candidatus Pelethousia sp. GTDB lineage: Bacteria > Bacillota > Clostridia > Christensenellales > CAG-138 > Pelethousia. Next base: position 36,767 of record JAYFNX010000016.1, read on the forward strand.
ACAGCGCACCGTTACAAATGGCGGAATAGGTTTTGTCAAACTTAAACTTTGGATGCGTCAGGCGGTAAGCCAGCTCACCATCGTTTGTCATAACCAAAAGGCCCTCGGAATCATAATCCAATCTACCCACGTTATACACCCGGGCAGGCAGGTCTTTTACATAATGCATCACGGTAGGCCGTCCTTGGGGATCGGATGCGGTGCACATGACGCCCCGGGGCTTATTAAGCACCACGGTGATGCGCGTTTCCTCCGGATGAACGGCATGCCCATCCACCTCCACCACATCGAAAGGAGGATTCACGGAGCACCCCAACTGGGCCGGTTGTCCATTTAGCCGCACACGCCCCCCCAGGATCATCTCTTCGCATTTGCGTCTGGAAGCAATCCCTGCGTCCGCCATGAATTTTTGAAGTCTCACCAATCGGCAGACCTCCCCGCTTTATTATTCTCATGCAAGGAAGCGGGCCAGTTTTTCAATATAGAAGCGCACGGTAGCCTCGTCTATATCTTCCTCCGCCACCAGATCAAACCGGGTACGCAATGCGCCGTTTTCTTCCAAAACTTCCACATAGCCGCAGGTTTCCCCCTGGTGAACGGGCGCCGCAAGGGAATCCGGCAGGATGACCCTGGTACGGTACTGGCTGCTTTCGTTTTTTTCCACAGGTACCATTATATCCTCTGCGGCGCAAAGTGCCAATCTATTTTTCATTCCGCCGTCCACAAAGATGCTGGCTACCCTATCTCCCCCGGATACCATAGGAACCATTTCATAATGATTCATGCCATAGTCCAGCAAGGTTTCCGCCTCTTTAAACATATCCGGGCAATCCAGAACAACGCCCACCAACTGCATACCATCCCGTTCGGCAGCAAAAACGAGGCAGCGGCCGGCGGCTTTTGTATAGCCTGTTTTCACGCCGTTCCCTCCCGCATAGTTCCAGAGGATTTTATTTTTATTTTTAAATGTGCGCACGACAGCCCCGGTTTCCGCACGGTAATATTGGGTGGATACAATTTCGCGAAACGTTTCATTTTGCATGGCCGCGGCGGCAATCAGCGTCAGATCATAGGCGGTGGTATAGTGGTCCGCATTGGGCAAGCCGTTCGGGGTGACAAAGTTTGTATTCACGGCGCCCAACTGCCGGGCCTTAGCGTTCATCATAGCGGCAAACTGTTTAATCCCATGGCCGATATGGACTGCAATGGCAACGGCAGCATCATTGCCGGAGGCCAGCATAAGGCCATAAACCAGATCACGCAAGCTGATGGTCTCTTCCATTTGCAGGTAAATGCTGGAACCCTCTACGCCATAGGCCGTGGCATCCGTGGTTACCATTTCGTCCAGGTTTCCTATCTCTATGGCCAAAAGCGCCGTCATCACCTTCGTGGTGCTGGCCATAGGAAGCTTCTGCTGCGCATTCCTTTCATAGAGAACTTTTCCTGTGGTGGCCTCCATCAACAAGGCCGCCCGGGCACTGGTCTCGGGCGGCTGGGAGAGCGCTTGCACAGGATATGCAACAAGCAGGAACAGCAAAGCTAAAAGGGCCGCAAGGCAGCCTCTTATAAGCCGCATGGTCATCGGCCTTCTCCGTCTTCATTTTCTTTGGTGCGGAAACCCCGGATTGCCTGTTCCAGTGTCGTGATGGATTCAGGAAGAAGCTCAATGGCACGATCCAGCGTACCCTGGCAGGAAGCGGGCAAAACCTTTACATTTCCGCCGTTTACGGAAAGAAAAGCGAGGGGGGTAAGGGTCATCCCCGCAACGGAAGCCCCGGCAAAAGGATAGCAGCCGTCCTGTTCGCCGGATAGTTCCTCTCCGCTGCGCGCAATGCGGGATTTACTTTCCTTCTTTTCCTCTTGACCATATTCCCCGCCGCCGGAAAAGAAGCCCATGCTTACTTTTGAGACGGGAAGAATCATGGTCTCGCCCGTGGTGAGAATGGGGGTGCCGACGATGGTGTTCACATCTACCATTTCCTTAAGCTGTTCCATCGTGGTTTTCATGATGTTTTCAATGGGGTGTGCCATAGCTTTTTACCTCGCGTGCCGCGTATTTGATGCCGGATAGCAACACCTATAATCTGCCATATCCGCAAGGTAACTATGCCTTCCAGATTCAGGCAAAAACACCGAACGCCGCATACCGGCACCACGCGAACCTGGAGCGAAACGGGCGTGAGCAGGAACCTTGCAAGGCAGTCCAAAGTAATGGATGTGGCGCCAGCCCAACAGATTGCAGCACAGGCATCTTCCGCGTTGCCCACCACGCCCCTGATTCGCAGCTCGTCTGCCCGAAGCCAGATATCATGCTGCAGAATGAACTCCCGGAAGAAGAGACTTTTCTTTCTCCCCCTTTTTTTGTCCAAATCCCTAATTTTGCCGCCTGCGTAGAGCCGCAAAGGAAAATAGGAAACGCACCCTTGGATGCGGAAACGCACAAGGCGGAAAAAAGCCTGCACCTGAACCGAGAGCATTGCACGCTCCCGTTCCACCGTGAGGCAATAGTGCAACCGTATATTGCTCAGTAGGCCGCATAGAATTGCCGCCGCTACAATCAAAAAGGCCATATACCCTCCAGCATAAGGTATTGGCCTTAGTGTTTTCCAAAGTTGGATTTTTATGTCCCGCACATAATTCGGAACGGTTATGCGCTTGCTCCAGAAGGGGAGATCGATAAAAATGCGGGTTTCTCCGTGCTATCTTCCGAAGAAAAGGTTTCATAACTTGGCAGTTCAGAGAGGGAATGCAAGCCAAACTGGCGCAAAAATGCATCCGTGGTACCGAAAAGTATGGGCTTCCCCACCGCGTCTTTACGGCCAACCTCCCGGATTAAACCCAGCTTTTGAAGCTGGCTTACCGAATAGTCGCAGCGGACGCCTCGGATGGCCTCAATATCGTTTCGCGTCACGGGCTGCTTATATGCCACGATGGATAAGGTTTCCATCATGGCCTGGGAGAAGCTCTTAGACTGGGCAGGCTGTAACAGTTCCTCCACATAGCCCGCATAGCACCGGTTGGAAATCAACTGCACGGTGTCCGCCGTCCGATATAGCTGAATGCCCCTGTGTTGTTCCTTATATTGTGCTTCCATTTTGGTAAGGATGGCATGGAGCTCCAACTCCGTTACGCCTAGAACCCGCTGCAGTGAGATAAAGTCCACCGCTTCTCCGGAAACGAATAAAATGCACTCGATGACACCGAATCGCTCTTGCTGATCTAAAAACTGTTTGCTCTCCATGTTTCCGTCCGTTTCCTCATTGCTCATCCATATATTCAAAGTTCTCATCATCCAGAAGAATGTCACCGGGTAGGATTGCGATGGGTTCATACGGCCCGCTTTGCTTCAGGCGAACTTCCCCCCGGGTGAGCATGTCCAAAAGGGCCATGAACGTAACGATCATCTCAAGCTTGGACGTGCCGGACGCAAACAGATCCCGAAAATCGATTCGCTCCCTCCCCTGCAGAAGGGAACGAATCTTCACAAGCTGGGTGCGCACGGTATAAATGTCCGCCTGAACCTCATGGGAGCTGATGGCATGGGCACGCTCATCCTCCCGGCGGCTGAGCAGCTCCAGAAAAGCGGTTAGAAGGCCGGCAGGAGAGCTTTCTTCCCAAATGACCTCCTTGGGCGGTAAAAGAAATTCCTCCGGCAGCTTTGTAAACGCGCCCCTGGCCTCATGCAATAGATTTTCCAGATGGATGCTCGCTTCTTTCATGGCCTTATATTCTCGAAGCTGACGGATAAGAACCTCGGCCGGGTCTTCCTCCTCCCCTTCCTCTTTCGGAGGGCGGGGTAGCAGGGAGCGGGATTTGATATACACCAGCGTAGTGGCCATGGTGAGGAACTCGCTGGCCATATCCATGTCCATCCCGTCCAGATGCGCCATGTATTCCAGATATTGGGCGGTAATTTCCGAGATAAAAATATCCTTAATGTCTACCTCCGCCTGCTCAATCAGGTGCAAGAGCAAGTCCAGAGGACCTTCAAACTGCTTTAGATGAACTTCATAGGCAGCCATATCACGCGATGCCGAGCAGTTGGAAAATGCCCATATAAATGCTTTGCAGCACGTAAACGATGCCATTGACCAGAGGGCTCATAATCGTGCTGAGGACCCCGGAAAAAAGCAAAACAAGCAGGATAATATAGCCATATTGATTTAGGAAGGAAAAGAATCGGTACGCCCCGTTTCCCCGTAAAAACAGGCATTGGGCTACGTGATAGCCGTCCAAGGGTGGGATGGGCAGCAGATTGAACACGCAAAGCCCTACATTGAGGAAAAAGAACGTATAGAATAGATTTGCCCCCATTTCGTTCACACCGGTGGTGAATGCGAACAGGTAAAATACGCCCATGGAGACAAACGCCAAGATGAGGTTCGTCGTTACACCCGCAAGGGATACGATAAGCTCATCCTTACGGGGATTTTTAAAATACCGGGTGCTGATGGGTACTGGCTTGGCCCAGCCAAAACGAAACAGCATCAAGGTAAGAAAGCCGACCGGGTCAATATGGGCAAATGGGTTAATGGTCATGCGGCCCAAATTCCTGGCAGTAGGATCGCCCAGGCGATAGGCTGCATATGCATGGGCCCATTCATGAAATGAAAGGGCTACAAGAACCGCCGGAATCCGATAAAGGAGCTCGGTCAGAAACTCCATGGGGTTGGAAAACAAACTCGAAATACCTGTTAACAAGCCTATAACACCTCATTTTAAGATGCGTTTATTATAAGCTATTTATGTCACCCTTTGCAAGTGCGGGTATGGGCCCTATCCGTGGACCCAGCCCGAAAGCACAATAACGGCATAATCCACCACCCCCGCCTGGGGAATATCCTCGGCCGGGAACAACTCAACCGAGCAAATTTCCGCGCCTGTATCGTCCAGATAGCGCACCGTACCCACCGATTCGCTGCTGGAAAGCGGTGCCGTAAGCGCCTCGGGTAAATCCCACTGCGCCTCATGCCCCGTACCTCTGGGCATCAGGAGAACCGCCTCCTTTCCCGCTATCAGCGCCACGGTGCTGCGCCTAGCGCCCAAAACAGGCATGGCATCCACCAGCACCTCTTCCACACGCGCCAGATTTTTTACTTCGTAGGCCGCGAAGCCATAATCGATGAGGTCGCCGGCAGCCGCAAATCGAGCGGAAGCATTGGGGGCGCCAATAACGGTGCACAGCCAGGCCGTACCCCCTCTGGATACGCTGAATACCCCGCAGTATCCAGCCGTGGCCGAAGAACCGGTGGCCACGCCCGTACAGCCTACGGATGTTTTTAGAAGCTTATTGGCGCTTGCCAACTCCGTCGTCCTTCCGTCCGCATGGGAGATGCCGTCAAAAAACAGGTTGCTGTAAGCGGTAAAGGCGGGGCTATTCATCAGCGCCCTGCCAAGGCAGGCAAGCTCATTGGCGCTCAAGCGGACTTCGGCGCCCATAAGGTCTGCATAAACCGCATCCACACCCAGCTCAAAAAGACGCGTCTGCATATGCTGGATGCAGGCTGTGGCTGAACCGTATGCAGCCTCCGACAATGCGTAAATGGCGTCTCCGGCGGTGATCATCACAGCAGCTTTCATGAGGGAAGCCGCATCGATGACTTCGTAAGCCGATAAAAAGGCAGTGGGCCCTTTAATCCGCGCCGCCTCCTCGCTAACGGTAATGGAAGCGCTTGGTTCCAAAATGCCCGCATCCATTGCCTCGCAAACCACAAGCAAGGCGGGAAGCCGGCTTAACCCGCCAACCTCCATCTTCTCCTCCGCTTGATAGGAGGCCACGCTCTGACCGCCCACCTGCTCCATCAAAACGGCTGCCTTGGCCCCCGCAAGATCCCCAGGCATGGGTGCATTTGCTGCCAAGGCCACGCCGCCGGGCATTAGCAAAAGCAAAACCAGCGCCAAGGATAAGGCGCGTGCGAAAATTCGTTTTTGCATAATAATAAAAGCCCCCCTACACAGATCATATTCCATATCTATGTATCAGGGGGGCACAAATACGACAAACTAATCTTTTTTGCCTGCAAGGTTTAAATCATGTAAAAAAGAGGTGCCTGTCTTCCATGGTGTGCCTGTAATATATTCAAAGACAGTGCTGCCGATATCCGCAAAAGTCTTTCTGGTTCCCAAATTTACAGCGCCCGTCATCCCTTTGCTATAAGCCAATATTGGGATATATTCACGCGTATGATCCGTACCCGGCCAAGTCGGATCGCATCCATGATCCGCCGTAATTATAAGCAAATCATTCGGACCCATGGCTTCCCCAAAAGCCGGCAATTGCCCGTCAAAATACTCCAGCGCCTTCGCATACCCCTCCACATCGTTACGGTGGCCATAGAGCATGTCGGTATCCACCAAGTTGGTAAAAATCAGGTTTCCAGCGCCCTCTTGTATATAACGCAGCGTAGCCTCTATGCCGTCATGATTGTTTTTGGTATGATTTGCTTCGGAAATTCCTCGATGGCAAAAAATATCCTCAATCTTGCCCACGGCAATGGTAGTATAGCCCTTTGCCACAAGGCCGTCCAGAATCGTATCCTCAATGGGCGGTACGGCGAAATCCCGACGATTCTCCGTGCGGGTATAGTGGCCGTTTGATCCCACAAAGGGCCGCGCAATCACCCGGCCCACCAGATCGGGGGGGACCAGCATAGCCCTGGCTTCCTCACACATTTTATAGAGTTCCGCCGGGGGGATGATCTCTTCGTGAGCAGCGATTTGGAAAACGCTGTCCGCAGAGGTATATACAATGGGCTTTCCCGTTTTTACGTGCTCATCGCCAAGTTCCTGAATGATAACGGTACCCGAAGCCACCCGGTTGCCTAGCACTTGTCGGCCGATCCGTTTCTCGAAATCTTCGATGATATGGGATGAAAAACCCTTGGGATAGGTTTTAAAGGGCTCGTCCATGATGATGCCTGCCATTTCCCAATGGCCACAGGTGGTGTCCTTCGCGAATGTTTTTTCTGCGGCACGTCCATATCCACCCTGCAAAGGCCCCGCATAGGCGGGCAGGCGTTCCGCGCCTTGAATGCGGGAAAGTCCCATGGAATACATATGGGGTAACTCCAGATGCCCCCGATGCTCGTAAATATTACAAATGGTATTGGCGCCGTCATCTCCAAATGCTGCGGCGTCCGGTAGGCTACCAATCCCAGCGCTGTCCAGAACGACAAGAATGGCCCGTTTATGCTCCAGCATAATTTAATCCCTTCTTTTGTTGCATTTGAGGTGCGAAACCTCTGTAAGATTGTACCACCCTTTGAAAGTACCCGTCAATTCATTTGACAAGCCAAGCACGAAGGGCAACGGGAGCTGCCGCGCTTTCCAGCAGAATGCAGAATGCCAGGAGCCCCCAGGAACGCAGGGATAAGCCCTCTTGGGGAAGGCCCGATCGGGCTCGAATATCCGCCAGAATTCGAAAGGCGAGGGCGGCCATACAAAAAAGAGCGGGAAGAATGCTCAGGGGGGTTCCCAAAGCCAATCCCCGAAGGCCCATCTCGCCGAAAAGGCAGGAAAGGGAACTTCCCATGCAAAATCCTTTGAATGCCACGGACAGCCCGCCGATGGCCACCAGGGGTGGCCAAATCCTCGGAAGGCAGGCAATGCAATACAGAAGCAGGTTTATAGCGATCGAATGGACTATGGCAGGAAATACATGATAGGTTTGCGAAGGAAGCGCTGTAAAAAAGGCGGACAGCCCGCCTGTGTTTCCCTGGGGCTGAACTCTACTGGCTGCGGAAACGCCGGCCGCTATGCCTGCAACGGCATAAAAGAGCAGGAGCAACAGAATGTAGGGATGTTGCACCGCCGTTTTTACGGGGCCGGTTATCTGTTTAAGTCGGTTTGTTTGTATACTCATGGAGCATATATACGTACCGAAGCTCCAGGATATGCCTCAGGAAGGCTTGCGCAGCCGGCGAACGGTATATTCCGTAATGTTTGCAATAAATTCCTTGTTGGTAGGGCGGCTACGCTCGGCCTCAATGGTATTTCCAAATAGTTTATGCTGGGCTTTTAGGTTTCCTCTGGTCCAGGTGACTTCTATAAAATTTCGAATGTTACGCTCAATTTGTTTTATGTTTACTCCATGTATGCGGGCGGCAGAGGGATAGGCCTCCTGCGAAAGGCATACGGAGCGGTCCATATTGCGTACGCAAAAAGCGATAACGGTTTTAACCTGATAATACCCCGTAAGGCTTACGGGGCATCCCATATGCCGCAGCAAACCGGTGACGATCTGGTCAATTTGGAGATTCAAGTCGGTTTCGCGCATGTTCATGCGAAATTGCTGCAACGCGCCATCCCGATCCGGTGAAAAATCCATCATACGGCTGAAGATAAGCGTTTCATCTGTTGGCATTTGAATTTGATAGGTAACGCCCAGGCTTTCTCCAAGTTGAACCGCTTCTTCTCCCTTCATAGAGGAAAGGGCGAAAATACGAGTGCTTTTGCAAATTCCTTCCGCCCGAAAACTGCGAAGGACGGCAATGCCGTCCATACGGGGCATAAGCATATCTAAAAGCATGAGATCAGGCTCAAAGAGGCGCGCCTGCACCACCCCGGACATGCCGTCCACGCCGGATGGAAGCAGCTTAATGATGGATACGGAACGGAAATAGGTTTCTAACCTCTCGCGCAATTCAACATTATCCGTAATAATGAGCAAGGTATATGGTTTCATAATCGCTCCCGATAAGAACTTATGGATATGCGCTATACACTTTGCATTACAAGCCTAATTTAGTATAGCAGAATCCACAACCGGGCGCAATGCTCAGCAAAGTTCATACATCCAAAGGGCATAGATGCAATAACCGCGAAGCGGGTCATTCACAAATACATGGGTAACGGCCCCAACCAGCTTTCCATCTTGTAAAATAGGGCTGCCGCTCATGCCTTGCACAATCCCCCCCGTTTTCTCTATCAAATCTGGATCCGTGATCTGAATCACCATGCCCTTTCCCTCTGCGCTGGATTGCTGGTATGTTTTAATGATCTCGCAATCATAGGCCTGCACACCATCGGAGTCCACCGTTGTTAAAAGCTGGGCAGGCCCCGTATGGGCTTCTTCAGGATAGGCCAAAAGTACGCCCTTTGGATATAGGGGATTCTCCATGGGCTCATAGAGCTGGCCATATATTCCCAGGTTGCAATTTGCGTCCAAGGTCCCCAGGTGTCGGCTTACCGTGCTAAATGCGCCCCGGATCTCCCCCGGTAAACCGCTGGCTCCCTGTGCTACGCCCACCACGCTGGAATGTATGATCGTCCCCTCTTTAACAGAGAGCAGCGACCCTGTATCCACATCCGTAATGGGATGCCCAAGCGCGCCATAACGCAGCGTAGCCATGGAATAGAAAGATAAGGTTCCGATCCCGGCCGTACTATCCCGTACCCACATCCCCATTTTATTAATGCCGTCCGCAGCATCGGCCACGGGCTGTAAATTCATGTTAAGCGTTTGCCCGTTCCGGGAAACGGTTAGGCCGATATCCCCTTCCGTTTCGTTGCAAAGCGTTATCAAATGCTCCGCATTTTTCACATCGCTCCCTTCGATGGCCAAAATTACATCCCCCACCCGAATCCCCGCAGCCTGCGCGGGGCATACCTGTTCCCCCGCGGCATTAAAAAAATTCCCCAGGCCCACGACCAACGCCCCTTTTGTATATAAGGTTACACCGACCGACTGCCCGCCCGGCATGACCCATATTTGATCCCGCGGGTGGAAGCTAACCGTTTTCACGGGAATCAAACCAAAGAGGTCGACTGTGACGGAATATTGACCTTTCTCAGCCGTCTCCAAGCTTTCTCCCATATTTTGCATAACGGCCTGTTCCTCTTCGTCATAACGCAGCCCAAAGGGCGCGCGAATGGAGGAGAGAAGCGTTTCGCTTTCCGAATCAATATACGCGTCCTTGGGCAAAGAACGGATAATCTGCATCTGCGGCCCATAATTAAAGCTGATAAGCAGCAGACAAATGATAAGACCCAAGCAACGAATGAACACGCCCGCGCCGTGTTTCCTCATGAATTTTCACCTCAAAAAAATAAAAACACTACGGCCGATTGATACCGTAGTGTTATATTTGGCGATGAACGTACGGGCTATACCATCATTTTCTGGGCAAAAAAAGTTAGTTTTTCCTGCGGGCGGCCTTGGCCGCCTCGCAATTATCAATCAATTCTTTTGCATGTTCCAAAGCGGCGCTGGATTGATTCGCGCCGCTCATCATGGCGGCCACCTGCGTATAGCGCTGTTCGTTGGTAAGCAAGCGCACAAAAGTTTTGGTCGCGCCTGCCTCTTCCCGTTTTTCTACCAGATAATGCGCGTCCGCCAACGCGGCAATTTGAGGCAAATGGGTTACGCAAAGCACCTGATGCGAATCGGATATGCGCACCATCTTTTCCCCCACAACGGCCGCAACCCGTCCACTGATACCCGTATCGATTTCATCAAAAATCAGGGTTGGAATGCCGTCTCCCTGCGCAAACATCGCTTTCATGGCCAGCATTATGCGGCTCATTTCACCCCCGGAAGCCACCTTTTCCAGGGGTTTCAGGGGTTCGCCCGCATTCGCGCTTAGAAGGAACTCGGCCCTTTCGGCGCCTAAGGGTGCAATATCCTCTATTCTTTGAAAGTGTACGGAGAAATCTGCATGGGCAAAACCAAGGTCAACCAATTCCTGCCGCATGCCTTTTTCAAGTTTTGCAGCGGCGGCCTCCCTGGCTTGGGTGAGACGCGCAGCGCAAATGCCATACTCCTTTGTCGCTTTGGCGAGATCCTGTTCTAACTGCTCGCGCCGTGCCGCCGTCCCTTCCAGGCTCGTCAGCCGATCGCCCGAATTTTCCAGATAATTCATAATCGCGGCGTAATCCACCCCATATTTGCGTTTGAGCGTCCGATAAATCTCCAATCGGTTCTCTATTTCGTCAATCCGTCGGGGATCGTATTCAAAGCCGTTGCGCAAATCCCGTAGAGAGAAACCGATGTCCTCAATGGCATAATAGGCGTCTTCCAGCCGTTTGGTCAGCGCCGCGTAATCCTCAGAAAAAGCGGCTATATCCTGCATATGGCGCATCGCGCCGCCCAACAGGGAAAGGGAGGCGTCTTCGCCGGATAATGCCTCCCCGCTTTGCGCAAGCGCTTCCATGATGCGCTCCGCATTATGCACAAGGACACGCTCTGCCAAGAGGGATTCCTCTTCCCCCTCCTTCAAGCTTGCCCGTTCGATCTCGGCTATCTGGTAACGCAAAACGTCCATCTCGCGAAGGCGCTCATCCTCGGAGCCAAAGCCATCCAGCATTTCCTCCCGCAAGGCCTTACAGCGACGTGCCGAATTCGCCACGTCCCGGCGAGCCTCTGCCACCGGTTCGCCGCCAAATGCATCCAGATAGTTCATGTGGTGGGACTTGGAAAGGAGGGACTGGTGCTCGTGCTGGCCGTGAACGTCCACCAGTTGATCCGTGATGGATTTAAGCACGGTCAGGGTGACCAAAGCGCCGTTAGCCCGGCAAACATTTTTGCCCGCCGCTGAAAGCTCGCGGGAAAGGAGCAACTCTCCATCTTCGCAAGGGAGACCCTGCTCCTCCAAAAAAGATAAGAGACCCGGCTGGCCGCCGATATCAAAAATCGCTTCCACCCGGGCTTTATCCGCACCATGTTTAATGAGTTCCCGGCTCCCCCGTTCCCCAAGCACAAGATTAACCGCATCAATTACGATGGATTTACCGGCTCCGGTCTCGCCTGTGAGCACATTAAAGCCGGATAAAAAGCCTATATCCAGCTCTTCGATGAGAGCTACGTTTTTTACAAATAGCCGCTGTAGCATAAGCCTTTCTATACCTTTAGAATCGTTTGAAAACGGCGGATGAGTTCGTTTGCATCCTGCCCCTCTTTTACGGCGATGAAAATGGTGTTATCCCCGGCGATGGTTCCCGCAATTTCCTCCCAGTGCAGGGAATCAATGGCCTCTGCGGCAGCGTTCGCCGTGCCGGAGATAGTTCGGATGATGGCTAGGTTTCCCGTGGCGATCATAGAAATTACAGAGTGGGCGAAAATGCTGATAAAGCGATCCTTAAGACCCGCTTCTGCCTTGTCCACTGTGGCATATTTATAGCTGCCGTCCTCCGAGAGCACCTTGATAAGCCGGAGTTCCTTAATATCCCGAGATACGGTGGCCTGGGTCACGTTCATTCCCTGCTCTCGGAGCCGGGAGGCCAGGTCTTCCTGTGTATCTACGTTGTAGCGCTCGATGATGTCCAAAATGATAGCGTGCCGTGCGGACTTCACGTGATTTAGACCTCCGTTATGAAAGAATCAGGAAAGTTTCGTTCGAATCAACTGGTAAATATTGTTCCGTCCAAACTGGATAAACTTAGCGGTGCGCTTGCTGCGGGTGATAGTGATAATATCCTTGTCGTTGATGTCTTGCGTATAAATACCGTCTACAGCCAAATACCCATCGCTATGCATGCTCAGGCGTAAGGACATGTCCGCCGCCATCACAATGGGCCGGAAGCAGAGGGTGTGGGGACAGATGGGTGTGACGATGGCAACATCCAACCCGGGAGCTACCACAGGGCCGCCCGCTGAAATAGAATACCCCGTTGCGCCGTTGGGGGTGCTGACGATGATTCCATCACAAAATAAGCTCCCCGCATCGATACCATCGATTTCCACATGGATATCGGCTACGCCGGAAAATCGTTTTTTATAAAGGATGGCGTCGTTGATACAATCGTGCGGGGTACCTCCGTTTACGGCACAGGAAAGGAGCATACGTTCATCTACCCGGTACGCCTCCGTCTCCAGTTTTATCAAAACCTCCGGAACTTCCTCCGCGCTGGCTCCGCTCATAAAACCGACACGACCAAAATTAATGCCCAAAACGGGCACATCCATGGGTACGGCAATAGTCGCCGCCCGTAGGATGGTTCCATCGCCTCCCAGCGCAAAAATCACCTGAGGCGGCTCTTCCTCAAAAGAAGGCAGGGCGGGGAGGTCGGAAATACTTCGCAGGGAAGCATCCATGGAACAGGAAAAAGACGCGGCCAGTGCGGCATCTATGGTGCTTTGCACAGCGGATAGGGCGCTGGGATTATTCGGATTTGCAAAAATGCCAATATGCCGCATGCTTCCACCTAATGATCTTCGTTTGTTTATTATATGCATATATATAGTTTTTTTCAAGGGAATTTCGCGAAAATACAGAATGATTATACATTAATTTAGCACCTCATGCGCTTCCGATACAACATGCTGTATGCGTGCATCCAGTTCATCCCATTCCATAGGCGCTTCCGCCGTCTTTTTTAGGATCAGCAAAAATTCGATATTACCCTTGGGGCCGGTGATGGGCGAAAAATCCACCGCCATTACGGCAAATCCCGTGTCCACGGCAAAACGAGCCGCTTCCCGAAGAACGGACAGGTGCGTTTGTGCATCTCGCACCACCCCGTTCTTGCCGACTTGGCTCCGCCCTGCTTCAAACTGGGGTTTCACAAGGGAAACCGCCAGGCCGTCCTCCCGAAGGCAGGCATAAAGAGCGGGGAGAATCAGGCGGATGGAAATGAAACTTACGTCCATGCTTGCAAAGTCCAAAGGCCGGCAGAACCACCCAGGCTCCATATTGCGGGCGTTGGTCCGCTCCATTACGCATACGCGTTCGTCGTTTCGAAGGCGCCAATCCAGTTGCCCGTAGCCAACGTCAATGGCGTATACATAGGCGGCGCCACTTTGCAGCATGCAATCCGTAAAGCCACCTGTAGAGGCGCCCACATCCGCCGCCACGACGGCGTTTAAGCTGATCCCGTAGGTCTGAACGGCCTTATCCAGTTTAAGGCCGCCACGGCTCACAAAGGGGATCGGATTTTCCTTAAGGCTTACAGTCTGTTCCGGCCCCAGGCTTTGCCCGGCCTTTTCCACCCGTTGGCCATCCGCAAAAACCACGCCCGCCAAAATGAGAGAACGGGCTTTTTCCCGGCTTTCCGCCAGGCCAAGCTCTACCAAACGGATATCCGCCCTAGGGCCTTTCATAGGAGTACCGCCCCTTTCTTCGTTAAAATTTGGCGCAAGGAAGCCGCATCCATACCGCACATCGCATGCTGCCGAGCGGCTGAAGCCTGGGGCACGGGCTTTTTGCCCACACCCACCCGGATTATTTCAATGCTGCTTCCGGAAAGCGCCTCGCAAAGCCTGCTGCCAAGGCCGCCGTTCTTCAACCCGTCCTCGGCTGTAACGATGCATCGGCACGTTTCCCGGATGGCGTCTATCATATTCATATCCAGCGGTGCGATGCATCGCGCATTTACTAGGCCCACGTCCAGGCCTTTCATGGCCTCCATGGCCGTCTGCACCATTTTGCCGGCCGCGACGATGGTGATAGGCCGAAGCGCGCATACAACATCCCACTTCCCCCGCTCCACGGGCGTTAGAATGGGCATGTTCATCAGGGCGCCCCGGGGATAACGCACAGCGGCAGGCCGCCCGGAAGCGATCGCCAGCTTGAGGGATTGGGCGAGTTCCTCCATCGTTGCAGGAGCATAAATGTCCAAGCCCGGTATGGTTTGCAGATAGACCAGATCATATACTCCTTGGTGCGTTTCTCCATCCTCTCCTACTAGGCCGGCCCGATCCACGGCGAATACCACAGGCAGGCCTTGTAGGGCCACATCGTGCAGAATCTGATCATAGGCGCGTTGGAGGAAGCTGGAATAGATGGCAACCACCGGCTTCATTCCGGCGGCAGCTAACCCAGCGGCCATGGTTACGGCATGCTGCTCGGCAATGGCAACATCGAAAAACCGCGCCGGGTAGCGCATGGAGAAATCCCGCAGGCCCGTTCCGTCCGACATGGCGGCGGTGATAGCGGCTATCTTTTTATCCTTTTGCGCGAGATCGCACAGTACCATGCCGAGTACATCCGAATTTGTGCAGGTGGATCCGCATTTAACATAGCCCGTTCTGGGATCAAAGGCGCCGATACCATGGAACTTATCCGGGCTGCATTCCGCAAAACCATAGCCTCTCCCCTTTTGGGTTACGGCATGAATTACGACGGGCCCCTCCAATCCTTTCGCATTTTCCAGAACCCGGATTAAAGCGCCAATATCATGGCCGTCAATGGGGCCCAGGTAGGTAAACCCAATTTCCTCAAACCAGACGTTTGGCAAAAGAAAATATTTGATTCTGGCTTTCAGGCGGGAAATCCCTCTATATATATTCTTGCCGATACGGGGAATCCGCTCAACCATGCGCACGGTTCCGCGTTTGATATCATTGTATCGTTTACTTGCCCGGATATCGCTTAAATGCCGGGTCATAGCCCCTACGTTCCGCGCAATGGACATGCCGTTATCGTTGAGAACAATGATGAGGGGAAGTCCGCTTTGCCCGGCATCGTTCATGGCTTCAAAAGCCTCGCCCCCCGTCAGGGCGCCATCCCCAATAAGGGCGACAACATGATGGGTCTTGTCACCTAACAAGCGCATGCCCCGCAACATCCCCAGCGCAGCGGAAATGGAGGTGCTGGAATGGCCCGTATTGAAGGCATCGTGCGGGCTTTCCTCCCGTTTTGGGAAACCGGCCATGCCGCCCTCCTGCCGAAGGGTTTTGAACGCCTGTACCCGCCCAGTAAGAAGCTTATGAATATAGCACTGATGTCCAACATCAAAGATCAGCTTATCCGCCGGGCTGTTAAATACCCAATCCAAAGCCATGGTAAGCTCCACGACTCCCAGGTTGGAGGCAAGGTGCCCTCCGTTTTTTGAAACCACGTCCACCAGATAAAGGCGTATCTCCCGGGCAAGCTCATCCAAATTCTGCCGGGGGATACGCTTATAATCCTTTAAGGTATGTATGCTGCTCAGCAGTGGTGTATCCTGCATGAATTTTCAGCTCCGTTCAATGGTCCCGCCGAAGGGTTGCGTCCGTAAGCTCAATAAAATACTGTGCCGACGGGCCGAATATCGTTAAGGAATCCTTGGCCTTCTGCGCCGTCTCCAAAGCCATTTGCTTCGCCGTCTCAAGCCCGCAAAGATTTACATAGGTAAGCTTATGGGCCGCCTCATCTTTCCCCAGGGTTTTACCCATGCCGGTAAAGCTGCCTTCCACGTCCAACACATCGTCCGTAATCTGAAAGAGGAGGCCATACAGGGATCCAAATTCGCTCATGGCGGCCAATTGCTTATCATCTGCATTGGCAATGTGCGCGCCTGCCAGCGCGGCGGACTTGATAATGGCACCGGTCTTACGGGCGTGTATGTATCTTAGGCGGGTTTCATCCGCGCCCGCCTCCCCTTCGGATTCCAGATCAACCGCCTGGCCGGCTACCATGCCGCATACGCCCGCTCCGCTGGATACGGTTCGAACGGCCTCCAAATAGCCGGGATTATCCCCATGAAGGGCCATAGCGGCAAGCATCACTTCAAAGGCATAGGAAAGGAGCCCGTCACCCGCCAAAACAGCCATTCCCTCTCCAAATACCTTATGATTGCTGAGCTTGCCCCGCCGGTAATCATCATTATCCATAGCGGGCAAATCGTCATGAATAAGAGAATAGGAATGGATCATTTCCAGCGCGCAGGCCACGGGAAGCGCATCCTCCACTTCCCCTCCCAGCATATCGCAAGAGGCCAGCGTCAGGCAAGGCCGCATGAGCTTGCCGCCGCTGTTCAGGCTGTAATCCATGGCCTCCAGCAGCCGTTTGGGAATATAGGGATTGCGCATATAATCGTTCAGGGTACGGCCGATCATCTCCCTGTAACGGGTCGCATCTTCACGGTAGCTCATTGTTCTTCCTCCGTTGCTTCATTTCCTTCAGCTTCATCCACCAACATAAGGCGGGCATCGTAAGCATCCAGCATTTTCTTACAATAAGCGGAGAGGGCAGAACCGTGCTCATATAGCTTCACCATTTCATCCAGTGGCAAGCTGCCAACGCTTAGCCGCTCCACAACGGTGTCCAGCTCGGCCTTTGCCTGCTCAAAGGTAAGCGCTTTTTTCTTCACAGTAGCCATGTTATCCCCTTTCCTCCACGCTGTCTATTATAATACGGGCAATGCCGTCCTGCATAATCAAATCCGCGCCCATGCCGCTTTCCAGTTCCCGAATACTGCCGGCATAACCCTTACCAAGCTTCACCATGGCATAGCCTCTGCCAAGAACGCGAGCCGGATTGATTTCTTCCAGCCGGCCTTTCGCTTGCTCCAGCGCGGCACAGGCTCCTAAAAGCTCCGTTCGTGCGCCTCCTTGCATGGATATATCCATGCTCCACAGTTCTCGGCGGAGAACATCCAACCGATGCCTGGGGAGCGAAAATGAAGCGGCGTTTGCCAACGCATCGATTTCCCGTCGAAGAGCATCTATCCGCCCATGGGGGAGGGTTTGAAGCGCAATTTTGGCTTCTTCTATCTCCTCCCAAAGCCTTTCGTATTCCGGGATACATAGTTCAGCCGCCGCACTGGGCGTGGGCGCCCGCAAGTCCGCCACAAAATCCGCGATGGAAAAATCGGTCTCATGCCCTACGGCACTTACAACGGGAATTTCACAATCGTAAATCGCCCGAGCCACTACGGGCTCATTAAAGGCCCAAAGATCCTCCAGGCTTCCGCCGCCTCTACCCACAACGAGCACGTCGGCCAGGCGCAAGCGGTTCATTTCCCGAACTCCGTGGGCAATTTCCTCCGCAGCTCCCTCCCCCTGCACCCGCACGGGATACAGGGTAATGTTCATTTTGGGAAACCTTCGCCGGGCGATCTGAAGAATGTCCTGCATGGCCGCGCCTGTGGGGGAGGTGACCACGCCCATGCATTTTGGCAATAAGGGCAAAGGCTTTTTATGTTCCGAATCAAAAAGGCCTTCCGCCGCTAACGCATCCTTCATTTCCAGGAAACGGCGGTAAAGCTCCCCTTCTCCCGCCTGTTCCAAAGCGGTAACATACAGTTGGTATTGCCCATCTTTCACATATAGGGAAACGCTGCCCCGAACGATCACGCTTTGGCCGTCCTTGGGCAGGGCAGAAAGGGACAAGGTGTTTTGCCGGAACATCACGCATCGAACCAGGGCGCCTTCATCTTTAATGGAGAAATAAAGATGGCCCGAACTATGCCGCTTAAATCCGCTTATTTCTCCCCGTACCCGTACGCCTTGCAGCAGCAAATCCCGCCGGAAAAGGCCGGACACATATTCGTTGAGCTGAGTAACGCTCAAGGTATAGCCGTTGTCACGCTCCATGGTAGCCATAGGCAGGAATGCTACGCTCCGCCGCTTCCACGGTGTTATCCATCAGCATGATGATGGTCATGGGGCCCACGCCGCCGGGGACCGGGGTTATATAGGATGCGATGGAAAGCACGGCTTCATAATCCACATCTCCGTGCCATTTATCGTTTACGCGGCTCTGGCCTACATCGATAACCACTGCCCCTGGTTTTACCATATCCGCAGTGATCAGGGCCGCATGGCCAACTGCGCAGATGAGAATGTCCGCCTCTTTTGTGATACGCCCTAAGTCATGGGTATAGGAATGGCAGATGGTTACGGTGGCATTTTCCCGAAGCATCAGGATAGCCGCCGGTTTCCCCACGATGTTGCTTCGGCCCACCACAACGCACCGTTTTCCCTCAATGGAGGTGCCTGTGCTTTTTACAAGGGCTACGATTCCCTTTGGCGTGCATGCCAGGAAACCTTCCCGTCCGGTTAAAAGGGCGCCTGCATTTTGGGAATGAAACCCGTCAACGTCCTTAGCCGGGGACACCCGGGCCAGTACGCGCACGGAATCGATCTGTTCCGGGAGGGGAAGTTGCACGAGGATGCCGTGAACGCTTTCATCCCGGTTAAGCGAATCGATCAGATCCACCAACCGTTCTTCAGCAAGATCCGCCGCAAACATATATTGCTCCACGGCAATCCCAAGCTCCGACGCCCGTTTGCTTTTTAGGTTCACATAGACCATGGAGGCAGGGTCGTCCCCCACCAGAATAACCGCCAGCTTCGGAATAATGCCCCGTTGGCGAAGGATTTCTACCCGCTCCCTGATGCCAGCGCTTATATGCTGGGCCAACGCCTTGCCGTCTATAATCTTTCCCATTTATTCATCCTTCCCGCTCTTGTCCATTCCCAACAAGGCAACGCCAACGGCATTGTCGCTGCTGAGCGCAGGCAACGCAAAAAATAATTGTATGTTTTTATCCGCAAGCCGCTCGCCAAGCATCCGGCGCAACAGGCTGCTGGAAGCCACGCCCCCTGCCAACAATACCCGAGAAATCCTGGTTTCAGCGGCGGCGCGGAGAATAATCTTAGTAAACGTGCGGGCCATGCAGTCATAAGCGGCTAAAGCAAGCTCCCCCTCTTGGGCACGGCCAATAAGGGAACGGGCCGCCGTTTCCACACCCGAAAATGAACAAGAAAGGCCGCTCACGCTGGCAGGCAGTTTGATGTTGGTTTCTTTAGCACGGCCGGCCAGTTCCTCCATATGTTTGCCGCTGGGAAACGGCAGGCCCATGGCCACGCCTAGCCGGTCCACAAACTGGCCCGCATGGAGATCCTTGGAGCCCCCAAGCAGGCGGATGGAAAGGCCCTCGCTAATGACGAAAATCTCGGTGGTCCCCCCCGAAAGATGCATGCCCAGAATGGGCAACTCGTCCATAAGGAATTCGTTTCCCCACAAGGCCGCCCGCACATGGCCCTGCTGATGGGAGGTAAATCGGGGCGTAAGGCCTAAGCTTGCGCCGAGAACGCTGGCAGCGGTTTTTCCTGCCAAAAATACGGGCATATAGGAATCCAACTCGGGACGGGGCCGGGTGCTAACGGTTACGCTTCGAATATTGAATCGGTCCAGCCCGGAAAGCACTTCCGGCACAAGGACGTCCAAATTGCGGGTATGCTGGAAAAGCCCCTCGCTTTGACGGAGGCCCCGCTCCCCCAATTTCACAGAGAGCATCGTCCGTTTATCATAGACGATGCCCTTTTCATCCACGCAGGCCACGGAGGTAGTGTAGCAACTCGTGTCGATCCCCAGATAAAGACCCATTAGGATGGCTCCCCGCCTTCCAGCTTTTTCGCCAGCGTACCCAGCATGCCGTTGATATAGGCGGAGGAACGTTCTCCGCCGAAGGCTTTCGCCAGTTCCACCGCTTCGTTGATGGACACGCCATAGGGAATATCTTCCCGATAAAGCATTTCATAAATGGCCACCCGAAGGATAGATAAATCCACCCGGGGTATGCGGCCAATTCGCCATCCAATGGCGATTTCGTCAATCAGCGCGTCAATTTCTTCTTTGTGGGCTTCGATACCGCCGAGAACCTCTTGGGAAAATGTGGTATCCTCGGTGGTAGGCGTTTCGCAGATGCCGGATTTATCCAACACTGCACCATAGGTATCTTCGCCGCCCAAAAGGCTGGCGAAGGCAAGTTTCATGGCTACCTCACGGGCCGTTTTTCTACTCATGCTCTCCTAGTCTCCATCCTCATCTTCCAAATAGTTGGGAGAAAAATTCAGCCACCCGGTGTCGGCCGCCTTCATCCAGCAGCGTGCCCAAATAATAGCACACAGCCACTACGGCTGATAGTAAAAGGGTGCGCCAAAAGTTGATGGTAAATACTAGAATGCAGAAAAGCACCCCTCCTGCCACGCCCAGGATGCGCCATTTATATTGTTTGCAAAATGCCATAAATTCTTCCATGTCTTTTGCCTTTTCGCCTCTTTTATCTTTGCTGTAGCTGTTGGGTAGGCGCACACACGACCATAATGCTTATATCATTCACCGTGATGCCTGTCAATCCCTCAATGTATTCCTTTAGGGATTTTTGCAACTCCGCCGTAACCTCGGGCACGTTGGCTTCGCTGAGCAGTACCAGCTTAAGGCTTATGGCCACGCCGCTTTCCCGCGTGCTGACAGCACTGGTCACTTCCCGCACCTTGCTGTTGGCCCTACAATGGCGCTGCACCATGCTATCAATGGCGGCCAAGGTGATCTGGATGGTTCCATAGTCACCCGAATTGATGGTTGTAGCCGTGGCGGCAGGGGCCTTTTCAGCCTTGCCCCGTCTGCTGTTAAACCCAACGATGAGCCTAAAGGAAACAAGAAATACCACTAGCCCGGCTGCGCCTAAAATAAGGCGGAAGTTCAGATTACCAACTTGGGCGGCATAGCCGTCCACCATGGCGCGAGCAACCTCCAAGGAGAAAATGCCGACGGACAAAAGCAAAAGCGCCACACCTGCCGCCATACCCACAAGGGAGCAGATCACCAGCAAGAACCTATCAAAATAGCTCGGTTTCATAAAGATGCAATCATACCTTTCTTTTGAATTGGCATACGCCCATGCCGTAAACACGGCAAACGGCGACCAGGCCTTACCCGATCGCCTTCTCGGCGTCCGCACCCACAGAGGGGCGGATATGCTGGTTCGCTATGCCTCGGTCTTTTCTTCCCCGGAGACGGGTTCCGAAGGCTTGGATTCCCCTTTATCAAAACTAATGGATTGTACGGAAACGTTGATGGCGGCAACGCTCAGCCCCGTCATAGTTTCAATGGTGGTCTTCACCTTTTTCTGGATATTTTGGCAAACCTCATGGATCTTATAGCCATATTTAACGACCACGCTGATGTCAATGGTGGCGGTTTCCTCAGCAATGTCCACTTTTATGCCTTTTGTTAGGCTCTTTTTGCCTCCCAGCATGCCGGTAATGCCTTCTACCACGGAGCCACTCAAACTTGCCACGCCTTCCACCTCGCTGGCAGCGAGGTTGGCGATGGTGGCAACCACATCCGGCGCAAAAACGATCTTGCCGCCTTCGATCGCCTTCACATCTGTGCTTATGGATTTATCAGATGCCATGTACATGCCTCCTTGCGTTGTTTTTGTATGATAGGCATATTATATCAGATTTTTCCACGTCTGCAAACCAAATTGCCCCGGTTGTAACTTTATTTTCACTTTGGTCATCTTTTTATCCATTTTCATTCATGATCTTAATATTATCCGCCCCTTCCCCGGTTTCCCGCTTGACAATATCGAGAATCTGTGCCACCTTTTCCTGGGTAAGTTCCTCGCAATCCACCACCACATTTACAGAGCCTTTGTGAAATGTAACGGCTGCATCGGAAAAGCCTTTGGCTTTGAGCAAGCTTTCAACGGTAAACTCCGTTTCCATATTTTCCACCAGCGCCAGCTTTTGTGTTTGGGCGTCCGATAGGGTTTCCGCATCGCTTGCGGAAGCTGCGATCACCTCATCCAAATATTGGATTTCCGTCGTGCGCACCGCGTCCCGCTCATTCCGGAAGGATTCAAAATAATTCGTGCCCGCGTCCTGCTCTATTGCCGTCTCTGCCGTTTCTTTGCTGTTTTCTCCCCAAACAGCCTCCTCCACCGCGCCGGTTTCCGTTCCTTTGTTCAGGCGAATATTTACATAAATCGCCCCGGCCAGCATTAAGGCAACCACCATCAGCACCGCATATTTTTTTAAAAACGC
The DNA here is from genome assembly GCA_034933245.1 of Candidatus Pelethousia sp. Taxonomy (GTDB): domain Bacteria; phylum Bacillota; class Clostridia; order Christensenellales; family CAG-138; genus Pelethousia. Next base: position 59,244 of record JAYFNX010000016.1, read on the forward strand.
TCCCATTTTTCAACCCCCTTATTCAGATTCCGTCCGGCTCATTTCAAAAACTTCTATGCAATCTATATCCACGCCCAGCACCGTCTGCACGGCGGCCTGCAGCTTGAGCTTCACGGCAATGTCCGCCGCGCCCTCCGCTATGACGATCACGCCCCGCACGGCGGGCGCTTTTTCGGTGATTACCAACGCCTCATCCTGCAAGGTGGCAGGCCGTGAGGATTCCGTACGGTTTTCGTTAAGCGTGGTTCCGTCCTCGGCGGTGCTTTCGGAAGTGCTGCTCTGCACATCCGTGCTCATGGCGGGAACAATCTGCGTTCCCGTATCATAGGTAATCATCACGCGGACTTTACCCGCGCCCCGAATACAGGAAAGGGTTTCCGCAAGCCTATCTTCCACTGCCGTTTCGGCGGGCGCCTGGGAAGCTGCCTCTTGCAGCCCTGCTTCCGCTCCCCCTTCCTGGTTCTTTCCGCAGGAAGCCGTATAGAGAAAAATCCCCAGGATTGCCAAAAGCGCATACACAAGAAGTTCAATCCGCTTATCCGCCTTCATCAGGGCGGCCAAACGCTTAAGGGGTTCGGTAATCGCCTTCAAATCAATCATAGCACCTCCTGCCAGGTGGAAAGCACGACCTCCGCCACCATCCAGAACATAATAAGATCCATAGCCCGCCCGGCGCTGCGTTTCATACTGCCGGATGGTAGCAGGAACGCCAATACGCACCGGAGAACTGCAATCACGCTCAATTTCAAAACCAGCCCATATAGTAAAGCCATCGTCTTAGACTCCGCCCAAAGCCATCACCAGGCCCATGGTCAGCACATACATGAGGGCAACCGCCGCTACGCATGCGAACATATAGCGGCAAATATCCGCCAAATCGTTGAGCATTTTAGGCATTCTTTCATCGGAAATCTGGGCGCACAGGGCGGCAGTGATTCGAAAAGCCAGGTTCATTCCCGCCAGCCGAAGCAACGGTGTTAGGACTGTGCCCAAAGCGATGAGGACAGCTCCCACGCCCGCCGCATTTTTAATGAGCAAGGTGCAGCCCCGCACGCTGTCCAGGCTGCCCGCCACCACGCCTCCCACCAAGGGAAGAGATTTATCCAGCGCGTATTTCATGGTGCGAAAGCTAATGCTGTCCACCCCGCCCACGCTCATGCCCCGCAGGGCCATGCTTCCCAAAAAAACCGTGGTGATTCCTCCTATCATCCATTTGGAAAAGGATTTGATCGTAGCAGCGATATGTTCCATCTGCTTACGGCCTGTCAGCCCGCCCACAATATGCAGCACCCCGGCGCTCATGACGGCGGGCAACAGAACGCTCTGCACAGTTTTGGCCACCGTGCCGCTCAAAAATATAAAAAGCGGCTGTGCCATTCCGGCGGATGCTGTGGCGCCCACCGCCGCCAGCAGCGTAACCAGCAGGGGAGAAAGCGCCTCCAACAATTTGCATATATCCTCCACCGCTCCCGCGGCTAAGGATAACTGCGCGGCCATCACGCCGCTTAGGGCCGCCACGCAAACCCCATAGCACAGGAATGTGGCAATCTCCTTTATATTTCCTTGCCCTTCTCCCAGCATCACATCCAATAACCCGATTAAAAGGGCCACGCCAATGATGGTCCCCAGGCTGCCGATGCCTTGCCGTATCGCCGATATGGCCGCTTCCCAAAGGCCTTTAAGCAAGCCTTCTCCCAAATTCCCTTCCCCCAAGGCATAGCTGGAAATCAGCTCGTGTGCGCTCTCATATCCCCAAAGCGAACGTACATCCACGGGCAGGCTTCCATAGCTCTCTTGCCAGGCGCTTAAATCGTATTGCCCTAAGGTGGAGCGTACGGCATCAACCAATTCGTCTTCCAGGGCATACGCCGAGGCGGGGCGAAAAACGGCGAGGATAAAAATTATGAAAACGAAAATCCGTTTCATGGTTTTTGTAGCAAGCCTGTCAAAAGGCTCAGCACGGCCATAAGCGCGGGCAGGGCCACCGCAACGATGAGCACCCGGCCCGCCAACTCCACCTTGGAAGCCACGGCCCCTTCCCCGGCATCCCGACATGCTTCTGCGGCAAATTGAACGACATATGCAATGCCAATGACTTTGAATACCAGCTTGAGCTGGTTCGCCCCCAATCCAAAGCGAGCGGCTATGCCGTCTACGGCCTGGCGGATTGCGGCGATGTCCGAAAGGGCGTAGGTCAGGATAAAAAGGCAGGCGACCACGCTAAGCTGCAAGGCCATCTCGGGCCGGTAGGCCCGAAGCACCACCACCGCCGACACAGCGAGCAACGCAATTCCTACCAGCTTAAAGACCGTCATAGCTAGTATAAGCCGAAGATCCGCTTCACCTCATTGAAGAGGGAGCCGATCTCGCCCACCACCATGCTCAACACGAGAATAAGCCCCATGAGGGCTGCCAGCATGGCGATATCATCCCGGCCCGTCTGCTTGAGCAATTGGCAAATTACAGCTACCAGCATGCCGATTCCCGCAATTTTCAGAATGATGTCAATTCCCATCGTACCGTACCTTAATCCTTTTCATATGATGAAGATGGCAGCCGCCAAACCAAAAAGCAGGCCCAGTGTGCCATAGAGACTTCCCTTCTTCGTCTGCTCTTCCCGGAGGATATCCCGCCGCCTTGCCGTTTCCCGAAGGATGTGGGCGGATGCTTGTTTGCGCCCTGCTCCATCCGGCGAGGCCAATGCATCTCCCAGGCCTTGCAGCAACGTTCTATCTTCCGCCAGCAGTCCGTAGGGCGGGCTTTTCACCAAGGCCGCACGCCAAGCTTCCTCCGCTCCTTTTTCCGCCAGATCCGCCCCAAAAGCAGTCCAAAATCCTGTGAGAATGGTTTTTTTCTCTCCCATGGCCGCTGCCAGGCGGCTTAAAGGCAACGCTTCGTAATCCATGCGAAGCAGGAGCCGGGAGGTTTCTTCCACGAAAGCGGAAAGGGAAGCGGTTCGTGCGGAAAGGGCGTATGCCTTTGCGTAGCCCAGGAAAACGGAAAGGGCCACCAAGCCAAGCGCCAAAAAAAGCCTCATAATCCCTCCTCCGCCCTATATACCGTTTCCAGCTTGGGAGCGGCCCCGGCCACACGCCGCAGGGCAATCACCCGTTCAAAGCAGCCCGCTTCCACCAGGGCATAGATTTCAGGACGGCGCCGTAGTTCCTCCAGGGAAGCGGCATGGGCGCTGGCCACAACCCGCACGCCGCAGCCGGATGCATCCAGCACGGCCCTGGCATCCTCCTCTCCAGCAAGTTCATCGGTTACCAACACCTGGGGAGCCATCCCACGAAGAAGCAACTTCAAAGCCTTGGCTTTCTTGCAGCCTTCCAGCACATCCGTACAGGGCCCGACATCCAAGGTTGGAACGCCTGCGTCGCATCCCGCCAACTCCCGCCGTTCATCCGCAATGCACACCGTTATGCCACGCTCGGAAAGCTGCCGGGCCGCATCCCGAAGCAAGGTGGTTTTACCGGCGCCGGGCGGAGAGATCAGCAGTGCGCTTTTCGGTCCATCCATCCCCCATAAAACCTGCATCAACCCATCCGCGCAGCCAAGAATTTCTCTTGCGAGCCGGATGTTAAACCCCATGGGCGCTACTAGATGAGGTTCCGTTTGGGTTCCCGCCATACGCCCCGTAAGCCCCACCCGAAACCCGCCCGGCAACGTCATATAACACGCAGTCAGTTCCTCACTATAGGCATATAGGGATTGGCGGCAAAGCCGAAGCAGCACCTGACGGCAGTCCTCTGCATCCGGTGTCCAGCGGAAGATCAAATTGCGACGCCCTAGAATCCGCGTTGGCCTGCCTACACGTATGCGCAGCTCTTCCGCCCCTTCCAGGCCCGTTTCCCGCAACTCTCGGGTTAGATCTCCCGGGAGCAGCGGTAGCAAATACCGTTCCCAGTTCTCCATCGCTGCCTGTCCTCCTTTGTTGTGTTATATGTGTATGTAGGATGCTTTATGATTAGCACAGCATGATCTTTGGCAAAAGGAAAAAGCGCGCCGTATGGGCGCGCCGTTTTCCTAAAAATGATCCGAACCACTTTCCCTATAGAATTATCCTTGTTCCCCGGGCATATCCTTGCGTTTTGCCGATGTATACATGCAAAGCAGCACGCTCCCAAAGCAGAGCGCGCTCATCTGGGCATCCCGCAAGGCCACCTGTCCAAAATCCATGACCACATAGCTGCCCGTAACCAAGGCAAAGCATGTTGAAAGAATCGCACAAACAAGGGGTATGGCGGCTGCTACCGCCAGCGCGGTTTTGGGCGTATCCGCAAGGGCCGCGGCGGATGCCCCCGCAATAAATCCTGTAAGTACGCCACTTTGCGCACCCGCAAAAAAGCCGGCTTTCTCCGCGCCAAAGGCCACGAGGGAAAATGCTGCCAACGCACAGGGAACGCCGCCCCGAATTGCTTCGGTTCTGGCCCACAACGCCAGCGCTAAAGGCATAAAAACAGCGCAGAGATTAAAGCGCGTCTCGGGATTTGGCGAAAAATCAAAACGGGATAGGGCCAACATGCTCAAAGCAAAAAAGGCCGTTTGAAATCGGCCTAGGGCAACTATAGGTTGAAACGGTTTCAGCCCTCCTGTTAGGCTGAGAACCAGGACGCAAAGCAGAAGCGCGGTATAAAGTTGCATAAAAAACCTTCTTCATAAGGAGTGTTCTTAAGATACCCCATACGAAGAAGGTATAAGCCCGTCAATATCTGGCAGATTCAGCGGAGCTGGATAAATGCGGCCATAGAGCCTGTAACGCCTTGATCCCGCCTGTGTGAAAAGAAATGCACCGGGGTTTCATAGGTGCAAGCATCCATGAGCGTGATATGCTCCGGCTGAATGCCTGCGCGTAAGAACTGAATTGCCGAACACATGGGCAAATCTACATATGCCTTTCCCGGCCGACCTAGGCGTTTGAGGGAAGGCTCCGCAAACACCGCTACAAACTGGTCGGCCAGCGGCTCGTCCACCTCAAAGCATTTAGGACAAATGCAGGGGCCCGCCGCAGCCAGAATATCCGCCGGTTTGGCTCCATACTCCCACTCCATGGCCCGTGCCATTACCAAGCCGATTTGTTCTAAGGTCCCCTTCCAGCCCGCATGCGCCATCCCGATGGAACGTGTTTCGGGATCATATAGGAAAAAGGCGCCGCAGTCCGCATGGGATGTAACCAATGCGACGGCAGGATCGTTGGTTATAATCCCGTCGCAAAAGGGAAGCGGCGGCTTATCAAACCCACGGCCTCGGTGGGAAGCGTCCAGTCGGAGAACCACAGCCCCATGCGCATGGTTAACGATGGCCATATCCGCATAGGAAATCCCGGCGCCTTGGGAAAAACGATGATAGTTTTCCAAAACGTCCGCCTCGCAGCCTTCCTTGGACCAGTGCAGGTTTAAGGAAGCGAACGGGCCTTGGCTCACGCCGCCCTCCCGGGTGGAAAAGCCGTGCGCAAGGCCGGGCAACAAAAGGGAAGGCGCCTTGTAAAAGCCCGTTTCTCCTATTTTTTCGTAAAGAAAGCCATGCTGAAACCGCGCGGCTTTCGCTACATAATCCACGATTCGATCCTTCATCTTATTTTTCATCCAAAAGCAATTTCAGTTCATCCATAAACGTGCTGATATCTTTAAACTGGCGATAGACAGAGGCGAAGCGAACATAAGCCACCTCGTCCAAATCTTTGAGCCGCCGAATCACCATTTCGCCGATTGAACTGCTGGGTATTTCTTGTTCAAGGGAATTAAACACTTCCCGAACCACATCATCCACCAGCAACTCCTGCTCCACGGAGGATACGGGGCGTTTTTCACAAGCTTTTCTCACGCCGGCCAGAATCTTTTCGCTATCAAAAGGTTCGCGACTTCCATCCTTTTTTACCACCATAATCGGGATTTCTTCAATTTTCTCATAAGTGGTAAACCGTTTGCCGCAATTAATGCATTCCCGCCTGCGCCGAATGGAGGTGCCGTCATCTGTGGGCCTGGAATCGACTACCTTGCTCTCTGTGCTCAAACAATAGCGACATTTCATGAAGGTGCCTCCTGTATGCATAGATATGAAAGAATGTCCTACTGTATTTATGATATCACATGCACACTATCTTTTCCAGTTCCCGTAAAATTTAATTTACAGCATAATATCTACCAATATAACATCCCCGCCAATTTTGGTAATCCGGTTAAAGGGAATTACCAATTCCTCATCGCTACGGAACAAGCCGAAAAACCGGGGGGGCCCCGGCACAACAATGGAGCGGATAAGCCCTGAGCAAGCATCTATCTCAAAATCGCAAATGCAGCCCAGCCGAGCCCCGTCCCGCATATTGATCACTTCTTTTCGCCGAAGCTCGCAAAAATTTGTCATGGCCATCCGTCTTCACCTCCCTATATCCTATGCGGCTAAACGCAAACGCATCCACTTTGGGAGAATGGAAAAAGCCCGCCGGATTATGGCGGGCCACATTTCTACATGCTGTTTGATTTTGCTTGCGATCTCGGCTGCTTATCCGGGAAGGACGGAACGAATAATCCCGAATATGTTGGACGCTGAAAGCTTGGGCTAATACTTACGCTTCCGGGCCGCTTCAGCCTTTTTCTTACGTTTTACGCTGGGCTTCTCATAATGTTCACGCCGACGGACTTCGGCCAAAACGCCGCTACGGGCGCACTTGCGCTTAAACCGCTTGAGAGCACTCTCCAGAGACTCGTTTTCACCTACGCGAATTTCCAAATCTTTCCCCTCCCCTCTCCGTTGCAGCATGGCAACCTTTACCGCTTAGAAGCAGAAATCAAACACAACATATTATACTGGAATTGCTCTTTTTAGTCAACCACCAACCACGAATTTAGCCTGCATAGCGGATATCAATCCCGCCCAAAACCACATTCCCCGTTATGGTAAGGGTGGCCGTAGGGTTGGAAGGCGCGCCATGAATATCTACGCCCCCCATTGTACAGCTGGCTCGATTATCGACCCGGATATACGGAGGAAGGTAGATGGAGCAGCCCGCCAATACCACATGCACATTGAGTACGGCAGCCCCTTTTTCTCCCAAGGATTTCACCTGGGAAAGGTCCATTTCTCCACCGGCGAACACAAGGTTTAGATCGCCGCCATTCAATTTTTCGGATTTTATACGGCGGGTTGCTTCTGCAAACGTCGCGTGGACGTCCAAAAAGCCCTCCTCCTCACTATATTCTATGGATTCCGCTCTGTTCTTGCAGCATCTAGGCCGGTTTTCGCGCCAGCGGCTTCGGCAACGAAAACGGCCGATCAAAATCGTTAACCCAAGCAGAACCAGCCCGATTGGCCAGATAAGGTTCCAATCCAGCGCAAAAGGCAACGGCTGCCCTAGGTTGTGCAAAAGATAATAAAAGCCGACAAAAGCCACGCCCAAGCCAAGAGGGGCGATCTCTTGGACAAACCACGCCACGCCCAAGCCAAGCACTACCGCAGGCCATACGATATCCCATACGCTGGGGGTCAGGCCAAAGTAACGGCACAGCAGAAAAAGGGCGCCCAAGCCAATGAGAAGCAGGGCAAAGCCCAATCCATGAAGACCCTGCCGGCCATGCTTTTCCTCCGCTTCTTCCCTGCATTGCGAGGCGCAAAACGTGTCCTGTTCAGCATTTTCGTCGAAAGCATCCTGCTTATTCTGGCCTTGGGGCAGTTCAGCTTCCGGCGGTCTGTCAATCCCAAGCAAATCATCCACCGTCACATTAAATAAAGAAGCGAGGAGGGGCAGCGTGGAAATATCGGGGCAGGATATATCGTTTTCCCACTTGCTCACCGCTTGGGGGGAAATGCCCAATTTTTCTGCCAACTGCTCTTGGGTAAGGCCGGCCTCCTTACGCAAGGCTACAATTTTTTTACCGATGGTCATAGTATTGATCTGCTCCATATTTATTTCGTCCTTTCTCGCACTGGCCATTGCTTTTTCTCTGGATCGGATTATCCCATGACCGATTCCAAAAAGCTATCAAACATTTGGCGAACCGTCTTCTCAACCGGTGGTTGGGTCTGCAACCGGCAGTTGATTTTTGTGCGATCGGGATGGTGAAACCAGTATATCACGGCATTTTTTTGCAGGCAACGCCCAGCAAGGTCCAAATGCTTGCCCGGGGCGCAAAAATGGATTAATATAAGAGGGATCAAGCATGAAAGAAAAGGAAACGAATGCACATGAAGTGGACGGAGATAACCGTATTTACCACCGAGGAAGGGCTGGACGCAGTATGTGGCCGTCTTTCAACCCTGGGCATCGACCAGGTTCAAATTGAACAGGGGCGGGATAGCATCGCCCAGTTTTTGCGTGATACGGCAAAATACTGGGACTATGCCGATTTGGATGCGCTGGTAACAGGAGAAGAACCCTGCGTAAGGGCCTACTTGGCGAATGTATCGGACAATGGAGCTTTGGTGGATTCCATCCTGGCTTCCTTTGACGAACTGCGGCATATGGATGTGGGGTTGGATTTGGGAAGCCTTCGGATGGTGGTTCGATTGACGGATGAGGAGGACTGGGCCAATAACTGGAAAGTCTATTATAAACCCCTGCCGATTGGGGAGCGGCTTTTGGTATGCCCAAGCTGGGAGCATATAGATTCTCAAGGGCGGGTGCTCCTTTCCTTGGACCCCGGTATGGCGTTTGGCACGGGGGGCCACCACACCACCCGGATGTGCCTGGAATATTTGGAACAGCGCGTGCAGGACGGAGATGTTGTGTTGGATCTTGGATGCGGCAGCGGTATTCTTTCCATCGCATCCTTGCTTCTGGGCGCAGCCCATGCCACTGGGGTGGACATCGATCCCCTGGCGGAAAAAATCGCTGCGGAAAACGCGGCGCTCAATGGCATCGGGCCGGATCGGTATACCGTGCTTGCCGGGGATGTGCTTTCGGATTCCGCGCTTACCGCAAAACTCGCCCAGAAAGAATATGATGTGATTACAGCCAACATTGTAGCCGATGTCATCATCGGGTTATGTCCGATGATTCCATCCCTTCTGAAGGCCGGCGGTTGCTTTGTTATGAGCGGCATTATTGCCGAGCGTTTAAACGATGTGCTGGACGCGCTTTCCCGCAACGGCTTAAAGCCTCTGGATATCCGGCAAGGAGAGGATTGGCGGGCGATTCTTGCGGAAAGGGCCTAGGGCATGAACCGTTTTTTTGTAGAGCCGAAACAAATTCAAGGGAAAACCGTCTGGATCACCGGTGAAGATGTAAAGCATATCGGCAAGGTTCTCCGGTTGGATTCCGGGGATCAGGTCATGGTGTGCGATGGTACGGGGCTAGACTATCTGTGCTCCATTGTATCCTTGGACAAAGATGCAATTCGCCTGTCCATCCTGCAAAGCCTCGCCTGTAAAACGGAGCCGCAGCATAAAGTAACCCTTTACCAAGGCCTTCCCAAGGCTGGGAAAATGGAGCTGCTGATTCAAAAATGCGTGGAGCTGGGCGTTTGGGCTATCGTCCCCGTTTATGCCCAGCGCAGCGTGGTCAAGCTCAACTCCAAGGAATTTGAGTCTAAGCTGGTACGTTACCAGCGGGTAGCTTATGAAGCGGCCAAACAGGCCCGCCGGGGAATTATTCCCCAGGTGGCTTCCCTCGCAGCCTCTTATCAGGATGTGGATATGCGCAAGCATGATCTGCTTCTTATTGCGGATGAGGATGAGCAAAAAACTTCCCTTCGGGAAGCTTTGCGTATGCATGGGGATGCAAAGGATATTGCCCTTGTCATCGGCCCGGAAGGGGGTCTGGATCGCGGCGAAGTGGCGGCGCTTCAGAAAAAAGGCGGCCTTTGCGTTTCTCTGGGGCCACGGATTATGCGTACGGAAACGGCGGGCATGGCGGCCCTCTCCATGCTGCTCTATGAACTGGGGGATATGGAATGAGCAAACGGATCGCTTTCTATACGCTGGGTTGTAAGGTCAACCAGTTCGATACGGACGCCATGCGTGAGCTTTTCGAGCAGGCAGGCTATGAAACGGTGGATTTTGCCGAAGCGGCTGATATTTACCTGATCAATACCTGCACGGTTACCAGCACGGGGGATCAAAAATCCCGTCAAATGATCTCAAAAGCCCATGGGAAAAATCCAAAGGCAACCATCGTGGTGGCTGGTTGCTATGCACAACGCGATCCTGATAAGATTCGGCAACTTCCCGGGGTAAGCCTTCTGATTGGATCCAAGGATCGCCGAAAAATTGTGGAATTGGTGGAATCGCTGGAGAAAACCCGGCCCCCCCTGTGTGCCGTGGGCGATCTTTCCAACGAGGATGCATTTGAGTCGCTGGCAGCTACCCATGAAAGCCGCACCCGTGCCCAGTTGAAAATTCAAGAAGGGTGCGACCGTTTCTGTACCTATTGCATCATCCCTTATGCTCGCGGCCCCCTCCGTTCGCGGCCATTGGAGGATGTCCGCCATCAATTCGGCCGTTTAGCCGAAAACGGCTATATGGAAGTTGTATTAACGGGCATTCATCTCATGAGCTATGGGAAGGATTTAGGCGACGATACGAGCCTTTTGGATGCCATTTCACAAGCCGACGAATTTCCGGGCATCCGGCGCATCCGGCTGGGCTCCCTAGAGCCACAGCTTCTTTCGGAAGCATTTGTAGCAAACCTGGCGAACAATCCAAAGATATGCCGCCAGTTTCACCTTTCTCTCCAAAGCGGCAGCGCGGGGGTTCTCCGCCGCATGGGCCGCCGGTACACCCCGGCAGAATATGCCGCCTGCGCAAACCGGTTGCGCCAGGCAATGCCCGGTTGCGCCATCACCACAGATGTCATCGTAGGCTTTCCCGGCGAAACGGAAGCGGAGTTTATGGAGACCTTACGGTTTGTGGAAGAAACAGCCCTTTGCCGTATCCACGTATTCCCTTATTCCCGGCGGGAAGGCACAGCTGCGTATGCTATGCCGGGCCAGCTTTCCCGCTCCATAAAAGCGCAACGTGCGCATCAGCTTTCCACCCTGGCCCATAAGTTGGAGCAAGCCTATTTGCAAAGCCTTGTAGGAAGCTGCCAGGAGGTTTTCTTTGAAGAGGCCCGGGATGGTGGCGTGGAAGGCTATACGGGCACCTATGCCCGGGTGTGGGCAGCCGGCGAGCCGACCCATGCGGGCGGCATATACCAAGTGAAAATCCGGCAGGCCGAAGGTGGCCGTCTGCTGGCTAGCATTATGGAATAGCAAGGAGGAAATTGTATGGAGAACTGTATCTTTTGCAAAATCGCCGCAGGGGAGATCCCGGCCAACAAAGTCTATGAGGACGATATGGCTATGGCCTTTTACGACCTAAACCCCCAGGCGCCTGTCCACGTGCTTATCATTCCTAAGAAGCACTATGGGAGCATTCTGGATATTGAAGCGGACGGCGCGCCTATGAACCATCTTTGCAAGGTAGCCCGGCTGCTTGCAAAAGAACTTGGCGTGGACGAAAAGGGCTTTCGCCTAGTTGTTAACACAGGTGATGATGGTGGCCAAACCGTACATCACCTGCACATGCACTTGACGGGAGGCCGTGCCTTTGGATGGCCCGCAGGCTAAGATAATTGGGTATAATAATAAAAGAGTGCCGGTATATGGTATACCGGCACTCTTTTTGTCGATTCATGTTTTATTAATCCATGGCATCTTTAAACTTTGTAAAAAGGCTCTTGCGAACGGGCCGTGTTTCGGAGACCTTGTTACCAAGGGAATCCGCCAGCCGCTTAACCATATCCCGCTGTTCGTCGCTAAGGCGTTTAGGAATGATTACATTCGTCCGCACAAACAGGTCGCCCCTGGCGTTGGAACCCAGCCGAGGCACGCCCTGCTCCTTCAGGCGGAAGGTTGTGCCGGGCTGTGTTCCCTCGGGAACGGTATATTTCACATTGCCTTTGAGGGTAGGTACCTGGATCTCCCCTCCCAGGACGGCTACGGTCATAGGTACGTCCATCTCTATATACAAATCTGTTCCCTTTCGGGCGAACAGCTTATGTGGCTTGACGGAGATGGTGATATAGAGATCGCCGGAGGGGCCTCCCCGAAGCCCAGATTCTCCTTCGCCCCGCATGTTCAAGCTCTGGCCGTTATCGATACCGGCGGGCACATTCACCACAATACGCTTGGATGTATTCACACGCCCCCTGCCCTTGCATTCCGGGCAGGCTTCTTGGATGATCTTCCCGGTACCGTTACAGGTATCACAAGTACGCACGGTAGCAAAAGAACCAAACATGGTGTTTTGCTGCGCGCGAACCTGGCCCGTACCGCCGCACGTCGTGCATTGAACGGGCGACGTGCCCGGCTTCGCCCCCGTACCGCCGCAGGCTTTACAATTATCCTCCCGGGGTATGAGAATTTCCTTCTTCGTTCCAAAGGCCGCTTCTTCAAACGTGATCGTCAGATTGTAGCGCAGATCCCGGCCTTGAACGGGTCCGTTGCGATTTTGCGTATACCCGCCGCCCCCAAAGCCGAATCCCCCGGTAAAGGCGGAAAAAATATCCTCAAACCCGCCAAATCCCCCGCCGTATCCGCCTGCGGAAGCAGCGGGATCAAAGGCCGCATGGCCGAACTGGTCATATTGAGCCCGCTTCTTTTCATCGGAAAGGATCTCATAGGCCTCGTTAATGTCTTTAAATTTCTGCTCCGCCGCTTTGTCATCCGGATGCAGATCGGGGTGATACTGTTTTGCCGCCTTGCGAAACGCGCTTTTAATCTCCGCATCGGAGGCATCCCGGTTCACACCCAAGATTTCATAATAATCCGCTTTTGCCAAATTCCCCAACGCTCCTATCTATACAACCTCGGAACTGCCCTCGAATATTTGCCGTAAAGGGCAAAAATCGATCCTTTGAATCGATTTTTGCGTCCGGGCCCGCCCTGGCAAAAGCAGCTTTGCCAAGGCGGTCTCGAAATTGTATGTTCTATGTTTATGCCCCGCAGGCATTATTTGTCGTCGTCGACGACTTCATATTCCGCATCCACCACGTTATCGTCATGGGGCGCACCGCCGCCTGCATTGCCACCCATATCCGGGCCAGGCTGGGATGCCCCGCCTTGCTGCTGATAGATCTTGCCGAAGGCGTCGTAGGACAACTCGGTGAGTTTTTCGCTGGCCGCCTTGATGGCCGCACTATCCGTGCCCTCCAGCGCCTTGCGCACATTGGCCACCTCGGCTTCAATTTTAGCCTTTTCATCGGCGGGAATCTTATCCCTCAATTCCTTAAGGGTCTTCTCGGTGGAGTAAACCATGCTGTCCGCATGGTTGCGGGTTTCTACTTCCTCCTTGCGGGTTTTATCCTCGTTGGCAAATTGCTCTGCTTCATGCACTGCCTTGTTGATCTCGTCCTCGCTCAGGTTGGTGGAAGCGGTAATGGTCACCTTCTGCTCGTTGCCGGTTCCCAGGTCCTTCGCGGAAACATGCACAATGCCGTTCGCATCGATATCGAAGCTTACCTCGATCTGCGGCACGCCGCGGGGGGCGGGCGCGATGCCGGCAAGCTGGAAGCGGCCTAAGGTCTTATTATACTGGGCGAGCTCCCGCTCACCCTGGAGCACATGCACCTCCACGCTGGTCTGTCCATCCGCTGCGGTGGAGAAAATCTGGCTCTTCTTGGTGGGGATGGTCGTATTTCGGTCGATCAGCCGAGTGAATACGCCGCCCACGGTCTCAATGCCCAGGGACAGAGGCGTTACATCCAGCAGCAGCACGTCCTTGACTTCGCCGCCCAACACGCCGCCCTGGATGGCCGCGCCTACCGCCACGCACTCGTCCGGGTTGATGCCCTTGAAAGGCTCCTTGCCGGTAACTTTTTTCACCAGTTCCTGCACGGCGGGCACACGGGTAGAGCCGCCCACCAGAATCACCTTGTCTATCTGGTCGTTCGTCAGGCTCGCATCCTTCATGGCAATATGCATGCAATCCCGGGTTTTGTCGATCAGGTCAGAAATTAGCTCATTAAACTTGGCGCGGCTAATGGTGATATCCAAATGCTTGGGGCCGCTGGCATCCGCCGTAATAAAGGGCAGATTGATGTTGGTCTGGGCCATGGAGGAAAGCTCGATCTTTGCCTTTTCAGCCGCTTCCTTTAGCCTCTGTAGCGCCATGCGGTCCTTGCTTAAATCGATGCCGCTGTCCTTTTTAAACTCCGCGGTGATATAATCCATCAGCCGCTGGTCAAAATCGTCACCGCCCAAGCGGTTATTGCCGTTAGTCGCCAGCACTTCGAACACACCGTCGCCAATCTCCAGGATGGACACATCGAACGTACCGCCGCCCAAGTCGTAAACCAGAATTTTCTGATTGTTCTCCTTATCCATGCCATAGGCAAGAGCCGCCGCCGTAGGCTCGTTGATGATACGCAGAACCTCAAGGCCCGCAATACGCCCCGCGTCCTTGGTAGCTTGGCGCTGGCTGTCGCTAAAATAGGCGGGCACGGTAATAACGGCCTGGCTCACGGTTTCACCCAGATAGGCTTCCGCATCATGCTTAAGCTTTTGCAGGATCATAGCGCTGATCTCTTGGGGAGTATAGTCTTTGCCGTCAATGTTCTTCTTATAGCCGGAGCCCATCTCGCGCTTGATGGAACTGATGGTCCGATCCGGATTGGTGATGGACTGCCGCTTGGCTACCTGGCCCACCATTCGCTCGTTATCCTTAAAGGCCACGACGGAAGGGGTGGTTCGGGAACCCTCCGCATTAGGAATGACGACCGGCTCGCCGCCCTCCAGAACCGCCACGCAGGAATTTGTAGTACCTAAATCGATGCCGATGATTTTTGCCATAACCTTCTATCCTCCTACAATCTAAATCTATACTTTATTTTTATTTTTTATTGCGCTACCTTCACCATACTGTGGCGAATGATGCGCTCTTTTACTTGGTAGCCCTTCTGAAAAACCTCCAGGATAGAGCCGGACTCCGCATTTTCAGCTTCCTCCTGCATCACGGCTTCATGGAGATTGGGATCAAACATGCCGTCCGACGGCACCTCCTTAAGCCCGCATTTATCCAGGCTTTCCATAAGCTGGCGGTATACAAGCCGCATGCCCTCTACCCAGGCGGGATCTACGCCTTCCGCGTTTTGCAGTGCGCGATCAAAGTTGTCCAACACGGGCAGTAGGTCACGGATTACATTCCGGGTGCCCTCTTCCCGGCAGTCTGTCATAACGGTCGCGTTACGGCGACGGAAGTTATCAAAATCCGCCTGCACCCTTTGGGCAAGCACTTTCATTTCATCCCGCTCTTTTTCCAGGGCGGCGATGTGATCCTTAATTTTCAAAAATTCGTCCCGTTTGAGCTCGATCAGTTCGGGCAGTTCAGGCAGTTCGCTTTCAGCACCAGCCTGGGGCGACGTATCTTCGCACACCTGCTGCACTTCCGGCTCCTGATCCCTCACCAGCTCCTTACCGGTCTCCATATCCTTACTCAAGCTTATCGATCCTCCTCAAACATATTGGTGAGCACCTCACTCATACTTTTTCCAATGTGCCGCATCAGGGCCATGACCCTGGCATAATCCATTCGAACCGGCCCGATGATACCCAGAGAGCCAACGGATGGCCCCACTCTGTACGTAGCCGTTACCACGGAACAGTCCTGCATGTCCTTATCCTGATTTTCCGCGCCGATCTTAATGGAAAACTCCACATCGGTCGCTTCCGTGAGAAGCTTATAAAGAACGTCCTTGGCCTCAATGGTAGCCAAAAAGCTCCGTGCTTTCCCCATATCGTTGTATTCAGGATAGTTTAAAATATTGGTAGCCCCTGCAAGCTGCACGCCGCCCGGCCCCGTTTGCAGGCTCTTATGGAGGGCTGCCAAGGTATCGTTCAAAAACTCCCGCTGGCTGTCTAGCGCAGCCTTTAATTCGGGTATATTCACCGAACTTACATCCTGGAGGGGACATCCCTGAAGATGCTCCGTAAGAACATGGGATACGCGCTCAAGCTGCAAATAATTCATGCCGTGCGGCACGCTGATAATGGTATCCCTGGTAACCCCTATGTCCGTAACAATCACGGCCAGGGCCCTGCCGTCTGAAACGGGTACAAGCTGAATGCGTTTTAACTTCACGGCGCGCAGGGTAGGTTTCAACACCATGGAGGTATATTTGCTCATGCTGGAAAGAACCCAGGCGGTTTGGCGCACAACCTTATCCACTTCGTCCAGGGTATTGGAATAGCAGTTCTTAATAAAACGTTTTTCCGCCTCCGTAAGACGCGCCTGCTGCATAATGGAATTTACATACAACCTGTAGGCCTTTTCGCTGGGTATTCGGCCAGCAGAGGTATGCGGTTGCTCCAGGTAGCCCATCTCCTCCAGATCGCTCATCTCGTTACGGATAGTGGCTGAAGAAAGGGAAATATCGGGCAGCTTGGAAATGGTACGGGAGCCAACGGGCGTAGCTGTAAGGATATAGTCGTCAATAATAGCCTGTAGAATTCGCATCTTTCGCATGTCCAGTTCCATTCCTGTGCCTCCTTTCTCCGATTGTTAGCACTCATATGACCCGAGTGCTAATCACTATGAATAAAAATAGCACCACAGCCCATTTATGTCAAGGGAAACGGTCTGTTGCAATGTGAACAAACGGCAACATCAGCATGAATAATCCATTTGAAGGCTAAAAATGCCTATTATTCTGGATTTTATCCATGCTCAGTCCTCCATAAAATAAAGCAGGGCGCTGTTTTCCATATCCAGTCCCGCATCCGTTAAACGAAAGGTAGCAGGCGTCAGCATGGCCCATCCAAGTGCCACAAGGGCCTCTACAGCCTCTGGATATGCTTTACATATATCCTGTCCAAAACGGCCCGTAAAGGCCGCCCGGTCTATCCCCTTTAGCATGCGCAGGCCCAGCATCACGCATTCGAACATCTCCTCTGCGGCCGGAACCCGCTGCTGTGTCTCAATGGGCAGGATACCCTGCTTCAAAGCTTCCAGATAGCTGGCGAGGCCGGCATGATTATGCCAGCGCCGCCAGCCGCCCAGATCCATGGCCGAATGGGCGCTTAGGCCAAGGCCCAGGTAAGGTCCATTCTCCCAATAATTGATGTTATGCTTGCAGGAGAATCCAGGCGTTGCATAGTTGGAGATCTCATAGCGCGCATAGCCCAAGGAAGCAAGGAGCAAACAGCCCGCATTCTCCATATCGCACACCGTGTCCTCCTCGGGGAGGGAGGTTTCTCCCGCCGTAACCCGTTTATATAGGGGCGTACCCTCTTCCAAAATGAGGGAGTAGGCGCTGATGTGCTCCGGTTTCATTGCAGCCACGGCGCGGATCGTTTCCAGATACTGCGATTCCGTTTGTTCCGGCAGGCCGTACATCAGATCCACATTGATGTTTTCAAAGCCCGCCTCCCGCGCCAAAAGAAAGCTATGTTTAAACTGCGCCGCATTATGTATGCGGCCGATTGCGTGAAGAAGGGAATCGTCCATGCTTTGCAGTCCAAAGGAAAGGCGGTTTACGCCACCTTTGCGGTATCCATCCAGCTTCTCCTTATCCACCGTGCCGGGGTTGCATTCTATGGTAACCTCTGCATCGGGATGGATCGTAAAGGCATCCCCAACGGCCTTCAGGAGGGCGGCCATGTCGGCGGGCGGAAGAATAGAAGGGGTGCCGCCGCCAATGCAATCTCCTTCTGGAGCGCCATAAGATACGCCTGCCGCGGCGCCGGGTCCGGGAAGGACACGAAATCGCAGTAGGCGCATTTTTTTACACAAAATGGTATGTGAATATATAAGCCTGCCATGGTTAATTGATGCGCAGCACGCTCATGAAAGCTTCGCTGGGTACGCTAACCGTACCCACCTGACGCATGCGCTTCTTTCCCTCCTTCTGTTTTTCCAACAGCTTCTTCTTTCGGGTAATATCGCCGCCATAGCATTTTGCCAGCACATCCTTGCGAAGGGCCCGCACCGTCTCCCTGGCAATAACCTTGCTGCCGATAGCCGCCTGAATGGGTACCTCGAATTGCTGGCGGGGAATGACTTCCTGCAGCTTTTCCGCGACTGCACGGCCCTTGGAATAGGCTCGATCCTTATGAACGATGGTGGAAAGGGCATCGCAAATATCGCCGTTTAGGAGGAAATCCAGCTTAACGAGGTCGCTTCTGCGATATTCCTTAAGTTCGTAATCAAAGGAGGCATAGCCGCGGCTCCGGGACTTGAGCTGGTCAAAGAAATCGTAAATGATTTCGTTAAGGGGCAATTCGTAATGAATGTTGACACGGGTCTCCTCCATATATGCCATGTCGATAAACACGCCCCGCCGTTCCTGACAAAGCTCCATAATGGTTCCCACATATTCGGAAGGGGTCATGATATGGGCTTCCACCATAGGCTCTTCCATATGCTGAATCTCGGCAGCAGGGGGCAGGTTGCTAGGGTTGTCGATGACCAGCTCGGTTCCGTCCGTTTTCGTAACCCGGTAGATAACGCTTGGCGCAGTAGTCACCAGGTCCAAATCAAATTCCCGCTCCAGCCGTTCTTGGATAATCTCCATGTGCAAAAGGCCCAGGAAACCGCAACGGAAACCAAAGCCCAAGGCGAGTGACGTTTCCGGCTCGTAGGTAAGGGAAGCATCGTTGAGAACAAGCTTATCCAATGCATCCCGCAAGGCCTCGTAATCCGCGCCATCCGCCGGATAGATGCCGCAAAAGACCATGGGGTTCGCATGTTTATAACCGGGCAGCGCTTCCTTTGCGGGATTTTCAGCGTTCGTAATGGTATCGCCCACCTTCGTCTCCGCTACGCTTTTGATGGAGGCGGCAATATATCCTACCTCCCCAGCCCCCAGAGAATCGGTGGGCTTAAGCGCAGGCGTAAACACGCCCACCTCCGTAACGTCGAATTCCCTCTTCGTAGCCATGGAACGGATCCGCATGCCGGCCCGCACCGTGCCGTTTTTCACCCGCACATAGCTCAAGGCGCCCTTATAATTATCGTAAATGCTGTCGAAAATCAAAGCTTGGAGAGGCGCATGCTCGTCCCCCACCGGAGGCGGCACCAATTCTACCACCTGGCTGAGCACCGCCGCCACATTGGTTCCATTCTTGGCGGAAATACGGGGCGCGTCCTCGGCTGGAAGGCCAATTACATCCTCGATCTCCTTGATAACAAAATCCGGCTGGGCGCTGGGCAGGTCGATCTTATTGATGACAGGCACGATTTCCAAATTATTATCCAGCGCTAAATAGACATTTGCCAAGGTCTGGGCCTCAATGCCTTGGGTTGCGTCCACCACCAGGATAGCGCCTTCGCATGCTGCAAGGGCCCGGGATACCTCATAGGTAAAATCCACATGGCCTGGCGTGTCGATAAGGTTAAGCATATAACGCTTGCCGTCCGCATGCGTATAAAACATGCGCACGGCCGTGGCCTTAATGGTAATGCCGCGTT
>JAYFNX010000017.1:0-22426 GCA_034933245.1 Candidatus Pelethousia sp.
TCGAATCCCAGGCGGCCGAACTCGCGAAGATCTCGGCCGAAATATATAAAACAGCTAGATGTGTTTCCGTTTTGGACGCAAAAACGTGCGAAATCGGGAACTCTGGATGCCCACGTGGGCTTTGCGGACCTCCTGGTATCTCGGGAGATGGGGAGTGGAACGAACAGATTGCATGGCTGGAAATGATCCGCAACGTAGTCAATGGATTACCACAAAAGATTGACTGGCTGACGGCCCAGCTCGCCGCCTCCCAGCGCAGGGAGAGGGAGGCGGTATATGAAGTGTGTAGGCGTTGCCTTGACGGCGAGATTATCGACGGCGTAAGGCACTATCCGTGTGACGGGTGCAAATGGCGCGGCCCCCAGGAGGCCGGGAAAGGAGAGGCGGAATGAAAACGGCAGGAATGCGCGTGGGCGCAATATTGGAAGCGGACGAATCCACGGTTAAACTTCTGGGCTACGGAACGTATGAAGGCGATGAGGTACCACCGGCCGGATTCCTGCACGATATCGGCAGGCCCAATCCTAAAATCGTGTTGGACAACGGTGATACTGTATGGGGCTTTCAGTGCTGGTGGGGCGCAGAAGAAAAGGTTAAGCAGGCAATCGGGACTCGGCGGGTAATAAATGTACGCATTGATCCTGTGACCGGGGAGGAAAGCAGATGAAAGACACTAAGTTTGATTTCATGGCATTTGGATATTCGGCAGGCGATACAGATATATTTGTGGCTCACGCGGCGAAATACACGCCGCAGGATGCCGTTGATCTCTTTATCCGCGAGTACGGACACCGTTTTGTGCCCAACGGTTACAACCCGCAGCTCCGAAAGCCGACTGTTTCCGATGTACAGGAAGCAAGGAGCGCATACCGATTTGGTTATCCTGAATGGCCTGATGGCTGCTATACGCTGGTCGGTGATGGCGAGGCTGGCTCTTTCCCGGTATGGATAATCGACTTTGAAAAGCTACGGAGCGATCAGGCCACGCAGGCCGGGGAGGTAAAGCAAGATGAACGAAACTAGACGAAAGGTATCATATAGAGAGTTGGAAACGACACAGGAGGGTTATTGTTTGCTGCTAACTGGCGGTATGATGTCGCAGCCTATTGCCATTATCGAGCGGAGTGACGGTACGATGACAAGAGTGCCGATAGAGTGCGTTCAGTTTCTTGATGCTGACGATTTTATGCGAAGCCGATAATTTGGGGGTGATGCAAGATGAATAGGCTGACATGCATAAGCATACTGGGTGGATGGATGACAAATGTACCTCGGCAAGAAGCCGTTGACCGTCTCGCCGCCTACGAAGATACCGGGCTTACGCCGGGGGATGTGAAGGATTTGCAGGAATTGTGCAAAGAAAACGGCCTTGCAAAGTACGTTGATCTGATTGTGGAGGCAAAGCGGCAAATGAGCATGTCAAACGAGCGAGACATTGAGCAAAACGAGCGAATTGAGGAGCTTGAAGCCGAAAACGCTCGCCTCCGCGCAGAGCGGGATAAGGCGGTGGAGGATATCGCCCTGCTGGTTGCATCATCGCCCACCATTAAATGCTCACTTGTATGTAATGGGGATTGCCTTGATTGCGCAACGAGCGCATCAGGCATGCCGAGAGGCTACAAATGGCGTGGAACGGAGGGGAAAGCATGAATAAGGGTGAGAGAATAGTACACATGGCGTGTAGGTTGATCGTGGTAATGCTGATGATTGCATGCGTATGGCAAGCCTTGGAATTGATGTTCTACGGCGAGATTCAGCCCCGCGCCGTGGACGATATTATGTGCGGCATGTGGTGCATTTCTCTTGTCGGCGCATATTCTTACGGGTTTAGGTTGGGGAAAAATGCTACGGAGCACACCCCATGAACCCGCTAACCACCATTTTTACCGCCGCCTTTTTACACGGTGTTACCTGGCATAGGTTGCAGCAGGCCCAGGCTGGGCAGATTGCGGAGGCCTGTTTAAAGGCCGATGAGGAGATTGTCTGCCGCAACGCCACGGTGATGATGGACTCCAGAGGACACATCAGCTACATCAACAACGACCGGCCGCCGGTGGTGCTGCCGACGGGGGAGGAGGGATATGCCGATGCTAGTGACAATGACGCTTGACCGCCTGAAACAGTACCGAGACCAGAAAAAAGAGCTTCGGCGACTTGAAAAGAACATTGCTGCTGCCTGCGACAAGATGCCCAGCGCTGCACCGGGCCTAGTAAAAGCCTCATGGCGGGAACATCCCTATATTGAGGGGCATATGTCGGTTTACGGCATCGACGTCAAGCAAGAGGAAATCCGGCGCCGCCGCATCGCTCTTATGGAGCACAGGCAGAAGAAACTGTATGCCGAGTGCCTAGAAATTGAAGAATGGATAGCGGGCCTCACGGATAGCCGGCTGCGGCAGATTATAGAGCTGCGGTTTCTTAAGGGGCACGAATGGCGGAAGGTGGCTAAGGCGGTGTATGGAGCACCGGGATATGAGGATGCAGCGCGTAAGATAGTAGCGCGATATTTTGAGAAAGTTTCTTAAATGTCCGTTTTGTCCGTTTTCGCCGTAGTATAATTGTATTATCGAAAAGTGTAATGAAAAGCAGCCCTCAAAAAGGGGGCTGCTTTCTTTTTGCCGGAGGTGCCCGTATGAAATACATAATCAGGTTTATTTCCACGCCCTCCACTTGTAAGGAATGCGATTATCGAGATAAAAAGCGCGGGTGCTGTATGTTCCGGGAGTGTATATACCCGGCAAAACGGGGGCGCGTGGGCCCTTTACGCGCTTCAAGACGGTGAGGTGATACTTTGCCCAGAAAGAGAAGCCCGGAGCGGGACCAGGCACGAGCGCTTTGGGAAGCGGATAGAACACGGCCGCTCGTTTCCATAGCCGAGGAGCTGGGCATACCCGAGAGCCGTGTCCGAAAGTGGAAATGCGAGGATAAATGGGAGCGCCCGGGAAAGGGAACGTTCCGAAACGCTGAAAAGGAGCGTTCCGAAACACAGCGGGCGGACGCAAAGCTCGTTGCCATGGTTGAGGAGAATGAGGGCCTTACCGATGAGCAACGGGCTTTTTGCTTGTATTATGTGAAGTCGTTTAATGCCGTGCGCTCGTATCAAAAAGCGTATGGGTGTAGCTATGAAACAGCCCTGTCCAATGCTTGGCGCATGATGGAGAATGAAGGAGTCCGCGCCGAGATCCGGCGCCTAAAGACTGCCCGTAACGAAGCCCTGATGATGAACGCCGATGATGTGATTGCCCTCCACTGGCGCATCGCCTTTTCCAGTATGGAGGATTTTGTGGAGTGGGGTCGGGCTGAGGTGCCCGTTATGGCCATGTTCGGGCCGGTGGAGGTTGAGGTAGAGGATCTTGAAACGGGCGAGAAGAAAAAGGTGCCCCTCATGAAGGAGGTCAATGACGTACGCTTCCGGGAATCCTCCGAGGTTGATGGCCAACTGGTGCAGGAAGTTAAGTTGGGCAAAGAGGGCGCGGGTATTAAGCTGGTTGACCGTCAGAAATCCCTTGCCTTCCTGGAACGCTACTTCGAGATGAACCCCATGGATCGGCACAAGAAGGCATATGACGAGGCGAGGCTGGCGCTGGAGCGGCAGAAGGCACAGGAAGGTAAGGAGCCGCCGGCGCAAGATGATGGTTTTATCGAAGCCATGAACGCAAAGGCCCAGGAGGTATGGGCGGATGAAGAACCAGGCGACGTTCCGGTTTAAGCCGTTCAGCCCCCGACAGCAGAAGGTCCTAACGTGGTGGCTACCGAATAGCCCCGTGCGCGATATGGACGGTTTTATTGCTGATGGGGCAATCCGTTCAGGCAAGACCGTGTCTATGTCGCTTTCGTATGTCATGTGGGCAATGGAGTGCTTTAACGGTCAGAACTTTGGCATGGCCGGTAAAACCATAGGCAGCTTTCGGCGTAATGTGTTGTTCTGGCTGAAGCTTATGCTACGGTCACGGGGCTACCGTTACGAGGATCATCGAAGTGATAACCTGTTGATTGTTCAGCGTAATGATCGCGAGAACTATTTCTATATCTTTGGCGGCAAGGATGAGCGTAGCCAAGACCTCATCCAGGGCATTACCCTCGCGGGCATGTTCTTTGATGAAGTGGCGCTTATGCCCCAAAGCTTTGTCAATCAGGCAACAGGCCGTTGCTCTGTGGAAGGCTCAAAGTTCTGGTTTAACTGTAATCCAGAACACCCGGAACACTGGTTCCGCAAGGAATGGATTTTACAGCATCAGCAAAAGCGGCTTCTTTACCTGCATTTCACAATGGAGGATAACTGGAGCCTGTCCGAAAAAATCAAAGAACGCTATCGCGCCATGTACACGGGCGTTTTTTTCAAGCGGTTCATTTTAGGGCTGTGGGCCGTGGCGGAAGGGCTGATTTATCAGCTATATGTTGAGGCTCCCGAGCGGTTTGCAATTGCCCGGGATAAGCTGCCCCGCGACGAAAATACCGGAAGGTACCTGTTCCGATACATTTTAATCGGCGTAGACTTTGGCGGCAACAAATCAAAGCATGCCTTTGCCGCAACGGCTATTGATGATGACTGGCGGCATGTGTATGTGCTTAAAACCAAAAAGATTCCCGCTGCGGGCGTGAGTGTCGAGCAGCTTATCCGGGACTTTGAGGTGTTTGCTGGGGAGATCGAACGGGATTACGGCGAGATCGATTATGTTTATCCAGATAACGCCGAACAGACCATCATCAACAGCATGGCGCAAAGCACGAAATACCGCATCCTGGGTTGCTATAAAGGTGAGATCATCGACCGTATTCGCTGTACGGATATTCTGATGTCAACCGGCCGCCTCCACCTAGTCGATGGGGAATGTGACAGTTTGGATTCGGCATTCAAGCAAGCGGTCTGGGATGATAAAAAGGCCAAAGACGTACGCCTTGATGACGGCTCTTATGACGTTGACCCGTTGGATAGTTTTGAATACACGATTAGCCCGTATATGCGGCAGCTAGGGGGGATAGGTGAAAATGAAGATTGACATCCTTGGCACGGAATATCAACTAATTTTCAGGGACGAGCATGACGATGAAGCTCTGAAAACATGCGGTGGGTACTGTGATTCTTTTGCAAAAGAAATCGTTGTAGCGGACTGGAAGCCTGACGAAAGCAACCCGAACGAGACGAAAAACCTCGCTGGTGCCGTGAGGCGAAACACGAGACACGAGATAATCCATGCGTTTTTTGTCGAGAGTGGCTTGCACATAAACACGATGCAGCATGACGGTTCATGGGCGGATAATGAGGAAATGGTGGACTGGTTTGCCATCCAAGGCCCCAAAATCTACGCTGCGTGGCAGGAGGCGGGGGCGCTATGCTAAATAAACTTTGGGACTGGATTAAAAAGCTTTTCGGCAAAACCCCCATAGCGGAGGACGACAACTCCGACAAGGCGCGGTCTTACGAGGATACCACAAGAGTTTCCGTTACCGCGATATTTGCGGATGCGCTTGCCAAAAAGGTTGTTACGGACAGCGACATCATTGTAACCGCCCTCAATGGCAAGGAGAGCCGCCGCAGTGAGTGGATAGGCGTAGGCATTAAAAAGATCATCCGCAGGCTGCGCAGGGCCGTTACACAGGCGTTGGGCAAGGGCGGTGCGGTGCTTGTCCCGTGCGTGATTAACGGTGTGGCTCACGTTGATATCATAGGCCATGACCGGCTTGTTATCTCCAGGATGGAGGGCGGGAAAATCACAAGTGCGACTATCCTTGCGGCCACCGCCAAGGTAGGCGATAAGAAATATTTCCGGTGGCAGGATTACACTGTGGAAGGTGAGAGCCACACCATGCGGGTGCGGGTCACCAATGAGCAGGGTGCCGAAGTGGGCCTTGATGCAGTGCCCGAGTGGGCCAATATCACCCCCGAGATCGTAACGCAGGGCGTTGACCGTGCGTTGTTTGCTTATCTCAAAAGTCCAAAGAGCAGCCGCAAGGATGCAGACATATACGGTGAGCCGATCACATACGGATGCAACGATTTAATGGAGCGGTTCCATAAGTGTCTAGAGGACATAGACCGCGAATATGACCTCAAAAAGGCGTTTGTCGGGGCGGATGAAAGGCTGTTCGGCAAGGGAGAGAAGCTTCCCCCAGGCGGTCTGTTTAAGAAGTTTGCTGCAGCTGTGGCGGTTGCAGACAAGCCCTTCTGGGAACTCTTTGACCCAGCCATACGTGACAGCAGCTACTTTAATCTCTATAACTTGCTTTGTGCCATGCTCGAAAAGGCAGTGGGCACTAGCCGGGGTATACTGACCGAGCCAACATCCACGGCGGGCGCAACCGCAACGGAGATCCGGGCGGCGCTATACGACACCTACGTTATGGTGTCTTCCATCCGCGAGAATATCGAATCGGCCTTTGCTGATCTTGCTTATGCGCTGGATGTGCTGGCTGAATCCTTCGGGGCAACCCCTTCCGGGGCGCGGGGCGATTACCTGCTTGCCTACGATTGGGATTTGTCCATGCTGGAAAGCAGTTCAGAAACCTTCACGCAGCTTTCCGAACTTGAAAGCCGGGGCCTTATATTACCCGAGCGGTTGACCGCATGGGTGACGGGCGATAGCAAAGAGGAAGCCCTAAAAGAGATCGAGGAAGCCCAGGCTAGGGTGCAGGCAAGGGCGGTGAGTGCAATTGCTGAATTCGGAGCTGAGCAGGCTGTATGACCGCATAGAGGGACGCATATGGCAGGCTAATGCCTATTATCTACGCCTGGTAGCAGAGCAGCTTGCAGGCATAGGGGAGCTTTCCCAAAGCCGCGTGAATATGCTTGTGCAGATGCGCAGACAGGGGGTTAACCTTGACCGCATAAAAAAGGAGCTGGTGCGGCTTACCGGGCTGAATGTGCAGGAAATTCAGGCGGCGTATGAAAGGATCGCCGAGGACGCTTATACAGATGCTGGGTTTATGTACCTTGTGCGCGGCGTGGAGCAAGTGCCATTTGCGGATAACCTTCCCTTGCAAATGATGGTGCGGGCCATATCCGAGCAGACGCAGGGCGCAATGTTCAACTACTCCAATACAACCAATATGGACACAGCCTATCAGGAGGCCGTATCAAAGGCCATTCAGGCCGTAACGGGTGGCGTGGGCGATTATAATACTGAGATTCGCCGCACCGTCCGAGACTTGGGCGGGGGTGGGATAAAGGTTGCTTTTCCTTCCGGCGTGCAGCGGAGGATGGACGCCACTGTGCGGCAAAATGTACTTGACGGCGTGCGACAGATAAGCCATAAGGCGGCTGAAATCATCGGGCAGGAGATTGGAGCGGATGCATGGGAGCTTTCGGCGCACCCACGCAGCGCACCCGACCATGAGCCGGTACAGGGGCACGTGATTGATGCGACGAACTTCACGCTTATGCAATCCGGCCAGCGATTCATGGATATTGATGGACGCTCCTTTCAGTTCCGCCGCCCTATATCGGAGTGGAATTGCCGCCACATTGCAAGCCCGTTTATTCTGGGCGCTTCCAAGCGGCGGTACACCCAAGAGCAGCTTGACCAATGGGCCGAGGAAAACAAAGCCGGCTGTACCGTTGGCGGGCGGCACATGACACTCTATGAAGCCACGCAGGAGATGCGGCGCATAGAGCTTGATATCCGCAGACAGAACGATATTGCCAACATGGCAAAAATCACGGGGGATGATGTTCTGCGGCGCGAATGCCAAAGTAATATACGTGACCTGCATGCACGGTATGATGTGGTCGCAAGGGCCGGCGGATTAAAGCCCCGCCTAGAAAAAGCATACCGGGATAGGAGTGGCGGGGGCACCCTACTTGCGCAACAAATGCAGCGGGCGTATAATGAAAAACGTAGAGAGATTTGGGAATTGATACGGTCGTCGGATACGCCTAAGGCGTTGAACCGAGGCAGCCAGAATAAACATATACGTGATTCCGTGGGTTACATTTCTGGCCGGAGTTATATCTATGGCGGCTTGGAGGCAGCGCAAAGCCTCGTTAATCAATATAGCGGTACGGGAGAAATTCGCTTAGACCGCAAGGGAAATTGGACGCATAAAGAGTATGCGATGGCGGACCATATAATTGGCGCGGTTATTGACCTAAACACAAGTAACGCTGCGGAAACCAGAGCATTCTTAATCCATTACGGCAAAAAGGGGACGCATATTGTTCCAACAAAGGAAGTGAAATAGCGATGACGCTGCAAGAGTCCGAGGGGAAAAAGGTTAAAGTTTATTTTGTGGATGGTGAGAGCATGACGGGGACCGTCAGTTATTATACTTCTGCTCTGGATAATGAACCCGACCCTGCCAGCATCACCATCGGCCACGTTGAACTATTTGAGCCGGAAATCAAACGCATTGAGCTTCTGAACACCTAAACCACCCTCCTAATGGAAGGTGGCTTTTTATCGCTCACGAAAGCACCCTGCCCGGGGTGCTTTTTTGATACAAAAACGCCCGGCACGGCGTACAAACTGCCAACCCGAGGGATGCGACCCCATAAAAAGCATAGGGCAGAAAGGACATTATGAAGCGAGAATATCTTGAAACCCTTGAAATTGTGGACGGGAAACTGACGAAAGCCGCCCTTGATGCCATCATGACCGAAAACGGCAAGGATATCGAGGCCGCCAAAGCCAAGTTTGCCGACTACGAACAGAACAAAGCCGACCTCAAAAAGGCCAACGACACCATTGCGGAGCTTGAAAAAGGCAAGGGTGACGCCGCCGCCTTGCAAAAGACCATTGACGAGTATAAGGCCGCCGATGAGGCGCGCAAGGAATCCGAGAAGCAGGCCGCCGCCCGGGCCGAGGTTGAGGCGCGGTTTGCCAAGGCGCTAGGCGATAAGCGGGAGTTTTCCCACGACTATATCCGGGCGGGCGTGCTTGGCGACTTCGAAAAAGCCCTAGCAGCCGAGGAAAACAAGGGAAAGGGCGACACCGAGATATTCGACGCTCTGACTAAGGACAAGGAAGGAATCTTTAAATCCCAAAACCCGCAGACAGTTATGGGCGGGATGGGGAGCGGCTCACTCCCCGGAAACCATGACAAAATGACTGATGCGGAGTTTTACTCCGCTTACTACAATCAATCGAAAGGAAAGTAAAGTATGCCTAACACGTTTATTTCGGTAAAAGAGATTGCAAGGCAGGCGCTTCCCCGCCTCATTGAAAACCTTGTTTTCCCCAACCTGATCCACAGGGACTACAGCGAGGACTTCCAGCTTGGTAAGGGCGCGAAGATTCAGGTGCGCAAGCCGGTGGTTCTCAATGCCACCGAATTTGTTGAAGCCAACGGCACCACCCCGGAGGATATTTCCGAGCAGTCCGTGGACGTAACCCTTGACAAGATCGCCACCGTCGATACCCAGCTTGGCGCACTCGAAAGGGCGGTATCCGTGGACGACCTGAACCGCATCTTTGTTGAGCCTGCTGCGGTAGCCTTGGCGCAAAAGATCAACAGTGACGGCCTATCTCTCTATGTCGACATCCCTTATTTTGCCGGTACAGCAGGAACCACGCCCAGCGGCCTTGCTGATTTCGCCAACGCCGAAAAGGTGCTGAACCTAAACAAGGCCCCTGTTACTCCCAGGAATGCAGTATGGAATCCCGATGCTGATGCGGCATTCAAGCAGGTTGCGGCCATTGTCAATGCGGAGAAGTCCGGCACGACCGCCGCGCTTCGCTCCGGCTCCATCGGGCGTATCTTCGGGCTTGAAAACTACATGACCCAGGCGATCAAGGATCACGCGCCCGGCACGGCTATCTCTGGTGGGGCCACTATCACGGCGGGGGCCGCTGCGGCCAAGGGCGCCTTAACGGTCAAGCTCAAAGTTGCAACAGGCACCGGAACCCTCGTAAAGGGCGACTTACTCACGATTGGCGGCAAGTCCTATGTGGTGACCGGCAATGCAGACCTGTCCACGACCGCCGCTGACGTTGGCATTTACCCGGCGCTTGCGGCTGCGGTATCCAGTTCTGATGCGGTGACTTATGTGGGAAGCGCCACTGTAACCAAGTACGCCAATAACCTCGCGTTCTGCCCCCAGGCGTTTGCGTTCGTCACTCGCCCTCTGATCGCGCCTGCCGGGGTAGAGAGCTATACGACCGCGTTCAACGGCATTTCCCTGCGCGTAGTGCGTGGGTACGACATGAAGTATAAGCGCGAGATGCTGTCCATGGATGTGCTTTACGGGTACAAAACCATGTACCCCGAACTGGCAACTCGAATCCTCGGCTAAAGGAGGCGGGTGGCATGTATCTGACGTTTGCAGAATACCAGGCTATGGGCGGTACGCTGGATAGTGCCGCCTTTTCCCGCTGGGAGTATTCGGCGCGGGCGCTCATTGACCGGCACACCTTTAAGCGGGTGGATGGGATGGCTGAAATCCCCGAATGCGTCAAACGGCTCACGTTTGAGCTTATCGGCATGGCCGAGCAGCAGGGTAAGCAGCAGGATGGCGCTACCGTTACCTCATTCAACACAGACGGCTATAGCGAAAGCTACGCCAAGCCCATGACCGCCACAGAGGCCGCTGCCGCTATGGATGGCCTTGTGTGGCAATATCTTTCGGGCGAGACGGACGACAACGGAACGCCGCTTCTATACCGGGGGGTGGGGTAATGCAGCTTGCAGACGCAACGGTGAGCCTGTTCCATAAAGTGCTGGTCAACCGGGAATGGGAGTACGAGAAGCATCTTTTAGAGGGCATTTCTTGGTATTCCTCCGAGGTTTCGGCGGTCACGGACGATGGATTGAAAACGGCTGATAAATATATTGTCAGGATGCCATTCATGCCGTCTGTGTTGCCCGCCAAAGGTGATTTTATGGTACTGGGTGACGCGGAATACAATGATAACATGAAAGAGACCTACGGAGCCTCCTGTATGGTTGTAACTGCCGTAACGGATAACTATACCCGGCCCCCGAGGGGCAAGCATTTCAAGGTGGTGGGCGCGTGAGTAGCGCAACTGTAAGGTTTGAGTGGAACAAGAGCACTGAAAAGATGCTTGCGGAGTTGAACCTTGGGGCGGGCGGAATGGTGCAGCGGGTGATCGATAACGCCGTAATTCGCTACAGCATGGATTATGTGCCATTTGACGAAGGCGTACTTGCGCGGTCGCCCTATGCCAATTATGAACCGGGGCAGGTGGTCTATGCTGGCCCATATGCGCGGTACCACTGGCACGGTATTGTGATGTCGCCCAACATCCCCATAAAGAAAAATGGTGAGATTGTGGGATGGTATTCACCCAAGGGCCAGCCCAAGACCCTGACCGAACGCAAGATGAAATACCAAGGAGAACCCAAGCGCGGACCGTACTGGGCTTTGCGCATGAAGGCCGACCACTTGAAAGACATTGTACAGGAGGCGCAAGATGCCGTTCGTAAATAATGTTGAGAGCCTCCGGGCATGGTTCGACACATGCCCCCACCTTAAGGCAGATAAGCCGCTAACCGTGGATTATACTGGCGGGGAACCCGTTGAATATTCCATTTTCAGCGTGCCAAGCGAAATAAAGTACAAGGCCAATGTTTTGGGCGAGGAGATTCCGCAAGAGATCCAGACGCTTGATTATATCTTTGCGTCCATTGAAAACTACGGAAAAAACAGGGCTAACGTTGATAATCTTGGCTTTTACCAGAAGGTAGCGGATTGGATAATGGAGCAGTCGGCGACACGAAACCTGCCGGCCATTGACGGCGGCGTAATAACAAGTATAAAACCCACGTTAACGGCCTACGTCAATCAGGCGGGGGCTTCCTCCGCAAGATACCAAATCAATATCAAAATAACTTACAGGAGGCTATAAAATGGCAAAGCTTGAGCGCAAAATGTATGCGCAGTTTGTCACGCTGGGCACGCCCGAAGCGTGGGCGGTGCTGGGCGCTGACAATGATGATCTCAAGAAGGAAATGTCGCCGCAGACGGAAACCAAGAAAAATGTGCTGGGCGAACAGTCCTTTGTGCATAACGGCTATGAATCCAAGGTGACGGTGGAGCCGTATTATGCGAATCCGTCCGATGCTTTCTATGAGAAGCTGCTGGATATCGTCATGCTTGAAAGCAATGCCGAGGCTAAGTGCTTGGGAAAGTATGCCGAGGTTATTTTTGGTACATGGGATTTGGCGACCGGGATTGCCACGGGAACGGCGTATGTGCAGGATGCGTGGTTTGTTCCTCAATCTATTGGCGGCGATACCTCCGGTGTGCAAATTCCGTTTGAAATCAACCCTGTGGGCGCGAGAACGGTTATGGATGTATCCTACAATGCTACAACCCATACGCCAACGTTTACAACCCCGGGGGCATAAGGGGGATCCTGCCATGAAATATGTAAGCGAGATCGGGGAAACGAGGGTTGCGGTGTCGGATGGACAGATATGCATTCAGGCTCCAACTGTCGACATGAAGCAAATTCCCACGGCAGACGCAAAAATCACCGTACGCATTGATGGTGTAGATGTGGCGCAGGGAAAAGCCGCGCGGCTTATTGAAACGTTGCAAGAAGCCAGAACGCTGGCGGGCGAACTGGCTTCCGATCTGAATCGCTTGGAAATCAATTTAAAGTAAGTTCGATAGTTTTCTGGCAGCCAGGACAAGTGTTAATTCCTGCGCTTGCGCTGAACGGATAGCCACAGAATGGACATGTTACATCAAACGTATTGTTCTCAAAATGGGCCCTGGCCTTGTCCTTGACAATTTTATCAAGGTCGTTCTTGAAGCGGCGCATGTCGGATGCGCTACCGACATTGTACTCTTTAGGCATACCCTCATCTCCTTTCGCCTACATTCTACCATTTCTCCCTTAGATATGGTATCATTTGGGTATCATATCTAGGGGGAGATTGGGCTATGAAAAAGCAAATCGCATTCCTCTTTTGCGTTCTGACTCTTGCAGCGTGTTTTTCGGGTTGCTTCGCAGCCATCGCTTCACCCAACCTGCAAGGCGAGGGAGAATTAATCCCGTACTTATTGAAATGCGGCGGCGTATTTGACCGTGGCGCTTACATAGAGCTTGAAAAAGTGCGTATTCTCTATGATGGGGAAACGTTCAGCGTAACAAAGAACAGAGACGATATTGTTAGAATAATATGTAAAGTGGTTGGAGTTAAGAAGGATGGAACCACTACCATGCTACAACTGCCTGTGTTTGGCGGTGTCGACAAGGCCAGATACGCGAAAGACCTAGAGGAAAATGGATGGGCTGTTGAGCAAGTGACCAACATGGTGAGGCCCGGTGAAACACTTGCTGCTTCAATAGAAATTTTTGATGCGGGGGATGATTTTGCGCCCCCAGATATAGACGGCGATGGGTATTATGACATTATGTTTATGATAAGCCCGCAAGAGAATGAAGATAATATTACGGTATCCACAAGCGACCCGGAATCCGATGTTTATAAACTAAAGGCTTAATAGACCCATAACACAAATAAGCAAACAAATTAAGGCACCCTTATTAAGAAGGGTGCCTTTGGCGCGTGGAGGCATTTATGGCTACTCTATCTTTTGAAACCGGTATCAAAACCTTCGATATAAACGGTGACCCCGAAAGGGTCATATCCTTCAATCCCACTGATTTAAACTTTATTCATAGGCTTTACGAGGCGTTCCGGAGGATTGATGCGCTGCACAAGGGCTACCAGATTAAGGCCGACAAGCTAACCGACCCAGAAAAGGTGCTAAAGGTGCTTCATCAGGCAGATGGTGAAATTCGTAAGCTGCTTGACGAAACCTTTCTTGATGCTGTTTCGGACAAAGTATTCGGCGGGCAATCCACTTACGCTATCACATCAGACGGCGTGCCGCTGTGGATGGGCTTTCTGGTTGCTGTGATGGCCCAGTGCGACGAATCTTATACGGAGCGCGAGACCGCCAAAAGTCCCAAACTGGAGGCCTTGCTTGCGAAGTATAAAGCATGAACTACGGGTTGCCGACCAGCGTCGCGGTGAACGGCCAAGAATATCCTATCCGCTCTGACTACAGGGCAATCCTTGATATCATTGAGGCGATAACCTCCGAGGATTACAGCGATCAGGACAGGGCCATGGCCGTGTTGGGCGTTTTCTATGTGGAACTGCCGCCGCATGAAGAGTGGGAAGAAGCCATTAAACAGGCCTTTTCTTTTATCTCTATGGAACAGGAACAGGAGCAAAGCAAAAAGAAATCCCCGAAGCTTATTGATTGGAGCCAGGACTTCCCCATGATTATTTCAGCCGTGAATAACGCAGCGGGGCGTGAAGTCCGGGCTTTGGATTACTGTCATTGGTGGACTTTCATGGGCTACTTTGACAGCATTTCAAGCGAAAGTACCTTTGCCAACGTTGTTTCCATCAGAAACAAAAGGGGGAAAGGCAAGAAGCTTGAAAAGTGGGAGCAAGAGTATTATTCCGAAAACAAACGTTTGGTGGATATTAGCAAGCCCATTAACTACACGGCAGAAGAACAGGAACTACTAAAATCATTGCGAGGTGAGTAGCATGGCGGTTGACGGTTCTATCATCATCAACACAAAGCTAGATACCAGCGGCGTGAATAAGGGTATGGGCAACATAGGCAAGCAGGCGCAGCGAGCCGCCCTGAAGCTTAAGGAAATGAACGCCGCCGTTAAAGAGCAGGAAAGGGTTGTGAAGTCTTTGCAGGCTGAGCTGAAAAAGCAGGTGACAGATCCCAAGCCTACCGCCGACATAAAGGCGCAGGAAAAGGTTGTTACCAACCTGGCTGCCGCGCTTGAGAGAGTTAAAGCTGAGTACCAGCAGCTTAGTAGTTTAGGCATTACCAATTATAATACGGACGCAATAGACGCATTTAACGCTGAAAAAGTAAAACCCGCTGCCGCTGCTCTTGACGAAGCAACGGCAAAACTCAAAGAGTTAAAGGCTGCCGCTGCTGATGTAGCGCCTACCGCCGCAAAATTGGATGAAGCCACCTCAAAACTAGCGCGGATAAAAATAGAGGCGTCGAAACTAGGTGGCGAATATAAAAAGCTCGCTGCTGACAAAAAACGCATCGAAACCGCTACAAAGAAAGCGTCTCGATCATTCGAATCAGTGGGAAAGCGGATCGGTATGCTTGCGCGGCGGGTGTTCCTATATTCTGTAGTGCTTAGGGGGTTGCGCGGAATACTTGACTATTTTAAGGACGTTTCGAAGACTTCATCACAACTTACAACCGCTTTTGCACGGCTTAGAGGAGCGCTCATGACGGCTTTTGCACCGATATGGAATGCGGTGTTGCCTGCATTGATTACGTTTATCAACATAGTCACAAAAGCAGTGCAAGCCGTAGCCATGTTCTTCTCCGTATTAACAGGGAAGTCGTTAAAAAATGCAGAGGCCCTCTACAATGAAGCCGAAGCAATAAAGGATGTAGGCATGGCGGCCGATGATGCTAAAAAGTCTTTAGCGGGGTTTGACGAAATCAATAACATCGCCACAAACAAAGGCGTGAGCGGTGGCGGCGGGAATACCTCCACTCCTCCCATATTTGAGGATATCGAAATTCCGCAATGGCTCACCGACATGACGCTACGGTGGAAAGATATATTTTTCAAATGGGATAATCTGGATATCGGCGACATTATAGATAAAATCATCGTTGGGCTTGGTATCCTATCGGGTGCGCTTATCGGCTGGCAATTGGGCGGGCCCGGTGGTGCTGTGATTGGCGCAGTCATAGGAGCCGGCATAGGGCTTACAATTACGGAGCTGTTGCCGGATTTCACAAACCTTTCGGGCGAAGATATAAAAGAGCTTTTTGCCGCGGGGCTTTCGGGCGTTCTTGGCTTCGCCGTTGGGTTCGGCCTAGGAGGATTACCGGGCGGTGTGATGGGATTTTTGATAGGGGCAGGAATAAGCCTCGCTTTTGACAAACTCGTAATCGGTAAGCTACCTGATGGCGAGAAATGGAAAGGCACGATATACAGAACAATACTCAACGGATTGATCGGCGCTGGCCTTGGAATTAAAGCCGGAACGGCAGCAGCGGCCGCTGCCGGGACTACCGGACTAGCCGCCGTTTTGGGTACGGGCATATATGCCCTGTTGGGCGCAGCGGTCGTTGTAGGTATCACGGTCATATGGGAATCCATAGCCTCTTCTGAGTTCCAGGCCGGTTGGAATAAAATCAAGGCGTTCTTTGACAAGGACTGGAAGGAGTTTTTCTCTACTGATAATCTCGCAAAAAAGACGGGTTTTTCATGGGTAGATTTTGCCGTTATTGTGTTTAGCCCTGAGCTCGGCCTATTCTTTAACGAGGTTAAAAAAATCGGCACAGATGGTGGCGCGAAATGGCTTGACGGATGGAAAGAGTATTTTGCAAAGCAAAACCTGCTTGCGATAATAATTGACCTCGCTTTGACCCCGTTTCTCCCGGCAAATGCAGTAGTTTTCGGGATGACCGGCAAAACGCTTGGACAACTTATTGTCGATGGTTTTTCGGGAAATTTCGGTTCTGCTAAAAACATGGAAGAGTTTGAGAAAAACGGCGCAAGCATGTCATACGGCACGCTGAGCGGGGCTCAAGACAAGATGGCGGCCGACCAAAGTGAGTGGGATGGATTGGCGGGCAAACCTTCCGAGATATTTCAGAAGAAAAATGAAATCAGCGACGGTATATCACGAACATTTGAGAGTAATGGCAGGTCTATCATGCAGGGGCTATGGGATGGCATGAAAGCCATATGGCGTTTTTTCGCGCCATGGTGGGCGAACATTATAGCAGATATAGCCGCTATGGAAAAGCGGATTAGCGGTAGCGGTGTAAACGCAAGTGGATTTGGTGGTGGCGGTATAAGCTTTGAGACTTCCAGCACCGTAGCCCCAGATAGCATCCCTGCCCTCGCACAGGGCACCGTAGTCCCCCGGAACAAGCCTTTCGCTGCCATGCTGGGCGACAATAAGACCGAAACAGAGGTTGTTTCCCCCCTATCCACCATGAAGCAGGCCTTAATTGAGGCTATGCAGGAGGGCGGCTTTGGCGGCGACATATATCTAACCGCCGTTCTTGACGGTGCGGTTGTGCATAAAAGCGTTGTAAAGCGCAACAGCCAGGCCACTATACGCACCGGGCGCAATCCTCTATTGGGGGTGTAAGATGTTTCAAGGGTATTTGCTTAGAGGGGGAGGGGCGACCTTCCCCCATCGATACATAAACTACAATACCTATCAGGCTACCCCGAACCAACGACAAGACCTCGACGCATACCAAGACAGCCTAGGCAACCTGCACCGCAATGTAGTGCCGCATGACCGCTCTAAAATCATATTCAAAACGCTTGACGTTGACCTTGCGGGAAAGCAAGCGATTCAGGCGTTTTTTAATGCAGCCACGATCAATGCCCGGGAAAGAAAATGCCGCCTTACTTACTGGAACGATGAGGAGAACACCTACAAAACGGGCGACTTCTATATCCCGGACATAACATTCCCCGTAAAGGAGATCACGGCCAGCAACATCTTTTATGATGAGCTTGAAATCCACCTTATAGAGTACTAGGAGGTTCGGCATGGAGCCTTGGACAAACGAAATAAAAGCGCTGTACAAAACCCCCGGAGCCTATAAGGAATACCGGGGGTATTCTAACGGCGAGCTGGTTTTTGACGGGAGCAACATTGTTGCCGACTCACTTATCATTACGCAAAGCATATCGGATTCCGAACAGATACGATACGGCACGACGGAGGCTTCCATGCTGGAGGTGCGCCTGGCTGATTCAGGCTCCTTCCCCATAAGCATTGCCCCGGCAATCCCACTGCAGCTCGCCACCAGCGCAGACGAGCCGATATATACGGCTTTGCCTGAAAACAAAAAATATATGCTGCGGACGGACGAATTAAAGGGCGCGGAAATCGAACTGAAACAGGTAATCGGTGAGGAAGAAGTGCCCATAGGCGTTTTCATTGTTGACGAATGTACCCGTGAAGCCGATACGTGGTTTATTAAAATCGTCGCCTATGATCGCCTGTATTGGTTCAGGCAAGACGTTGCGGCCTGGTACAACGGCCTAACCTTTCCCATGCTCTTGCAGGCATTTAGGGAGAGCTTATGCGCTTATATAGGCATACCGTATGAGCATGATTTCCTTGCGAACGACGCTATGCCGCTATTGGAGAAAACAATTGAACCGGCTTCCATCACCGGCGCAACAGTGCTTAGCGCAATATGCGAATTAAACGCCGCATGGCCGCAGATAGCCCCGGACGGCACTTTGAGGTGGGCACAGCTTGGCACTGAATCCTGCGAGACCTTTGATTATGAGGTGTATGAGCAGACCTACCGCCCGGAAAGCACAAGAGCGGACTACGAGAGCAAAGGCATAAATGCCGTCGTCATCCGCGAAGCCGAGGACGATATAGGCGGCCATTATCCCGAAACCTTACAGGATAATCCCTATATCATTCAGGATAACTTCCTTTGCTACGGAAGAAGCACGGAGGACCTCTCCATACGGGCGCAGAACATCTACAACAGGATCGCAAATAAGCCTTACAAGCCGCATGGCACCATTGTGGATGGAAGGCCCTACTTGCAGTGCGGCGATAAAATAACCGTTCGGACGCAAAAGGGAACCTTTGATACCTATATTTTGAAGCGAACGCTCAAAGGCGAGGCTTCTCTTGTCGACAGCCTGGAAGCGCAGGGCACGCAAAAGCAAACGCAGGATTACGATGTATCGCAACAGATAATCCAGCTTCGAAGCAAAACAAACAAACTTATTCGTACGGTGGACGAAACCGCTTCCGAGGTCGCAAAAAAGGTCGGGAACGATGAGATTATCAGCCGAATCAACCAAACCGCAGAGGAAATTAAAATACTGGCGCAAAAGATAGCGCTGGAAGGGACTGTCACGGCCAACAGCCGTTTCAAAATCCTTACAGATGGCAGCATGGAGGCTGTGAACGGCAAGTTTGCCGGAAGCTTGGATGGCGTAACCGGGAATTTTAATAGCTTGGTTTGCGATGGCGGTGAGATCGACTTCCGATCGGGCGGCGAAACAAAGCTGGGAATCGGCGTGAACTCATACGGCTACGGCAGCGTGTTTTTCGATGCAAATACGGTGATTGAGTATTACAACGGTGCTCTACGCATGCGAAACAACGGTGAGGTGCAGGTGGAAGGAACTGTAGGGCTGAGTAACCTTTCTATCGGCTATTTGGGCTCTAGCTCATTATCCTCAAACGCAAGAATTGAATGGGTAACTGGCTATGGATATCAACTAAAAATAACGTCGTCCTCAAAACGATATAAAAAGAATATCCACCAGATAAACGAGCCAACCCTAGCGAACATGATCGACGCAGTACCCGCCGTCACCTATGAATCCCGCCTATTCGGAGAAAAAGGGCATGCGTCCTATGGCTTTATAGCTGAAGAAATGGAGAAACGATTCCCCTGGCTCGTAGAGTACGTTGTGCGCAATGGGTTTTATGAGATCGATGGCGTACAGTACGACCGTGTACCTGCCATCCTTTGGGCTGATGCGCAAAACACGCATGCAAAGTTAAAACGGCAGGATGCCGAGATCGAAGAATTGAAAGCGAATGTGGAGCAGATGCATGGTGAAATTGCAGAATTAAAAGCCGTTATTACAATGCTGCTTGAAGGGAGGGTAGATAATGGAGCAACTGTATCAAAGTAGGTATACCGGCCCGGAAATTGATCGCCGTCTTGGGTTGATGGCGGGCAACTTCCTTTGGATAAAATGGAGCGCGACGTTCCCCGTTGTGGAAATGCTGGATGAACCCGCCCCCTATACCGGCATCTATACGGGAGAGAATAGCATCCCCCCGGACGATCCGGCGGAATACAAATGGTACCCGAACAAAGGCGCTGATGGGTTGACCGGCCCCGTGGGTCCCCAGGGTCCCCAAGGCCCGCAAGGCGAAACCGGCCCCCAAGGTCCCCAAGGCGAAACCGGCCCCCAGGGTGCGCAAGGCGAACAGGGCCCAAAGGGCAGCACCGGCGATACAGGCCCCCAGGGCCCCAAGGGTGACACGGGAACGGGCCTGGATATCCTGGGCACCTACGATACTGTAGAGGCGCTGGAAGCGGCCGTAACAACCCCGGCGCAGGGAGATTGTTATAACGTCGGCACGGCAGCTCCATATACCATCTACATGTGGGACACGACCGAGCCCCCTGGCGCGTGGATACCCCAGGGGCAGCTTCAAGGCCCGGAAGGTCCCCAGGGACCCCAGGGAGAGGCTGGACCCCAGGGGGAGGCTGGCCCTCAGGGCGTACAGGGTCCCCAGGGCCCGCAGGGAGATACAGGTCCCGAAGGACCGCAAGGCACCCAGGGCGAACCGGGCCCGGCCGGGGATGACGGTGCACCGGGCCCGAACGAGATCACAACAGCCACAACGACAAACATCACCGGCCTGCTCAAAGGCAACGGCACCACGGTGGAGGCCGCGGTCGTCAATACCGACTACGCTCCTGCTGCGATAGCCCTCACCGGTACGTTGTTATCCACGGGCTGGACAGACAGTGTGCAGACCGTATCCGTTACGGGCGTAACAGCCGCAAGCAACGGCACTATCGGCCTACCAACCACCGCCACGGCGGAGCAACGCACGGCTGCCCGTGCGGCCCAGCTTGTTTTGACCGGGCAGGCCGCTGGAGTAATTACTGTAACAGCGGACGGGACGGTTCCACCCATTGATATACCTATTGCAATTCTGATCGTGGGGTGAAAATATGATATTAAGCAATTTCCCGCAGGGTGGAGGCTCTAGCGGAGGCATTACGCTTGACGATGTGGATGTGCTGATTTGTGATTTTAGCACATTCACAGATGTGACGATTACGCAAGGCATTGCCGATGATACAATACGACAGGTTGTCGCGTAGGGGGTGGTTAAATGGCTCTTTTATCTTCAAAGGCATTGGGTACGCTTATCAGGGTGCAAGAAAGCGGAGTAGATGTAAACTACGAAATAGCCGGATTTAATATCCACAAGGCAGATTCCGCAACGTTGGTTAGAAAAGATGTAATGCCAGATGCAACGGTATTTGGGAGTAACAATACCTATTTTGGTTCTACGATGGATACATTGTGTAATGAAACAGTATATGCGTCATATCCACTTGGGTTACAAGCAATGATCCAGCCTGTTAACATTATTTGCTATCCTGGTTTAATAGAAGAAAGAAAATGTTTTGCCTTGTCATATACGGAGGTTGGCATAGGAGTGAACAGTGGAATATCCGAAAACGCCGCATTGCCTCTATACTCGTCAGCAGCGGCGCGAATTAAACGGGATAATGGGGTTGCTGCACTTTATTGGTTACGTTCAAGGAATACAACAACCAATGTATATTTAATTAATACCTCTGGCAATACTGGTTCACTTCCACCAAGCAATTCAATGTCATTTGTGCCAGCTTTTGTAATTATGTCGGATGCTAAAGTATCCGATGTAGCAAACGGGGATGGCAGTTATACGCTAATTTGGCCTACAAAGATTGAAGTGGAAGCAAAAATGGCCGAATACGACGTTAAACCAACTGCTACACGTGCAATGCTGTCTCATAATGGGGTGCTTGACACATTGGAGCTATGCAATAATTATAACGACGTGTCGCCCGTATGGGAAACCGCAACGGTAGATACGGAACATGTATTTGCAAATGCTTCCAAAACCGCAGAAAAGTGGGCCGTTGGAATCCACGTTATCACGGAACGAGAGGGCACAGAACAATTATATTTGAATGAGCCGGTCGTGCTTGTGAGGTAGATATGAAAATACAGGAATATCTTGAAGCCCGCCGCGAAGCGGAACTACGTAAGGCGGAAGAATACA
Source organism: Candidatus Pelethousia sp. (assembly GCA_034933245.1). GTDB lineage: Bacteria > Bacillota > Clostridia > Christensenellales > CAG-138 > Pelethousia. The sequence goes on from JAYFNX010000017.1 coordinate 21,796, forward strand.
GAAGGATGCTCGCGGAACAAGAAGCCGCAGTGCTAACCCCAATAGAAGAAGAACCCCAAGCTTGAGCCGAAAGGCTCTTTTTTAATGATAGAAAGGAGACAACCCTATGAAGAAAACCCTCACAATGTTGTTGGCCATTGCCCTGGTCATGGCCATATCCACCACAGCGCTGGCCCTGGAGATCCCGGACAGTAAGATCACCATCACGGCCCAGCCGGTGGATTACCGCTCGGCCCTCTCCGGCTATGCCCAGCCGGTATCCAAAGCTTATGTGGCCAATGAGAGCTATGCGGCGCTGGTATCCATTGAGATCCCGGCGTACATGGACACCTCCGGCCTGTCCATTGAGGTCACGCCCAAGGGCTGCACCGTGGAGGATGTGAGCGTCCTTGCCCTGGCTACCGGCGATTATCTGCTTACCGGCATGGTGCTTATGCCCGGCGCCACCCTTAAAGTGACAATCAAGGACACCGCCCGGGAAACGGCCAATACCACTGCCGAGCTATACGACGCCCTGTACAATGACCGCACGGTATCCGCTACGGCCACCCTGGGGGTGGTGGCCTCCCAGACGATCCCCGCTATCCCGAAGACGGGTGCGCAGGAGGATCTTGTCTGGATTGGGCTATGC
>JAYFNX010000018.1:0-103431 GCA_034933245.1 Candidatus Pelethousia sp.
TCTGCAGGAAGATTTGGATCTTTGGCTTATCCATTACAACACCGAACGTCCTCATAGGGGCTATAGAAATCGTGGAAAACGTCCGCTGGATACCCTGCTCGAATTTGTGCCTGTTTGTTAGACATGAGCCTTAGTTGTACACATAATTGGCACTATAGTGGTCAATTTGAACATTATATTATGGTAAAATAGCAAGAATAAGCCGGTCATAGGATTTATGTGAGGGTAAACGATATCCCTCACGTTCATAAGCAATAAGGAAGGAGCGCCGAGTCCACTTACTCGACAGGCTTTATGTACTTAAATAAAAAAAGCGGCGTACTATTTGTTACCATTATAATAATATGGACATGGGGCATACTGGCAGCACCTATCGCTTTGGGGCTTTGTTTTGAAAATACTTTCACAAGGATTACATATGTGCTTGCGGGAGCCTCCCCATCGATATTTGGATTGGTTCTTACATTCTTTTTAAGAGACAGAACCTATATGTGTTCTTTCCTAAAACGGATAATCACAGTTGATAAAGCAAGAGCTAAGCATATTCTCTCGGTGTTTATGCTTGTTCCGTCTATAAGGTTCTTTTCAACCTATGTGAATTTCATTTTTTCGTCGGTCCCTCTGAATTTTTCTAGGCTTGTCGCATATTTCAAAGACCCTGCCGGATTTGTTTTATTTGCTGTTTTTACCTTTATTTTCGGACCGTTTGCCGAGGAAATCGGCTGGAGGGGATATTTGCTGGATTGCTGGAAGGATAAGGGAATATGGACTTACGGGGTGGGAATCGGTTTTATATGGGCATTGTGGCATCTACCGATGTTTTTCATAGAAGGGACCTATCAGAATTCACTGCTTCTGCAGGGATCAATACCGGTTATTTGTTTTGCTTTTTCGACAACGGTTCTCGGCGTTATTATCGGACAAGTTACAAGAATAACTAATAGTATACTGCTGGCAATCCTGTTTCACTTTACTGTTAATTTTGCAGGAGAGCTTATTCCGCTTGTACCAACCGGTGAGATTATAAATACAGTCATTCTCACAACTATCGCTTTCGCAATTATATGTAAAAATTCTATAAAAAGAAAACGATGCCATGAAACTGAAGCGTTGGATAAAAATGAAACGTGAAGTAATTCTTTTTTGCTTAGTAACAGGCATATTACTTGGATTCTATGGCTTCCTGCACTGCTGATCCAAAATCCTGATTTCCTCTCGCTATTATTAAGACATCAGCAAAGCTAAACCGTTACGACCATTTGACGGTCACCCATGCATAAAAAACAACGGTTCTGGATGCATGAAAGGCCTTCTACTTAAAACCGCATTTTTATTTTTCGGGGCACATCACATCATCTGCCAAATGACGGCTTTATCTTTTGCCGCCGTCCGGCACATAATAAACGATTTCATTAGACTACTATAATGTCAGCTGAGCAATATTGAGATGCTTTTGACAACCATCTTTCCTTCCCAGTCAGTATTTGCGCTCGAAAGGGCGATTATATGATTTTCAATGCGCAACTTAACATGGTAAACGATAATAGGGAATTCTTTTGCATTCCTCAAATCCCAATTTCCCTGCAAGCTTTCTGGAGCCCATATTTCCCGAGTTGCAAGACCAAACAGGTTCCAAACCATTATCCAGACAATAATCGATCAATTGGGCGCATACCCTTGCTGCAAAGCCTGAACCGCGATAATCTGTGTTCGTCTCAATTCCGATTTCAAGTTTACGATTAATTACATAGGATGCGAAGGCGGTAGAAGCCGGGATTCTACCTTTTAATAGTAACGTAAACCCAATCCCATGCTTTTCGAAATCACAATAGCTGTCCCAAAAATATTTCGGCACTACGTTTCCAGCCAACTGATTGAAAATATCTTCTGTTGTCGAGACAATTTCTGAATGTTCATTTGGAAGGCTTCTCTTGAAGGCAAGATACTTTTCTTTTCGAAAGGTAAAATTGATTCTCTGATATTCCAAGACCTTATCAGCTTCCACTGCTGTCAAATCGCTGTACGGCTCTTCCGAGCTCTTTTTACTTAAATTATCTCCTAAAAGAGTATCCATCTTCGGATATAGCGCGGCAGGATATACCTGTAGCCATTCCGTTCTTTTTCTGCATTCATCAGAATTAAGCAAATATGGTTTCAGTTCTCCATAAAATTCTTCGTTTCCGTTTTCTCCATAAAGTAAAGACATTCCATAGGGATGTTGAAGATAAAATAAAACTGGCGATGTTCTATCGTGAACAAAAACTTTTCCGTCTACTTTTCTTTCCAGTACTGACATAGCAAATAAAGTATTAATCTCCACTGCCCGTAAAGTTAAAATTAGATTTTGAAACTTTTCTTTTTTTAATTCAATCATCAAGATTATCCCCTTGTATTTTATCGGCTTTAGAATATAATGCAATTATTAATGGGTCAAATACTTAATATTTGATCTGTACTACTACAGTCAACGAAATACCTCGGGGGGGCTGAACCTTATGTCAAAAATCCAATTGGTAAAAAAGTATATTCTGAAGGAGATAATGCAAAGAAAGATTATGGAAGGTCAGAGGGTTCCAGGATGCCGAGAAATCGCCCAGATTCTTTCAGTCAATAAAATTACGGTTAATAAAGCCTATTGCAGTTGCTACGGCAGTAGATTTCATCCTACTCCAGCCGATATCCAGAAATGCCTGTATGGGGCCGATAAGCATTGACAGGATGGACGAGAGCGCTGCGGCGTAAAGAGCAAGGAAGAACAGAATTAGCAGCAATGCGCCTCCGGGAATATTGGTCGCCACTTCAATAAGGAATATAAAAGTTAAACCATAATTGCCGGATGCACAGATTTCAACGGCCGCTTCCTGAGAAACGCCGGCGAAGAGCGCGGGCAATACCATGCATCCTGCAAGGAGCGCAACTGAGTTATCACCAAATCCCTGAGCGGTTTACATAAGAGCAACATCCTGCTTTTGGGGTGAGTATATGGCATATACCAATATGAAACCCCAGCCTGGACCGACGGACCAAGCGGACTGACTCAATGCCTGCAACCAGGTATCGGCCTTGCCAAAGTAAGTAGGATCGATCTCAAATAGTTTATTGAACCCGGTAAGGCCGCCGGGAAGCATGATGCAGCGAATTGACAGATATGCAAGAATAACGATTATTGAGGGCATCAGAATCTTGTTTGCCTTTTCAATACTGCCGCCAACGCCTTTATAAATTATTGCGGCACCTAATACAACGCTGAAAATGAACAGGACAACGGTCAAAACGCTACCGTTGGACACCTGGCTGAACATGGCAATGGTATCGCTGCCTATAAGTTGACCTGAAACAGACTTGATGAGATAAGACAATACCCAGCCCATCATGGCACAGTAATAGGCTGTAATTGCTGTAAGAGACAGAACCAGCCAGCCGCCAAGCCATGTATATTTTTTGCCGATAAAATCTTTGAATGCCCCTATTGGGGAATGCCTTGTGGCTCTGCCCAGTACAACTTCGGAGATCGTCGCAGGCAGGCACATGAGGACGAGAAACACCGTCCAGAGAAGGACGAAAGTCCCCCCCATAAAGGGCGGCCATTCTGGGAAATCTCCATAGGTTCCCCAAGCCCACGCTTCCCGCTATCATGCTGATTATAAGACCGTAACGAGAAGTGAAGCCTTTGTTTTTTTTCTTATCCATACAATTACCCCCCTAGTGTAGTATTTTAAATGCGCCTTACTAACGCAAATACACATATGATGAATTAAACGAGAATCGTCTGCGCCTATCTCTGGTGCTTTTTTACATATTAATAAAGCAAAGGTGGTACTTAACTGCATGTCACTAAATTCGGCAAGAAATGCCATATTTTAAATACGAGCCGGATAACAAATGATTTTGATATGAACACGTCTCTTATAAGGATGAGAAAAAAACAAACAGATCAAAGGCGGGCTGCTAAAGCAACATAAAACTCGCAGGCTTTGCGCATGTTCTCCAGCGGGCAGTACTCATTGGCGGTATGGCACATTGCTTCCAAACCCGCGCCAAATATAACGGTGGGAATTTTTAATAAACCGGCGCTGCTGACCCCATTTGTGGTGCCTTTGAAGCGGAATTCCATTACGTCTTCTCCTGTAACGTACTTGTATGCATCATGACATGCCTGAACCAGATGATCCGTTTTTTCAAGCTCAAAAGCAGGGCGGAAAGAACGCATCACAACCGGTTCGCCATTCCATGTGTTGGCTTTCATTTCCACCGTTTCCCAGGTTGCGTTGGTGCCGGCAATGAGTTCATCCATTTCGTTGCTCAATTCTTTTTCGCTTTGCTGGGCATTGGTCCTTCTGTCAAGATAAATATTGCAACCATAAGGTATGGCGTTCAGGGAAGCGGATTCGCTTTCTATTTTAGTAAGGGCGATCGAACCGTTTTTCTTCTTTTCCTGCAATAATCTATTGCTCCATAGAGATACCCTTTTCACGATCTCCTGTATTTCATACACAGCGTTTACGCCATATTCGGGGCTGCTGCCATGGGAGGAAACGCCAGGCATGCTTATTTTGTACAGCGCTCGTCCTCCATGCCCGCAGCATAGGCGCAAATCCGTGGGCTCGGGTATGATTACATAATCGGCCTTAAAGCCATTGTCGGAAAGCACATGCTCCAAGGCTATTCCGTCGAGGTCCTCCTCCATTGTTGAGAACGATATGACGATGCGCTTTCCATCGCACAGGCCGAGCTTTTTCATAAGCGCAGCCGCATAAACCGTTACCGTGCCGCCACACTTCATATCTGAAGCGCCCAGGCCGTAAATATTCTCGTCTTTGCATTCCCCCCCGAACGGATCCACTGTCCAAGAAGCAAGATCACCCTCCCGTACTGTATCAACATGGCTGTCGAATACTACGGTTTTGGGGCCGTTGCCGATTATGCCCAAAGCGTTGCCTGTTTCGTCTACATATACATGATCATAATCCAGCTTTTCCATTTCCTCGATGACACGCTTTATAGCTTTGCCTTCCTGGAAAGTATAGCTTGGGATGCGCAAAAGGTCCTGAGAAAATTTCACCAGATCGTTAAATATCGCGTTAGTTTCTTCTTTTATGACCTGAACGGATAACATGTTTACCCCCTTAGTGTGTTGCAGTCACTTTGCTATAAATGACTGTAGTATATTGATGGAGCATATTGTATTCGTAATGCTGGCAGTTATACATATAGTGGTTGTGCTTATCCTGTTACGCCTCCCTACAAGCTGAGCCCGACCCCAACTACCTTTGGCATGTGTGCTTTGATTCTCCAGTAGCGAAAAATTGCAGATACGGGCAAGGCCAAAACTTATAAAGAAGCATATGCGCCGCTCCAAACGATGCGCCGATAACTTTCCTCATCAGTATCGCCCTCGGAACTGAAACATAACACTGTTGATTCTTTATTCAAACCTATCTCGTCTTTGACCTTATTTAGGTTTGGATCCTTCATAAGCGCATGAACGAGGCCTATGCAGACCGCGCCGCTTTCACCTGATATAACTTTAGGGTCATTGTGCAGAGGGTTACCCAAAATTCGCATACCGTTGGCGCTGGTATCATCGGTGCAGGCAATAAACCCATCGCCGCATTGACGGATGACTTTCCATGCTAACGAGCAGGGGCATCCGGCTGAAAGCCCTGCCATTATCGTTCCGTACTTCAGCGGTACGCATACCGTGGTCTCTGTTCCCGCTTTGGCTGAACTGAGCAGGCAACTGCATGCATCGGATTCAACTATAATTATCCTAGGGCATTTGTCGCCATAATAATTCGTAGTGAATCCCGAAACGGCTGCCCCCAACAATCCTGCTCCCGCCTGTATGAATATGTGGGTAGGCAAAACGCTTTGCTTTGTCAACGCGGTCACTGCTTCAAACGGCATAGTCATGTAACCCTGCATGCATTGTAAAGGAAACTTATAATGGTTCCGGAAATCCATATCCTGGGCAAACAGCTTGCTGATCCCGTCAACTTTGTCCAATGCAATGCGAACCGTAGCATCAAAATCACCGTCTGTCACGATAACATCGGCGCTGGCGCTGCGTATGTTCTCTGCACGGCGAGGGGAAGAGCCTTTGGGCATGTACACTACTGCCTTCTGACCAAAGTAGTGGGATGCCCATGCTATGGACCGCCCGTGATTGCCGTCGGTGGCGGTTATAAATGTAAATTTTTTGCCAAATTCCCTTGCGATGGTCTGCTGCCAGCTTGCCTCGTTAACAATATCGGGATTCAGCCCTAGCTTTTCTATAAGCTCCATGCCGATAGCGTAGGATCCGCCTAGCACCTTAAATGCCTTTAAGCCAAATCGATAGGATTCGTCTTTTACATAGAAACCCTTCAGTCCTAAATATCCCGATAACTCCTTTAATTCAGCAAGAGGAGTGGGAGAGTATTGCGTAAAGGTTCTGTGGTATCTGCCGATATTCACCGCCGCCTTAACGGTAAGCTCGTGCAGCGGATTGCTTGCGCTTGTACATTTTTTGCGCTGATGTGAAAAATATTCTATTTTAGTCATTGATCATTCCCCACATACATGATTTAATATAGGATATTCCTTTTTGTCAAACGATTGTTCTGTTTGTGCTTATACTGATTTGGTTTTATCTTCCGCGGCCTTACCTGACCGGACTGAAAATAAGCGTCAGGAGATGCATATCCATTTGCTGCGGTGTAGTTATACATCTCCTGCTATGTGGCTTTACTTGATGGGACAGCCTCTCATTTCCGCAATCTTCTTGTTGATCTCGGGAATTTTATTATATTCGTTTTCCCAGAGTCTCTGATCCTTCAGCATATCAAGCTGTTCCTTGGCGTAGCCGAAACGGGTCCAATCCTTCTCTTTCTGATGGTAGAGCTTCTCCTTGGCCTGGGGGGTGCGTACATCATAGATGTTATTGGTATCGGCGCTAAGGAATACATCGTTGTGCCAGCGCTGGAGAACAAAGTCCTCCGTTTCAAGATAGCGCGTTTCGAGGTTATCAATAACGGACTGATAACGATCAAAACCGTCGGTTGCAATGGTAACAACGTTATCCCCGGGGCCAAGGTTGAGATGCTTGGCCATTTTTATTGCGCCTATTACATTTGCGAGGCCTGAAACACCAAATAGATTCTTAATGTTTACCGCAAACTCGTGGGGCACCCCGGCTTCTTCCAGTACCGATGTGCCATCATGAAATACCTTGAGCATTTTAGCGGCGTCATCGTCATGGATATGCGCAACAAAATCCGTGGTATTGATATTGTGCAGATAGGAGCAAAGCTTATCTCCTATGCCTTCTATCCTGTGCTGCCCGCGCGCATCCTTCATGAGCGTGGGACATTCATAGGGCTCCAGTGCGGCGAGTTTGCACTCGGGGAACGCTTTTTTAAGTTCGTCACCGGCTGCGAAAGTACCGGCGGTTCCTACGCAAACAACATAACAAGCGGCCCGTCCGTTTCCAACGTCCGCAACGGCTTCTATGGCTGAATTGCCGGTCACATATCTGTGGAAGCGATAGTTGGGCATAAGCTCAAATTGATCCAGGGAATAATTTCTTTGATCTTTTTTAAGCTCCATAGTTCTATAAACGGTAAGTATTACGTCAGATTCCGTACCCGGCGTAAGATCCAGAGTTGCGCCATATTTGCGGATACGTTCATAGCGTTCGCGGCTCATATTATCCGGCATGATTACTATGCAGTTATAGCCCATCAGCTTGGAAACATACGCGCTTCCAATGCCGAAGTTGCCGGTTGAAGGACCTAAGATCGTATTATCCCTTGTATTTATACGACCACCAATGCTTGCTTCCATTATCATGGAATAAGCAGGTCCTACCTTATGCGCCCCGGAAGGGAAGCCAGTGCCCAGGAGCACAACTATGTTGGCGTCAACGCCGGTCAGAGCCTTGGGAAGGACAATTTTTCTAATCTTTCCTTGCCTATTGCGCCATGTGATGTTAAAAAGATTCAGCGGGTTCATCTCGTCGGTTTCCAAGAGATTGTTGGTTTTGCTGTATACTTCTTTAGGGGCTCTGTCGGGATACAGCATTTCCCCATAAGTTGGGCCAAAAGGTATGGTAGTCATTTTTGTTCCTCCGTTTAAAACAGCGCTAAATGATTTGGAAATAACATGTAAATATGCGATACGCAATATGCGATACGCAATATATTGGATATTTGAATTATAATATGCTATAATTACATTGTCAACATAATTTATAAGATTGTTGTTACATTGCCCAAAAAACTTATCCCAAGGAGAAATCCCATGCCAGTTCCAAACAGCAGCGGCCCGATAGAAAGGATAAATACTCGAGATATTATATTTTGCACACTGCGACAATGGATCGTTGACGGCACCTTGATGCCTGAAGAAAAAATATCCGATATGGAATTAGCAAATTATTTTTCCACCAGTAGGACTCCTGTCAGGGAAGCAATCCAGCTACTCAGCGAGCAGAAGCTGGTCGAAGTGGTTGCCGGCCAGGGGACATATATTGCGCCCATTGATAAGGAGAATACGCGACAGGTATATGAGATGCTGTCGCTGCTGCATAAGGAGGCTGTTGAGCTGGCAGGGCCACGCATAACTGAACCTGACATTGCAGAGATGGAGCGCTTACAGGAAGATTTTAGATTAGCCATTAAAAATAGCAATATATCAGATGTGCAGGCGGCCGATTCACTTTTCCATGGGTACTTGGTAAATAAGGTAGGTAACCAATACCTTGCCCAGTATGTCAAGCAACTGACTATTCAGGTATATAGGGTTGAGAACCTGTGCTTTATAAAAGATATGCATCGAAATCAGTCCTTGATTGCCCACGATAATATACTCAAAGCTCTTAGGGAAGGAGATATCCAGAAGGCAGCCAAGTTCACCAAGGAAAACTGGACTAGCTTCTACGAAGCTCTGGATTTGAGCAAAAAGCTCATTAAGAACACATAAGATGGCCCGTAATCAATTAGGACAGCCCGCGAAAGGACTGTCCTAATTTTTTGGCATTTAATGTCGCTTATTGACCTGAAAAGCACTACCAGCGCGCCGCATTGGATGTGGATACCGGCTACGATGGAATGGGTGCCTATAATTATTTGACAAACCTTTGCGACTGCTGCATTTCACTTTGCAGGGCTCCCCTATTTTTGAGTTCAAAGTCTTTGAAATAACATTGTTTAGACTTAATTCGGCATCGCTTACTTGAGCCGGAGCCTTTTTTTAAAGCTTTTTTATTGACTGGTATCTGATGTATCCGCGCCCTCATGCGGCAGCACGCCTGCTGCGTAACGCTACTCTGCAGGGAGGCTTCCACAATGGTTTTGTCTTCTCTATAAAATAGTACAATCTTACCAAGATTTACCATGATCTGTTGTGTATCAAGCCTTTTCAACCTTTATCAGCTTCTTGGTGGTGGTTTGTTTTTTCATCTTTCAAACTGGTACAAGGAATGAGGGCATGGTCAAAGCTTATTTTTAGGATTGTTGCGTGGTGTTTAATGGTTCGCGCCAAACAACGCAGAGCGCAGTGTACAATGCACATCTATATTATAAATCGCAAGATCTATGCTTAAAAAGCAAGCACAATATACATGTGCTAAGCTGAAAAAGACATGCGCGCCAGCGCTTTGGACATAAAATTAATGAGGCAATCAACCTGCTCGATTCACAGAAACAAATTAAAGATATGTATGATATGCGTATGATATGCATCGGTACTTAGAGTGCTCACTGAACAAAAATGCGCCCCTTTTGCGCAAACAAAAACCCGCAAAACACTAGGTGTTCTGCGGGTTTGGCGGAGAAGGAGGGATTCGAACCCTCGCGCCAGTCACCCCAGCCTACTCCCTTAGCAGGGGAGCCCCTTACAGCCACTTGGGTACTTCTCCACGCCGTATTCGGTTAGCCCATCCTTCGCCGCTAGCTAGATGGCGGAGAGAGAGGGATTCGAACCCCCGGTGCCTTTCGACATCACCGGTTTTCAAGACCGGCTCCTTAAACCACTCAGACATCTCTCCCTGTCTATCGTGCTTGGTTATTATAGCAATATGGCCGCCAAATGTCAAGGTATTATCCGCATTGCGCAGCCATAACAGGCTTCGTTCAGTTCCTGCGGCGCGTGCTTTGGGCCATAAGCAGCAGCCGCAAAAAACTCACCAGCGTGCTCAGGGCCGCCACCACATAGGTCATGGCCGCCGCCCGGAGAACCTTACGGGCGTCCCGAACCTCGTCGTAGGCCAAATACCCTCCGTCTTCCAACATAACAAGGGCCCGGTGGGAGGCATTAAACTCCACGGGCAAGGTCACAAATTGGAAGAGAAGAATGCCCAAGAACAGCCATACGCCCACCATCGCCAAGTTGAAGGAACCCATAAATACGCCCAGCAGGGTGATCCAAGGGGCCGCGCCGGAACCGATAGACGCCATGGGCAACACCGCATTGCGCAGCTTGATGGGCAGATAGCCTTCCTCATATTGCATCACATGGCCGATTTCGTGGGCCGCTACCGCCAGGGCGGCCACAGAGCTTTGGTCATATACGCTTTGGGAAAGCCCCACCGTGTTGGTCTTTGGATTATAGTGATCCGTAAGCCTTCCGCCTACCTGGGTTACCTGCACGCTGCTTCCCGATCGCTGAAGGAGCCGGCTCGCCATCTCATAAGCGGGAATACCGGCGGTTGCCTGTATTTTTGCATATTTTTGAAACGTTCCGCTTACCCGGGCCTGGGCCACCAGCCCCAGCGCAAACACAAGCAGAACCGCGATCAGCAACAGGCCGGAATATTCGCTGTAACCATAGCCATAATCGTATCCGTACATCGCTTCTCTCCTATTCTACTCCTCGTTCTGCTCCAAAATGGGCTTCGCTACCACCACCACACGTTCGTTGCTGGTGCCCTGCTGGCTATTCCATTCCCCATGGCAGGTGATGAGGGTCATGCGGGCATCACCGCTGTCCGTTTCCATAACCCAGGCCGGCCAATCGTCTATTGTAAAGACATCCATACTTTCCACGGCAAAATATAGAACGCTGCCGTCGTCATAAGTAACCGCAATCTTCTCGCCTATCCCCATGTCGCTGAGTACGGAAAACACGCCCGCCACCTTTTTCCAGCGGATGTGTCCATTAAGAATGGCGTTGCCGTATTCCCCGGGGGAAGGTCCTGTTTCCAACCAGGCCGCTACCTTCTCTGAATCGATGGTTCCCATGGTGTAAACGGGATCGCCCTGCTCATCGAAAATAAGGTCCCCATGCTTGTCCGTCGCCTGGATAACACCCACAGGCTCAATGGGACAAGAAATCTCCCGCTCCGTAAAATGAAGGGTCACGGGAATTTTCTTTATATAGGGCGTAGGCGAAGGCGTGGCCACCGCCGAAGGCGCCGGTGTCGTCAAAGCCGGGGTCGTGGCGGGCGGCGCGACATACGCATCGGGGATGAAGATATACTGGCGCACCAGCAACCATACCCCCGCCGCGAAAAGCAATGCGCTGGCCGCCAGCAGGAGCCAATTGAGCAGGCGGCCTTTGCGGTTTTGTTTCGTATCCGCACCCTCTTGGGCCTTATTCATGCGATCATTTTCCATAGGGGGATTATACCATCCGCCAGGAACCGAAACAAGGCGATATCCGTTAACAATTTCGCACGGATGTGATATAATTGGAAAAATCGTGGACATAGCCGCCACAATAACCTTTGGAGCGTGCAAATATGGACAATAAGACCGCTTTGGCCGCCATCCTGGCCGAAAAAACGGGCCTTGCGGCCGCCGAGCTGGCCCAATGGATTGAAACACCACCAGACCCCAGCATGGGGGATTATGCCTTCCCCTGCTTCCGCTTGGCTAAAACCTTGCGCAAGGCCCCTCCCGCCATCGCCGCGGAACTGGCCGGCCAGCTATCTTTGCCGCAAGGTATTGCCCGTTGTGAGGCTGCCGGCGGATATGTTAATTTCTTCGCGGATGCGGGCGCTTATGCCGCCCAGGTTCTCTCCCGGGTGCTCCGGGAGGGGGAAGCCTATGGTCGCAGCGATATAGGCGGCGGCCGCAATGTTTGCCTGGACTTTTCCTCCATCAACATTGCCAAGCCCTTTCATATCGGGCATCTGCCCAGCACCGCCATCGGCAATTCGCTTTCCCGCATCTATAACCACCTGGGATACCGCGCCGTGGGGATCAACCACCTGGGAGATTGGGGCACCCAGTTCGGCAAGATGATTGTGGCGTACAAGCTGTGGGGCGATAAGCCCATCGCGTCATGCACCGTCCGGGAACTGGTGGCGCTCTATGTTCGTTTCCATGTGGAAGCGGAACAAAAGCCCGAAATGAACGACGAGGCCCGGGCCTGGTTCAAGAAGATCGAATCCGGCGATACGGAAGCCGTGGGGCTTTGGAAACAATTTAAGGATTTAACCCTGGCTGAAGTGGGCCGGGTTTATGAACGTTTAGGCGTGCGGTTCGACAGCTACGCCGGCGAAAGCTTCTACGAGGACAAAATGCAGCCCGTTATCGACAAGCTTCGGGCTAAAGGCCTTTTGAAGCTGGACGACGGGGCCAGCATCGTCGATCTGTCGGCTTACGATATGCCGCCATGTATTATTCTCCGCAGCGACGGCGCCACCCTTTACGCCACGCGGGATCTGGCCACCGCCGTTTACCGGAAACACACCTACGATTTCGTTAAATCCCTTTACGTGGTAGCTTATCAGCAGACCCTGCACTTCCGCCAGTTCTTCAAGGTGCTGGAACTGTTGGGCTACGACTGGGTTAAGGACTGCGAGCACGTCCAATTCGGCATGGTTTCCATGGCCGAAGGCACCCTTTCCACCCGCCACGGCAACGTGGTTTATTTGGACGACGTGCTGGATGCCGCCGTGCAGAAGACCTATGAGATCATGGAAGAAAAGAGCCCGGATCTTCCCGATAAACGGGCCGCGGCCGAAGCCGTGGGCGTAGGCGCCGTCGTATGGGGCGTGCTATACACCAGCCGCATCAAGGATACGGTGTTTGCGTGGGACAAGGTTTTGAATTTTGACGGAGAAACGGGCCCTTATGTGCAATATACCCATGCGAGGTGCTGCTCTGTGCTGCGCAAAGCGGCGGAGGCGGGCGCGGCATTCGACCCGGCGCAAATCGACGCAGCCTTGCTGACGGATCCGTCTTCCACCGCCCTCCTGAAGGCGCTGGATGCTTTCCCGGGCGCCATTTGCGCCGCCGCTGAAAAGAACGAGCCCTATCTGGTTGCCAGAGCCACCATGGATATTGCCGGCGCTTACAACAAATTCTATTATGAAAACAGGATTATGGTGGAGGACGCCCACGTGCGCAGCGCCCGCCTGGCCCTCACGGAAGCCGCCCGGGCTGTGCTGAAAACCGGCCTGTACCTGGTGGGGCTGCAAGCGCCGGAAAGAATGTGAGAACCTGCTGCCCAACCTACCAACTTTCCCGGCGGTACATGTTAATTTTATAGGGAGGAAACAACCATGCTGGATATCAAGCGCATCCGCAACAATCCGGAAGCTCTCAAGGAAGCCATGCGCAAACGCCGCAACAAGGGTGCGGACGTGAGCGAACTGCTGGCTCTGGATGAAAAACGCCGGGCCCTTATGCAGGAGGCGGAGCAGCTTAAAGCCCGCCGCAACGAGGTGTCCGCCCGGATTCCGAAAATGAAGAAGGCGGGCGAGGACACCACCGCCGTAATGGCGGAAATGAAGCAGGTGGCGGACGCCATCAAAGGCTTGGACGCCCAGCTCTCCGAGATGGATCAGGCTCTTGAGGCCATGCTTATGCGCGTGCCGAACATCCCCCACGAGAGCGTACCCGAGGGCCTGGATGATACGGCCAACGAGGAAGTTCGCCGCTGGGGCGAACCCACCGCCTTCTCCTTTGAGCCCAAGGCCCATTGGGACATTGGCGAGGATCTGGATCTGCTGGATTTTGCCAGAGCCGGAAAAATTACCGGCGCGCGTTTCACCGTATACCGCGGCCTGGGCGCCAGGCTGGAGCGGGCCGTCATCAATTACTATCTGGATACCCACATTCAAAATGGGTATTTGGAAATTTTCCCGCCCTTTATGGTAAACCGGGCTTCTATGACCGGCACCGGCCAGCTCCCCAAATTCGAGGAGGACGCCTTCAAGGTTGCCAACACGGACTATTTCCTCATCCCCACCGCGGAAGTGCCTGTTACCAACCTGCACCGGGATGAGATTTTAGACGGTAGCCAGATGCCCATTAAATACTGTGCCTACAGCGCCTGTTTCCGCAGCGAGGCCGGTAGCGCGGGCCGGGATACCCGGGGGCTGATCCGCCAGCATCAATTCAACAAGGTGGAGCTGGTGAAATTCGCCAAGCCCGAGGAATCCTATGCGGAGCTTGAAAGCCTCACCAAGGATGCGGAACGGGTGCTTCAAGGCCTCGGCCTTCCCTACCGCGTGGTGACCCTCTCCACCGGGGACCTTGGCTTCAGCTCCGCCAAGACCTACGATATCGAGGTCTGGATGCCCAGTTACGGCCGCTATGTCGAGATCAGTTCCTGCTCCAACTTTGAGTATTTCCAGGCCCGACGGGCGCAGATCCGCTTCCGCCGGGAAAAGGGCGCCAAGCCCGAGCTGGTTCATACCCTCAATGGAAGCGGCGTGGCCATAGGCCGAACGGTAGCTGCCATTCTGGAAAATTACCAGCAGGCGGATGGTTCGGTTCGTGTGCCCGAAGTGCTGCTTCCTTACATGGGGCGCGAGATCCTCTCTAAGTAGCCATGGCATGGTCAAAGGTGGTGCAGGCGCTCTTTTTGGGCGCTTCTCTGCTGGCAGTCTCCTGCCTGTATGCATGCGCACCCAAAGCCGAACCCGTTATGGCCCGGCCTGCCGCCGCGCCCACCCCTTCTTTATGCCCTACGGAATGCCCGGATGCGATGACTCCTTTTGATAAGCTCTGCGCCTGTGCCTGGATGGATCGGTACGATCGGAATTATATTCTTACGTTCGATAAGATCAATGGCAAGATGACGGAACGCAACGAACCTGCGGGCATCAAACATTCCAGCCGGATCTCCGTGGAAACAAACACGCTTCATCTTTATGATGAGCTGGGGGTTCTGATTGCCTCTTTGCCCTATACATTGGAGGAAGATCGGCTCTGCATCGATTACGGCGAAGCCCTGGGGGTTCTGGAATACCGGGCTATCCGTTAGCTGGCAAACGGCGACCTTCTCTGCCGTGCGGCGCGGCATGCATAATCGAATAAACAAAGCGCGCCCCGTTTAAACGGGGCGCCTTATAGTTTCGTTCGCAGTTAGAGACGCGTTCTCAAATTATCCCCGAGGAGCTCCAGCGTGAGAGTGCTTCTGGGGGAAAGCAGGCGGAAGGCGAAGCGTTCGCCATATTCCTCGATAATCTGCTCCCGGGTAAAATTACTGGAAAAAGCCGTGGCCAGGCCCTTGCGCTGGCGGGCGTCCAAAAGGTTGGAAAGCTGTTCCCTGGTAATGTTGTTCAGCATGGGTTCCGCCCCCAAATCATCCAACACCAACAGATCCGGCAGGGTAAAATCCGGCAGGGGCTGCCGGCTGCTCATGCAGGAAAGCACCGTTTGGACCAAGGCATAGGCAGGCAGGTTCAGCACGCTGTAACCCCGCTCCACCACCCGGGTAGCCACGGCATTGAGTAAAAACGTTTTGCCAAGGCCGCCCTGGCCCAGCAGGAGCAAGCCCTTGGGATCGTTATCCGGAAAGCCCTCCGCATAGCAAAGGCAGATATCCCGGGCGCGGCAGGTGGCCTTGCGTTGCCGCTCGGTGGGAAAAACATCCTCCCGGAAGGTCTCAAAGCGCTCTTCCGGGGAAAGGCTGCTCTGGGCAAAGCGTTCTTCCAAAACCCGCTGGGTGAGGCAGGCGCACATATGCCTTCCCCCCTCTCGGCCCGTCACATACCCCGTATCCTCGCAAGCGGGGCAGCGCCATGCGGGCTGCAAAAAGGCAGGCGGGATGTTGTTCTCCCGCAAAATGGCCGATTCCTCCTGCATGAGCGCCTTCATTGTTAAGGCATAAGCCCGGCGCGTGGCTGCCTTATCCGCCGTATGCAGCAGATCCTGGCCCAAAGCAAAGGTTTGGTCCTTTCGCTCCCGGGCAATCTCCAATAGGCGAGGGAGCTGGGCGAAAACGGCGCGCCTGCGCTCCTCGCTTTCAGCCAGGGCGCGGGCATGTATCCGCCTGTATTCCTGAAAAAGATCGGGTGATGGCTTCATGTTATTCGTCCTCGTCATCCAAAAGCTTTATGCCGATATGCTGCAAATCCTCGGCGCTGTAGGTACGCTGGGGCGGCCGGAGCGCTCTGGAGAGAGCCGCGTTTTTTTGCGCAGGGCCTGGGGAATCTGCATTCCCGGCCTGCTCATGCTCGGCACGGGCCCCGGCAATGGTGGTAATCCCCGCCTCATGCCAGCGCTTCATCATCCTGTCCATCGCGGAAAACGGACGGCTTTCCCCTGTTGCATATTCCGCGGAAAGGAGAGCCAGCTCCGGGCTCATATGCCAGGCGTAAACCCAGGTTTCCATCTGCATGCGCTGGGCCGCGGTGGCCCTGCGGGGTATGCCGGCCCTTCGGAACGCATTGGCCGCCAGATCCTCCACGGCAGCCTGCCGGCGGGCGTATTCGGCGGAGCCGCCAGCCAGCCGCGCATTTTGCAGCACCCCGTCCAAATAAGCAAAGGAGGGTTTTTCCGCCGCGGTCAGCGCTGTGCAGGCGGCCAATATCTCATCATCCGCCATGCCCCATTCCTTGCTCCACTTTTGATAAAGCGCCAGCTCGTCCTCCGTGGCTTGGCGGCTCTTGCGCCAGCGCCGCAAAATTGCCTGGGCCCCGCTTTGCATCTCCTTTTCAAAAAGAATCCTGCGCTGGGCGTCCTCTGCGGAAAGCACGCCCGCATCCGCCCAGCGGCGCGCTTTTTCATCCATATACCGGATGCCCACCCGGGGGCCTTTTTCTTCCAGGCAGTGGCGCACCAGCAAAATGACCGCCGCTTCCTCCAGGCTGAACACCTCAATCCAATCGTAAATCTTCTGCATTTCCCCAGGGAAGAACACCCTGGCCTTTCCGCTTTGCCCAAGGGCATCCCGCAGGGCGTCCTGCAACGCGGCGTTAAAGGCGGCATAGCGCCGCGCACCGCCGCCGGAGAGCGGCGCGGCGGCGGCGGGATGCTTATACTCCACGCGCAAAGGGTCGCTGGCAAGAATGTTGATTAGGCCCTGCGCCTGCCAATATAAGAAAGCTTCCGCCAGCTCCTGTTCCCCCATTTCCAAGGCAAAAGCCATATCTTCCTCCGCCAAGGCGGGGTTATGGCATTGCATCAATCCATATAGGTAGACCTTTACGTAAGGGTCCGGCGCCTTCACCATATATTCGGCAATAAAAATATTCTGCACCGGCGTCATGCTTGCCATGGCCGTGGCCCGGGAAAAACTGCATTGGGGCATGAACTTAACTCCCTCCCATATGGAATCATTGGAATTATACCATACGGCTACCTAAAGGGCAAAACTTCAAAACCCGATAGCCGCCTTTGTCCGGATGGCCGACTTTGTGATATAATGGCGAAAGAGGTAGCTTATGACCATTTCGCCACGCAGAAGAAGAAAACGAATCCGTATCTATACCCTTGCCGGAGCCGCCCTTTTGTGCATTCTGGCCGGCTTGTTGTTTTATTTTTTCAAGCGCGAGCAAGCGCTGCAGGCTGTTTCCGTGCCGCTTCCCCAGCCCACTGCCACGGCTACACCCATGGCCACGGTTACACCAACGGCCACCATTACCCCCACGGCCGTGCCCTCGCCGTCCGCAGTGCCACAAACCTCGCCTGTCAGTACGGTTGCGCCGGCGGCTTCCCCTGCCCCTGTTCGTTCGCCATTCCCCACCCTGCCCATCCGAAAGAGCGTTTTGGAGCGCAGCCTATACCAGGGCAGCCTTTCTATCGTCGATGACCAAGCTCGGGGAAAGCTTTCCCTCACCTATGTAAATAACGGGGTGGAAACCCTGTATGCCATCTATCTCCACCTGTATCCAAACGCTATGGTCCCAGGCAGCCTTTCCATTAAGGCCGCCGCTTTGGACGGCGTGCAGGCCTACTATACCCTGGATGGCGCCATGCTTTGCTTGCCCCTTATTAACGAACTCCGCAGCGGTGAATCGGCGCGGATTTACTTGGAATTTACGGTTCAGTTCCCGGAGGGTGGCTTTGGAGCAACCTCTTCGGAAGGCACGGAGCTTTCCCTCCTTGGCATTTTCCCCACGGCGGCCGTCTATGAAAACGGTTGGATTTCAGATACCACGCCGGAGCAGGTGGATTTCGCGCCCCTGGCGGACTGGCGTGTGGTAATAGCCGCAGCCCAAGCGCCAACTTTTTCCGGCGGCGAGGTGGAGCAACTTGGAGACGGCCGGTATCTATGCACCGCCCGCGCGGCGGTGCCGGAGCTGCTGTTTAGCTGATGTTGTGCAAACAGCGGGGCGCACCATGGTGCGCCCCGCTTGTTTCTATGCGATAAAATCAGGAAAGGCCGGCTTCCGCCAGCACTTGAGCAATGGGCCGCAAAGGCGCGGGCGGATTTTGGTGCGTCCCCAAGGCCTTCTCAAGCCATACCACATCCCACCATTGGCCCAATTTATAGCCGCATTGGGAAAAACGGGCCTTCAAGACAAAGCCCATGGCCTCGTGGAAGGCCACGCTGGGCTCGTTGGGGCAAGCGATGCAGGCATATACGTTCTGCACGCCCTGGCGGCAAAGAAGAGCCAAAAGCGCTTCGTATAAAATACGCCCCGTGCCGCCGCGGCGGGCGTCTTGAGCGATATAGACCGAAGTCTCCGCGCTCCAGCCATAGGCCGCCCGGGTTTGAAAGCGGCCCGCATAGGCATAGCCTACAATACCCGCCGCCCCTTCCGCCACAAGAAAGGGGTAGGTAGAAAGCGTATCGCGGATGCGGCCCCGGAATTCTTCCGCCGTGGGGGGGATATATTCGAAACTGATGCCCGTTTCCCGCACATAGGGAACATAAATTGTCAGCAAGGCCTCCGCATCCGCTTCCGTGGCCAAGCGCACGTTCACGGTGCTCACTTGTCCAAATCCCTGGGCTGGCGGCGAATCTGGGTTTCGCCCAGGTCTATGCCCGCGCGGCCGGACGGCGATGCGGCGGGCCGGCCCGTTAGCGTATCCTCGGGCACCGCCTGCTGCCGGCGTATTTGCTCCCGGCGCTGCTTTTCCCGGCGGGCTCTTCGGCGGGCGGCTTCCCGCTTTTGCTTGCGCTCCAACCGATTCAACACGATGAGGGCGATAACGGCCAGCACAATGAGCACGGCCAGCACAATAAGGGCAATGCTTAAGGCCCGGCTGATGCCCGTGCCGATTCGCATTCCTAATCCCTCGATCACTTCTTTCTGGGCTGCTTCAGCCCCCGTGCCATCATAGATGCCTACGTTATCCGCTGCCAGATAAGCGGTATAGGTATAGCTGTTGCCCGCCGGGTCCTCCAGGGTGGTCACAAAGGTCAGCTCCCGGGGCTCGCCCACATAAACCGTCTGCTCGGTTTCGAACAGGCCCGGGGCAATGGCATCCTTGCGGGTAATCTCGGCAAGGGATTCTGTAGCCTCTCCCCCCTCGTTCTCCTGCACCGTCTTTTCGGAGATAACCAGGTTTCGCATCTCCAAGGACCCGGTGTTGTTCACGCTGAAGCGCACCTTTATGCTGCCCGAAGCATTGAGGGTTTCGGTAACAGCAACCGAAAATTCGATACCCAGCAGGGACGGGTCGATATATTTGCGCACCACATAGCTTTTCGTCTTGTTTTCATAGGCTTCCCCGGCCGCGGTTTTCCCCGTGACGGAAAATACCACATAGCGTTCGCTGTCCGTAAGCACGGTATAGGTAAGTTGCCTGTCCTCACCTACCGCCAGCGCAAATTCCGCCCCGTTAACCTTATTGCCCAGCTCATCCTTCACCTGGATGGCGCTAATCTTCTGGTTGCCGTTGTTGGTGATATGCAGGGTAAACGGCATGCCGTTTGCGCTGGCTTCCCCCTGGGTAACCTCCATGGAAAGCTTGCTCATGACCATGCCCAGGGTGGTTTCCTTGAGGGTAAGGGTTTGGGTGGCGCCTGTGGCATCCACATAGGTAATGACAGGGGTGGAGGTAACGGTGGCCGAGCCCATGGTATATTCGAAGGGAATCACCGTAGGCGTACCGGGCTGCACAACTACCTTCTCCGCAATGGGTTTGCTGCTCACGCCCTTGTCCGCCACCGAGGTAACGGTAAGGGGCATAGACCCCGTACTGGTGAGCGTATAGGTAAGCGTTACAATTTCCCCCTGGGATGCCTGGGCCTTATCCACCGAAACCGTGGCGGTGAGGGAAGCGCTTGCCTCGCGCTCCACGGTAAGGGTTGCCGTGCCGGATTTGGCTTCGCCATTTTCCGTCCAGGTGACTTCAAAGGTGAGCGGCTGGCCGATGGCGGTGTCGCTCAGGGCCACCGTAGCGGAAAAAGGTTTGGATTCCCCGGGTTCGATGGTGGCATCGTCTGCATGGAAGGCAATGCCCGAATAGGCGCTGTTAATGCGCAGGTTTTCCATGGCGGCAGCCCCGTCGTTTGTGACGGTGATGGTAAGCGTCGCCTCTCCGGCGGCCGCCAGGGCGGCCGGGTTAGCTTCGGCGCCGATCTTGACGGCAAGCGCCGGCGCAGCCATGCCCAAGCACAGGACAAGGGCTAAAAAACCCGCTATGTGCGTTTTGAAACGGTTGCTCATGGGGTACTTCCTTTTTTACGAACTAGATTGAACAAAGATGGTTAAGTTTCCCGGCGAAGCCAGCCCTGGCCCTGGGGAGAAGGGTTGCAGCGCCCATCGCTGCGCTCCACGATCTCCTTGCAAAAGGCCGCGGCCCGCTCCGCTTCCACCAGGGCCAGGATGCGCACATCCTCCCCGAACGCAAGCTCCTCCACCTGGGCGGATTCCCTTACGAAAGCTTCGATCCCGCCATAGCGGCCATATTCCACCCGCAAGGCGAAGCGCAAGGCCGGAAGGACCTCCACCACGCCTGCGGCATAGGCGGCCTCGGATGCGGCTTTGGAATAAGCCCGCACCAAGCCCCCCGCTCCCAGCAAAGTCCCCCCGAAATAGCGGGTAACCACGGCCAGCACATTCGTGAGCCCCCGGTTTCTGAGGGCTTCCATCATGGGCATGCCCGCGGTGCCCCCCGGCTCGCCGTCGTCGCTATAGCGAGCGCAATCCCCATGCTCGCCGATCCGGTATGCATAGCAGTTATGGGTGGCATCCCAGTGCTTTTTGCGGATATCCGACAGAACGGCCAAGGCATCCGCTTCGCTTTCCACGGGAAAGCACCGGCCGATAAACCGGGATTTCTGGATGACAAGCTCCGTTTCTCCCGGAGCCTTTACCGTGCGGTAAGCGCCCATTAGCCCATAAGAATGCGCACGAAGCCTTTTTTCCCCTTTTTGAGGACCACGCCGTCCTCCAGCTTCTCCACAGGGAGCGCGGCATACACATCCGCCACCTTCTCCTCGTCTGCAAATACCGCTCCGCTTTCGATGAGGCGGCGGGCGTCGGACTTGCTCTTGGCCAGATTACCCATGACCAACAAATCCGTTATCCGTAATCCGGTGGCCTCCACATCCGCGGGAGAAAGGCTTACGGTAGGCATATTCGAAAGGTCTCCACCGCCCCCAAAGAGGGCTTCGGCGGCCTGCTGGGCTTTTTGGGCCTCCTCCGTGCCATGCACCTGCTCCGTAAGGGTGTAGGCAAGGGTGCGCTTGGCCGCATTGAGGGAAGAGCCTCCCTCGGCGCACATGGCGCGGATCTCCGCCATGGGTAAAAAGGTGAGCAGCCCAAGGCAGTTTTCCACATCCGCATCGTCAATGTTGCGCCAGTATTGATAGAAATCGTATACGCTGCACTTCTCCTTATCCAGCCAAAGGGCGCCTTTTTCCGTTTTGCCCATCTTTTTGCCCTCGCTGGTTGTTAAAAGGGAGGTGGTCAGGCAATAGGCGGGCTTTTGCTCCTTGCGGCGGATCAGATCCACCCCGCCCAGCACATTGCTCCACTGGTCGTCCCCGCCCATCTGCAAAATGCAGCCGTACCGTTGGTTTAGCACCAGGAAATCGTAACTCTGCATGAGCATATATCCCAATTCGAAGAAGGTCAGCCCCCGCTCCATGCGCTGCCTGTAGCATTCGGCGGTGAGCATACGGTTTACGGAGAACAGAACGCCGATCTCCCGCATGAACTCCAGGAAATTCAGGGAACGGAGCCATTCTCCGTTATTGACCACAATGGCCTTGCCCTCGGAAAAATCGATGAGGCGGCCCATCTGCTTTTGGAAGCAGGCGGCGTTATGGTCGATTTCCTCGTTTGTCATCATGCGGCGCATATCGCTCTTGCCCGAAGGATCGCCGATCATGGCGGTGCCGCCGCCCAGCAGCACGATGGGCCTGTGCCCGGCCCGCTGCATATGGGCCATGGTCATCAGGGCCACATAATGGCCGATATGAAGGCTATCCGCCGTGGGATCAAAGCCGATATAGAAGGTCACCTTTTCGCGGCCCAGAAGCTCCCGGAGCTCCTCGGGATGGGAACACTGCTTGAGAAATCCCCGCTCGGTCAAGGTATCGTATACGTTTTGCATCTTCGCGTTCTCCTTTGGACATACTTGTACAAGTTACTTCATAACAATAGCATATTTGCCGCCTTTGTGCAATGCGACGCCCAGGGCTTTTCCTACATACTTCGCCAGCTTCCCAACCCATGGTGCGACGCTTTTTGCGGGCGGATGGCCTTAGCATGAAGAGTAGATAACCATGGAGAGGGGGCTTAAAACGTGCGGCTGCCGGCGGGAATCGGAGCGGCCTGGCGGTCTGTCGCCGCCCGGGCCGGTATCTGGCGGGGGGACAGCATGGCCCTTTGGAGCCTTCTCCTGGGCCTTGTCCTGTCCTTTGCCGGGGATGGAGCCCAGCGACTTTCTCCCTTTTGCGCCGCGGCGGCGGCAGGGGCCTGGATGGCAGGGTATGCCCCATGGCCGGCCCTCCTGGGCGGTATGGCGGGCAGCCTTTTTACGGCCCAATTCGCAGCGCTGGCCGTGGCGGGCGCTTATGGCCTTCTTGGCATGCTTTGGCTTCTCTGGCGGGGAAGCGCCGAAAGGCCGGACAAGCTGCTGCTGCTCGCCTGCGCCCATCTCATTTGCCTGCCTTTCTTCTATTTTGATACGGTGGATACCTGTATGGTGGGCTTAGCGCAGGCCTCCCTTTCCCTGCTCTGCGCGCCCCTGCTGCAACGGGCGGCGGAAGCGCTTAGCGGCTTGGGGCGCAGGCGCTCCCTTTCCGAGGAGGAGCTTTGCAGCCTTTGCGCCCTTTTTGCCATGCTGTCCATGGGCGGGATGGCGGTGGGCTATAAGGGCGTGGGCCTGGGCGGTATCCTGGCCTCCTTTGGCGCCGTTTGCGCGGCTGGAACGGTGGGGCTCCCCGCCGTGGCCGTTGCTGCGCTTCTTGGCGCCGGCGCTCTGCTGGGGGGAGCTTCCCTTCCCTTCGTGGGCTGCCTTGCCCTCTGCACGCTATGCGCCGCTTTTCTTTGGCGGCATAAATGGGCCATGGTATCCTTGTTTTTAGCAACGGCCGCCCTTTGTTCCTTCTATGTTCAGGGTGGCGAATCCATGCTTCTTTATGCAGGGCTTGGTTGCGGCGGTTACCTGCTGCTGCCCAATGCGGTCACCCGGCTCTTACGGCGGAGCGCACGCCCGCGCGGGCAGGGGGAATCCCAGCGTCAATTGGCGCAATTTCGCCGCCAAGTGCTGGATGTGGCCCGGGTGTTGGGCAGCGTTGCGGAGGTGTTGGAGGTGAGCGGCCAAAGCCAGGCCGAACGCTTTGCCGGGCGGCAGCTCCGGGGCATCGGCTGCGCACTTGCAGGCTTAACGCAGCCCCGGGAAGGGCCATTGCCCATAAATTTCAGCCTTTCTTTGGGGGCAGCCGCATGCCCGAAGGCGGGCAGCTCCCAAACCGGCGATAGCATGGCCCTTCGGGAGCTGTGCAATCAACATCTCCTCCTCCTTTCGGACGGGATGGGCAGCGGCGCCACAGCGCACCGGGAAAGCGCGGCGGCCGTGGCCCTTTTGGGCGACCTGCTCAGCATCGGCGTGGAGGAAACAGCGGCGTTGGAATGTGTGAACCGCCTGCTCATGCTCAAATGCCAAGATGATATGTATGCCACGCTGGATCTCTTGCTCTTTGACCCGGCCACTGCCAAAGCCCGCTTTTTTAAGCAAGGCGCCCCCCCCAGTTATGTGTTGCGGGGCGGCCGCGTGCATACCATCCATGCAGAAACCCTTCCCGTGGGCATTTTGACGGAAGCGGCCCCTGCTACGCCCCTGGAGACGGTTCTTTTGCGGGGGGATGCTGTGGTCATGATGACGGACGGCCTGGCGGACGGCCTGGGGCAAGCGCTGTTCGCCGCTATCATCGAGCGGGTAGGGGGCGCAAACACAGCCCAGGACGCCGCGGAGGCCCTTCTTGCCCTTGCGGATGAACAGGGCAGGCTGGACGACATGAGCGTGATCGTGGCGCGGATCAACTGAACGCCTGTTTATAAAATGGCCCGCGAATTTCACAAAATATTGTTTTTTTCTTTGCTGCCGGAATGGTATACTTAATATGGTCAAAATCGGAGGGGAGGTATGCCTCTATGCGGCATGCGTGTGTGTTTGGCGCGTCCTGTTCCAAGGTGGACAGGGCTTATTTGGATGCGGCTTATGAGGCGGGCGCCTTGCTGGCCGGAGCTGGTGTGGGCATGGTGTTCGGCGGCGGGAATACGGGGCTTATGGGCGCCGCGGCCCGGGGGGTTAAAAGCCAAGGCGGCGAGGTCATCGGCGTGATTCCCGAAAGGCTGAACCAGCCCGGCATCGCCTTTGCGGATTGCGACGAGTTAATCGTTACGCCGGATATGCATAGCCGCAAGGCCAAAATGGAATCCCTGAGCTTTGGTTTTCTGGCTCTTCCGGGCGGCTTCGGCACGCTGGAGGAACTGCTGGAGGTTATCACCCTGAACCAACTGGGGTATTTGAGCACCCCTGTGTCGATTTTAAATACCAACGGATATTACGACGCCCTGCTGACCCAACTGGACACCTGCATTGGCCAAGCGTTTACGGACCCGGCTTGCCGGGGCATTTATCAGGCGGCGGATACGCCTGCGGCGGCTGTGGCATGGCTTCTGCGGGCCATCCCCGTGACCCTCCCCAATAAAATAAAGGATGCGATCAAAGATGACAAACGCATACGAGAAAACGAAACAAAGAGCTAACATCATGGTCTGCGTGACCAATCAAAATAGCTGTGATCGGCTCATCGCCCGGGGCGTCGAACGCGGCAATAACGGCGAAGCGGAGTTGCACGTGGTTCATTGCGTCCATACCAGCCGAAATTTTATGGGTACCCCTTTTGAAGGGGATGCCATCGAATATCTTTTCACGGCAGCCCAGCTTGCTGGAGCGGAGCTTACCCTTTTGCGTGCGCCGGATGTGGAGGATGCCTTGGTGGAGTATGCGCAAAAGCACGGTATTTCCCTCATGATTCTGGGCGTAAGCGGACCGGGCGGCGGCGAAAGCATCGTAACGCGGCTCCAAAAAAGACTGACCGATGTGGAATTTGACATCCTCGGATAAGCTTATTATTAAAAATTTTAGATGCTTTTGTAAAAAGGTGTTGACAAAGCCTTCCGTAAGCATTATGATAGCAAGCAATTAAATGATTGACTGGGTAGAGGTGCAACCGACAAGAGTATCCCGCGGAGCCGCGCAATGGCGTTGATGCGGAGAAAAAGGGAAGGTTGCCGAAGTGACAAGGGTTTTGCATGCCCCTGTTGCTGGGCGGCAAAAGAACATTTTGCCGACTGTCACAGGTTTTTCTGTGGAGTGCTATCATTCATGCCAAGGCAAGATTTTTAAATCATGGCGGCTGGAGTGATGCTCCGGTCGTCATTTTGTTTGGAAGCACCGCTTCCTAGAATTTTCATCTAATGGAGGAAAACAACCATGCGTAGAACCCTTAGCATTCTGCTCGCCCTTGTATGTGCCCTTTCTCTGGCGGCTTGCTCTCCCAGCCAGCCCGCCGCTGAAGCCGCCCCCGAAGCCGCTGCGGAGGCCGCTCCCGAAGCTACGACCGATGCGCAGCCCGCCCCCGCCCCCGAGGGTACGGGAGACGGCGTTCTTACCGTTGCCATGGAGTGCGCCTATGCGCCCTATAACTGGACCCAGCCCGATGACAGCAACGGCGCTTCCCCCATCAAGGACAGCCCGGATTACGCCTATGGCTACGATGTCATGATGGCCCAGCACATTGCTCAAGCCTTGAACATGGAGCTGGAGATCGTTAAGCTGGATTGGGATTCCCTGGTGCCCGCCGTGCAGAGCGGCACTGTGGATTGCGTCATCGCCGGCCAGTCCATCACCAGCGACAGGCTCCAGATGGTGGATTTCACCACGCCCTATTACTATGCTTCCATCGTGGCGCTGGTCCGTTCGGATGACCAGTATGCTTCCGCGCAGGGTGTATCGGCCCTCGCCGGCGCCACCTGCACCAGCCAGATCAACACCGTGTGGTATGATGTGTGCCTGCCCCAGATTCCCGACGCCAACATTCTGCCCGCCCAGGAAAGCGCTCCCGCCATGCTGGTAGCGCTTAACAGCGGCCGGTGCAACGCGGTTGTAACGGATATGCCCACGGCCATGGCCGCTTGCGTGGCTTATCCCAACTTTACCCTGTTGGACTTCACCGGCAGCCAGGATGATTTCCAGGTATCCGAGGAGGAGATCAACATCGGCATCTCCCTGCAAAAGGGCAATACCGAACTGCTCAACGCCATTAACGGCGTGCTCGCCACCATGACCGTGGATGATTTCACCGCCATGATGGACCAGGCCATCGCCGTGCAGCCCCTGAGCGAATAACTTCTAAAAAATAATACGCAAACGAATGGGCGGGCCTTTTGACCCGCCCTATCGCAAGGAGAAGCCATGCAACTATCATCCTTGACCTTCTGGGAGCGGGTGCTCTATCTGCTCCAGCGCTATGGCGCAAGCTTTGCCCGGGGCGCATGGGTAACCATGGCCATCGCCGTGGTTTCCACAGCCGTTGGTTGTCTCATCGGCTTTGGCGTGGGCATCGTCCAAACCATTCCCACGGACCGGAAAGCCCGGCCCGTGCATTGGTTTTTTATGGGGATCGCCCGGGCTATCCTGGCGGCCTATGTGGAAATCTTCCGGGGCACGCCCATGATGGTGCAAGCCATGTTCATCTTCTTTGGCTCCTCCCAGCTATTCAACATCAACATGAACATGTGGCAGGCCGCCTTCTTCATCGTTTCCATCAACACGGGCGCCTATATGGCGGAAACCGTCCGGGGCGGCATCCTTTCCATCGACCCGGGCCAGACGGAGGGCGCTAAGGCCATAGGCATGAACCATTGGCAGACCATGACCAATGTGATTCTTCCCCAGGCCCTGCGCAACATCATGCCCCAGATCGGCAACAACCTGATCATCAACATCAAGGATACCTGCGTACTCAGCGTGATCGGCGTGGTGGAGCTGTTTTTCAGCACCAAGGGCGTGGCCGGGGCCATGTATACCTACTTCGAAGCTTTTACCATCGCCATGGGCATCTACTTTGTGCTGACCTTTGCCTGCTCCCGGCTGCTGCGCTGGTGGGAGAGCCGAATGGATGGGCCGGACAGCTACGAGCTTTATGACCTTTCCACACGGGATACGCTGGCCCATACCACGGGGCTCTACAGCTATCCAAACAAGCCCAAGATCGGCAACCAGAACTTGGATACACGGGATGGAGGGCGCTGACATGGCGGAACAGATTTTACAGATACGGCACCTGCGCAAGAGCTTTGGAAACAACCTTGTGCTTAAGGATGTGGATTTCGACGTAAACGCGGGAGATGTCACCTGCATTATCGGCGCTTCCGGCAGCGGTAAAAGCACGCTGCTGCGGTGCATCAACCTGCTGGAAACCCCCACGGGCGGTGAGATCTGCTTCCATGGGGAGAACATTCTCGCGGGCAAGATGGACCAATCCGCCTACCGTGCCAAGGTGGGCATGGTGTTCCAGTCCTTCAACCTGTTCAACAACATGACGGTGTTGGACAATTGCATGGTGGGCCAGCTCAAGGTGTTGGGCTGCCGCAAGGAAGAGGCCCGGGCCGTCGCCATGGATTTTTTGGAAAAGGTAGGCATGGCTCCTTATATCAACGCCAAGCCCCGGCAGATTTCGGGCGGCCAGAAGCAGCGGGTGGCCATTGCCCGGGCGCTGGCCATGGGGCCGGAGGTTCTTCTCTTTGACGAACCCACCAGCGCCTTGGACCCGGAAATGGTGGGCGAGGTTCTCTCCGTGATGCGAACCCTGGCGGAAAGCGGCCTCACCATGCTTGTGGTTACCCACGAGATGGGCTTTGCACGGGAAGTATCCAAAGAGGTTGTGTTTATGGACGAGGGCGTCATTGCGGAGCAAGGTCCTCCGGAGATCATCTTCCAGAACCCCAAGGAACCGCGAACCAAAGAATTTCTTTCGCGTTATCTCAACGGATAGGTTTAAAAAAGGCCCGCGGGCCTTTTTTTATTGGCAAAGCGACGGCCGGCCATAAATCGGCGCCAAATTCTATGGAGCGTTGCTCATGCGCCTTTCTTCCATCTGAAAGGAAGCACATGCTTTTTGTTGCGGTTGCTTTTGGCCTGGGCATAATTATGGGATGCGCTGTATCGCCGGCCCGCCCCAAGGGAAAGAATCATACAAAAGAACCCTCTATCCCTTTTTATTTTCCGGGAAATTTTTGGAAAGCTTGTGCACAAACCCCAAGCCGTTTCAATCGTCTTTCTTGGAATACCCCTTGGTGTTCATCGGCCCCCATACAAAAGAGCCCGGCGTGTTCCGCACGCCGGGCTCGCTGGTTTTAAAGGGTCCCTGCCTCTGCTACTCCACCATGGTAACGGTATCGTGCAGGAATCGGCGCACATCCAGCGCTATGATAAAATTGATGATCCCATCCACCAACAAACTGATGCCGATGAAAATGGTCATCGCGTTAACGGCTTTAAAGGGGCTAAAGAGCATGAGCAAGCCCAGGGTCAAAGTTACCAGGGCGCAGATGGCATTGCGCCGGGAACTTCCCATGTTGCTTCCCTTTAATTGGTAGCTGATTTGCAGCTTGATGATGCTGTCCGCCACAATAACCAGCCCCAGCACGGTGCCGAAAATGGCCAGCACGACGTCGGCGCTGATGAGGAGCAACACGCCCAGCAGCAGGTAGACCAAACCCATAAGGTACCCGTTGCCCAAGGAAAGAAAGCCCAGAGAATTCCACTGGGAGAGCACCCTTCCCAAGCCATAGAGGATAAGCAGAATGCCCACTGCATAGCAAATGACGAGGCGTGCGGTTTCGGGCCAAGCCACCATGGCTACACCAAGAATAAAGTATATCAGGGCGGTAATCATGAACGTGGTGCTAAAGCTTTTGCTCATGGGACATATCTCCTTTACCACAGTTTCCTATTCTTATTGTACAATATTTTTTTATAAACGCAAGGCTTTAAGCGCCCGCTTTCACCAACTTTTTCCGCTTTCGTTGACAAAGAAAGTTATCGATATTATAATATCGATAAGAGCGACTTTTACGCTCAAAGGAGATCATGAATATGCGCGAAGGCGGCAGTCCCACCGTAATTTCTAAGCAGGCGCTTCAACGTTTGCCCTATTATACCCGGTTTTTGCGGGGCCTGCGGGAGCAGGGGGCCACGATTGTGGCTGCGCCTGCCGTGGCCGCGGCATTGGGGCTTAACGAGGTACAGGTCCGCAAGGATTTGGCAGCCATGAGCAACGGGTATGGCAAACCCAAGGCGGGCTTTATCCTTGACGAGTTAATTGAGAATATGGAAGAAGCCCTGGGCTACCATAATAGCGACGATGCGGTGCTGGTGGGGGCAGGTTCTTTGGGGCGGGCTCTGCTGGGCTATGGCGGCTTTGCGGAATGCGGGCTGAATATGGTGGCGGCCTTTGATGCGAACCCGGCTTTGGTGGGAAGCAGCATAAGCGGAAAGCCCGTATTTCCCATGAGCAAGCTCGGCGATATTTGCGGCCGCATGAACATCCACATTGGGGTAATCACCGTGCCCGCCTGCGCCGCCCAGCCCGTTTGCGACGAACTGGTTGCAGCAGGGGTTCTGGCCATCTGGAATTTTGCCCCTACCCACCTTTCCGTCCCCGCGAATATTTTGGTGCAAAGCGAAAACATGGCGGCTTCCCTTGCTTTGCTTTCCAACCATCTGCGCCAGAGACTGCATGAGGATATGCCATGAATACGTTACATTTTCAATATGCCGCTACCGTTGCCCGTACCGGCTCCATCACCCAGGCCGCGGAAGAGCTCTTCATGGCCCAGCCCAATTTAAGCAAGGCCATTCGGGAGCTGGAGGACAGCCTGGGCATCGAAATTTTTCGGCGTACGCCCAAGGGCATGGTGCCTACTGCCGAGGGCGAGATGTTCCTGCGCTATGCCAACAATGTGCTGGAACAATTGGAGCGCATGGAGGCTTTGGGCCGTACCGGCAGCGAGGCGTTGCGTTTTTGCGTGGTTCTTCCCCATTCCGCGTACCTTGCGGATGCGGCTGCCCGTTTAATTGAGGAGCAGCCCATTGCGGGGGAAATACGCCTGCGGGAAATGGAAGGTGTAGGTGCGCTGCGGGAAGTGCAGGAAGGCCGGGCGGACCTGGCGGTGGTTCGGCATTCCCTGCCCCAGGAGGCCTCCTTTCTGGACCTTGTTTCCCATGGCGGCCTGCACGCGGAATGCCTTTGGGAATATGACGCCCAGCTCACCCTACACGCTACGCACCCGCTGGCCCAGCGGGAAACGGTGGAGGCTTCGGAGCTTTCGGATTGGCCGGAGCTCTTTTTCTGGAACGATGAGCTCCTCCGCCGTCCAAGCACAGCCGCACGGCGCATTTTTTTGTCGGAACGGGCCGCTGTGCCTGGCTTGCTTTCGGCCACAAAAGGGTATCTTTGGGCCACCCCCTTGCCGGAAGCGTATTGGGCCGCCCACAGCCTTATCCAACTCCCCTGTACCGCCGCCGGTGAAAGCGGCCTGCGGTGGCGGGATATGCTCATTTACCCCAAAGATCAACGCTTCAGCCTGGTTTACCGGCGCTTCGTCAATCTGCTTTACGAGGCCCGTAACGCTTTGGCTTTCAGGTAAAAACTCCATTAGTGTAATTCTCTAATTTTCGCGGCGTTTTCAGACGCCGTTTTTTTTGCGCGTATATTTATAACCATATAAATATATTTATTTTTCCATATGATGATTTGTCGATTTTCCCCTTTGATTTGTTTTATCGCTATTCTTATACCGATATACGTATATCGATATTAGAATATCGATATACGTATATCGCAATTTCCCTTTTTCGGCAAACGTTCTAAACTAAAAATGCACCAAGAAAGTGCACACTAAGAAAAACAAGTTGCGCTGCAACCTAATAAGGAGGATTTCATCATGGCAAGGTTTACTCTCCCCCGGGATCTCTATCATGGCAAGGGCGCTTTGGCCGCGCTGAAGGATTTAAAAGGAAAACGGGCGATCGTCGTCGTGGGCGGCGGTTCCATGAAGAGATTTGGCTTCCTTGATAAAACCGTAGCCAACCTGAAGGAGGCGGGCATGGAGGTTCGCCTGTTCGAGGGCGTGGAGCCGGACCCTTCGGTGGAAACGGTGATGAAGGGCGCGGCGGTTATGCGCGAATTCCAGCCGGATTGGATCGTCGCCATCGGCGGCGGCTCCCCCATCGATGCGGCAAAGGCTATGTGGGCGTTCTATGAATATCCGGAAACCACCTTTGAACAGCTTTGTATCCCCTTCAACTTCCCCACCCTCCGGACCAAGGCTAGGTTCTGCGCCATCCCCTCCACCTCCGGCACAGCCACGGAAGTAACGGCCTTCTCCGTTATTACGGATTACCAGAAGGGCATCAAATACCCCCTGGCGGACTTCAACATCACCCCGGACGTGGCCATCGTGGACCCCGACTTGGCCGAGACTATGCCCAAGAAGCTAACGGCCCATACGGGTATGGACGCCATGACCCACGCCATTGAGGCCTATGTTTCCACCCTGCATTGCGACTACACAGACCCCCTGGCCCTCCATGCCATCAAGATGGTAAGCGAATTGCTGGTGGATAGCTATAACGGTTCCATGGAAGCCCGCGACCGTATGCACAACGCCCAATGCCTGGCCGGCATGGCCTTCTCCAACGCGCTGCTGGGCATCGTGCACTCCATGGCCCATAAGACGGGCGCCGCTTTCTCCGGCGGACATATCGTTCACGGCTGCGCGAACGCCATGTATCTGCCCAAGGTTATCCAATATAACGCCAAGGAACCGGAAGCTGCCAAGCGTTATGCGCAGATCGCCAAATTCCTGGGCCTTGCCGGCAAGACCGACGCCGAGCTGACGAACGCCCTCGTCGCGCACATCCAGGGTTTGAACGCCAAGCTGGATATTCCCACTTGCATCCGGGATTATGAAGGCGGCATCATCAAGGAAAAAGAGTTCCTGGAGAAGCTGCCCAAGGTATCGGAGCTGGCCGTAGGCGACGCCTGCACCGGGTCCAACCCCCGCAACATTGATCCCAAGGCCATGGAAAAGCTGCTCAAGTGCTGCTTCTATGACACCGAGGTGGATTTCTAAGCTCGTTTCCCCACACATATCCCATAGCAAAGGGAGCGTTCTTCAAAGAGCGCTCCCTTTTGCCCGCCCCAAAACATCCCCTTGCTTATTTGCCCGCGTCCCCCACTTTATCGCCCGCAGGACGCCCCTTCAGGCCATTCCCAGCAGCTTCGCCAGGCTCCTGCCAAGCGCCATGCCAACAAGCACACCGCCCAGGCTTAGGCCAAGATTCAAGGCGATATTGCCGGTTGCCAGCAAATACCTTCCGGCTTTAAACAGATGCACCGTTTCCAGGCTGAAGGTTGAAAAGGTGCTTAATCCCCCCAGCACCCCTGTGATAAAAAACAGCTTGGCGCCGGATGAAATGGGCGCGGTCTGGCTTTCCACGCCGATAACAAGGCCAATAAGCAGGCCGGCAATCCCATTGGAAAGCAGCGTTCCGCATGGCAGCGCCACCGGCAGGGCGCTAAGCCATCTCGTAATGCCGAAGCGGGCGCACGCGCCCAGAAATCCGCCGGCACCCACATACAAAATCTCTTGCATTTTTCCTTCCCCTTTGCATTTTTATGTTTATGGCATACAAAAAGCCGCTGTCTCCTGCGCGCGGTCTCTAAACCACAGAAGTCATCGGCTCGAAAGCGGTTCGGCGTTATACGCGCTGGGAGAACTTCATTCCCGCTGCGCATTATAGCGCCTTTCCCGGCTTTTTGCAATGGATTTTCCATGCCGTTGGCGGACGGAAAGTTTTTCCTGGGCTTTTTCCCCCGGAAGGAGTAAAATAAGAATAGTTAAAAAAGGGTTGGGAGGGCTTGTATCTGCCCTGCCGCATGGATTTACTATCCTAAGTAATCGAAAAAGCGTCCGGATTCCCGTTTGCGGCGCCCGGACGTAGGAGGTATGATGGGTACTATTATCAAGGGAAAGTATCTTCTAACAGACGCACGCTTGGGCAAAGCGGGCCTGTTGCGGAACGGCGGCGTCTATATCCAGGGCGATACCATTGAAGACGTTGGAGATGCGGACGCGCTCTGCGCCGCGCATCCCGAAGCGGAGGCGGTGGGAGGGGATTGTTTCGTGCTTCCCGGCATCATAGACGGCCACTCCCATGGCCATGGCCTTTCCCATGTGCAAAGGGGCGTTGGGTTCGATTTCCT
Organism: Candidatus Pelethousia sp.; assembly: GCA_034933245.1. Lineage (GTDB taxonomy): Bacteria > Bacillota > Clostridia > Christensenellales > CAG-138 > Pelethousia. The sequence goes on from JAYFNX010000018.1 coordinate 33,907, forward strand.
GGAAAATTCCCTCTATGATTGGACAGGGATGATCGACCTGCCGCCGGACCTAAACGCCAAGATGGAAGCCTGGCGGCATATTCGCAGCGGCTGTACTACCTTCCACCATACGGAGATGGGGGTTTGCTGCGATGCGAAGGCTTACGACAAAGCCGCGGCCTCCATTCGCGCTTACAACGAGACGGGGATACGCTTGGCCTATTCCTACGGTATCCGGGATATAAACGCCCTGGCCTATGACGATGCGGACTTCTATAAGAGCCTGCCTGCCGACCTGCAGCATTTCACCAAAGATGCGATATTTTTTGATAAGGCAAAGGCCCGGGCCATGTGCATGGAAACCCTCCAGGGGCTGTTTAGGGATTTCGGGGCTGCCGCAAAAATCTTCCCCGCCCCCAGCTGGGCCCATGGAGCCACGGACGAATACCTGCTGCTGGCAAAACGATTCGCAGAGGACCATGGCCATCTGCCCATGCATATCCATACGCTGCAAACGCCTTACCAACGGGCCTATGGCCTGAAAAAATACGGTATGTCCCTATTGGAACGGCTGAATAAGCTGGGCCTGGTGGATGACGCCCTCTCCTTGGGCCATGCGGTATACTTGAACGAGAAGGATGTGGCGCTTCTTGCCGATACACGTGCTTCCATCACCCACCACGCCAGCTGTAACCTGGCCGTGCGGAACGGCATTTCCCCGGTTTGGTTCCTGCAAAAGGCCGGCGTAAACGTAGCCTTGGGGTTGGACGAAAAATCCATCAACGACGATGCGGACGTTTTCATGGAGATGCGGATGATCTTCTACCTCTCCCGCATCGCGGATTTCGGTCTTCTCTCCCCCTCCCTCACGCCCTATGAAGTTTTGGCCATGGGCACCCGCAATGCGGCCCGCTGCCTCGGCCTGGAAAACGAGGTAGGAGCCCTCCTCCCCGGCATGCGGGCGGATGTAATCACCCTCTCCCTGGATGAAATGGAGCGCGACCCTGCGGTGGTCCCGGAATTATCCCCCTGCAACATGCTGATCCATCGAGGGCTCGGCAGGCATGTGCGGGATGTCTTTTGCGACGGCAGGCCCATCCTTCGGAAAGGCAAATGCCTCACCATGGATGTGGATGCCCTTTACGAGGAAGTACGCGCCATTGCCGGGCTTCCGATGAATCCCGCGCAACGCGCCTTTGCGGACAATATGCAACGGTTAAAGCCCTATATGCAAGCGTGGAACGCCAACATGCTGGATGGGTTTGAACGAGAGCCCTGGTATCTGGTCAATTCCCGGATCTGAAGCGGGCGTTCTCCCGCCCATGCGCATTTCTCTTGACAAACCGCCTGTTTCTATGCCACTATATCAAAGGTGTTGTGGCCCCATAGATTACCGGCCGCGCGCTAAATTTGCAGTGCGCGGTCTTTCGGGCATGGGCTCTTGCTGCTTATGCTCGGGTTGCTCGCGATTTTCTGCGCGTTGCCCGTACCCCCACGGAAAGCGGGAACGGTTTGCCTCTTCCCTTGCTTTGTCCCTGTTTTGGCATGCAGTTTATACGTTTCGTCCCAGTTTATAATATGAAAGGAATATCTACCAGTGTCCACAAATCGAACACGGCAGTCCGACCGCGAATATGCGTATAAGACCATAAAAGCCGCTATCTGCAACGGCGAAATCTTGCCGGGAGAGCGTATTGTGGAAACCACTTACGCCGAAATGCTCAACCTAAGCCGTACCCCCATTCGGGAAGCCATCCGCATGCTGGAGCAGGACAGCCTAATTGAATTCATTCCCAAACGGGGCGCCATGGCACGCCGCTTGCCCTCGGAAGATGTGATTGAGCAGGTTTACTCCATTCGCAAGGCCGTGCAGCTCGCTTTTACCGAAAGAACCATCGCCTGCATGAGCGAAGAGCAGCTTGCCGCCATGGACGTGTGCAACCAAGCTTGCCTGGAGGCTTTGGAAGCGGATAACATGGAGCTGTTTTTTGACAACTACGACCATTCCAACTGTATTTTGCAGGAGGGAACCCAAGCGCCTTTGGCCACGGCAGTATTGCACCAGGTCAACAATTATGAGCCTATCTCCTCCCTCTCCAGCGGCTTTAGCCGCACCACCAACAGCAAGCTTAGGGAAATAGCCCTTCCCGACCGTGCCCGCAGAGAGGAAGCCGTTCAAGAGCATCTCCTCATAGCGGATGCCATTCGGGCCAAGGATGTGGAGAAGCTGCGGGAAGCTTTAACCGTGCATGTTGAGAAGGCCAAATATGCCTGTTTTAAGGGCATTCATAACCTTCAGGAACATTATAAGCTCGAATCCGGGCATCACTATCTTACACGCACGGACCAATAAACGGCGCCGGTTCTTACCCGGAAGATCCCAGGGAGAATCCCCTGGGCATTTTCATATAGAGCACGTCTCGCCCCCGCCCTGGGCCTTGTCGTTTGTTCCTGTTTCATTTTTTTGATTATGTTTCTTAGATTTTCTCCCCCGTTTATAATGGAGGCCTGTTTCTTAATCTTTCCTAATCGTTTCGAGTTTTGATGCGTGTCGCAATTCGAGTGTGTTATAATAAAAGCTACATAATTTATTAAATTACAGGAGGTTTATCGGTCATGGGTATTATTAAGGCAGTCATAGGCGCTGTGGGCGGCGGCTTGGCGGATCAGTGGCTTGAGGTCCTGGAAGCGAATGACATGGGCCAAAACACAGTGTTTACCAGTGGCATCGCGGTACGTAAAGATGATAAGCGCGGCTCCAACACCAAAGCTACCGAAGCCACCATCTCCGATGGCTCTATCATCCACGTATACGACAATCAGTTCATGCTGCTGGTGGATGGGGGTAAGGTGGTAGACTATACCGCGGAGCCCGGTTATTATAAGGTGCAAAATTCCTCCATGCCCAGCATGTTTAACGGCCAGTTGGGCGATACGCTCAAGGAAACCTTCTCCCGTATCAAATACGGCGGCGTACCCAGCAGCAAGCAAAAGGCCTTTTTTATTAACCTGCAGGAAATTAAGGGCATCAAATTCGGCACCCGCAACCCCATCAACTATTTTGATACCTTCTATAATTCCGAACTCTTTCTTCGGGCCCACGGCACCTATTCCATCAAGATAACAGACCCCCTCAAGTTCTACCAGGAGGCTATTCCCCGAAATGCAGACCGGGTGGAGATGGATGAGGTAAACGAGCAATATCTCAACGAGTTCCTGGAAGCGCTCCAGGCCGCGATCAACCAGATGAGCGCCGATGGTGCCCGGATCTCCCATGTGACCAGCAAGGCCCGGGAGCTTTCCAAATACATGTCCCAAACCCTGGATGAGGATTGGAAGCAGCTGCGCGGTATGGAGGTTCTCTCCGTGGGCTTGGGCAGCATATCCTACGACGAGGAGAGCCAAAAGCTCATCAACATGCGCAACCAGGGCGCCATGCTGGGCGACCCAAACGTACGCGAGGGCTATGTGCAGGGCGCTATCGCCCGGGGCATGGAAGCGGCCGGTTCCAACGAAGGCGGCGCCGCCACTGCCTTTATGGGCATGGGCATCGGCATGAACGCCACCGGCGGCGCTGCTGCGGCCTTTACCCAGAGCAACCAGGCCCAGATGCATCAGCAGGCCGTTACAAGCGCCATGGCCGGCGGCTGGAGCTGTGCCTGTGGCGCAACGAACAGCGCGGATGCAAAATTCTGTTCCAAATGCGGCCAGAAAAAACCCGAGGCCGAAGGTGGCTGGACCTGCTCCTGTGGGGCCGTGAACCCCGCCCAGGCCAAATTCTGCCCCGCTTGCGGGTCCAAAAAGCCTGCGGGTAGCTTCTGTCCCGGCTGCGGCCAATCCATCCTGCCGGATACGAAATTCTGCCCCAACTGCGGCCAAAAAATATAAGGAGCTCCGTCCTGCCAGCCTTTCGCTTATCCGGACGGATATTTCAGCCAACATTTTGATTACAAGGAGACGTTTATGGCTGTTGTGACCTATAAATGCCCCAACTGCGACGCGGAGCTCACATTCCGACCGAAATCCGAGGATTTCGGCTGCGAATACTGCGGAGCAGCCTATTCGGAGGCACAGCTTTTAGAAATCGCCCAAAAGCAAGGGATCGGTGCGGATCAGCCCGGCAGCGCCGATGCCGACGCCCCTGCGGACGGTGCGAACCAGGATGAATTTGCGCAGCAGGCGGTGCTCTATACTTGCCCCAGTTGCGGAGCGGAAATCGTAACCGATGCTACCACTGCCGCTTCCATTTGTTTTTACTGCCACAACCCCGTTATCCTGAGCGGCCGTCTTTCCGGAACCTATGCGCCGGATTGCCTGATCCCCTTCTCCATCGATAAAGGGGATGTGAAGGCGCGGCTTCTAGCCTGGTGCAAGAAGAAAAAGTTCATACGGGAAGATTTTTGTTCGGAAATGCAGATGGAAAAGCTTTCCGGCGTGTACTTCCCATTCTGGCTTATGGATGGCAAAGCGGATGTGCACATGAGCGCGGAAGGCCGTTCCCTCCGGGTATGGCGCGTGGGAGATATGGAATACACCGAAACCAGCACCTATGCTTTGGAGCGGGGCGGCTCGGTGGATTTTAAGGAAATTACCATGCGGGCTTTGAGCCGGGACGACGTCCGGCTCCTGGAAGGGCTTTATCCCTATGATCTCTCCGCGCTCAAGCCCTTCAACATGGGTTTCCTTTCCGGTTTCCTGGCAGAAAAGCGCAACGTGGAAAAAGACGCTGCGCAGCCCCAGGCCCATAAGATCATGGCGGAAAGCGCCCAAACCCTGTTGCGGGATACCACCGGCGGTTACGGCACCGTCACCACCCGCAACTTCTCCTCCACCCCCTCCTCCGAAAGTTGGCGCTACGCCCTTCTTCCCGCCTGGATGCTCACATACCGTTACAATGACGAGCTCTATTATTTTGCGATGAACGGCCAGACCGGCCAAGTTGCCGGCCGGGTTCCCGCCAGCCCCAAAAAGCTCTGGATGCTCTTTGGCGGCGTGGCCGCCGGGGTGTTCCTCATCGCCTTGCTGATAGGAGGGCTGTTCCTATGATGGTAAGAAACAGGCTTATGGCCATTTTGCTGGCTGTTTTGCTTCTTTTTGCTTCCTCGGCCGCCTTAGCTGTGGAGGAACCCCGGGTGTACGACCAAGCGGGGCTTCTCAGCACCGCTGAGGTGGACCTTTTGGAGGAGCGGATCGCGGAGCTGCGAAACTCCCTGGGTGTGGACATCGTGCTGCTTACGGCGGACGAGGGTGTGTACGACACCACGGACTACGCCGATATGTTCTATGAAAACAACGGTTTCGGCGCGGGGGATAACGCTTCGGGCGTGCTCTTCTTCATCGATATGCAAAACCGGGTTTCCTGGATCTCCACAACGGGGAATATGATCGATTACATCGACGATCCGCGAGAAGAGATGATTCTGGACGACCAGGCGGCCTATCTGGCTGACGGCGACTTTTACGGTGCCTTTTCCGTGGCCCTGGACTGGACCGATTCCTTTGTGACGGACGGCGTGGGCGCGGGCCATTATGCTTACGACGAGGAAAGCGGCCAGATTCTGGACCCCGGCACATACGGCTCGGACGTTACCTATGAAAGCGCGTATGTGGAGGAAGGCTTCCGCATCGGCGTTCTGGGCGTGCTGGTTTGCCTGGCGTTGGGCGCGGGGGCCGGGTTTATTGCCCGCGCCATCGTTCAACACATCTATAATAAAGATTTTAAGGCCGTATCCTACGCTTTCCGGGAAAAAAGCAGCCTGAACCTCACCATAAACTCCAGCGTGTGCACTGGAAAATTCGTCACGACCCGGATCATCCCCAAGGCTGAAGATTCCAACCGCAGCGGTGGGGGCGGCAGCTTTGGCGGCGGCGGCAGCGGCGTGCACCACTCTTCCGGCGGCGGCTCCCACGGTGGCGGGGGGCGCGGTTTTTAGGATGTCCCTTTCCCGGCGGCCTTAAGCGCATTCCTTCGTTTTTCCCTTGCGAGCTATGGGGCCTCCCGTTTTTAAAAAATTGCTTTGTTTTCCCTTGGTAGATAAAAGAAGTCCCCGCCGGAGACCGGCCGGGGACTTCCTTTTCTTTTACCGCGTTAGCGCGCCTTATAGCTTCCACACAAGCTCTCGTCGCATGCTTCACCCGTATGGCATCCGCTCATGGGTTCCACATCGATGCGGTCGAGATCGCAGCTTTGGCCACTTTTGTTGTATGCGCAACTCGTCACGCGGCAGCCAATCGTTTGGCAGCCAACCTTGGACTTAGACATACACTACCTCCCGTACTTGGTAGCTCTAGTATGCTTCCGGGGGCAAGGTTTATGTTAGGGAATAAATGGAAGGGTCTATATCTGCACCTGCCGCAGCCAGTCCGCCAGATCCGCGCCCTCTGCGCCGCCCAACTCCGAAGCGGCCGCCGCCAGTTCCTCCGGCGCAAAGCGAACGTTTCGCAAGGCGGCCGGAATGCCCAGAATAAACGCCTCATCCATGGCATCGCTGTAGACATGCGCATCCAAGATGCGCCCTTGGGAAAGGGCGAGCTGCAGCGTTATGCCGCCCCAGGCAAACCTGGTTTCCAGCTCCAGATCGAAGGTGGGCGAGCTTCCCATCCGCCATTCCCAGGAACTGTATTTTTCTTGTTTTTTTTCTAAAATATTTTGATCCAAATCCGTTTCTTGCAGCGTGGTATACGCCCCGTATTCCTTCTCGAACGCGGCCATCACGGCTTGCCGCACGGCCGCAACCGTGAGCCCCGGCACGCATTCCGCCAGGTTGCACACCCGGCTGCGCACGCTTTCCACGCCCTTGGCCGCCAGCTTTGCCTTGGAGGGCATCAGATAAGCCGAGAGCTTGCTCATATCCACATCCACCAGGATGGTGCCGTGATGCATGCCCGTCTCTTGGGAATAGCGGAAGGCGTTCCCGGAAAATTTGGCGCCGCTATCCGTCACAATGTCGTTTCGGCCCGTAAAATCCGCGGCGATGCCCAAGCTGCGGACCGCCTGGATAATTACGCCAAGCTGCCGCCTTAAATCATAGGCAGCGCGGGGGGTGATGAAGGTGAAGTTCAAATTCCCCATATCATGAAATACCGCGCCGCCGCCGGAGGAACGCCGGGCCAGCCGGCCGCCCGCCGCCTCCAGCGCCTCAATGCGGCATTCTTTCCATGCGTTCTGGTTGCGGCCAATAACCACCGTGTTCTGGTTCTGCCATAAATACAGGCACGTGCCACCGCCGGTCCTCTCAAAAAGAAGTTCTTCCAGGGCTAAATTGCGCCAGGGATTTATGCATCCGGTGTCTATAAAATGATTCATCCGCGTACCTGCCTTGCTTTTTTTGTTAAATATTACTATACTAGAGTTAGAAGGAGGCGTGATATCCCTACCTGTGCGTTATGTGCGTTACTCCCTAAGTATATTACATATTTTTCTACCAAACAAACCATTTTTCCCTGGGCTCTCCATCCTTGCCTTGATGGGCCCATTGATGATAAAATGTAAAAATGAAATTGCAAGGTCTATTGCCATCAAAAAAGTGATATGCGAGGTCAGCTTTGAACACGAATATCAGTCAAAAAGATCTATATTTGTGGGGTGAAGGTACAAACATATATTCCTACCTGACTTTTGGCTGTCATGCCGTTGAAATAGACGGAAATCCCGCTTTTCGCTTTGCCGTTTGGGCCCCAAACGCGCAAAGCGTAAGCGTAGTTGGCAGCTTCAACGGGTGGAATCCGGATGCCGACCCCATGGAGGAAATTGAGACCACAGGCGTTTGGCAGGCCTTTATCGGCATCGCCCACAAGGGAGATACCTACAAATACGCCATTCACACCTATGACGGCCAGCTGCTTTACAAGGCGGATCCCTTCGCCTTTGCAAGCCAGCTTCGGCCCAACACCGCCTCCGTCATTTGGGATACGGGAGGATACGTCTGGCGGGACAGCGTCTATATGGCTCGCAGGGCCATGCTGGACCATCACAGCGCTCCCATGAACATTTACGAAGTGCATCCCGGCTCCTGGAAGCTGGAGCTTGGTTTTGACGAGTTGAGCGAGGAACTGGTGCGCTACGTGGCGGATATGGGATACACCCATATCGAGCTTATGCCCGTTTGTGAATACCCCTTGGACGATAGCTGGGGCTATCAGATCACGGGGTATTATTCCATTACGGCCCGCTATGGAACGCCCCAGCAGTTTAAGCACTTTGTGGATGTCTGCCACCAAAACGGCATCGGTGTGATTCTGGATTGGGTGCCCGCGCATTTTGCACGGGATGAGCAGGGCCTGCGCCGCTTTGACGGCACCCCCCTCTATGAGCACCCGGACCCCCGCCGCAGCGAGCAGCCCCAGTGGGGCACCATGCTCTTCAATTACGAAAAGAACGAGGTGCGCAGCTTTCTCATCTCCAACGCCATGTATTTCCTAAAAGAATACCATGTGGACGGCCTTCGGGTGGATGCGGTGAGCTGCATGCTATATCTGGACTATGGCCGGGAGGGGATGGATTGGCTGCCCAACCGGTACGGCGGCAAAGAAAACCTGGCGGCCATCGAGATGTTCCGGCAGCTTTCCGTCGCCGTGCGCCGGGAAGCCCACGGCGCCATGTTGATCGCCGAGGAGAGCACCGCTTTTACCAATGTTACCGCGCCCCCGGAGGAAGGGGGCCTGGGATTCGATTACAAATGGAACATGGGCTGGATGAACGATACCCTTTCCTATATGTCCATGGACAGTCTCTTTCGCAAATGGCACCATGACCAGGTGACCTTCTCCATGTGCTATACCTTTTCCGAGCACTATATTCTTCCCCTTTCTCATGACGAGGTGGTGCATGGAAAATTCTCTCTCATCGGCCGTATGCCCGGCGAATATGAGGATAAATTCCGCCAGCTCCGGCTGCTGATGATGTACCAGTTCGCCCATCCCGGCAAAAAGCTCAACTTCATGGGCAACGAGTTCGGCCAATTTATCGAATGGGATTTCAGGCGGCCTTTGGATTGGTTCCTGCTCGGCTACCCTTCCCATGGCGACATGCAGATATTCTCCCGCCAACTCAACCGCTTTTACGCCAAGACCCCCGCCCTCTATGAACAGGATGATGATTGGCGTGGCTTTGAGTGGCTCACCGTAGAGGACAGCACCCATAGCATTTTGGTATTTCTCCGGCGGGACAGCAAAGGCAATGAACTTCTTTGCGCCTTCAATTTCACCCCCGTCAAGCACAACCCTTACCGCATCCGCCTGCCCCGTCCTTACGTGCTTACCCAGGCCATTTCCAACGTGGACCTTCGGGAGATCACGGGTGTGCGCAGCGAAGCGGACGCATATGGGGACGAATATGTGGACATCATGCTTTCGCCTTATGAGGCGGTATATTATTATCTAAAGGCGCAGCATCGGCCCCAGCACTGACGACATCCTTTGGAAGCCGCGCTGCGACCAGGACAGGAGGGAGCGAACACCCATGATTAAAAAGAAAGTCGTGGCCATGCTGCTGGCCGGGGGCCAGGGTAGCCGGCTAAGCGTGCTCACCAATCGGATGGCAAAGCCGGCAGTACCCTTTGGCGGGCGATACCGTATTATCGATTTCCCCCTCTCCAACTGCGTCAATTCCGATATTAATACCGTGGGCGTTCTGACCCAATATGAACCCATGGAACTCAACGCCTATATCGGCACGGGCCAGGCCTGGGATCTAGATCGAAACAATGGCGGTGTTTTCGTGCTACCGCCCTATGTATCCGGCAACCGGGGGCAATGGTACTCCGGCACCGCAAACGCCATATACCAAAACATCGCCTTCATTGAGCAGTATGATCCCGAGCATGTGCTAATTCTCTCTGGGGATCACATCTATAAAATGGATTATGCCAAGATGCTGGAGGAGCACATAGCCACCGGCGCGGATGCCACCATCGCCGTGCGCGCCGTGCCCCTGGAAGAAGCGCATCGCTTCGGCATCATGAATACGGATTCTGCCAACAACATCGTGGAGTTCGAGGAAAAGCCCCTGCATCCCCGAAGCAACAAGGCTTCCATGGGCATCTACATCTTCTCCTGGCCCATTCTTCGAAGCTATCTCACGGAGGACGAAAAGGATCCGGCTTCCGAAGGCGATTTCGGCAAAAACATCATACCCAGAATGATCGCCGCAGGCTGCAAAATGCACGCCTATGAATTCAACAGCTACTGGACGGATGTGGGTACCGTGCAGAGCCTTTGGGAGGCCAACATGGATATCATCTCGGACCCGCCCCTTTTGGATCTTTCCAGCCAGATATGGAATGATAAACCCTGGCGGATCTACAGCAAGTCCCCCATTATGCCGCCCCATTGCGTGGGAAAGAATGCCAGCATCAAGGAATCCCTCATCACAGAGGGTTGCAACATCCTGGGCGAGGTTTCCCACAGCGTCATATTCGTGGGAGTCACCATTGAGGAAGGGGCCCGCGTATCGGACTGCGTGCTCATGCCGGGCGCAAAAATATGCCGGGGCGCGATTTTGCGCAAGGCCATTGTGGGCGAAAATTCCATCGTAGGAGAGGGCGCCGTGGTGGGCGCCGAGCGACTTCCTTCAGATGGAAATTACGACACTTCTCTCACAGGGGACATTACCTTGATCGCCAGCGGTACGGAAATTGCGCGGCGCAGCCGGGTGCCGGTGGGTATGATCGTCAACACAGGCAAATACGGCAGCAATAAGGAGGTGTAGGCTATGCAGGGCAACGTATTCGGCTTGATCTATACGGGAGAGTCCAGCATGCAGCTTCGGGATCTCACCTATTCCCGCTCCGTGGCGGCCGTGCCCTTTGCCGGGCGTTACCGCTGCATCGACTTTGTGCTTTCCTCCCTGGTAAACACGGGCATCTCCAACGTGGGCATTATCACCCAAAAGAACTATCACTCCCTCATGGATCACCTTGGTTCGGGCAAGGAGTGGGAGTTGCACCGCAAGCACGATGGGCTTTTCATTCTGCCGCCCTTCGTCACCCATGACAATACGGGCATTTACAAGGGGACCTTGGATGCGCTACGCTCCGTGCTGGGTTATATACGCCGCAGCGCCCAGCGCTATGTGATCCTCACGGGGAGCCATACCGTTTTCAACACCACCTTCCGGGATATGGTGGATCAACACATCCAAACCGGCGCGGACATCACCATCATGTACAACGATGTGCCCACGGGCCACAATGACGACCAGTTCGACGAACTCCGCATGGAGCTGGACGATACGGGCAGGGTTACGGATCTGCAATTGAACCCTTACCGGCCCAGCAGTAGCCATTCTTCCTGTGATGTGTTCATTCTGGAAAAAGCCCTGCTGGAATACCTCATCGAGGAAGCCGCCAGCCATGGCTGCACGGATTTTATCCGGGACGTGCTTCTGCGCAAGGTAAGCACCCTCAAGCTGTACGGCTGGCGTTACGACGGCTATATCGGCTGCCTCAGTTCCATCGCCTCCTACTTCACCCACAATATGAACGTGTTGGAAAAACAGGTGCGGGACGATTTGTTTAACCCCGACCATCCCATATATACCAAGGTAAAGGATGAGGTTCCGTCCCGTTACCTTTCCACCGCCAACGTAAAGAACAGCCTGGTAGCGGACGGCTGCGTGATTGAGGGAGAAGTGGACTCCTGCGTCCTTTTCCGGGGCGTGAAGGTAGCAAAGGGCACCAAGCTTACCAACTGCCTGGTTCTTCAGGGCTGTGATATTCAGGATGGTTGTGATCTGGACCATGTAATCTTGGATAAGGGCTGCACCGTGCACAGCGGAAGGCGGTTGGCCGGATATGAAAGCTTTCCGGTCATCATCCGCAAGGGCAGCAACATTTAATTTTTCCAAGTTAATTCCGGGCGGTTTCCGCGCCTCTCGCAGAGGGGCTTGCGCGGCAGCCGCCCAAGGTATATATTGTGGGATATAGAACCAAGGAGCGCCGCAAGCAAGAAAGGAGCCCTATGCCAGAAAAAACGCCCATTCGGCCCATTCAATCCCCTGTACCCGCTGTGATTTTTGCCACGCAGCCCGTGCCTGTCACCCAAGAAGCCCTGCCCGTCCACCCCGTGCGGCCCGCCCAAAAGCAGACGCCCAAGTGGCCGGACCCGGCCAGGCCTGTCCGGGTGCTTTTTGCCGCCAGCGAGTGCGTGCCGTTCGTAAAGACGGGTGGGCTGGCGGATGTTCTCGGCGCGCTGCCCAAGGAGCTGAAAAAGCTCGGCGCGGATGTGCGGGTGATTTTGCCGAAATATACCTCGATCCCCGATGAATTTAAGCGCCGCATGATCCATGTGTGCGATTTTCCCATCCCGTTGGGCTGGCGCAGCCAATATTGCGGCATTGAAGCCCTGGAGATGGACGGCCTTACGTATTATTTTGTGGATAACGAATATTACTTCGGCCGGAGCTATATCTACGGCCACGCCTGCAACGACGAGGCCGAACGCTTTGCTTTCTTTTCCAAGGCCGTTTTGGACTGCATGCCCCACATCGGTTTTTTCCCGGATGTGCTCCATGCGCATGATTGGCAGGCCGCTATGTCGGTGGCGCTCTTAAAGCTCCAATACAACTGCCTGGTGGATTATGCCCGCATCCGTGCCCTCTTCACCATCCACAACCTGCGCTATCAGGGCGTGTTCGAATGGCCCTTTGTATCCGAGCTTTTAAGCCTGGGGGGCGGCTGCTTCCATCAGGACTGCCTGGAATATTACGGAAAAACCAATTTCATGAAGGCCGCCCTTGTTTTGGCGGACGCCGTCACCACCGTGAGCCCTTCCTATGCTACGGAAATCCAGTCCGGCGGCTATGGCGAAACCCTGGATGGGGTGCTCCGGGCCCGGGGGCGGGTTAGCGGCATTCTTAACGGCTTGGACGAATCCCTCTACGATCCCGCTACGGATCCCCATACCGCCGCCCATTTCAGCGCGCGGGATATTGCCGGCAAAGCCCTTTGTAAAAAGGATCTGCAGGAGTATTTCAAGCTGGAGGCGGATCCGGACATTCCCCTTGTTGGCATGGTCACACGCCTTACGGATCAAAAAGGCCTGGATCTTATCGAGCAGGCCATCGAGCTGTTTATGGAGCGCCGTATGCAATTCGTGGTGCTGGGCACGGGAGAGCGCCGCTATGAGCAGCTTTTTTCCTGGGCGTGCTGGCGCTGGCCCGGCCGGATCGGCGCCTGGATGGAGCATAACCCGCCTATGGCAAGCCGGGTCTATGCGGGCAGCGATATGTTCCTGATGCCCTCCCAGTTCGAGCCCTGCGGCCTGGCACAGCTCATTGCCCTGCGCTACGGCTCCGTTCCCATTGTGCGGGAAACCGGCGGCCTAAAGGACAGTATTACGCCTTACAATAAGTTTACAGACGAAGGCCTGGGCTTTACTTTTGGTTTCTACGACCTATGGGATATGTTGGGAGCCGTAGACCGGGCTCTGGAGACCTATTTCGACTCTCCGGCCGCCTGGCGCAGCCTACAGCTTCGTGGCATGCGCACCCACTTTACCTGGGATAAGAGTGCCAAGCAGTATCTGGATCTATATAAAAGCCTCTAATTTTATCCTTCCAGCCTGCCCGCTCTTCCAGGCTTCATCCAAGCGGATAAAAGCAGCCCGGTCCATGCTGCATGGACCGGGCGTTTCTTTATGTTCCGGCGGCATTATTTCTTTTCCAACCGTTCATTGGTGGTTTTGGCGCAATAGCGGCCGTAAAGCCAGGCGCCCAGGCTGATGATCAGGTAGATGACGATAAAAATGGGCAGCATCAGCAGCAATCTGGAGCCAAAGTGTTCTCCATAGCCCAGCAAAGATCCCGTTGCCAACGCGATACCGAAGCACAGAACGGCATGCAGGCCGATCATGAGGGGCAGCGGCAGGGACTCGATATCATAGATCATCGAAGCGACGCCGCACAGGGCCGAGGCTGCCAGCCAGGCCATCACCTGCATAAGGGTGCTGTTTACCCCCCCCATGAGTGCCAGGCAGATCGTGGAAACCACGGAACCTATAGCCAGGCCCACGCCAATATGGATAACAAATTTTTTAAGCATCTCTATTTTTCCTCCATTACATACTTGCGAAAATCCTTCATGTACTTGCGGGAGATGGTAAGCCGTGTTCTTCCATCTTTCAGCAGCGCCGTATAATTTCCGGAAAACTCCGCTTCCACGCTGCGGATATGGTTTACATTGACCACCACGCTTTTGCTGATCTGCACAAAACCTCTGGCCCGCATCCAATCGCACAGCTCATAGAGCTTATGCCCGGCTTCGTAATCCTCCCCGCCCGTACGGGCATATACCTTGCTTGCCCTCGCCTCAAAGAAGCTGATATCGGACGGGTCCACGGGATACTCCTTTTCCTCCCGGCAAAGAAACATCTTTCCAGCCCCCCCGGCTCGTTGCAAGGCCGCTATTAGCGCCGTAACCTGCGGGCTCCCCAACTCCCCCCGTATGTAAACTTCCGGTTCTGCCAAGGGGGCTTGCTCCAGCGTGATTTTCATCCTGCATCCGCTCCTCACAATTCCTTATGGTGCCAGTATACATAAAGGCGGCGGTTTTGTCTGCTTGCTTTGCATAAGCGGTAATTTTTCCCCCATAAGCCGCATAAAGCGGGCTATGAAATCCGCCGGGACTTTGCCGGGGCGGCATCCGGGATTATCTATGCCCTTTCTTCGGCGCAATTGTGACAATGTTGCAAAAGCCGTTTTCGCCAGGGCGTTTTATGCTAAAATAAAAGCCATGGAAGAAGGTTATATGTATCACGATTCAAGGCGGCCCCATTACCGTTCGCCCTTTGGAGCAGTCAAAGCGGGAGAATCCCTCCGCATCGTGGCGGATCTTCAAGGGCAGAATCAGATTACCCTGCGCCTTTGGATAGACGGGCAGGAGAAGCTGGTCCATGGCCTGAAGGCGGGCGGCATGGTGGAATTTACCTTTGTGGCCGAGCATACGGGTCTCATCTGGTATTACTTTATTTTGGACGGCCCCGGGGGCAGGCGTTATTATGGCGTGCAGCGCGGTTTTGGCGGCGTTGGGCGTCTCTATGATAACCCCCCGCCATCCTGGCAGGTTACGGTATACGATCCTACCTTTGAAACGCCGGCCTGGTTCCGGGAAGGTGTGGTTTACCAGATATTTCCGGATCGTTTTTTTCGCGCCGGGGAGATGCTGGGCATAGAGGAACATCGATCTTTGGGCCATCGTATTTTGGTACATGAGAGCTGGGATGAGAAGCCTCTTTACTTGCCTCCCGCCGGAGAAGCGGATTATGACCCCTGCGATTTTTATGGAGGCAACCTTGCGGGCATACGGGAAAAGCTCCCTTACCTGGCTTCTTTAGGGGTTACCTGCCTATACCTAAACCCCGTCTTCCTCTCCCCCTCCAACCATCGTTATAACACGGCGGACTACCTTCGGGTGGATCCCATATTGGGCACGGAAGCGGATTTGCAAGCCCTTATCCAAGCGGCGGCGGGCTATGGCATGGGCGTGATGCTGGACGGTGTTTTTTCGCACACCGGGGATGACAGCGTGTATTTCGACGCAAAGGGAACCTATGGGAACGGCGCTTATTCCGACCCCCATTCCCCTTATCGGACATGGTATGATTTTACGCGCTATCCCAATGAATACCGCTGCTGGTGGGGGTTCTGCTCCCTGCCGGAGGTAAACGAAAACGAGCCCGCTTACATGGCCTTCATCGAAAAGGTGCTGGCACATTACGGCGCCATGGGGGTGGCGGGCTGGCGGCTGGACGTGGCCGATGAACTGCCGGATCCCTTTATCGCTTTCCTCCGGGAAAAGGTAAAGGCGCTGAACCCCAAAAGCGTGCTGCTGGGGGAGGTTTGGGACGACGCCTCCAACAAGGAGGGCTTTGGCGCCCGCCGTCAATATGTGGACGGTCATGAGCTGGACAGCGCCATGGGTTATCCCTTTAAGGATGCGGCGCTTTCCTTTCTGCTTGGGGAGCGCACCGCCCCCGAGCTGTGCGAAGGGCTTATGACCCTTATGGAAAACTACCCCCGCCCTTTTTACGATGCCCAGCTTAATATTCTGGGCAGCCATGATACCATCCGGGCGCTTACGGTGCTTGCGGGCGCGCCCCACCGGGATGCGCTTTCCAGGGAAGGGCAAGCCAAGTGGCAGCCTAATCCCGGGGCAATCCAGCCTGCCCACGCCCTTCTCAAGCTGGGCGTACTGCTTCAGTTCGGCCTGCCCGGGGTGCCCTGCATCTACTATGGCGACGAGGCCGGGCTTACGGGTATGGCGGACCCCTTCAACCGCAAGCCTTACCCTTGGGGCCGGGAGGATGCGGACCTTCTCGCTTTCTACCGGTCGGTTTCCGCGGCCCGTAGGAGCTGCGCGGCGCTGTGCCGGGGCGGTTGCGGTATGGCCGCCCTTTCGCCGGATGTTTTTGCGGCCATTCGCTGCGAGGGCGAAAGCGGCGCCGTGCTGGTAATAAACCGTGCGGCAAAGCCCTTTACCGGGGTTTTGGATCTGGCGCGGTTTCAACAAGGCCCTGACGTAAACCGCCTTTGGCTTTCCGGACGCTACCGGGATGTAATAAGCGGCGAAGAAGTGCCGGCCGAAAACGGCACGCTGCCCTTGCGCCTTCCTCCCATGGGAGGGCTGCTGCTCACAAAGATAGAATAAGTTAGGATAAGAGGCTTTATGGGATTTTTTAACCGTTTGCTTCAAGGCCGCTACGGCATCGATAAAATGAGCCTAGCGCTGTTTTGGGGTGGCATCGGGTGCAGCGTAGTTACCTGGTTCCTCTCCGGATTTCCCATCCCTTTCACCGTTTTCCGGGTTTTGGCCCTGCTTTTCTACGGCTATGCGGTATTCCGCATGTTTTCCCGCAACTTTGGGGCCAGGCAGCGCGAGTTTGCCGCCTATCTGCAGGTTACGAATAAACTGAAAGGCTTCTGGCAGCGCATCCGCTACGGCCGGCAAAACGTGATTAACCTGCATGCGGCGCGCAAAAAGTATAAATACCTCATCTGCCCCCAGTGCAGGCAAAAGCTTCGGGTACCCCGGGGCAAGGGGAACCTTCGAGTTACCTGCTCAAAATGCGGCTACAAATTTAACGCCAAAAGTTAGGGAGTTATGGTATAATCTACTTAATCAAAACAAAGCCTTATACTAAAAACCAAAGGAGAAACGATACGCATGACCATCGATAAAAGCATGACCATCGAGCAGATCCTCCGGGTGGACCCGAACGTTGCGGATATCCTAATGGAATCCGGCATGCATTGCCTGGGCTGTATCATGGCCAGCGGCGAAGACCTTGCCCAAGCCTGTGCGGTACACGGCATTGATGTGGACGCCTTGGTTGAAAAGATCAACGCGGCCCTGGCAACCAAATAATGGGGCCTAAATCCCTTGCGCGAGGCGCCCTTATCGGGGCGCTTTACGTATTGATTTCCCTGGCGGTGGCGCCTATCGGTTCCGGCCTTTTGCAGGCCCGGCTTTCCGAAGCCCTGTGCGTGCTGCCCTGGTTTACGCCCGCGGCCATACCTGGCCTTTTCTTGGGTTGCCTATTGGCCAACCTTTTAACCGGCGCGGTGATTTACGATGTGGTGTTCGGCAGCCTGGCCACAGGCCTCGCCGCCTTGCTGACCTTTTGGTTCCGCCGCCGTGGCTACTCCAAGTGGCTGGCTCCCCTTCCGGCCGTGGTGGTAAACGCTTTGGTTGTGGGTTATCTGCTGGCCTATGTGTATGAAGTGGGGGTTTCCATGGCCCTGTGCGCCTTGAGCGTGGCCGCCGGCCAGATTCTTTCCTGCTATGGCCTTGGCATGCCCCTGATGCGCCTGCTGGAAAAGCATTTGGAAATGTTTGAATAGGCTTTCTATCGGAAAGGCCCGGCGCATGCGCCGGGCCTTGTTTTTTTCTTGGGTTTTAGAAGATAATCTTAAGCCCCCGGGGCAGCGCGATTCCCCCTGGACCCATGTATTTGCAGGCGTGATACAAGGCCATATCCCCGTCATAATCAATGGCGTCATCCTGGGAATAGGTGGTGCATTCCACGTTGGTTTTTCCATTCGCCACATACGTTTCCTCTATGGTTACGTAAGCCGTGTCCGGTCGGGTCTGGTAGGCGTCCTCCTCCTGAATTTCCAGGCTTACACCGGAGAGCCGATTAAAATCCTGGTCAAACTCCAAAATGGTCACCTTCTCCAGCCGGCCAATGCCCTTGAGGATGATGGAATAGCTGGATTCGCCGGCTTTCCCCGCATTGTCCGTGGTCTTGCTGGAAATCGTCTCTGTCACACTCTCCCCGTCCTTCAGCTCGTATTGGCGGGGGTAACTGATATGGCAACGTTCCGGCCCCGCATACAGACTTCCATCCACCGCCCGAAAGATATCCCACATCCAGATTTCCTGGGGCGCGGCGCCTACATTTCTGTCCAAATAAAGGGTACCTGTAAAGCTTGCGCTGGTTGTTTTTGTATTACGATCGTCCGTATTCACATGAAGGGCGAAATTGCGATCCATGAACTGGGGGGATACCTCTTTTCCCATTACGGTGACAGGTTCCCCATCCTCTCCCGGTTCTTCGCTGTACAAAATTAAGCCCAAGGTTCCTTCGGCCCCCAAATCGATGGCGGGCACATAGCCTTCCGGCAAGGCGTCCCCTTCTTTATGCAACTCCATCCATAAGCCGATGGGCTCAGCCGGGGCCTCCGCCTCCGGCCGGGCCAGTTGGCAGCCCGACGCCAGCAGGCACAGGGCCAAGATCAGTATGTTAAGCTTCCTCATTCGCCGTATCCTCCTCGTTCAGGTCTCCATCAAAGGTTAAAAGCTCTCCAACCTCGCAGCCAAGATAATAGCAGATGCGGTTGAGGGTGGCGAAGCGCACCCCCTTCCCCCTTCCCGTGCGCAGGATGGAAAGATTCGCTTCGGTAATGCCCACTTCCCTGCAAAGCTCCTTGGCGGTTTTCCCCCTAGCCTTGAGCAACTCGTCCAAATGCACTGCAATCGCCATAGGACCGCCTCATATAATCGCATCGTTATCCAGCTTGAGGGCGCGGTTGCGGCGGGAACCATCCGCAAAAAGCAGCAGCGCGATGGCTAGGCCGAGCTCCAGCAGGGGCACATCCAGGTTGATGTGCACATCGCCCCCGGCCTCGGCAAAGAGCAATTGCAAAAGATTGGCGCCCACGGTGCTGACCAGGCAGGCATATACCACGGCGCGGGCCCTTTGCGCCACCGCGTCCGAAAGGGCGGGCACAGCCTCTCCGTATGGATCCTGGCGCAGGGTTCGGAGCAAGGATAGGGCAGGCGCAAGGAGAAGCAGCAAATAAATGGCCGGGAGGGCCTGTGCCAGGATGCGGAACGCGGCGGGCCACTCAACGGTACAGGGGGAGAAACCCGAGCCCAGCATCGCCATGGCCGCCATGCCGGAAAGGGCCTCTCCGCTTTCATCAGAAAACTGAACCCCTGTGGAGCGGATACAGCCCGTAAGCTCATAAAGCCGGGAGTAACAAAGGGAAACGATGAGCAGCCCTCCCGTGATTTTCAGCAGCAGGCCCAGCCCGTCGTAAAGAGCCAGGCGCTCCGCCCTGCCCAGCATGCAAAGCACCCACCAGACCAGCGCGAAGGACCAGATTGTGAGGGCCAGCATGCTCTTGCAAATTAACAGGCCCTCCCCGAGGGCAACACGGCCGAAAAGATCCACAAAGCCGGCGGGATTGATAAACTGATAAACCCCAAAGAACAGGGCGGCGGCCAGCATGTTGCGCGCATGCCAATGCGAGGCCGTCCGGCCCCGCCGACGCATCCAAAGCCCCTGCCAAACGGGCAGAGCGCACAGCAAACCATAAAGCGCCCATGCCAGCGCATCCCCTGCCCAGCCGGAAAGGGATAGCGCCCGAAGGCCCTTGCCCACCAAGTCAAAGGGCAGAGCAAACGCATAAAGGAACAGATCGCCCGGCGCAAGCAGCCGCATGGCAACCGCCCCTAAGGCGCATATGGCGGCCAAAAGCAGGCCTTGTTTTTTCAAGGACATAAAAACCACCTCCAAATTATTGTTTTACAATAATTCTAGAGGCAGTATATGCTACAAATTATCGTTTGTCAATAATTACTTTAGTGTATGTTCTTTAAATCCCTCCCCCAGCACCTCGTTGGATTCCAGGATGATAATGAAGCTTGCGGAGTCCACCTCGTGAACGGCCTGGCGCACCTGATACATCTGCTTGTTGTTGCAGGCGCACAAAACCACTTCTTTTCCGTCTCCGGCATATCCCCCTTTGGCAGGCAGAATGGTGGCCCCCCGGCCACTGCATTGGTCGATGGCTGCCACCACGTCCCGGCCACGCTCGGTGATGATGAGGGTAAGCTTGCCCGCATCCACACCATAGAGCATTTTATCCACCATCTGGGCGGAAATATAATTGACCAAAAGGCCGTAAAGCACGCCGTTCATATCCCGGAAAATCAAGCCGCCCGCCAGAATAATAACCAGCTCGATAGCAAACGAGATGCGTCCCAGGGAAAGATGGGGACGCTTGGCGCGGATGGCCATGATGATAAAATCCGACCCGCCGGTAGAAGAATTGTGCATGTAGATGAGCGCATACCCAATGCCGCTAAGCACACCCGTGCAGAGCGCGGCCAGCAGCCTGTCCCCCGTATAGATGGGCAGCAGGGGCGCCACGTAATCTACCATTAGGGAAGAGAGGATAGTGCAGCGAACGGAGCGCAAAAAGAACCCCCGGCCCAGAAGCTTATAGCACCAGATGGCCACGGGAATATTCAATAGGATCATCACCGCGCCGATGGGCAAGTTGAAAAGCCTATATAGGATCAAGGCCACGCCCGAAAAGCCCGTCATGAGGAACTTGGCGTTTAGCGCAAAGTTGTATAGGGCGACGGCCGTCAAAAAGCTGCCGATTATTTCAAAGGCCGTACCTTTCAGGTTTTTTGGGGAAAACAAACGCTGGAGCATGGGCGCCACCTCCTAAGATGTAAGGTTTAAAAAAGAGCCTTTGCAGCCTATATGCTTCGCAAACGCTCTTATACAGTTTATGGTAGCACGCAAAAAGCGGGCCGTCAACCCCTACCTATGGCCTATGCCACCCAGAAGAGGCATATTCTGCTCCAAGGTGAAACCCGAACCGCCGCCCGGCCGATAAGCTTTGAAAAAGGAACGGTCATGGCATCCGCATCCAGCACGGCCACGGTCCGATCATCCGGCATAAGGAAAAACGCGCCCTGCCCCAAAGTTGTTTCCGCCAGTGCTGCGTCAAAATGGACGGCGTAGCGGCTTTCGTCCAGCCCAACGCCGTTGATATAAACGCTTCCCGCTACGATCTGCACCCGTTCGCCGGGCAGGCCGACGATCCGCCCGATGCTGACGCCCCCCCCTTGGTTTTCAAAAGCATAGGCATCCCCCCGCCGGGGAGTCGCCGCATGTTTAGCCAGTTTATCAAAGAGGAGGATGTCCCCTTTTTGCAAAACAGGGGCCATACCATTATCGGTAATTTGGATGCCCTGGAACCAAAGGGTGAATACCAGCGCAGCCACCAGGATGGCTACGCCAATGGCGTAGGCCCAGCTCATCCGCCGCAGGCGGCCATATTCCCCGCTGTTCTGTTCCACCCGTCCCTTCATGCTTCCCCGCCTTTTCCCAGGTTTTTCTTGGCTGCCTTTTCAAAATCCTGCCGGGCCAGCATCACGATGCGGCCGCAGTGCAGGCATTTTATCTTCACATCCGCCCCCGTGCGGATAATCTGCCATTCGTTGGCGCCGCAGGCATGGGGCTTGCGCATCTGCACCTTGTCGTTGGTTTCAAATTCCGTGAGCATGCCTATTGTTTTTCCTCCCGCAAAAGCACCGTATTGTGGGGTGTCCGGATGCCCTCCGCCTCATAGCGCAGCCGCGTCCGACGGATGGTCTCCCTGGTGATGGTCCATTGCTGCATGACGTTCGCCTTCATGGTAACACGCAAGGTCACGCTGCTTTCCGTTACCTGGAGGATGCCAACCCGGGAGGGAGGCTGCACCCCGTCGTCCTTCATTTCTTCATAAACAGCCTGGGCCTCTTGGTATAGGATCTCCAAAGCCCGGTCCGCATCGGATTCTAGGGAAATGGACATGTCCACCACGGCCAGATAATCATCCCGGGAGTAATTGGTGATGGTGCCGATGGTGCCGTTGGGGATGATGTTTTTATCCCCCCGAAAGCCCCGCACCGTCACCGTGCGCAGGCTTACCTCCTCCACGATACCCTCAATGCCCGCAATCAGCACATAGTCCCCCACGGCCAGAATATCCTCAAAGAGGATAAAGAACCCCGCGGTAATATCCCGGATGAGGCTTTGCGCACCGATGCCCAGGGCCAGCGTGCCGATGCCCGCCGCGGCCAGCATGCTGGTCATGGCGGAGGTGAGCCCCAGCTCTCCGATGGAGATCGCCACCGCGATAAAATAAAATACGTACTTGGCGATCCCTTCAAATATGGAGGTGCCGGTTTCAATCCGCCTGGCCACGATATCATCCTTTGTCACGCGGCTTGCGCGGCGCTTGGCAGCATGGCGCACCACCCGCCCCGTGGTTCGGGTAAGGATTCCGGCCAACACAAAGGCCAGCACGATGTTGAGCAGGGAGGAAAGCCAGCTTAAGCCCAGGGTATCCAGGTAAGTATCCAGCGCCGGAATCATAAGAGGCACCCTTCCCCGCCATCTTTCCCTTGGGCGCGGACATGGCCGCCGGCCGCCCGGATGGCCGCCATGGCCAGCGCACTGGTAGGATCGATAACGCGCCCCTTGAGGCCGTATTTGACAAAGGCGATGGGCAACTCCGTACAGCCCAGAATGAAGGCGGGCGCCCCGGCTTTTTCCAAGCGCGTCAGCGCCGCCTGCATGGGGGCCGGATTGAAGGCGTCATTCCCGGCCTTAATTCCCTTGTAAATCACATCCATAACCGCCGCTTGCTCTTCGTCGTTGGGATGCATAAGATCCAGCCCGGCGGCCCGAAAGGCTTTCTCATAAACGCCCGCTTTCACCGTGCCGTCCGTTGCCAGAAGCGCGGCGGAAGAAAGGCCCGCAGCCTGGACGCAGGCCGCGGTTTCGCGGGCAATATGCAAAATGGGAATGGATACGGATGCCGCCACCTGGTCGTAAAAATAATGGGCCGTGTTACAAGCCATCACCAGCAGCTCCGCCCCCGCCGCTTCCAGCCTTTGGGCACTGCGAACCAAGGCGGGAACAGGGCTTTCGCCTCCGCTGAGAATGGCGGCGGTCCGATCCGGTATGGAAGGATTGCTGTCCACAATGGTATGGATATGATCCTGGTCGCAGGGGGCGTCCGTAAGGCGCACCAGCTTTTCAAACAGATCCGCCGTGGCCAAAGGTCCCATGCCGCCTATGATGCCGATGGTTTTCATGCCGCTGTATGCCTACCTTTCTTTAACGTGGAACGATTCTATCCGTTATTTTACCATAAAGGAACCGCTTCGCCAATCCGCCTAGGGCAAATCCTATTTTTCTTCTTTATCTGCTAACGTTTTTTTACACAAGGGAGTTTCTTTTCTTAAGAACATAATGGTATACTAGTATCATCCAGTATCTGGAAGGTTGTTCTATCAGCCTTCCGAAATAATCATTTCTTTGTTTTCTTAAAAGGAGGTTTCATCTCATGGAATCCAAACCCAAGAAAAAACTGTCTCTAGCCGCGTGGATCGGCATCGCTATGCTGGCCGGTATTGCTACGGGCTTGCTCTTCCTGGGCAATCCGGACTTTACCACCACCTACATCAAACCCTTCGGCGATATTTTCATTAACCTGCTCAAGTTCATCGTCGTGCCCATCGTGCTGCTCTCCATGGTCAGCGGTATGCTCTCCATGAAGGATATCCGGCGGGTTGGTTCCATCGGCCTCAAAACAATCATCTATTTCATGCTCACCACGGCGGTGGCCATTGTGATCGGCCTGATTTTTGCCAACCTCTTCAAGGGTTCTTTCACTGTGCTGGATACCGCGGGGGTGGAGTATGAGGCCAAAACAGCCAATGTGATGGATACCATCGTAGGCATCTTCCCCTCCAACTTCTGGGCCCCGCTGGTGAATGCCAGCATGCTGCAGGTTATCGTCATCGCCCTGCTGTTGGGCGCCGGCATCCTGGTGACAGGCGAAAAGGGGCAGCCCTTTGCCCGCCTGATCACCAGCGCCAACGACGTGTTCATGTCCGTGATGATGTTCATCATCAAGCTCTCCCCCATCGGCGTGTTCTGCCTGATGACCTGGGTGGTGGCCAATCAGGGCCCGGCCATCCTGGGCAGCCTGGCCTTGGTGCTGGGCGTGGCCTATATTTCCTACATTCTACACGCTGTGCTGGTCTATTCCATTACCGTAAAAGTATTTTCTGGTATGAGCCCCCTAAAGTTCTTCAAGGGCATCATCCCGGCTATGGCTATGGCTTTCTCCAGCACCTCCTCGGTGGCTACCCTGCCCCTTTCCAAGGAATGCTGCGATGAACTGGGGGCCGATTCAAGCATCTCCAGCTTTGTGCTTCCCCTGGGCGCCACGGTGAACATGGACGGAACAGCCATCTACATGGGCGTGTGCTCCATTTTCATCGCCACCTGCTATGGCATTAACCTCACCCTGGGCCAGATGGTTACCATCGTGCTCACGGCCACCATTGCTTCCATCGGCACCGCCGGCGTATCCGGGGCGGGCATGATCATGCTTGCCATGGTGCTCACCAGCGTGGGCCTGCCTGTAGAAGGCATTGGCCTGATCTACGGCATTGACCGTCTCTTCGACATGGGCCGTACCACCCTGAACGTGGTGGGGGACTGCGCCTGCTCCGTCATCGTGACCAGCATGGAGCAAAAGAAGGCCGCCACAAAGACGCATGCCGCCTAAGCAACGGAGATCCTAACCCGCACGTAACCAACAGGGGAGTGGAAGCCATATTCCGCTCCCTTTTCTCGCCCGCGTTGCAAATGCCGGCGGGAATTTTCCCTGTATTTACAACAGTCCTGTTTCCCTATATAATCTTAGGCGAGTATTGATTTTCTTAACGGTTTCCATGTGTTGTGGATGGATTATCTTGAACAGAAATGGAGTGAATGCATTTTGCCTTATAAGCTTATTACCGACGCAACCAGCGACCTGCCCTTTTCCCTTGCCCAAGAATGGGATGTGGAGGTTCTCCCCATGGAATACACCCTGAACGGCAAGCCTTACAGCTATTGCCCGGGGAACGGGGACCAAACCACCGCGGAGTTCTTCGCCGCCATGCGCCAAGGCGCTTCAGCCATCACCAGCCAGATCAACGCCTATACCTTTACCTCCGTGTTCGAGGGTTACCTGAAGCAGGGCATGGATGTAATTTACGCTGGCTTTTCCAGCGCGCTTTCGGGCACCGTAGGCTCCGCCCGCATCGCCCAGGCCGAACTGGCGGAAAAATATCCCGGGCGCAAGATTGCCGTGGTGGATAGCCTCTGCGCCAGCCTGGGACAAGGGCCCTTCCTGTACTATGCCGCCCGGCTGCAAAAGGAGCTGGACTTTGACGCGATGGTCGCTTGGTTGGAAGCCAACAAGCTGCATTTTGTCCATTGGTTTACCGTGGACGATCTGGAGTATCTCAAACGGGGCGGCCGGGTCAGCGGCGCCACGGCGGCCATTGCTACCGTCCTGCAGATTAAGCCCGTAATGCATGTGGATTGCGACGGCCATCTGGTAGCCGTGGAAAAGGTTCAGGGCCGCAAGAAGTCCCTCAAAGCCCTGGTGGATCATATGGTGGCAAGCATGGATAAGGAAAAGGCGGATGTGGCCTTTATCGGCCATTGCGACGCCCAAAAGGAGGCAGAACTGGTGGCCGCACAGATCCGGGAGCGAACCGGCATCGAAACCATCGTGATCGACGATATTGGCGTGATGATCGGCGCCCATTCCGGCCCGGGCACCGTGGCCCTGTTCTTCTATGGCACGCGCCTGGGCGCATAGGCCTGCTTTCCCGTATGCCTCATTCTTGCCTTATAAGAAGCGCCTCGCTTTTATCGCGGGGCGCTTCCTTATATAATATATAACGCAATGCAAAAAATAAACGCGTTAAAAAAAGCCCCCGAAGGGGCTTTTCCATGGAGCGCGTCTGCGTCGCGCCCGCAAAACGTTGTTTACATGAAGTCGGTATACGTACGGTTGATCTCCACATAGTTGGCATCCTTGCGGCGCTGGAAGTAATCCTTCGTCGCTTTGGCCACCACGCCGGAGAGGCATACGAGACCGATCAAGTTGGGGATGGCCATGAGGCCGTTGAGGGTATCGGCGATGTCCCAGATGAGTTCCAGGCCGCCGATACTGCCGCCGAAGACCACCAGCGTGAAGATGATATTGTAGACCTTGCTGGCCTTATCGCCGAAGAGGAAGGTAGCGGAACGGTTGCCGTAGTAGCTCCAGCTGATGAGGGTAGAGAAGGCAAACATGCACAGCGCAATGGCCACGGTGGCTTCACCCACGGTGCCGAAGATGGTGCCGAAGGCCGCCATGGAGAGCTGGGCGCCGTTAAGGCCCACATCCGCAATCGCCATGCCATCAAAGGAGGTGAGGATGGCCAGCGCGGTGATGGAGCACACGATGATGGTATCCGCAAATACCTCAAACACGCCCCAGAGGCCCTGCTTAACGGGCTCTTTCACGTTTGCAGTGGCATGTGCCATGGAAGCGGAGCCAAGGCCTGCCTCGTTGGAGAACACGCCGCGGGCAACGCCGAAGCGCATAGCACGCATCATGACAACACCGGCTACGCCGCCGCCAACCGCACGGAAACTAAACGCCTGCGAGAAGATCTGGCTGAAGGCCCGGCCAAGATGGCTGCCGTTGGCGACGATGGTGATCAAGCCGCCTACGACATAGAACAGAGCCATAACGGGCACCAGCTTTTCCGTAACGGCGCCGATACGCTTAAGGCCGCCGATCAGCACCAAGCCTACCAACAGAACCAGAATTACGCCAACAACCCAGCCGGGAACGACGGGGAAGAGGCGGGTGATGGAGCCGGCAATGGAGTTCACCTGGGTCATGTTGCCGATACCGAATGCTGCAAGCGCCGTAAGTACGCAGAAGAACCCAGCCAGGAATTTGCCCAAGCCGCCCTTCACGCCCTTTTGCAGATACACCATGGCGCCGCCCATCCAGGAGCCGTCCGGCGCTTTATACCGGAAGAGGACCGCCAGCAAAGCTTCGGCGTACTTGGTGCACATACCGAAGAAAGCGGATACCCACATCCAGAATACGGCACCAGGGCCGCCGGCCACAATTGCCGTTGCTACGCCGGCGATGTTGCCCGTGCCTACCGTGGCTGCCAGAGCCGTGGTAAACGCCTGGAACTGGGAAAGGGAGCTCTTATCGCTTTTATCATGGACGCTTTTGTCTTTGAAGATGGAGACGATGGTGGCGTTCCACCAAGTTTTAAACTTGCTCACCTGTATGAATCCAGTGCGGAAGGAGAGTAGCACGCCGCAGCCAACCAGCAGTAGGAGCATAATAGGACCCCATACGAAACCGTTGATTGCACTGTTAATACTTGCAAGACTCATTGATTCGACCAACCTTTCTTGATGAGATAATTTTATCAATGACATTATAAAAAATTATAATGGCATGAGCGCAAAAAAGAACATTCCTTAGAGAAGTCGTCCTTAGCCTTCTTTAGTAAGCGGATTATAGGGAGCAGTGGCGGTTATGTTAAGAGAGTGTGTTTAGAAATTTTATGTTTTACATTGTTTACGCTAAGATTTTAGCATGTAATTTTTAATCCGTCAATGCCTTTCGTCACATTGGTATCACACTTTTGTGCGACTTTATACGCATTTTTGAGATGGCACTTCCATCTTTTATATTTATTTAACCAATTTCTTCTTTATAAAAAACATATAAAATTTTTAAGTTCTATTTTCTCCTCTTTTCTTCCATTTTAGCGGACTATGGAAAAAAATAATGCCTTCCAGCACCGCATACATGTATGCAACTTGAAACGGATTGCATTTGTGCGGGATGTGGTGTATGATAAAACAAGCTGGGCGGGAGTGCCCGCATTTCTTAGATGGGCAAGTCAGTCCAGAAACACCAATACATAAAATCGGAGGAAAAAAACATGAAGAAAATGCTTGCGTTCCTTCTCGTGGCGGCTATGGCCTTTGCGGCTTTCGGCTGCAGTGGCACACCGGCCGCATCTGCCCCTGAAAGCGGCGACAAAGTAATTAAAATCGGCGTGTTCGAGCCCTTCACGGGTGAAAACGGCGGCGGCGGCTACCAGGAAGTTCTGGCTATCCGCTATGCCAACCAGGTGAAACCTACCGTGAACATCGGCGGCGAGGAATACAAGATTGAGCTGGTCGAAGCGGACAACAAGTCCGATAAGACCGAGGCCGTCACCGCGGCCCAGAGCCTCATGTCCGCGGGCGTGTCCGTGGTGCTTGGCTCCTACGGCAGCGGCGTGTCCATCGCGGCAGGCGAAATTTTTGCCGAAAACAAGATTCCCGCCATCGGCTGCTCCTGCACCAACCCGCAGGTCACCCTTGGGAATGATTACTATTTCCGCGTATGCTTCCTCGATCCCTTCCAGGGCACCGTTATGGCGAACTACGCTTGGCAGGAAGGCGCCAAGAAAGCCGCCGTCATTACCCAGCTGGGCGATGACTACAGCTCCGGCCTCGGCAGCTTCTTTGTAAAGGCCTTCACCGCTTTGGGCGGCGAAGTCGTAGAGCAGCAGTTCCAGACCAACCAGACCGATTTTAAGGCCATTCTCACCGAGATTAAGGCCCAGAATCCCGATACCATCTTCGCGCCCAGCTCCATCGCCACCGCGCCCCTGCTCATCAAGCAGGCCCGTGAGCTCGGTATCACCTGCCCCATCACCGCTGGCGACACCTGGCAGAACCAGACCATCGCCGATAACGCCGGTGCGGACGCCGAAGGCGTTGTGGTTTCCACCTTCTTCGATGAGGCGGACACCTCCAACACCGCTGCGGCTGATTTCGTAAAGGGCTTTAAGGAATACCTCCAGGCCAACCCCGCGGACATGGAAAAGAACGGCGGTGACGGTGTTGCCGCGGTATCCGCTCTTGGTTATGACGCTTACATGGTGGCCGTGGCCGCTATCGAGGCTGCCGGCTCCACCGAAGGTTCCGCCATTCGCGATGCCCTGCCCGGCGTAGCAGTCACCGGCGTGACCGGCGCCATCGCCTTCGACGAGAACGGCGATGCCAAGAAGGACATGGCTTACCTCAACATCATTGAGGGCGGCGCGTTCAAGTTCCTGAAGACGGTTTCCATCGGCTAAACACAACTTTTTAAGGCGGGGGACATCTGCCCCCCGCCTCTTTTCTCTTGTATAGCGCATTTATTGGCGAATACCCGGAATTACAATTCAAATCGGGGGTTTTTCATACAATGAGTCTTACCACTTTCCTACAGCATTGCCTCACGGGCATATCGCTGGGCGGTGCTTATGCCCTCATTGCCATAGGTTACACCATGGTATACGGCATTTTGCGCCTCATCAACTTCGCCCATGGCGATATTTTCATGATAGCCGGCTATTTTATGGTGTTTGCCGTGGCCAGTATGCCCTGGCCCGTCGCCATGGTCGTGGTGATCGTCGGCACCATCGTGCTAGGCGTGGTGCTTGAGCGGGCGGCATATAAGCCCCTGCGGTCCAGCCCGCGTATGTCCATTATGATCTCCGCCATCGGCGCCAGTTATCTCTTGCAAAACCTGGCCACCTATCTCTTCTCCGCCCTTCCCCGGGCGTACCCAGAGATTCCCATGCTTAAAAAGATTTTTCAGATTGGCGACGTTTCCGCCTCTCTCGTCACGTTCGTCACCCCTGTGTTGACCATCCTGTTGGTCATCGCGCTGATGAACATCATTAGCCATACCAAGATTGGCATGGCCATGCGCTCCGTATCCAAGGATTTTGAGACCAGTAAACTCATGGGCATCAAAATCAACAACGTCATCTCCATGACTTTCGTTATCGGTTCCGCGCTGGCTGCCGTGGGTTCCATCCTTTATTTTACGGACCGTATGTCCGTCACCCCCTTCTCCGGTGCGCTCCCCGGCCTCAAATGCTTCGTGGCGGCTGTGCTGGGTGGAATCGGCTCCATCCCCGGTGCGGTGGTTGGCGGCTTTATCATCGGCATATGTGAAACATTCCTGGTGGCCCTTGGATATTCCACCTTTAGCGATGCTTTCACCTTCCTGTTGCTCATCATCATGCTGCTGTTTAGGCCCACTGGTCTGTTCGGCGAAAAAATTACGGATAAGGTGTGATGCATATGAAGAAACGTACAAAAATCTTATGCAACTGCATAACCATCGCACTTTTGTTGGCCTTCCTGCTTTATATGGAAACCCAGCAAACTACCCAGGGAATGGCCGTATCCATCCTGCAAAAGAGCGCCGTATTGGCCATTGCCGCCGTTTCCATGAACCTGCTTAACGGCTTTACGGGCCTCTTCTCTTTGGGGCAGGCGGGCTTTATGGCCATTGGCGCCTATGTGACGGCCATCCTCACCATACCCACGAGTAAAATTGAAGCCGTCTATTATATGAATGGCGTAGCCCCTTGGATTATGAGCCTCAAAAGAGCCCTTGGAGCTATTCCCGAGGTTGTGCTCATTCCCATCGCGCTCATCGTAGGCGGCTTGGTGGCGGCCATCTTTGCGGCCCTCATCGGCGTCCCGGTTCTGCGGCTTAAAAGCGATTACCTGGCCATCGCCACCCTGGGCTTCTCCGAAATTATCCGGGCTCTCATTTCGAGCCCCCAGATGGATCAGATCACAAACGGCTCCTACGGTGTGAAAAACATTCCGGGCTTCGGCCTAACCAGCGGTTTTGGCTGCTTGCTGGTGCCCTTTGGCATCGCCGCCGTGTGTATTCTCCTTATGGTGCTGCTTATTCGTTGCTCGTACGGCCGGGCCTTTAAGGCCATTCGGGAGGATGAAATTTCCGCCGAGGCCATGGGCATCAACCTTTTCAAGCATAAGGAAATGGCGTTTGTCATCAGCTCTTTCTTCACCGCCATCGCTGGCGGCCTTTTGGCCATGTATATGCGCTCCATCGAGGCCAAAACCTTCCAGATCATGCTTACCTATGACGTCCTGCTTATCGTGGTGATCGGCGGCATCGGTTCCGTTTCGGGCAGCGTGCTGGGTGCTTTCCTGGTTACGGCCAGCAAGGAATGGTGGCTGCGCTTCTTCGATAATCCCCTGATGATCGGCAGCTGGCATGTGCCCCTGTTCCGCACGGGATTCCGTATGGTTATCTTCTCCCTGCTGCTCATGGCGGTGGTCCTATTCTGGCGCCGCGGCATCATGGGAAGCCGGGAATTCAGTTGGGACAATATTCCTAAGCTGATGACCTGGTTTAAGCGGAAATTCGGCAAGAAAACCATGGGAGAGGGAGGTGGCAAAAATGCCTGATACCGTACTGCGTGTAGAAAATGTAACCATGCAATTCGGCGGCGTGGTAGCCGTAAACAACCTCACCATGGATGTCAATAAAGGAGAGATTGTAGCCTTAATCGGCCCCAACGGCGCGGGAAAAACCACCGCCTTTAACGTCATCACCGGTGTTTACGCCCCCTCCAACGGCCGCGTAACACTCAAGGGCACGATTATTGCCGAGGATTTTCCGCATGGCAAAATGAAAAAGCTTTATGCCGGGGAAAACAGGGGCAAATACACCACGACCATTAAAAACACGCCGGATAAGATCACCAAGATGGGCGTGGCCCGTACCTTCCAAAACATTCGCCTTTTCAAAAACCTTACGGTTTTTGAAAACGTGCTGATCGCAAAGCACATGAACCTCAAGGCCGGCCTTTTCTCCGCGGTGTTCGGCCTGAACCGCAAGGAGGAAGAAGCCATGCGGGAGGACTGCATGCGCCTGCTGACCATCCTTGATCTTGCGGATGTAAAGGACGAAGTGGCCAACAACCTGCCTTACGGCAAGCAGCGCCACCTGGAAATTGCCCGGGCCCTGGCCACGAAACCGGAGCTTCTGCTGCTGGATGAGCCCGCCGCGGGCATGAATCCCCAGGAGACCGATGAGCTCACCGCCTTCATTCGCCGTATACGGGACGATTTCCATCTCACGGTGTTTATGATTGAGCATCATATGAATCTGGTGATGGAGATTTCGGACAGGATTTACGTGATCGACTTTGGCAAGCAGATTGCTGAGGGCACGCCTGCCCAGGTGCAGGACGATCCCGCCGTCATTACCGCAGATTTGGGGGTGGAAGAGGAATCAGCATGCTGGAAGTAAAAGACCTCCGTGTGAATTACGGCGGCATCGAGGCCCTCAAGGGCATCTCCTTTGAGGTAAACGAGGGGGAAATCGTCACCCTGATCGGCGCCAACGGCGCAGGGAAATCCACCACGCTTAAGGCGATTTCCGGCTTGGTAAGCGCGGGTGCCGGCTCCATCGTATACAATGGGGAGACTATCTCCGGCTACGATTCCCAGAAGATCGTCCAACGGGGCATCTCCCTCGTGCCGGAAGGCCGCCGCGTATTTCCCAACCTTACCGTGTTGGAAAACCTGAAGATCGGCGCCTATCTGCGGGCGGATAAAGAGGGAATTGAAGAGGATATTCAGCGCGTGTATCACCTGTTTCCCCGGCTTGAGGAACGCAATTGGCAGATGGCCGGCACCCTTTCCGGCGGCGAGCAGCAGATGCTGGCCGTAGGCCGGGGCCTAATGGCCAAACCCAAGGTGATGATGATGGACGAACCCAGCCTGGGCCTTGCTCCCCTCATCGTGCGGGATATCTTTGATACCATCAAGCGTATCAACGCTGGAGGCATGACCGTTCTGCTCATCGAGCAGAACGCAAACGCAGCCCTTAAGATCGCCAACCGTGGCTATGTGCTCCAGACCGGCAACATCACCCTATCCGGCACAGGCCAAGAGCTTCTCAATGACGAAAGCGTGCGGGAAGCCTACCTGGGCAAATCAAAATAAGCATCCTATACGGGGCCCCTGCAAGGGCCCCCGCTTATTGAAAAGGCGCCGTTTGGTGCCTTTTTGCTTTTGTGGAAAACCTGCGCGGCCGGGCTTTTGCCAACCGGCAGCCTTGGTTATTCTAGAAGCAGTTGCATCTCTTCGGCCATGGCGGGGGCATAAAGGCGAAGGGCCAAGCGTATATAATTTGCAGCGGGCTTGTTGATGGCCACCTGTTCCAGCACGGCCTCCAACGCATTCGAAAGGATGGTCATACGCTCTGTTTTTTGCGCCAGCAAGCCCGCCAGCCTTTCCCGCCCCGTAAAGGAAAGCGCCAAATTCTCCACTGGGCAGTCACATAGGGCGCAGGCCAGAGCGGCCTGCAGGGCCACGGCGCATAAATTGGCATGGAGATTCTCTACGGTGGTATCATATGCAATGGCATGGCGCGTGAAAGCGGCCTTGATAGCCCGGGCGGGGAAGGCGCGGCAAAAGCGGTTTTCGTAGTCCAAATTCTGTACATAAAGCTGGATGAATTCAATGCCCTGGTACCCTTCCGGGAAAAGCAGGAGCGGATAATCCGCGGTGATGTGAATCTTATGGGCGCCAAAGCGTGGCTCATAAAGTTTGAAAAACCCGGCGATTCCCCCCTGGGCCGTAGCGTTGTAAACATAATTGTCCGTTTCCAGCAGCCGCCCTTGGGCCAGCCTATAGAATTGCCGGGTGGCACGGGTTTTGATCTGAATTTTCTGAAAGCCCGCATTTAGGCCTTCTTGTAAAGCGGGCGTTCCACCGCCCAATGCTGCCAGGGCCTCTTCCGGCTCCGAATAGCCTTTAAGCCAGATTCCCAAGGAGAATACGATGGCGTGGAAAATATCCTCCGCCGTTTCTCGGGGAAGGGAGGTGCTCTGCCCCCCCGTATAGCGTCTGCAATGGGCGGCCAGCAGTTCCATGCAGCCCAACTGTACTCTTTCGTAAAAAGCGTTGTCGATCAGCCCCTTGGAAAAGGCCGTTCCCAGCAGGGATTCCAAATACGCCTGCTGGGCCAGCTCCTCCCGGCGCAATCTTCCCCGGGGCGCCAGATTATGCATCCTCGTTTTCCTCCACGTCCGCATTTCCGGCTTCCTCCGCCTGCGGCAGGCCGCGGAACCGTTCCCTCCGGCCCACTTCCTCCAGAACTTTACCTTCCAGCAGCGCCAGGCTACCGTAGCAGGGCGGGCCGTCAAAGGCTGTTTTCATAATCTCTATCAACTCAGCGTCCGGCAATTGATCCAATGTTTCGTTCTTAAACGCATAGAAAAGGCGCAGCAGTCCATCCAAGGTTTCCGCATAGTGGGCCTGATCGATATAGGGTGAATCGCAAAAGGCGAAGATCAGATCCTCCAAAACCCCGTTTGCAAATTCTACCCGCCCTGTTTCTTCCAAAGCCTTCTGCCTATCTTGCGCCAGGGCAATGGCTTGCTCCCGGTTCAATGCAAGGCCGAAGCGGGCGGAAATACGGTTGCTCGACAGGATTCGTTCGGCAGTTTGCATCGTTGCAGGCATCCAAATCAGCTCCAGTTTCATAGGTTCGCCCCCTTCCCCGCGTAAAGGATAGTATATCCCTTTACGCGCACGATACAAGAATTGATTTTTGCTCAATTTTGTGGTATTATACATATACAAAAAAGGGCGTTCCGTGGTGAACCGTCCTTTTTAATTTTCGTATTGTTCATATTTTTCTGTGTATTTTATGCTATAATGAGTTCGCTAATTTTATTGTGGGAGGATACGGGCATGCAGAAAGGGAAGCGGATCTTATTGATCCTGTTCGCAGGGGTTCTGGCCTTGGCTTTAGCTTTGGGGGCGGGGGTGGCGCTATACTTGCGCGCCATGAAATCCAACCCTATGCAGGCCTTCGAAACGCCGATTCCCTCTCCTTCTTCCACCATCGCCCCGGAAGCATCCTCCATGCCCATGCCATCCCCCACCCTTTCTCCCGAGGAGGAACTGGCGCAAACTGCGGATCGAGATTTTATGAAAAACCGCGTGAACATCCTTATGCTGGGCTGGGACCAAAGCCCCGAACGGGAAGACGAGGGCAGCGCGTTATACCGGGATGAAAGCAACAACTTTCGAAGCGACGTGATCATGGTTCTTTCCGTGGATTTTGAGGCAGGGGACGTGCACCTTATCTCCATTCCCCGAGATACCATGGCCAGCATCTATAACGTGACGGGCCGCTGGAAGATCAACGCCGCTTTTGCCAAAGGCGGCAGCGTAAACGGGGACGGCTTTCATTACGCCATCGAAACCGTGCAAAACCTTCTGGGCATCCCCATCTCCCATTACGCGGGCGTGGACATGGCGGGCCTCAAGGCCGTGGTAGACGCCATGGGCGGTGTGGATTACGATGTGGATGTGCGGATTACCCTGAACGGCCGCGTGCTGGAAACGGGATTCCAGCATTTAGACGGCCAGCAGGTGCTGGATTACTGCCGAGCCCGCAAGGGCATCAGCACGGATGTAGGCCGGGCGGATAGGCAACAGCGCATGCTTTTCGCCATCCTTTCCCAGCTGAAAAGCCGGGATCAATTGAAGAACTTGCCTAAGGTCTACCTGTCCGTGCAAGATAAAGTTCATACGGATCTGAATCTGGAGCAGATCGCCGCCCTCACCCTTTTCGCCATGGATCTGGACCTGGAGGCGGATTTGCACCGCTATACCCTGGAGGGCGAGTATATCAGCGACACGCCTTATAGCGGCGCTTCCTATTATGTGCTGGATACGGATAAGCTTCAGGCTTTCGTAAACGATCTGTTCGGCATAGAGATCCAGCCCGATTACCGCTTTGATTACCGCTATGTGGAGGCCGATAAGGCGGCCGCTTCCGGCATGGCCTATGTGGGCTTTGCAGATTATCTGGCCACCCAGGTGCTCAATGACCCCTACGCTTCCCAGCAATATGGCGTAAGCGAGGCGGCGGAGGTTGTGCGGAGCCTGGCCGAACGGAATATTCCTGTGGACTGGAGCGAAGAAAAGGCCGAGAAGGCCCTTCAGCAGCCCCTGGACAAGCTGGCTATCGAGGCTGCTACCCAGGAGTTGGCCAACCGGCTTTACGCCTTTTGCGTTGCCTACAACATCACCCAGGCGCAGGTTTCCAAGCAGATGGTGCCCGCCGCCCTATATGATCTGCTCCCGCCGGGCTATGCCTACTATGGGAGCTAACTGCCGGGGGCTTACCTTCAGGGTTGGGACAGTTTCAGAAGCGGCTAAGCCGCTTCTTTATTTTTATGGCATTGTTTAGGCGCTGCCGTTTGGCGTTGCGAACCATGCGCCTGCATAGAGGCATTCGCAAAAAGGAACATAAATTGACAGAAGGAGGAGGGGGGAATACAATAAAAGCGTCATCTTTCTACCCAACATGGCAGATAAGGAGCGTACCCTTATGGAGCAACGCAAACGTCGCTTTGGTGACCGCAGCGAGGGCCGCAGAATCCGCACATCCCACCACATAGACCGGCTTTCTCCCTATATTATGCGGACCCGCAACGCCTCTTCCAACTTCCTGCGCGACAGCGTGGATATTGAGGCCATGGAGGCCTACATCCATGCCAAGCGCCGGGCCGGCTTGGATGATTTTGGTATTCTTCATGTGATGCTGGCCGCTTATGTGCGCACCGTTTCCCAAAAGCCCGCCATCAACCGCTTTATAAGCGGGCAAAAGGTATATGCCCGCAACAACATTCAGGCCATGATTACTGTGAAAAAGGAAATGCGGGCTGATGCGCCGGATACCGTTATCAAGGTGGTATTCCCGGCCATAGCCACGGCGGCGGAGGTTTACGGCATCCTGCATTCGGAAATTTTGAAAAACAAGCGGACCGATAGCGGGTTTGACGATACCGCCAAGGCACTCCATTATATACCGGGTTTGCTCTTAAAATTTGTGGTATGGCTGCTGCATCTGCTGGATTATTTTGGCCTCATTCCTAAGGGACTGTTGGCCGTAAGCCCTTTTCACGGCTCCATTTATATCACCAGCATGGGCAGCTTGGGCATTCCGCCCATTTTTCACCATCTGTATGATTTTGGCAATGTCCCCGTGTTTTGCAGCTTTGGAGCCAAGCAAAAACGCTATGAGCTGCAGGCGGACGGCTCTATTCGGGAGCGCAAATCTATCGACTATGCCTTTGTGACCGATGAGCGTATTTGCGACGGGTTTTGCTATGCCTCCGCGCTTAAGCTCATCAAGACATTTCTCAAAGATCCCACCGTCCTGGATATTCCGCCTAAGTCCGTAGTAGAGGATATCGATTAGCCCATCTTGTATTTGGCTTACGCATCCGTCCGCAGCGTTTGCAACGATAGCAAAGCAGTGCCCTTGGCGCGGGCCAGCCCGCCCTGCCGTTCTAAAAAGCGATCCGCCTCCGGTTATGGAGGCGAACCGCTTTTTTGGAGATTGCCAGGTTGTAAGCGCCTGCTTCAGGCGCGTCCTTAGGCATATTGGCATGCCTGTGCAAGGTGGAAGCGAAAAGTAAATGGCATCCTCTTTTGCTCTTAGATGAGCAGCATGGACACATGCACATAAATGAGCAGGGAAGCGGCATCCACAATGGTTGTAATAAAGGGGCTGGCCATCACGGCCGGATCAAAGCCCAGTTTCTTGGCCAGCATGGGCAAGGTGCAGCCCACCACCTTGGCGAAAAACACGGTGCAAACCAATGTCAGGCACACCACCATGGCGATATGGAGGCCCACCTTATCGAAAAACATGAGCTTCAGGAAGTTGCACACGGCTAGCGTGAGGCCGCAAAGCACAGCTACCCGGACCTCCTTCCAAAGCACCCGCAACAGGTCGGGAAATTGAATATCCCCTAGGGACAAGCCGCGAATGATGGTAACGGAGCTTTGGCTGCCGGAATTGCCGCCCGTATCCATGAGCATAGGAATAAAGGCGATGAGCCCGGCGGAGAGCGCCGCTTCAAACCGCATAAGAATCATGCTGGTAAACGTGGCGGAGACCATCAGCAGGAGGAGCCAGGGAATGCGGCTCTTCCAGATTTCCAGCGTGCTTGTGCGCAAATAAGGCTTGTCGCTGGGGGTAATAGCCGCCATCTTCTCCATATCCTCCGTGATCTCTTCCTGGAGAACATCCATCACGTCGTCGATGGTGATGATGCCCACCAGGCGCATCTCATTGTCCACCACGGGCATGGAAAGCATATCGTATTTGGAAAAGAGCTGGGCTACTTCCTCCTGGTCGTCATGGGTGTTTGCGCTGATGGCATTTGTGCGCATAATATCCCCAACCAAGGTCTGGGGATCCGCCAGAATCAATTCACGCAGGGCTACCACGCCCTCCATATGATGCTGGTTGTCGATTACATAGCAGTTGTTGATGGTTTCTTTGTCTATCCCGGTTTTGCGAATAATATTGAGAGCCTGCTGCACGGTGACCGTCTGCTTGAAGTAGACGTACTCGTTGGTCATAATGCTGCCGGCGGACTTATCCGGGTATTGGAGGTATTCATTGACCAGCTTGCGGTTTTCGCCGCTGGAATTGGAGAGCACCCGCTTCACCACATTGGCGGGCATTTCCTCGATGAGGTCCACATAGTCGTCCAGATAGAGTTCATCCAGAATATAACGAAGTTCGCGGTCCGTAATGGCCCCGATGATGTGCGCCTGAATATCAGGCTCCATATAAGCGAAGGTTTCCGCCGCCAGCTCTTTAGGCAGCAAACGGAAAAGAAGCAGGGCGCTTTCCCAATCGTCATCCAGCTCCCTGAAAACCTCCGCAATATCCGCGTAATGCATATTGAGCGCAGCCGCTTTCACATCGGCATACCTGCGCTCCCGAAGAAGTTGAAGAACTTGCTCGA
This sequence comes from Candidatus Pelethousia sp., assembly GCA_034933245.1. Taxonomy (GTDB): domain Bacteria; phylum Bacillota; class Clostridia; order Christensenellales; family CAG-138; genus Pelethousia. The sequence goes on from JAYFNX010000018.1 coordinate 72,705, forward strand.
TCATAAAACGTCTCCTTTAAGGGCGGCGTTTTACCAACCGATAAACGCCGTCCACGATATGAAATTAGTATGGCGTCTACTGCCATATGGTCCGGCGTCCATCTTGTTCTCCTCTCTTAAGATTTGCCTTTTTTATTCGCGGCATGCCGCTATTTTCATTGTAACGCGCCCCACGGGTACCGTGCAAGTTTTTTTTGCGGCATAAAGTGCGCTTTTTCCCTCTTTTTTTACAAATCAAAACCACCAGTTAAACTGGTGGTTTGCACCAGCCCTAGAAGGGCTTATTACCGGCGGCGTCTCAAGACGCATGGATTATTCCATCAATCGCATCAATTGCCCCGCTACTGGCAAACCAGCCGTTTTCCCATAGTTCTAAGCTTTAACCCGGCCAATCTAATTGTCGTTCGCTTCGCTCACTGCTGTTAGCTAACGCATTTTTATTCTCACCAGCAGAGCTGGTGGTTGCTTTTAGCACAAAACGCAAGCCGGGCATACCGCTTGGGCGCCCGGCCTGGTTTAAAACGTGAAGGTCAGATTTCATGCGCGCCTATTGCGCGGTTTCCTCGCGGGCGGCAAGGCGCTTTTCCAGCCAGCCCTTGCCCTCGATGAGGCGGGTAACCATCATGCTGGCAATGGTATCGCCGCTGGAATTGATCATGGTAGCGGGCGGATCCACCAAGAAGCCGATCATGGCGATGATGGGGAATGCCTCCGGCGGGAAGCCATAGAGGCTGACGATGAGCATTTCGCCGATGAGGCCGCCGCCAGGGATACCGCTCATGGCAACGCCGCTAAGCACGGCCACGCAAACGGCGGTAGCAAAGGTGCCGATGCCGGAAAACTTCATGCCGAAAATGCCGAAGAGGAAGGATATTTTTAAAATAGCGGAAAGCACGGAACCATCCATATGCATGGTGGCGCCAATAGGGATCACGATCTCCCGCACATCCTTGGAAACGCCGATGCTTTCGGAGGCTCTAAGGTTAACCGGGATCGTGGCGATGGAACTGCCGGTGGCAAAGGAGGTGATGGCGGGGCTGGCGATATATTTGAGCATCCGCTTCATGCCCAGCTTGCCTCCCGCGAAATAGGAATACAGGGGGAACATGATGAATAGGTACAGGAAGCACAGGGGATAGTAAATCACCATTGCCCTGGCGTATTCGCCCAAAAGCTGCGGGCCGAATTCGCCTACCAGGCTGGCGAAATAAGCGGCCAGGCCGATGGGCGCATAATACATGATGATGCTGACCAGCTTCATCATGATGGCGTTCAGATTTGCAATGAATTTACCCACAGGGCTCTCCTCGCCACCGCACAGGCTCAAGCCCACGCCAAAAAGGATGGAGAAGAGGATGAGGGGCAGCATGTTGGAGCGAGAAAGCAGGCCGGAGAAATCGTTTACGGTAATGCCGTTCACGATGGCGTCCGCCAGAGAAACCTCTTCAAAGCCACCGTCTCCTGCCATTTCAAGGGCCACGTTCTGGGCCGGGGGCCAGATGGTAACCACCGTGATAATCAGAACCGCCGCAATGATGCCCGTGACAACAAACACCAACAGCATGTTCCCAAGGATTTTACCCAGCCGTTTCAGGTTGACCATGGAGCCTACCGCGCTTACCACGCTGGTGAATACCAGGGGCACCACGACCGTGAACATGAGATTCAAAAAGATTTTCCCAAAGGGCTCCAGCGCCTTGGCCTTTTCGCCCAAGGTTGCGCCCAGTATGCAGCCGATAATAATCGAGCTGATCAGCAGGATGGGGAAGCGGTAACTTTGCCAAATGGATGTTTTTTTCGTTTCCATGCCGTTTACGCTCCTTATAAGATAGGTATTTTTGTTGTCTATTCTATCCTACCATTGTGATTCCGTAAAGAGTATTGCAATAATTGCATGGTATGTGGCAATAATTGCGAAGTTGCGGAGCATTTGCTATTCTCTTTCGGGAAGGATGCTGACCTCGCCGCTGCAAAGGTTCTCCATAGAGCCGTCTTCATAGCGCACCCGCAGGCAGCCATCCTCTAAAACCGCTTCCGCCAGGGCAGGCCGCCGGCTATCTCCTCGCAATACCAGCACATGTTTCCCGGCAACGATGCTTCGGGCCTGGTATTCTTCCATAATTTTTTCATCCTCCGGGTCGGAAAGGGCTTCCATAAGGCTGTCAATCAACGCGGCGGCCATCATTCCCCTTGAAGCGGATGGCCGTTCTCCCGGCCCATAAAGGCTACCCGCTATATCTTTCAGTTCCGGCGGAAAGCCCGCCTCGGGCCAAAGATAATTGAGCCCCACGCCCACCACGGCATAATCCAGCATGCCGCTTTCCAGGCTGGTGGCGGCCTCCGTGAGGATGCCGCAAACCTTTTTTCCATCCACGAATAGATCGTTGACCCACTTGATGCCGGCCTCAATCCCGCAAACCGTATGCAAAGCCCTGCATACGCCCACACAGGCCGCAATGGTAAGCCGCACGCCCCGGCGGGCGCTCATGGCGGGCCTTAAAAGCACGCTCAAATAGATGCCGCCCGCAGGGCTGAGAAACGCGCGGCCCCGACGGCCCCGGCCTGCGCTCTGCTTATCCGCCAAAGCCACTGTGCCATGCGCCGCACCCTGCAGGGCCAGCTCCCGCAAATAGGTATTGGTGGAGTTCACATCCCGGGGGGTAAGGAGCTCCACTTGGCTTTTTAGATAAGGAAGCACCGTCTCGCGGCAGAGCACGTCGCTATCCGCATCCAGCCGGTATCCCCTGTTTGTGGCGGCTTCGATCCCATGCCCTTGGGCCCGCAAGCCTTCGATGGCCTTCCATACCGCCGCCCTGGATACGCCAAGCCGGACGGCCAGCTCTTCCCCGGATACGCTTTCGCCTCGGCTTTCTGCCAGGATAGCCAACACCTTCTTTTGCGTGGTATTCATGCCAACATCCTTTCTACCTGGGGCCGCAGGCGCTTGGCCAAAAAGGCAGCCATCAAAATCTTAACGGCATCCCCGGGAATGAAAGGGAGTACGCAGTAGCCCAAGCTTGTCCAAAGGTCCAAGCCTGTAACGGCCATAAACCAGGCCGTCCCAAAGGCATAGCAGGCCAACGTGCCCAGGGCCATGGCGAGGCACATCGTACCATAATCGGTGCGCTTTCGGGTGAGCAAGCCCGTTAGGAAAGCAGCCAGAATATACCCCAAAACATACCCCCCGGTTTTTCCAAAGAGGATACCCGGCCCAGCCCCGAAGGAAGCGAATACCGGCACGCCTACCAGGCCAAGGAGGGCATATACGCCCATCGATACGGCCCCCAGGCGCGGGCCCAAAATGGCACCGGTCAGATAGACCGCCAATAATGCCATGCTGATGGGTACCATGGGCAAGGGAATCACCAGTTGCGAACAAATGACCATAAGCGCCGTAAAAAGGGCGCATAGCAGCAGGGGCCGCAGGGATAAGCGCATGTATTGTAAACCTCTTTATCTGTTTTAGTTGTCAATCAGTATAGCATGCAAAACCCCGCATGGCAAGAGCGCCGCCGGAAATCGCTTCATTTCCGGCGGCGCTCTTAAGATCCGGCTCATTCATCTGTTTTAGCCGGTTTCTCTTCGGGGATGGTGAGATATTCCACCGTATCGTCCCAGGCGAGGGTCTCCTCCTGCGATTGGGCAGCCCCGCTTGGGTCGGCGCCGGGCGTGGCTTCCTTTTGTGCCTTTCGGAAGGACCTCCATCTACGAAGCATCAGGGCCAGGGCTGCCGCCATTAATATGAGCAGCGGCACAAACAAGGACCTTGTGTTGAGAAGCCCGGGCGCACCCGTATCCGTTTCTTCGTCCGTTTGCGCAGCCACGGCGGTATCCTCGGCGTGGGCCGGCAGCACGAGAATATGGGCGGCATAACCCTCTTCCTCGGAGATGCTGTCATCCCCTGCCGTTATTTTTGCCCAAATCTCCAAGGCGGCGGAGCTTACATCCGCCACAAAGGAAATGGTATCCCCTTTTTCCAGCTTGTCCGACATAAGCACAAAGCCGTCGCTGCCATAAACCACCTCCGGCGTTTGGGCGCTTTGTATCCGCACGCTGTTTTCCTGCATGGCCAAGCCAGGCCCCAAAGAAAGGCGCAAAACGCAATTCTCCATATCCTCGGAAAGGGTATAGGTGTAGGAAATGCTATCCCCCGGCGAGACCTCGCTGCCCGCCGCTGGCTCCGCATTAAGGGCCTTAACCGGCAGCACCGCCAGAAGGGACGAGAGGGCTAGCCCAAGGGCAAGGATTCTGGATTTTAACTTACTCATTGTGCCTCCTCTCCGTCTAAATACAGGGCGGGCCGGCGGAAATAGCGGAATCCGCTGGATACTGCCTCCGTCACCACAACGCCGTTGGCCTTGGAGGAGCTATGGACGATCATATATTGTCCATCCTCCGTCTTATACGCCACGATGCCCACATGGTTGATCTCTACGCTGCCGGGCTTGGCAAGGAAGGCTAAGTCCCCCGGCTCCGCCTCATCCCAGCCCAGGGATTTGGACTTAGCCCATTGATTGGCGCTGCCTTCGCCGATAGCCGCCGCAACGGAGGGGTCGCCTGCGGCATTGATAAAGGTCCAGGTGACGAAGCCGCTGCAATCCAGCCCATAATTTCGCACCTTACCCGTGGTTTTACTGCCTTCGCTGGATACCCGTTTCGGGATACCCCAGAGCGGATTCCATCCAACCTCGTTATATTTTCCGCCCCAGAAATAGCTCACCTTATCCACCAGGGAGCAAGCGGTCATCACGATGGATTCCCGCTGCACATCCAGCCCTTTCGGCAGGCTGGCACGGATGGCTTCCTCATCCTCCGCGCTCATATCGTCAAAGCTCGTATCCCCCGTGAGGGAAGCGAACACCTTCAGAAACTCCGGCTGGAGCAGTTCCTCCAAGGAAAGCTGCCGTTCCTCTGTCCAGTTATAATGGGCAGCCATCTCCTCTGCGGCCCGGGGGGTAATCATCACCCGCAAAAAGTCCCCGTCCACATGGTAAGTCAGCTCGTCCATATCCCAAAATACCTGGCCCAGCCCGTCATATTCGATCTTGCGCAGGTTCATTAGGTCTAATGGCTCCGCCACATCCAAGCTGCTTTTCGCCACGAACACCGCCAGAATGTCGGACCAATTGCTGATGGAAATGGTTTGCATGGGCGAATAACCCGCATCACCCACGGGGAAATGCTTGGCCGAAAGGGTGGTCTCTTCGCTTCCCTCGGCATCGCTATCATCCAGCAATGCGGGGGTATACCGCACCAATTGTATGGTTTTATCCCCAAATGCGGAACTGAGCATTTGGATGCGCTGGTTCATCTGCGCCGTAAGCTCATCCATTTGGGTTTTGAGCTTTTCATAAATTTCGTTGCGATATTTGAGGTATTTCGCATAGCGCTCGTTGCTGTCCCCGCTGAGGCGGCGCTGGGCTTTTTGCCAAGCTTTGTAGTCTTCCTCGCTCAGAACCCGCACCGTGCGGCTCTGCTTAAACAGCTCTCCGGTTTTCGGATGCTGGGCCACCAAAACCACCGTATAGGTTCCGGGGCTGGAAATGCTGAAGCCGCCCTGGCTGTATACCCCCAATTCCACGGCTTTTCCGTTTTCATCCACGGCCTTAGCATCCTTGAGCAAATCGTGCTTGGAAGCGCCCACCGAGAAAACCAACTCGCCAGCCACAATGGTGATCTTATATTTTTCCTGCTCGCTGCTCTTATACACCGTGATCGTCCTGGAAAAGGAGTAGGACTGGCCCGTGATCGGATGAATGGCTTTATAGCGGAGCGTGTAGCTGCCTACCACATGGGAATCAAACCCGCCATCATCCACCAGCGTTACGGTTATATTCGCGCCATTCTCATCCTTCGCCGTTATCCCGCTGAGCAAATTTATGCTTTCCCCCAGCACAAGCTCTAAGCTTTGCCCCTGAAAGCTCACCGCGTGGGTCGGGATCGGCGTGGGGCTGGGTGTGATAGGGGGCGTGGGGGTAGCGGCCGGCGTGGGCGTGGTAGCCGGCGAAGTACTGGGCGCAGGGGTAACCGGCCCAGGGGTGAGGCTGGGGGCTGCAGGAGAAGGGGTTGCCTCCCCGGGCGTAGGGCTGGCCTCCCCGGGCGTAGGGCTAGCCTCCCCAGGCGTAGGGTCGGCCTCCCCGGGCGTGGGAGCTAGTGTTTCCGGGGTAGCGCCTGTTGTGGGGGATGCGCCGGCTGTACCTTCGGGCGTTGCGTCCAAATCGGCCATGGCCGTTCCCCAGGGCAGGCATATTAGCGCCAGGGTTAGCGCTAAAAGCCGGATTCCTTTATTAAAACGCATACTAATGCCTCCATACCAGGTTTTCTAGGATTGCTCCATTTTTTACCAGTTAAATTATAGCATTTGTCGTTGACATCGTGGGACAAAACAAAAAAAATTAACAAAAAGTCCTTGTAAATGAAATAAAGTGCGGGAAGAACCCCCGCACGTATTCTGAAAATGATGTTACATTTCCCAAAGTATTTCTTTCAGGATGTATCGCAAGCAACAAAAAAAGCGGCAATCGCCGCTTTATGGGAATCTAGATCCTTGGTTAGGGAGCCCAGCTGAAGGAAACCTTGGGTTCGTAGGGTACGCCGGCCATGGGGGACATGCCCGTATACACGCTGCGAATATCCGCCAGAGGCCAAATGACGCTATGTACCTTACCGATCACCTGGCAATAGGGAATGGGCCCCACGGTAGCATCCCGGCTATCCGTGCTGTGATTGCGATTATCCCCCATAACGAACACACTTTTCTCCGGCACGGTTATCGGCTCCGTATCCATCCAGATAACATCGCTCCAATAGGCGCTCTCCTGGAGGGCTTTGCCGTTTATATATACGACGCCGTCGGAAACGGAAACTGTCTCCCCGGCCAAGCCTACCACCCGCTTCACACAGTTTTCCCGATAATACGGATAGCGGCATATGATGATATCCCCCCGCCGGGGCGGCTTTATAAGATAGGATACTTTTTCCACAAACATTTGCTCCCGGTGCAGGAGTGTGGGGTACATGGAATCGCCATCCACCACCACCGGTTCGAATACAAACATGCGAACCGCCAGGGCCAGCGCTACAAATACGGCCAGCCACAGAAAAAAATCGAGGTTGGAAGCCCGCTTAAAAGCCTCGTCCTCTTTATGAAGCTCCTCGCTGGCCGTCAGAAGGCGGTTGCGGAGCTTCGCATCTATCTTTCCTTGCATGAAAAACCTCGTTCCTGCTTGCTTTCCAAACTTTGGGTTGGCAATTTCCGGGGGCAAGGCGCCCAAAGGAGCTGATCCGCACCCGTGCCGGTTCCCTTTTTAAGCAGACCGGGGTTTGGAGAGCCGGTCCCGCGCCGCCGTATTTTTAACTGGGAAATCTATACCCCAGCCATAAAGGGCTTGTGTCATTGTACCGCTTGGGAAGTCCCTTGTCAAACCCCCGTATCTTCGCTATTATTCGCCGTTTCCCCGGATGGATTTGTATGCTATCATAGGGCTATGAAAAAGCAATTCCATCTTTTGCCGTTTGTTTGCTTCCTTTTGTGCCTTTTGGCCGGATGCGTCTCCCCAAGCCTGGAACCGGTCGCCTTGCCGCCCGGTTCGCCAGCGCCTTCCGCAACCCTTCCGCCGGTTCCTACCCCCACGCCGGACGCCCTTACCGCGGAGCCCGGCGTATATACCATTGCGTGGCTCAGCGACACCCAGTATTACTGCAAAAAGTGGCCGGAAACCTTTTATACCATGACGGCCTTTGTGCGGGATGCTGCGGCACGGATGAACCTGCGCTATTATGTGCACACCGGCGATTTGGTGAACAACTATGCCAACGAGGAACAATGGGCGGTCGCCGTGCGCGCCATGGCTTCCCTCACCAGAATCCCGGGGGGCGTTTTGGCCGGTAATCACGACGTGCATCATTCCGACGGCGATTATAAGAACTTTTCCGCTTATTTCGGGGAAAATCAATTTTCCTTCAAGCCCTGTTACGGCGAAAGCTACCGGGATAACCGGGGGCATTACGACCTTTGGGAGGCCGGAAACACGCGCTATCTGTTCGTCTATATGGGCTTTGCGCCGGATGCGGACTGCATCGCATGGGTTCGCTCCGTGTTTGACCGCTTCCCGGACCGGGTGGGCGTTCTGTGCCTGCACGATTATCTCATGACGGATCTCTCTCTCTCGGAGGATGGGCAGCGGTTCTACGAAGAGGTTGTTACCCCTTGCTCCAACCTCTATCTGGTTCTTTGCGGCCACCGTTACAATGTGGCCTGTCTGCCCACCTTCTTTGACGACGACGGGGATGGCAAGCCGGAGCGCACCGTATACCAAATGATCAACAATTATCAGGCCGCCGGCATTGAGGGAGGCAGCGGCTATATGCGCTTCCTCCAGATTGATGAGGGCAGGGGCGAGATGCGCGTATATAGCTATTCCCCCTTGCTGGACGATTATGTGTATTATGACGAACCTTCCCACGGGGAAGAACGGTATGCTGCGGACCCCGCCGGAGAATATGTGCAGCTTCCCCTGCCTTGGCTATCATAAAATGTTCATTTGATCTTTTGCATCCTATCCTTTACCATATGGATATGACAGAAATCACCGTAAAACGCAAAAAAAAGCGCAGCTTGCGCCCCGCTTCCCCGGCTTTAGCCATCTTCCTTGTGTTGGCCTTGGCCGCCGGGCTTTTTTCATTCTTCTCTTACCTAAACTGCCAGCCTCCCTATGAACCGCTTTCCGCGGAGGCGGTGGATGCCATTCGCGCCGCCGCGCCCACGGAATCCGAACCGCGGGAAGCCGTGGTAAAGGCCGGGCTTACCCTCCTGGGCCGCGTGCATTATTTCTGGGGCGGCAAAAGCGACGCGTTGGAATGGGATGCGGACTGGGGCCAACCCCGGGAAGTCACCTCCCAAGGAAGCGACTCCACCGGCTCCACCAAACCTTACGGGCTGGATTGCAGCGGCTTCGTGGCCTGGTGCTATGCCCAGCTTGGCCTTTCCCCCACGGAGGTGGAGGAAGCGGTGGGCCACGGGACCTGGAACCAGTGGGACCGATCCATCTCCATCCGGTGGAAAGAACTGCGGGTGGGAGACTGGGTATTCCAGAATAAATACCCCACGAATAAGGGAAACCATATCGGCATCTGCATCGGCTTTGATACGGCCGGCAAGCCCCTTTTCCTGCACTGCGCTTCCAGCTTTGACAACGTAGTGGTAAGCGGCGCGGGGGATATCTTTCGCTATGCCCGGCGGCCCATGGTCTACGATATGCTGGAAGCAGGGGAGAGTCCCATTCCCACGCCTACGGCTTAACCCATGCCTATTGCCCTTAATCAAAACCACCAGTTAAACCGGTGGTATGCACCAGCCCTAAAAGGGCATATTTCCGGCGGCGTCTCAAGACGCACGGATTATTCCCTCAATCGCATCAATTGCCCCGCTACTGGTAAACCAGTCGTTTTCCCATAGTTCTCAGCTTCGAGCCAGCCAATCTAATTGTCATTCGCTTCGCTCCCTGCTGTTAGTTAACGCATTTTTATTCTCCCCAGCAGAGCTGGTGGTTGCTTTTAGCACAAAACAAGGGCCCGGCGCATTTTCATGCGCCGGGCCCTATACGTTCACCAAAATGGGAAGATGGGGCTCCTCCTTCTTCTTGAAAATGCCGCCATGTGCGGCATTTTGCCAACTCCACGCTTATGGTGGCCGAGCTGCCGATTTTAGCCTTTGTTATCAGGCGTATACCGTGCGGGCGCAGCCTCCTTGCCTGTGGACAACGCCTTCCGCCTTGCCCTTATTTCCAGGGTTAAAATCCGGTTTTGCTTGCCACCAGCAGGAATTCCACTTCTTCGTCCGCCGGATTCCTCCAGCTGTGGGAGAAATTTGCATCGTAATATGCCATGTCGCCCTTTTGCAGCGTAACATCCTCGTGCATATCCAGCATTAAGATTACGGTGCCGCTAAGAACGAATAAGAACTCCTCGCTTTTATGCTTAGCCGCCTGGCCGGAGTTCATATGCGGCGGCAGATGCATCACAGTCACCTGCATATCAAACGTGGCGCCCCGCGTTAAGAATTCCTGTATCGCGGTGCCTTCGCTGGTTTTATGCTGAATAACCCCATAGCGGCTATCGTGCGGCACAACCAGCAACGTATGGTCTTCCTCTGTGGCAAGAAGCAGTTTAATCGGCACCTCCAGCGCCTGGGCGATCTGATACAATGCTGCGATGGATATATTGACCTTCCCGTTTTCGTAATTGCTCAGGAAGGATATGGAAAGCCCCGATTTTGCCGAAAGGTCCCGCAGGCTCATCTTCCTTTCCTTGCGTATCCGTTTGGTGTTAAGATAGCTGATATCCATATTGTACCTCATCTGGACGAAGAATTCTAAACATAACAACATTATAGCATACGATTCTTTTCCTGTCTGTTGGCCTTGCCGTCCGGATTTTCTCTGGGGGATCGTATGCATGTCTATGCAATTTTATACACCATATTAAATCATAATTCAACATGAATGCCCTACAAAATTTTATGATTGAAGAACTTTTTTAAAAAAGTATTCCATTTGAAAACACTTGGTGGTATGATTAATCAAAAGTAGATACCGTCAATTGTTTAACAATGCATGCTTCAACTTGTTGTAGCCGAACCCCGGCTTTCGTCTCAAAAATCCATTGGTACCAAAGTTTCACTATAAACTAAATGAGGAGGATCTCAAATGAAAAAGCTACTTGTATTGCTAACCGTATGCTTGCTGGCCCTGGTGGTGGCGGTCGGCTGTTCCGCAACCCCTGCCGTAAATGAGGAAGATGCACAGCTCAAGGTTGCTCTTTGCGTTTCCGGGCCGGTTAATGATGGCGGTTTCTGTGCCGGCGCTTATGAAGGCCTGTTGCTTGCCGAGAAAGATTTAGGCGTTGCGGTCTCCTATACGGAAAACGTGGACATCACGGACATCGAGGCCGTATTTACCGATTATGCCTCCCAGGGCTATGACTTGATTATCGGGCATGGCTTCCAGTTTGGCGATCCTGCGCTGAAGGTTGGCGAGAAATACCCGGATACCAAATTTGTTTGCACGAACGCCAATGTGGAAAGTGAAAACGTAGCCTCCTATGAGCTGGGCGGCAAGGACGGCAGTTATGTTATGGGCGCGCTGGCAGCTTATATGACCAAGACCAATAAGATTGGTATGATCGCCGGTATGGAAGGCCCGTCCCAGATTAAAATTATCGAGGGCTACAAGCTGGGCGCCAAAAGCGTAAATCCGGATATTCAGATATTCTATACGTTCACCGGCTCTTTTACGGATGTGGCAAAGGGCAACGATGCCGCCGTGGCCATGATTGACAACGGGGCCGATGTGATCGCCCATTGCGCAAACCAGGCCGGCATGGGCGGCATTAAAGCGGCGCAGGAGGCCGGTATTTTGGCCACCGGCAATTGTGACGATCAATACGAGGCCGCGCCGGATACGATTATGTGCAGCGACGTATGGTCTACACCCGGTCTGATTAAGGCCGCTGTGCAGGATGTGCTGGATGGCAAATTCGAAGGCGGCTTCCATGAGCTTGGAATGGCGGCCGGTATGGTGGACATTGCCCCTTATCATAATTTCGAAGATAAAATCCCCCAGGAAGTTAAGGACAGCATCGCAAAGCTTGTCGAATCCATAAAGACCGGAGAGCTTGAAGTGCCCTCCATTTCAGAACTAACCGACTGATTCTGCCAGCTGCGTTGCCCCAACCGGGGCAACGCAGGCTTTATTTCGTCCGTTTTGAAACGGTTATCCCGGGGTGCCTTGCCAAGTTTCGGCTTTATGATCCCTAGGGACGGACGCATCTGGATGAATAGGAGTTTGTGTAAATGGAACTTCTGGAACTAAGAGAGATTACGAAGGCATTCCCAGGCGTGGTAGCCAATAACCGGGTAAACCTGCATGTTAAGGCCGGGGAGATCCATGCGCTTCTTGGCGAAAACGGAGCAGGCAAAACAACGCTTATGAACATATTGTATGGGCTATATCATGCAGATAGCGGCTCCATCTATTGGAAGGGGGAAAAGGTGGATTTTCTTACCCCATCGGATGCGATAGCGGCGGGAATCGGCATGGTACATCAGCATTTTACCCTTATCCCAACCATGAGTGTGATGCACAACATCATCCTCGGTTTAAAAGAAAAAGGCTATCCCTTTATTAAATCGGCGGAAGTCATCGAAACCATACAGTCCTTGGCAAGGCGCTACGGATTGGCCGTAGATGCGCAAAAAAAGGTGTCCGAGCTTTCGGTTGGCCAACAACAGCGCGTCGAGATTCTTAAGCAGCTTTATCGGGGCGCTGAACTGCTGGTTTTGGATGAACCCACGGCCGTGCTTACACCCGGTGAAACCCGGGAGTTCTTTGATGTGCTTAGGAGATTGAAAGCCGAGGGGCACGCGGTGATCCTTATTACGCACCGCATGTCGGAGATCATGGCCGTGAGCGACCGTGTTACGATCTTGCGCAATGGGACCAATGTGGCGGATATGCTTACAGCGGATACCGATCCCGCATCCCTGGCCAGGCTGATGATGGGGGGCGAACTGCCGGAGCGGCCTGTATTCAAGCCCCGGGAAGAAGGAGATCTCCCACTGTTGGACATGCGGGAAATCGTCGTAAAAAAAGATAAAATTGCCAAGCTGTCGCTCTCCCTCCGTGTGTATCCCGGAGAGATAATCGGCATAGCCGGCGTAGACGGCAATGGACAAAAAGAACTGGCGGAAGTGATTTGCGGCATTCTCCCCGCTACCCAAGGTAAGATTATCTATGACGGGCGCGATGTTTCCAAGGCGTCCATACGCCAGCGATTCCGCGCCGGCATTGCTTATATATCGGATGATAGGCACCAGGATGGGCTGATTCTGGATATGAACCTGCGTCAAAATCTTATGCTGCGCAAGTACGGCGTTGCGCCGTTTGCAAGGCACGGTTGCTTGAACAAGCAGCAAATGGAGGCGTTCTCAGCGTCCTGCATCAAGAAATATCAGATTAAAGCCCCTTCTTCCGAAACAAAAATGCGCTTGCTCTCCGGCGGAAATCAGCAAAAAGCCATTCTAGCCAGGGAAATCAGCGAAGATGCCCGGTTTATTGTCGCCTGCCAACCCACGAGAGGCCTGGATATAGGCGCTACAATGCAGGTAAGGAACATCCTGGCGGAGCAGCGCAACAGAGGGGCGGGGGTGTTGCTGATATCCGCCGACTTGGATGAAATTAGGTCCTTGAGCGACCGCGTCGCCGTACTGTTCCGCGGCAGGCTTATGGGCATAGTGGATAACGGGCCGGCGTTGACCACGCAGATCTTAGGCCGCATGATGGGAGGGCATTCCCTCCAAGAAGGCGAGGCGGACCATGCATAAATTTACGCAACAGGCAATTCGAGTAGCCATCTATATTGGCCTCACTTTAACGGTAGCCGCCCTTTTGGTTCTGGGCGCCGGCGCAGATCCTATGCGGTGCGGCAGAATCTTTATCTTTGGAATATTCGGCAGTTTAAACGGATTCGCCGAGGTGCTTGTTAAGGCGGCGCCCTTGCTGTTAGCCGGGCTGGGTATTTCGATTGGATTCCGAAGCGGCTTCTTCAATATCGGCGCGGAGGGGCAGATGTATATGGGGGCAATTGCCGCAACGGCGGTAGCGATGGCGCCGTTACCGTTCCCTTTATGGGCGCATACGGCGCTGGCTATGGCGGCAGCCTTTTTAGCCGGCGGGTTCTGGGCGTTTATTCCCGGCATACTGAAAGCGAAATTCGGCATTTCGGAAATCATCAATACGTTAATGCTCAATTATATAGCCTTTGACCTGACGGGGGTTCTGATACGAGGCGCATTGCAGGATAGCACGGATTATCTGCCCCAGTCACCCATTCTCGTGCCGGAGCTGACTTGTATATTGGAGCCAACGCGGCTGCACGCCGGGTTTCTGCTGGCTTTGGTGATGGTCGCATTTGCCTGGTGGCTTATGGAATATACGCCCGTGGGCTTTGAACTGCAGGCCGTAGGCAGCAATAAGCGGGCTGCTAAATGCCTGGGGATCAACGTGATGAAGAGCATCGTTCTGGCATCCTGCCTTGGGGGCGGGTTGGCAGGGGTTGCGGGTGCAGGAGAATTGCTGGGCGTCCAGCATCGGTTATTGGAAGGTCTTGTCGGCAGCAGCGGATATACGGCGATTCTGGTCGCCTTGCTGGGACGGAATAATCCTTGGGGCGTCCTGGCGGCATCCGTGGGGTTTGCCGCCCTGCAGGTGGGAGCAAATACCATGCAGCGCCAGGCGGGAATTCCCGCGGCCATCGTATCCATCTTAACGGGCTTTATCGTCATCCTGCTTTTATGCGATTCTCTGGTTTGCAAGCTCACCCAAAAGAAGAAGGGGGAGGCAGCCTAATATGGAACAGCTTTTCACGCTTGCGTTTTTTACCTCCTTTCTGGGTGCGGCCGTGCGTACATGCATTCCCTTGGCCTACGCTTCCCTTGGAGAGATTTACTCGGAAAAGGCCGGCATTTTGAACATCGGCCTGGAAGCCAACATGCTGGCCGGGGCATTTTGCAGCTTCGCGGTGGCCTATACTTCCGGCAGCTTATGGCTTGGTTTGCTGGGCGGGCTCGCCGGGGGACTGGCCGTATGCATGCTGCATGCGTTCATATCGGTTAAGCTGGCGCAAAACCAAACCATATGCGGAATTGCGCTCAATATCTTTCTGCTTGGGATTACAAGCTATTTCCTCAAGATTCTTGTGGCCAGCAATTCCGAATTTCCCCAGGTTAGCACTTTCCCAAAGCTGGCGGTCCCCGGCTTGTCCGCCATCCCCCTCATAGGGGACGCGTTCTTTAACCAGAACATACTGGTATATATCCTGTATGTCCTCATAGCCGTTAGCTACGTGCTGATGAAATATACCCAATGGGGCAATTCTCTAACGGCTGTTGGCGAGCATCCGCGCGCAGCCGATACGGTTGGGATACGGGTTTATCGTATGCAATATATGGCCGCGGCAATAAACGGCATGCTTGGCGGCATGAGCGGCGCGTATATGGTTTTGGCGCAATTGGGCGTATTTACGGAAAATATGACGGCAGGGCGGGGGTACATCGCGTTGGCTGTTGTAATATTCGGCCGGCGCGAACCCATAAAGGCGGCCTCCGCGGCGCTGCTGTTCGGCGCGGCGGAATGTATGCAGTTCCGCATGCAGGCCATCGGCATAGATTTGCCGGCGCAGTTCATGAATATGCTGCCCTATCTTATCACGGTGATCGCGCTGCTTGGCTCGATCGGGAAGCAAAGGGATCCGGAAAGCCTGGGGAAACCCTACATCCGGGATGCCAGATAATACGGGAGGATACCTATGGGAAATTATCTCATTACCAACTCAAAAATTATGACGATGAACGGGGCGGGCGATGTGCTTGCAAATGGGTATATCGCCATAAAAGACAGCCGCATCCAGGCTATGGGTTCCATGGATGGGCTGGATCGTCGGGAATATCCGGGATATAGGGAGTTTACGGCTGCGCCCTACGCCAAGCCCTATGTGGTGTTGCCCGGGTTTATTCAAACGCACGTGCATACAACCCAAACCTTGGGGCGTGGCCTTGCGGATGATGTTGATTTGATTACGTGGACAAGAAAGCGCATATGGCCATATGAAGCGGCCCTCTCCCCCGATGATGCCTATATAAGCAGCATGCTGGGCATTGCGGAAATGATAAAGAGCGGCACCACCATGTTCTGCGAAGCCAGCGGTGAATATCCGGACTGCATCGCCCAGGCGATTTTGGATTCCGGAATAAGCGGCACGGTATGCCTATCCACGATGGATCTGCCGGGCGAAATACCCGAATCCCTCCGTATGACCACGGCCCAAGCCATCGAACGCAACCTAGCCCTTATTGAGCGGTGGCATGGGAAAGAGGGGCGCGTGGACGCATGTTTGAATATCCTGAATCTTTTCCTATCCAGCGAGACCCTTTGGCGGGAATTCACAAGGCTCTCCCTGGAAAAGAATTTGCTTCTGCAATCCCACGTGTCGGAATCCAAGAGCGAGGTGGAATTCGTAAAAGAAAAGACGGGCCTTACCCCTGTGCGGTATCTAAACAGCATCGGCGCCCTTACGCCAAATTTGCTGGCCGCCCATCTGGTGTTCATCGATGATGAGGAGATTGATCTGCTCCATCGGAACCAGGTTAACGTTATGCATCTACCGGCCGCAGAGCTCCGCATCGCTGGCTTTGCGCCCATCGCAAAGGAGCTCGGAAGAGGAATCGCGGTTTCTTTGGGCACAAACAGCCCGCCCTGCAACAACAGGATGAGCATTATGGACGATATGTGGCTCGCAGGGCTTATGCACAAAGCGATCCACAATGATCCCTCTGCCGTTCCCGCAAAGGCTGTGCTGCGCATGGCGACCGTAAATGGGGCAAAGGCCCTCAAGCGGGAACAGGAAACGGGTACGCTGGCCGTGGGCAAGCTGGCGGATATTACCATCATGGATATGAACAAGGTATGTTCAACCCCCGTCCACGCGCTGGAATCCACCATCGTATACCAAGCCACAAGCGAAGTGGTAGACACGGTATTTGCCCGGGGCGAGTTGCTCATGGAGCACGGCAAACTTACAACCATCGATGAGGGCTGGATCATAAAGGAAGCGGAACGCCGCGCCCATGCCATCACCAAAAGAGCGGGCATCGTGCTATAGCGGCAATACGGCATTTGCGCTGTTTATCAACCCACCCGGATCGTCCGGCGCAAGGCGGCAACCGTGCGAAGCAAAATCCTGCAAAGACCCCCCGGAAGCGTTTCGTTTCGGGGGTTCTTTAGGGGTTTTCTCCGGGGAACCGCTTTGGGTTAGGCCGCTTGCCTTTGCATCTTTGCGCGGCAATTCGTATGGAAAATTGAAAAGCCCGCAAACCGGTGCCAACCGTGCTTGCGGGCCTTTTGTCATTCGAATAGGTTTCCTTACCCGCGCGCAATTCCGAGCTTCCCTCAGGAGCCTATCCGGCTCCTAGGGGGGATTTCGGCAAATCCGTCCTTAGGGCATAGCCTCCCCTGCTTTGATTTGGATCAGGCCCGTGCGGTAAGCATGCAGAAGCGCGTTCAAATCGCCGATGCGGGTAAGGAACGCTTCCCCATCGTCCGTATCCGCTATGAGCAGCCGCTCGGGAAGGTTTTCCACAATAAAGGTGTGGGAGGTAATGTCCGTGCCCCGGCTGATGGCGTCCTCCTTGCCGGCAAAGGGTTCATGGGAGGCGATGCGCATGCCGCGGGAGCTGAAAAACATGGTGTAGCCTGCAATGCCCGTCTTCTTTTGATAGGCCTTGCAGAAGCCGCCATCGATAACCACCAGCCGCCCGCCCGCCTTGCGGGGATCCTCCCCTTCCTTCACGCGCACGGGCACATGGCCGTTTACGATCCGGCTCCAGGGCCTATGCAGGTCGAATTCCTCCAAAAGTCCCCGGCAAAAGCTCTCCTCGTTACAGAGGCGATAATAGGGATTTTTCGGCTCCTTCCACGTGCTCTCATCCCCGATGAGGGCCCGTTCAAAGGTGGCGATATGATCCCGGCCAAAGATGGGGGAATTGCGGCCGCACCAGAGGAACCAAAGGAAATCCCCGCCCTTCTGGCGCTCCTTTTCCCCGGAGGCAAAATAGCCCTGCCGGGCAAGCTGATCCGCAAAATCCAAGAAGGCTCGGCCTTTAAGCCGCTTTCCATAAAGCTCAAAGGTCATGTATTCTCCGTCCGCCTCGCAGGGAATGCAGCCGTGGAAAAGCAGGTTCCCATTATGCCGCCTGTAAATGGCCCCGGCGCTGTAAAGAAAACGGGCATGCGTCTGCAGGCGCTCGCTTTGGCGGAAGCTGGCCGTGAGCTGCTCCATAAGGGCCTGCTCCTCCGCCGTAAGGCAAGCGGGGTCCGCCGGGTCTATGGTGGGGAAGTCCGTATCCCTTAAGGGGTGGGGCACACCGTCGATCTCCATGGTATAGGTTTTCCAATCCACCCGGGCCAGCATATCCCTGTCCGCCATGTTATATTCGGGCCGCCGCCGGATGAGCTGGCTTTCGAGCTTATATTGGATCACGCTAATGGCCTTATGCATACGGGAATAGAGGGAGAAGTCCTTGGGTTTGAAGGGTTGCTCCGGAAATTTGCGGGGCCGGAACACCTCCGCCTCCCCATATTGCTCCGTGGAAAATACGGCCAAGGGCAAAAGGTTGATGCCGTAACCATCCTCCAGCATCTCCAAATTGTCATACTGCACGCAGTTTTTTACCGCCGTGGCCACGCATACGGGGCTTCCCGCCGCCGCGCCCATCCAGAGCACATCGTGGTTTCCCCACTGCAAATCCACGCTGTGATGCTGGAGCAGGCGGTCTAAAATAATATCCGCATGGGGCCCCCTGTCAAAGATATCCCCCAGAATATGCAGGTTATCCACCGCCATGCGCTTAATGAGGATGCACATCTGCTCAATGAGGCTTTCCGCGCAGCCCGTTTGGATGATGGAGTGGATGATGTTATCATAATACGCCTCTTTGTTGGAAAGATCATGCGTGTTGAGCAGTTCTTCCATTATATAGGCGAATTCCTCCGGCAGCGCCTTGCGCACCTTGGAGCGCGAATATTTGGAGGAGGTATACCGGCCCATCTGGATGAGCCGGTTCAGGGTAACCCGGTACCAATCATCCAGATCTTTCCCCTTTTTTTTGGCTTTCTGAAGCGCTTCCCGGGTATAATAGATAAGCACGGCCAAGGCCCGCCGGTCCTCTACCGTAAGGCTATTCTCAAAAAGCTCGTCAATCTTTTCGTAGATGGCGCCCGAAGCATTGTTGAGAATATGCAAAAATGCCTCGTGCTCCCCATGGATATCGCTCATGAAATGCTCCGTGCCCTTGGGCAGGCCACGAAAGGCTTCCAGCTTGATAATTTCGGCGCACACGCTTTGCACCGTGGGAAAATCCCGGCTTAGCAGCCGCAAATAGCGTAAATCTTCTGCCATGCGTCCTCCTCGTTGTCTTTAACGCGTTGTGATGCCTTCATTGTACCCCTGCAAGCCGCTTTTTGGAAAGCCTTTGCATAGGATTTCTTTGTTAAGTCTCTGGTTTCCCGGCGGCATCGCTGTTCAAACCCCGGGTTTTGTGGTATTATGAACCTGTTTATTTCGTTGCTTTTATTTTCATATAGGAGGTTTTTACCATGGCAAATTTACTTAGGGGCGCGGCCGTCATCGGCCAGTCCGGCGGGCCCACGGCGGTTATTAACGCCAGCGCCTACGGCGTAATTCGCACCGCTTTAGACGATCCGAACATTACCAAGGTCTACGGCGCCGCCCATGGCATTCGCGGCCTGCTGGACGATGTGCTTTTCGACATGGGCCAAGAGGACCCCAAGGAACTGGAACTGCTGCTGCATACGCCGTCTTCCGCGCTGGGTTCCTGCCGCTACAAGCTCAAGGACAGCAGCATAGATGATACGGACTATAAGCGAATTCTTGAAATTTTTAAGAAGTACGACATTCGCTATTTCTTCTATAACGGCGGCAACGATTCCATGGACACCTGCAACAAAATCTCCAAATACATGCAGCGTGCGGGCTATGAATGCCGGATTATGGGTGTGCCCAAAACAATCGACAACGATCTTTGGGGAACGGACCATTGCCCGGGCTATGGCTCCGCGGCCCGCTTTGTGGCCACCAGCTGCATGGAAATTTACCAGGACGCCCGGGTGTATGATACGGGCATGATCTGCATCATCGAGGCCATGGGCCGCCATGCGGGCTGGCTCACCGCCGCCGCCTCCCTGGCCACCGCTATGGGCGCGGGGCCGGATCTGATTTATTTGCCCGAACGGGATTTTGATATCGATTGTTTCAAGGCCGATGTGAAGCGGGTTTACAGCGCTTCCTCCAAGTGCATCGTGGCCGTTTCGGAAGGCGTGCACGATAAGGACGGCAAGCTCATCGCCGAATACGGCGCGAACTCCAACGCCGTGGATGCCTTTGGGCACAAGCAATTGGGCGGCCTGGCCGCCACGCTGGCCGGCGTGCTGCAAGCCGAGGGGTATTCCAAGGTGCGGCCCATTGAGCTTTCCCTGCTCCAGCGCTGCGCGGCACACTGCGCCTCCGATACGGACGTAAAAGAGGCGTTCCATGTTGGTAAGGCTGCCGTGGAATGCGCCGTAAGCGGCATTACGGACAAGATGATAGGCTTTGTTCGGGGCAAGAGCGCGGACGGCGCCTATACCTGCTCCGTTAAGCTCATGGAGCTTACGGAAGTGGCCAACGCCGAAAAAAAGATTCCGGACCAATGGATCAACGCCGAGGGCAACGGCCTGCTGCCCCCCTTCCAGGAATATGCTCTGCCGCTTATTCAGGGCGTACCGGCGGTATCTCTTGAAAATGGCCTGCCCCGCTTTGCCCGCCTGAAGAAGATCCGGGCCCAATAAAGAAAACGGATATTGTTTGCCGGGTTTATGCCGACGTATCGCCTGAATAGGTGCGACCGGGCCCGTCCAATGGACGGGCCCGGTTTTTAGCATGCTTGTTTTTCTTACAATGCTTCCATCTGCTTGATCCACAGGGCCGCTTCCGCATCCGAAGGCATCCGCCAGTCCCCCCTGGGGGAAAGGGATACGGAGCCCACCTTGGGGCCGTCGGGCAGGCAGCTTCGCTTAAACTGCTGGCTAAAGAAGCGGCGCAGGAAGGTATGGAGCCATTTTCGAATGGTATCTTCCGCATATTCCCCCGCAAAGGCGGCTTTGGCCAGATAAAACACTTTAGCCGGGCCTGCGCCGTAGCGCACCATATGATATAGGAAGAAATCATGGAGCTCATAGGGGCCTACCAAGTCCTCCGTTACCTGGGAGATCGTCCCATTCTTGGCGGGGAGGAGCTCCGGGCTCACAGGGGTATCCAGAATATCCAACAGCACGGTTCTGAGGGCCTCGCTTTGGGTCGTGTCCGCCGCATGGGCCACCAGGTGGCGCACCAAGGTTTTGGGCACCCCCGCGTTTACCCCATACATGCTCATATGGTCCCCGTTGTAGGTAGCCCAGCCCAGGGCCAGCTCCGAAAGGTCCCCGGTGCCCACCACCAGGCCCCCTTCCATATTGGCAAGATCCATGAGAACCTGGGTGCGTTCCCGGGCCTGTCCGTTTTCAAAGGTGACATCCTGCTTCTCGAAGCTCTGGCCAATATCGTGAAAGTGTTGCGTCACGGCCTTGCCGATGTCCACGCATTGGAAGGACACCCCCAGGGTTTCGCAGAGGACTTCCGCATTGCGGCGGGTCCGCTCCGTCGTGCCGAAGCAGGGCATGGTTACGGCCAGCACATCCTTCGGCGTGCGGCCCAAGGCTTCCAGCGCCCGAACCGCCACAAGCAGGGCCAGGCAGGAATCCAGCCCGCCGGAAATGCCTACCACCAGCTTCTTTGCATGGGCATGGGCCGCCCGTTTGGCAAGGCCCCGGGCCTGGATGGATAAGATTTCCGCACAGCGCTGGGCCCGCTCCGCCTCATCCCGGGGAATAAAGGGGTGGGGGGAAACCTTTCTGTAATGCAGCCGGGGGGCATCCTGCTTTCCCAGCATAAAGGGGATCCGCCGCAGGCTTCCGCCGGGGCGGAAGGTGTTGGAGCGAATGCGTTCATGCCCGAGCAGCTCCAAATCCGTATCCGCATAGAGCGCGCCTTCGTGAAACAGGGGGCTTTCCGCAAGAAGGGCTCCGTTTTCGGCTATCAGGTCATGGCCCGCAAAAACCATATCCGTGGTGGATTCCCCCTGGCCCGCATCCGCATACACATAGGTGCAGAGCAGCCGGGCGCTTTGGGAGATAAGCAGGCTCCGGCGGTATGCCGCCTTGCCGATGATCTCATCGCTGGCGGAAAGGTTGGCGATCACCGTGGCCCCGCCCAGCGCAAGCTTGGTGCTGGGGGGGCAGGGCGCCCAAAGATCCTCGCAGATCTCCACCCCCAGCGTAAAGGCGGGCATATCCCCGCAGGCAAAAACCAAATCCGTGCCAAAAGGAACCTCTTGGCCCAGCAGAGAAATGGTTCCGTTTGCATCCGCGGTTGCGGGGGTAAAATGGCGCAGCTCGTAAAATTCACCGTAGTTGGGGACATTCTGCTTGGGCACGATGCCCAGCACCCGCCCCCGTTGGATCACGGCGGCACAGTTATAAAGAGCGCCGTCCTTTGCAAGGGGCAAGCCTACCACAGCCAGGGCATCCAGCTCCCGGCCGCCCTCCACGATGGCCCCGAGGCCCTCCACAGCACCTTTAAGCAAGGCGCTTTGCTGGAAAAGATCCCCACAGGTATAGCCCGTGAGGCACATTTCGGGGAATACCACCAGGCCGGCGCCGGCCTGGGCCGCCGTTTGGTATTGGGCTAGAATGGCGGTTGCATTTTCGGCCGGGTTTGCCACATGGCAGGAAGGCGTGGCCGCCGCAAGGCGGAGGAATCCGTATTCTTTCATCATCAATCCTCGTTTGTATTTGCGTTTTTAAGCGAAAGAGGCCGGGTAGCCTGGCCCAGGAAAGTCCGATCTTCCCCGTCGAGCAAGGGGGAAAGGGTATCCCAAACCAGGGCGTGGTAAGCATTAAGCCGCCGGACATCCTCGCTCTCCAAAATGGTGTGGTCCACGGCGTCCAGGTCAATGGGGACAAGGGTGAGGGGGGCAAAGCCCAGCATCCCATTCTCGCATTCCACGCATTCCAGCAGGTTTTCCAGCCGAATCCCATGGCTGCCGGGGAAATACAGCCCCGGCTCATCGGAAACCACCATGCCCGGCCGGAAGGGCGTGGAGGGGCCATCATACCGGATGCGGACGGGCGGCTCATGCACGCAAAGCATGGCGCCCACCCCATGGCCCGTACCGTGGCCATAATTCAGCCCCGCCCGCCAGATCGGCTGCCGGGCCAGGGCATCCAGCCTGGCCCCATCCACCCCCTTGGGGAAGCGGGCGTCCATAAGGGCCAGCATGCCCCGCAAAACCAAAGTAAAATGGGTTTTTTCCTCTTCCGTAACCGGGCCCAGGGCCACGGTACGGGTCACATCCGTGGTGGCGCCGTTCCACTGGCCGCCGCTATCCACCAAAAGAAGCCCTTCCCTTTGGAGGGGTAGCGAGCCTTCCGCGGGCGCATGGTAATGCACCACGGCGGCGTTTGGGCCATAGCCGCAGATGGTATCAAAAGACGTATCCACACACCCCGCCCCGCGGCGCATGGCGTCCAGATGCGTGCCGGCCGCGTATTCATCCAGACGGTTGGCATGGGCTTTGAGGTAGCGCAAAAACCGAACCATGACCACGCCGTCCAGCACATGGGCCTCCCGGATGCAGATCAGCTCCCGGATATTCTTCGCGCAGCGGGCCATCGCCAGATAATCGTCCGCAAGGAGGCTTGCGCCCTGCGCCTTGGCGGCCATGGCCAAGGACAGGCTCAGGGTGGGCGGGCTTACCAGAAGGCCGTCCCCTTCCCCATAACGGGACAGGAACGAATAGATCGCATCGTAAGGCAGAACCTCGGCTCCCAGTTCCTCCAAATAGGCGGATACGGGGCCGGCGGTGTTTGCGGCCATGAAGAGGCGGCAGGTATCCTGCTCCACCACGGCGAAAGCCCGGGCCACGGGGGTGTGGGGCATATCCCCACCCCGCAAATTGAAGAGCCAAGCCCCGTCCATCAGATCCGTCAGCAGGGTTGCCCGGGCCTTTTTCTCGGCCATATGCCCCCGCAAGGCTTTGATTTTATCCTTGGCGCTGCGGCCCGTACATGCCGCATCCAGCACAAAAGCAGGCGCCTGGGAACGGGGCGGCCTATCCGGCCAGAGATCCGAAACGAGATCGATATCCACAACCCGGGCACCTTCCCCATAGGCCGTAGCTTCCCGCAGGGTCACACAGCGCCCGTCCATGCCCAACCGCTTATCCTTTAAATTCTGTGCAAGGTAGGCGGCCAAGGCGGGCGTATCCTTCTCTCCCTCCTGCATTAGGCGGATGCCGCTGCCGAAAAGCTCCCGCTCCGCCTGTAGGAAATAGCGGGAATCCGTCCAAAGAAAACCCTCCGTGGCCGTCACCAGGAGCGTGCCGGCGCTGCCCGTAAACCCGGAAAGGTAGGCCCGCGCCTGATCATGGGGGGCAACATATTCGGACCCGTGAGGATCCGCCGTGGGGACAAGATAGGCATCCAGCTCCGCCTGGGCCATGGCCCGGCGCAGCGCCTCCAACCGTTCAAATATGGTCATAGCTTCGCCTCCAGAATGGCTTTTATCCACGTTACGGCCCCTTGCGCATCCGAAAGGGCCGCCGTTTCCACAGGGGTATGAATGTAACGGCAGGGGATGGAAATGCAGCCCGCCGCCATCCCGGCGCCGGTGCGAACAATGGCGCCGGTATCCGTGCCGCCCGCCGTGAGCACCTCGTGTTGGATGGAGAGGCCCGCCGCTTCGGCCCGTTCCGCCAGAAGCCGCCGGACTTGGCTTGCAACCACCACGCTACCATCCATAATCTTCAAAGCGGGGCCCTTCCCCAAGGCAATGGGGGAGCGAGCGGCCTTGGGCGTATCCCCGGCAGGGGTCACATCCAAGGCAACAGAAAGGTCTGGCGCAATACCGTATGCCGCCGCACCTGCTCCGCGGGTACCCACTTCCTCTTGCACGGTGAACACCGCATACACATCGTGCTCACTGGGGGCTTCCAACGCCGCCAGCACCGCCGCGCAGCCCAGCCGGTCATCCAGCGCACCGCCTACGGCCAGCCCATTTTCCACTTCCAGGGGGCTGTAAAACACGGCCATGTCCCCCACGCGGGCCATGGTTTCGGCTTGGTTCTTATCTTTCGCGCCCATATCGATGAAGAGCTCCTCCATCTGGGCTTCGCCGGGCTTTTTCTTTTTTGTTTCATAAAACACCGTGCCCTTGGCTCCGTTTTCAAAAACCACCCGCCTGGCGATGGCGATGGCGGGCCGCAGGCCGCCCACGGCCGCCACCCGTAAAAACCCATTCTCTTGCACATCCGTCACCATCAGGCCGATCTGATCCATATGGGCGGTAAGCATGAGCTTTTTGCCCGAGCAGCCGGGTCGGAAAGCGATCAGGTTCCCTAGCGCGTCCGTATGCAGGGTTTTGCACAGGGGGGCCGCCAAGGCGGCGATCGTCTCCCGCACACCGGCCTCCCGGCCCGATGGGCCATAGGCCGCCGTCAGGGCTTGCAACGCCGTTTCAAGCATGGCGTATCACCTCGTTCCACATTTTGTCTTGCAAAAAAGCCAGGGCCAAAGCATAGGCGGCTTGAATATCCCCGGGGCTGGCCAGGCTGTTTGGCGAATGGATATAGCGGCAGGGAACGGAAATCCCCCCCACCGGGCAGCCCGTCAACGCTTTATGGATAGCGCCGCCGTCGGTTCCGCCCTTTACGCCCCGCCGGAGCTGATAGGCAACGGCATGGGTCTCGGCGGTTTTTATGAGAGCCGCCACCATCTCCGGCAGGGCCAATGTCCTGCCATCCATGACGGTGATGGCCGCCCCCCCGCCCACGCGGGTAACGGCCTCAGGCGGCGTGCGGCCGGGCAGATCGTTGGCTGTGGTGCCCTCCAGCACCAGGGCAAGGGCCGGTTCCACCCGGCATGCAGCGGCCATGGCTCCCCGAAGCCCCAGTTCCTCCTGCACGGTGAATACCGCCCACAGGTCACATGCATAGGGTTCCTTCAGCAGCTCCGCCACAATCGTGCAGCCGATGCGGTCATCCAGCGCCTTGGCGCAGAGGAGGCCCCCCATTTCCATGGGTTCCCCGTCGAACCACACCGGGTCCCCGATGCGCACGGCTGCCTGGGCCTGGGCCTTATCCTTGGCGCCGATGTCCAGATACAGCTCCTCGTGCGGAAAAGCCCGCTTGAATTCCTCCTCCTTTTGCAGGTGGATGGCCTTGCAGCCGATGATGCCGGCCAGGCCGTTTGGCCCTATCCGCACACGCTTGCCCGCCAAAGCCCGGGCGTCGATGCCCGCCTGGGAATAAGCCAGGGTTCCGTCTTCCCGGATACCGGAAACCACCATACCCACCTCGTCCATATGGGCTGCGAGAAGGATGCGGGGGCCGGAACCGGGTTGGTGCACATAAAGGTTCCCCAAGGGATCCGTAAAGGTTTCCAGGCCAAGGGGGGCGAGCTCCGCCTTTAAAAAAGCCCGGACCGGGCCTTCATGGCCGGAAATCCCCGGGAGGCTGCAAAGTCGTTTTAGTCGTTCCAGCATAAAGTCTCCTCCCAGGCGCCGCCAAGCCCCCGTAAAAAACAGGCGAGGAGCTTTTCCAGTTCGGCAAGGGTACCAAGATCCACAACCTCCACCCCCGTATGCATATACCGGAGGGGTACGGAAAGAAGGCCCGTGGCCACGCCGCCTGCCTGCACGGCCATATCCCAGGCATCCGTGCCGGAAGCGGCCATAGACGCTTCCACCTGGTAGGATATGCCCGCCGCCTTTGCGGCATCCTCCAACAGGCCAAAAAGGCCCTGGTGCAAACTGGCGCTGCGGCAAAGAATCACATCCTCCAGGGGATAGGTTCGAAACGGCGTATCCGGCGGCGGCGCATGGCATACATCCACGGCAATGGCCATGTCCGGGCAAATGGCATAGGCCCCGGCCATAGCCCCGGCCCCGCTCTTTTCCTCCTGCACCGAAGCGCAAAGCACCACCGTGCAAGGGAGCGTTTCCTTGCAAAGGCTTCCAAACAGCGCCAGCATGGCGGCCAACGGCGCTCTGTCGTCCAAAGTTTTTCCGGCGGCCCGGCTTCCTAAAAGAGCCACGGGCGGCTCGGGGGCCAGCGTAACCATATCCCCCGGCCGGACAAGCCGTTTTGCTTCCGCAGGAGGCAGGCCCGTATCGCAGAGGATATCCTCCCACGTATAGGCGGGCGGTTCCCCCTCTTGTTTCAGATGGGGCGGCAAGGCCCCTGCCACGGCCCATATAGGCCCTTCCCGGCCCTGGATCACAAGGCGGGAGCCGGGCAGAATCCGGGGGTCAACCCCCGCGATTTTGCACAGGCGTAGCATCCCGTTCTCCTCCACGGTGTGCACCAGCATGCCCACTTCGTCCATATGGGCCATAAGCAGCACCACCGGGCGGCCCGCGCCCGTCCGCGCAAACACGCTGCCGGCCTTATCCTGCCAAGCCTCCGCCCCGAAATCCGCAAGCTGGGCCATAACCTCGGCGGCCACGGCCTCCTCCATCCCGGTGGCTCCCGGCGCGGCGGTAAGCCGGCCAATCCGTTCCAAAAGCTCCATGGCTTACTCCCCCATGCAGGCTTTCAAAATGCGCAAGGCGTTCCCATGGGTAAGCAAATCCATCTCCCTGGGGGTGAAGTGCCTTTCAAAGGCCCGGAGCAAGGCCGGGTATCCCGCATAGTCCCGAAATTCCAGCTCGCAAGAGATGCCGTCAAAATCCGAACCCAGACATAAAGCTTCCATGCCCGCTACCTTGCGAATATGCAGGGCGTGGCGCAAAATGCCCGCTATGGTGGTTTCTTTCGCATCGCCCACAAAAAGGTTATAGAAGTTTAAGCCCGTGGCCCCGCCCTTGTCCGCCAGGGTATGGAGCATGCCGTCCGTCAGGTTCCGGGGATGGTCGCACAAAGCCCGGGCGTTGCTATGGGAGGCCACAAAAGGTTTTTTGGCCAAAGCTGCCACATCCGCAAAGCCGCCGTCGGAAAGGTGGGAAACATCCACCACCATGCCAAGCTCCTCCATCCGGCCCACCGCAACCCGGCCCAGCTCCGTTAGGCCTTTGCCCCTATCTTCGTCGATTGCATTTGGAAATCCTAAAGAATTGGCAAAATTCCACGTAAGGGCGATCATCCGGACACCTTTTTCATAAAGGGCGTCCAAATCCGCCGGCGTTTTCACCACCGCACCGTCCTCCAGCGTTAACAGGGCGGATATCTTGCCCTGGGCGCGGTTCTTTTCAAGATCCCCAAACACCCGGACAGGCGCGATCTCCCCCTCGTTTTCCGCCAGCTCCTTCTTATACCAGCGGCAGGCAGCCTCCACGATTGCCTCCGGGGTATCTCCCAGCGGGCGCAGTTCCGGCAGGGGCTCGGCCGGTGCAAATATGGCAAAAGCCTGCATCAGCGCCCCGCCGGCCCGCAGCCGGGGCAGGTCGATATGGCCGCCGCTTTTTGCCAGCCTGTCTTTCCCCCCTGAAAGAGCCACCACGCAGGTGATGGTATCGCAATGGAGATCCACAATCGAATACGTTTGTTCATAGCTCATGGTATTATCATATACCAAAATAAGGCGCAATGATAGGCGCTTTTTTCTCAAAAAACCCGGCGCATGCTTTATGCGCCGGGCCGTGATTTGTATCGTTTGTTACTTGCTGCAATAGGTATGGATGGCGTCCGCTGCAAACTGCGCGGTGCCGGGCCCGCCATGGCTATCGATATTCTCCTGGAAGCGTCCGTCCCCGGTATACATTCTTCCAAGCCCCGCAAGGATCTCCAGGGTGCAGTTGTAATAATTCTCCGTAAAGTGCGCCCGAAGCGTCTCCACGGCAGCTTGTGCCCCAGGAGAGCCGGGCGTTTCTCCCGCTGCCTTCAGCCTGCCCATCTCCGCCAGGATATCCATGGTCTTTTGGGCCGCGGCGTCCTGCTGCTCCCTCGTTTGCCCCTTTTGCTTCGCCTCATATTCCTTCCATGCCTGGCTTTGGCCCCAATGGGCTTTGGCTTCCTCCATGTATTGGTCGATCTCTCGCGTATCAAAGGCTTTAAAATCCATCCTGCTCATGCCTAACATCACCGCTCCTTCCGCTAGGGTAATCAAATTATCCAGGTGTTCCCGCCGAAGCTTGAGCAGCGCGATCTGCTGCTCCAATGCTGCGTTGCGGTCAAAACTGGGGCTTTCCAGAATGCCGCGGATATCCTTTAACGGAAAGCCCAGCTCCCGAAAGAACATGATTTGGGACAGCCGCTCTGCGGCCTCCTCTCCATAGCCCCGGTATCCCGCCTTGGTCACCTCGCCGGGCTTGAGCAGCCCGATCTCATCATAATAATGCAGCGTGCGCACGCTTAAGCCGCTCAGCTTGCTCAACTCCGAAATTTTCATCATGGCCTTTCGCCTCCCTTCGAACAATAGCTTATACTATGACGGAACGTGAGAGTCAAGAGGGATTTTTTAATATTTTTTGGCCCTTTGGGTATAAAAAAACCGGCGGAAAGCCGGTTTTAAGAAACGGGTTGCTGCGGTATGTGCCCTTGGGGTTTCAAATGGCTGCGCAGAGCCTTATTTATGATACAGCTTTTTGGTCTGGTATTGGGGCTCGCAGGTCAGGTTAATGCCCAGCTTCCGGAACACGTTTGTATCCACAGAAGAAAGGATCACGGAGGAATGGGCTTCGGACCCCCGGAGCTTATCCAATTGCTGCATCGCCAACTCCGCCGTGGGGTTGGTTGCGGCCGAAATGGAAAGGGCGATGAGCACCTCATCCATATGCAGGCGGGGATTGTGGTTGCCAAGGTGCTCTATTTTCAAATGCTGGATGGGTTCGATGACGATGGGGGAGATGAGGTGCACGCCATCCTGAATGCCGCCCAGCGCTTTGAGGGCATTGAGGAGCAGCGCGCTGGAAGCGCCCAGAAGCTGGCTGGTTTTGCCCGTAAGAATCCGCCCGTCCGGAAGCTCCAGCGCGGCGGCGGGGGCGCCTGTCTGCTCCGCCCGTTGGTTGGCCGCGGCCACCACGGGGCGGTCGGCCTCGGACATACCGGCCTGGTTCATCAAAAGGTGGATCTTATCCGCCGTTTCCACCCCCGCAAGGCCCTGGCGGGTGGCGCACATGGCCGCATAATAGCGGCGGATAATCTCCTGGCAGGCGGCTTCCCGGCAGGCCTCGTCATCCACGATGCACTTGCCCGCCATGTTAACGCCCATATCCGTGGGAGACTGATAGGGACAGCTTCCATAGATGCGCCGAAACATGGCGGCGAGAACGGGAAATACCTCCACGTCCCGGTTATAGTTCACGGTGGTTTCCCCATAAGCATCCAGATGGAAGGGATCGATCATGTTCACATCGTCTAAATCCGCCGTGGCAGCCTCATAGGCCAGGTTTACGGGGTGTTTGAGGGGCAGGTTCCAGATGGGGAAGGTTTCAAACTTAGCGTATCCGGCCCGGATGCCGCGCTTATGCTCATGGTAAAGCTGGGAAAGGCAGGTGGCCATTTTCCCGCTGCCGGGGCCCGGCGCCGTCACCACAATGAGGGAGCGGCGGGTTTTGATATAATCGTTTTTGCCGAAGCCCTCATCGCTTACGATCCGCTCTACATCCCCCGGATAGCCATCGATGGGATAATGCCGGTAGACCTTCACATCCAGGGATTCCAGCCTTGCCCGGAAGGAATCGGCCGCGCTCTGGCCACGGTATTGGGTGAGCACCACGCTCCCCACATACAGCCCTACATCCCGGAAGGCGTCAATTAACCGCAGCACATCCAGGTCGTACGTGATGCCCAGATCGCCCCGAACCTTATTCTTTTCAATATCAGCCGCGTTGATGGCGATAACAACCTCCGCCTTGTCCGCGAGCTCCAAAAGCATGCGCACCTTGCTATCCGGCGCAAAACCCGGCAGCACCCGGGCGGCATGGAAATCGTCGAAAAGCTTGCCTCCGAATTCCAGATAAAGCTTGTCCCCAAACTGGGAAAGCCGTTCCATAATGCATGCGGACTGCATGGTCAAGTACTTTT
>JAYFNX010000019.1:0-44106 GCA_034933245.1 Candidatus Pelethousia sp.
AAGCGAGGCGACGAAGTCCAGATCCGCATCCGCCGCCGCGCCCCGGATGCCATGGTGCAAATGGGCGGCGAACAAGGAAAATCCCAGCTTGGGCGCAAGGGTATGCAGACAAAACAACAGCGCTACGGAATCCGCACCGCCGCTTACGGCCGCCACCACGCCCTGACCGGGCTCGATCAGCCGGTGAAGCCGGATGGCTTCTTCCGCTGCTTTGAGGGCATCCAAGGATCTATCCTCCAAAAAATTGCGATTTTGTATAAAAGTATACCCTGCCCGAGGCCGTTTGACAAGGGCTATGGGGATGGAGTACACTCGTGATAGAAAAATAAGAGAGGGAAGCATAACATATGAAGCTTGGCGTAGTAGGCTTGCCCAATGTGGGCAAAAGCACCCTGTTTAATGCCATCACCCAGGCCGGGGCCCAGGCCGCAAATTATCCCTTCTGCACCATCGAACCCAATGTGGGCGTGGTGGCCGTGCCGGACGAACGGCTGGATGTGCTGGCCCGGATGTATAGCCCTGAAAAGCTTACCCCCACGGCCATTGAATTTGTGGATATTGCGGGGCTTGTGCGGGGCGCGTACAAGGGCGAGGGGCTGGGGAACAAATTTCTTTCCCACATTCGGGAGGTAGATGCCATCGTCCATGTGGTCCGCTGCTTTGAGGATGCGGATATCGTCCATGTGGACGGCTCCGTGGATCCTGTGCGGGATATGGAAACCATCAATTTGGAGCTTATCTTCGCGGATATGGAAACCATTGACCGCCGGATTGACCGGGCTCTGAAAAACAGCAAAAGCGGCGAGAAAAAATACCTGCACGAAGCGGATTTTCTAAAATCCATCAAAACTCGGTTGGAAAGCGGAAAACCCGTCCGGAGTATGGCCCTCACGGAGGATGAGCGGGAGGAGGTCAAAAGCCTGTTTCTGCTTACAGACAAGCCCGTGATCTACGTAGCCAACATTGCCGAGGATGAAATCGGCCAGGCTTTGCCCGCTGTGGAAAAGCTTTATGCCGAGGCGGCCAAGGAAGGGGCGGGGGCCCTCACCATCTGCGCCCGGACAGAGGAGGAGATCGCGCAGTTGCCGCCGGAGGAGAAAGCGGATTTTTTGGAAGCCCTGGGCATTGGCGAAAGCGGCTTGGACCGGCTGGTAAAGGAATGCTATAGTCTGCTGGGCCTTATCAGCTACCTAACCGCCGGGCCCAAGGAAGTGCGCGCCTGGACCATTGAGCGGGGTACAAAGGCGCCCCAGGCCGCAGGCAAAATTCATACGGATTTTGAAAAGGGCTTTATCCGGGCTGAGGTGGTTCCGTATGCCGCGCTTGTAGAGATGGGCTCCATGGCCGCCTGCAAGGAAAAAGGCCTTGTCCGCAGCGAAGGCAAGGAATATGTCATGCAGGATGGGGACGTGGTGCTGTTCCGTTTTAATGTATAAGCTCCTGGCGGTTTAGGCCTGAGGGCTGGCAACCTTTAGGAATCTTTTATCGGGGGCGCGTGCCCCCGAAACTCCCGCCGGGGGCTTCCCTCGCCCCCGGACCCCCCGGAACGAAGCTTCGGCCTCGGCCCCGCCGCGTCCCATGCCCGAGCGGATCGCGGCGCAACGGCCGCCTTTGGCCGCACGTGCGCCGCTCTCTCCGGCAAAGGGGTTCCTTCCTTTAATAAGGATACGGCAGGGATGGCAGGCGATCCTGTGCAGATAAATTGCCCGGTTGCCCACACTGTCGAAAACCGCTGGAGGTCCGGGCGAAACCCCGAGGGAAATGGGCATATCGATAAGCTGCGGCCCGGCGCAAAATGGACGCGCCGGGCCGTATTTATATGGTTTATGCCATTTTCTCCCGCTTTGTAAAAGGCGAGGGAAGGCGGGGGAAAAGTCCCCAAAAGAATCACTCGTACCGCAGCGCCTCGATGGGATCCAGCGTGGCGGCCTTGTTGGCCGGATAATAGCCGAAGAATACGCCGATGCCCATGGAGAAACCGAAGGCCAGCAACACGGAGCCCAGGGTAGGCGCGCTGGGCGCCTTGAGGAGCGAACTGCCGATGTAGCCCAGCAGTGCGCCGAAAAGCACGCCGATGACGCCGCCCACCAGGCAAATAATGACGCTTTCCACCACAAATTGCAGGCGGATGTTGTTATTGGTAGCCCCGAGGGCCTTGCGGGTGCCGATCTCCCTTGTGCGCTCCGTAACGGAAACCAGCATAATATTCATTACGCCGATGCCGCCCACCAGCAGGGAAATGCCCGCGATGACCGAAATGGCGATGCTCAGGGTATCCATCATGGAAGAAACCATGTCCGTCACGGATTCCATGGAAAGGGCAACTGGCTGAAAATCCTCGTTATCCGCATAATAACGGTTGAGGAATTGCTCCACCTGTTTGGCGACCTCCTTGGTATCCCCGTTTACGCCAGCGAGGAAATATTCGTAATACCCATCCCTGGTTCCGTTGATGCGCTTCACGGTTTTGAGGGGCACATACATTTCCGTGGTAATATCCTTTTCCGAGGAGCTGGACATCATGCCCATCATGGCGTTCTGTTTGTATTCATATACGCCCACCACCGTGAAGGTGTATATCTCCTTTCCCAAGGTGGCCTGCACCTCCTGGCCCAATGCCGCCTCCCGGTCCCCCCGGAACATGTTGTTTACCAGTTTATCCGAAACCACCGCCACGTTCCGGGTTCCCTCGTTATCCTTTGCGCGGATATTCCGGCCCGCCAGCATCTCCAGATCGTTCATGGGCATGTAGTTCTCATTCACGCCATACACGTTGACGTTGGCGTAATCCCGGCCGCTTTTCACCTGGCCGCTGGTCGTTATCTCCAAAAGGCCCAGCTCAGTAAGGGTATCCGGATATTTCTTCCAAAGGG
Source organism: Candidatus Pelethousia sp. (assembly GCA_034933245.1). Classification (GTDB taxonomy): domain Bacteria; phylum Bacillota; class Clostridia; order Christensenellales; family CAG-138; genus Pelethousia. Next base: position 2,874 of record JAYFNX010000019.1, read on the forward strand.
ACTCGATCATCTCGTCGGTATAGAAATCATCCTCCGGAATGCCATAGGCCTGCATGGCCATCACGCTTTTCTCGTTAAATTCGTTTTCCCGCTCCTTGAAATACACGGTAATGTTCCCCGCGCCCAAGGAACTCATCTCCCCGGTTATGTTGGCGGAAAGGCCCTCGCCCACGGTGAGGATGCCGATGACCGAGCCGATGCCGATGATGATGCCCAGCATGGTCAAAAGGGCGCGCATCTTATTTGCCTTGAGCCCTTCCCAGGCCAAGCGCACATTTTCTCGAATATCCAGGCCCATGGTTACGCCCCCTCAAAGAGCATGCCGTCCCGCATGGTGACGATCCGCTCCGTCTCTTTAGCCAACTCCCGGTTATGGGTGATAAGCACCACGGTCTTTCCCTTTTCCCGGTTGAGCTGGTGGAAAATATCCATAACCAGCCGGCCGGTCTTTGTATCCAGGGCGCCGGTGGGCTCATCCGCCAGAATAATGGCCGGATCATTGGCCATGGCCCGGGCAATGGCCACCCGTTGCTTCTGGCCGCCGCTAAGCTCGTTTGGCTGGTGATACATCCGGTCCTCCATCTCCACCAAGGCCATGAGCTCCTGGGCGCGGAAGGTGCGCTCCCGCTGGGATGCGCCCGCATACATCATGGGCAGTTCCACGTTTTTCAAGGCGTTGGTGCGGGGAATCAGGTTGAAATTCTGAAACACGAACCCCACCTTCCGGCACCGGATGGCGGAAAGTTCGCTATCCTCCGCGGCGGCAACATCCGTTCCATCCAGAAAATATGTCCCGCTGGTGGCCCGGTCCAAGGCGCCGATCAGGTTCATCAGGGTGCTCTTGCCGCTTCCCGATGCGCCCACAATGGAGATGAATTCCCCTCTGGCCACATCCAGATCAATGCCGTGGAGAATTTCCAGCTCGTTGGGCTGGCCGATATAAAAGCGCTTCACAATGCCGCGCATGTTGATAATCGTATCCATGGCCATCCCGCTTATACCAGGGTAATCACTTCGCCGGGGGTTCTGCCCTCGGGTTCGTTGAGAATGCGCAGGCCCGCCTCGATCCCCTCTCCGGAAACGGCCACGTCCAGATCGCTTTCGATCCCCAGGGTGACGGGGATTTCCGTGAGCACATACTTGCCTTTTTCGCCCTCCACCGCCGCCATCACGCAATCCTGCCCGGCGTCGTTGGTATAAACCGAATCGTAAGGAACGGCCAAAACCCCTTCCTGCTTTTCCACAATGTAATTGAGGCGTACGCTCATACCGATGTGCAGGCCCGTATCCCGGCTGCTTACGGCCACCTCCGCATCAAACACCTCGCTGGTGGTATTGGTCTCCCCGGCTGGGGTCTTCTGGGTAGCCGGGGCGATGAAGGTGATGCTCCCATCATATACCGCGTCCCCGGTGGCGTCGCTCTTGATGGTGACGGGCAATCCTTCCTTAACCGTACCCACATCAAAGGCCTTCACCGTGGACTTCACGATGAGGTTATTCACATCCTCGATAACAAAGAGAAGCCCCGAGCCCGAGCCGCCAACGGTTGCATACACCGCGGTAATGGTGCCCGCGGCGGGCGCTCGCACGATGGTATCGTCTAAGGCGGCCTCCAATTGTTCCATGGTCAAATCCTTGGTTTTGCTGGCGGTTGCCGCGCTGATCTTCGTGCTGCTCAGCTGGTTCTTGCTGGACTCCAGCTGCGTTTCCACCGATGCGATGGCCGCGTCCATGTTCCGCAAAGCGGTCTGATAGGAATTTTGGGCGGAGCTCACCGCCAAAGATAGGGAAGAGCCCTGGCTAGAAATACTGTCCCTGGTGGCCTTTGCCGTGGCAAGGGCGGCTAGCGCATCCGTTTCATTTTGGACGGCCTGATCGTAAGCGGCCTGCTTGGCCGCCTCATCCGGGGTACCAATGGCCGCATCCAGCTCGGTTTTTGCCGTATTTTTAGCCGTCGTCGCCTGATTTGCCGCTGCTTGCGCATTCGCTAAGGTAGTCTCTGCGCTCTGCAGCTTGGAAGAATATTGATTATAGCTATCCATTGCCGAAAGGTATGCGTTATACGCGCTGGTCACCGCACCCTGGGCGTTGATGAGGGTGGTGTTGGTGCCGTCCTCTATGGAATCCTGCAGGGCGTTGTAGCTGTCCCGGGCGGTTTTCACCTGCTGGTTGGCTGCTTTTTCGCCTTGGGTAAGGGAAAGCTCGTTGGTGTCGATCTGATCCTGAAGGGTGCTGTCATCCAGCAAGCAGAGAATATCCCCTTCCTGCACCACATCGCCCACTTCCACCGGCACTTCCCGCACGGAATAGCCCGCTTTGATGGGGTATACATACTGCTTATCGGCGCTCTCCACCGTGCCCGTAGCGCTGATGGAGGTTACAATCTCCTGTGGGCTCAGAAGCGTGGTACCCAGGGACATGGACACCTCCCTGCGGGCCGCGTTGGCTGCGATAACCGGGGCCGCAACGCAGGAATATCCCAGCAGCGCAACCACAACCCCAACCACAGCCCAGGTAATGATGCGCTTTTTTGTCCAGGGTTTTTTCGGTTTTTTCGGCTTTGCAGGCTTCTTCGGCCTCTCGGCCTTGGCAGGCTTTTTTGCTTCTGCCGAGGCGATTCCCCCTGCTTGCGGTTCGGGTGTAAGCGTTTCCGTCGTTGCATCCGAAGAGATAAGCGTACCGGTCTGCACAGCCTCAATATTATGCTCGTTCTTATTCATGCTTTTCCCCTTGCATTCAATTGCTTTAACCGCAGTGCGATCTTTTCCTTCTATCATAATACTGCAAATCATGCCGAACACAAGCATATCATTCAATTGTTAACATTTTGTCTCAAAAAAACTCATAGACTTTTCACTTTTCTAACTTTTATAGCCAATCGTTTCCATTTTTTGCTCTTATTTCCGCGCAATAAACGAGCGGCGCGGCTCCCAAAGGAACCGCGCCGCATTTTATATTTGGTAAGTTTTGCTTATTTTTCCAACAGTTTTTCCAAGGCCGCAAGCTTCAGGCAGGTGCAGAATACCTCCACCGCCGCTTCCAGTTCAGCCACGGGGGGCAGGCTGGGCGCAATGCGGATGTTGCTGTCCTGGGGATCCTTGCCATAGGGGAAGGTGGCGCCCGCGTTGGTCATGACCACGCCGGCCTCCTTGCACAGGGCCAGGGTGCGCTTAGCAATGCCGGGCATGGCATTGAGGCTTACGAAATACCCGCCCTTGGGACGCTGCCAGGTAGCGATGCCCAGAGGCGCGATCTCCTTATCCAGCGCGTCCAGCACAGTTTGGAACTTGGGGCCCAGGATGGCGGCGTGTTTCTTCATGAGCGCCAGGGTATGGGCTTTATCCTTGAGATAACGGGCGTGCCGGAGCTGGTTCACCTTATCGTAACTGATGATCTCCACGGAAAGGAGCTTGCCCATGTGAGCGATGTTCGCCTCGCTGGAAGCCATCACGGCCACACCCGCGCCGGGCAGGGTCACCTTGGAGGTGGAGGCAAACTCATAGACCATGTCCGGATTGCCGGCCTCGCGGCACAAGCCGATAATATCCGGGAATGGCACATAATCGCCGAAGAACTCATGTACACAGTATGCATTATCCCACATGATCGTAAAATCCTTGGCCGCGGGCTTCATGTTGGCAATGCGGGAGATGGTCTTCTGGCTGTAAATAATGCCGTCGGGATTGGAATACTTGGGAACGCACCACATGCCCTTTACCATGGGATCCTTGATAGCGGCTTCCACGGCATCCATATCCGGTCCTTCCGCCGTCATGGGGATGGTAATCATCTCCACGCCGAAGGACTGGGTAACCGCAAAGTGCCGATCATAACCCGGAGCCGGGCAGAGGAATTTTACACCGGAGAGCTGCGCCCAAGGCTTTTCGCTATGAAGCAGGCCATGGGTATGGGCTTTGGAAATCACATCGTACATGAGGTTGAGGCTGGCGTTTCCACCCACGAAAATTTCTTCCGGCCGGCAGCCCAGCAGGTCCGCAAAAAGGGCCTTGGCAGAGGGGATGCCCGAAAGCTCGCCATAGTTGCGCACATCAAGCTTCCCGTCCAAATAGTCTTCGGGCGTCTTGAGCACGTCGAACATGTCCATCACCAGGTCCAGTTGTGCTTTGCCCGGCTTTCCTCGAGACATGTTCAGCTTTAGCCCCCGTCCTTTGAGGTCCTCGTACTTGGACCGTATGGTCTTTTCCTCGGTTTGGAGTTCGGCTTTGGTGCGCGCGGTGTAAGCAGTCATTGGTCTTTTCCTTTCTTCGTTTAAGTGATAATGGGCGGCGCGCAAAAGCACGCCGCCAAACCAGAAAGCTTTGGATCAGGCGTGAACGATACCGTTCACATAGATGGGAACCACATCCGTCACATTTTCCTGCAAGCAAAAAGTAATATCCGTTTCAAATCCCAACTCCATGAGTCTGCGGAAGTGATGTGTTTTGGAAAGATCCGCCCGGCCGTTTTTCCATTCCTCGTAAAGCACCTGGGCCGCCCATGTTAAATCGCACCGTTCGGTTACATCCGCATACGCGCAAATAGAGGATGCGATAGCGCCGGCGGTGCAGATATCGTCCGCAGAAAATTCGCCTTCCGTACCCGCGCACATGATGATCACATCCAGTCCGATCTGCGCTGCCCGGCGGGCTATAGCATCGTGGTTGAGCATTGCGCCTATGAGCACATGGGCCGCGCCCTCTGCTGCTTTAATGGCGCCCGTCCCATTGGTTGTGTTGATAATGATGTTCTTATCCTTCACAATTTCCTGTGTAAACTCCAGGGGCGAATTCCCTAAATCAAAGCCCGGCAGCTTGATTCCCCCCCGTTCGCCTGCCATGATGCAGCCCCCCAGGCGGCTGGCAATGGCCGCGCCCTCTCCCGCATCGTTCACGGGGATAACGCCGTTGGCTCCATTGCGGCAAGCCCAGATGATGCAGCTTGTGGCCCGCAGCACATCCACGACGATTACGGTCTGATCCACCAAATGGTTATTAAAACGCTTTTTGTATTGCGCAAACGTTTGAATACGCATAATGACCCCCAAGTATCTATACCCATAGCACCGCTTTATTGTATACCGTATCCAGTACGGTATGCGGCGGGTTCAACTAATTTGATCTATTATACACCAGTTATGTGTGTAAATACAATAGCCGCAATTGCTCCAACAACGCCCGCGGCCAGAGAAACAGGGATCGCATGCCGTGTTTTAGTAACTTTTACCGAACCGAAGTAAAGGGCCAGCGTATAAAAGATGGTTTCCGTGGACCCCAGCATTACCGAGGCCGCATACCCCAGGAATCCGTCCGGCCCGTGCTGGGCATAAACGTCCTGCAACAGGGCCAAAGCCGCATGGCCGGAAAAGGGGCGCAGTACAAATAAGGGAACCAATTCGGGGGGCAGGCCCACGGCTGTGCATACCGGTTTGATTGCCGTCACGAAGGCATCCAGCGCGCCGCTTTTGCGGAACACGCTAAGCGTTGCCATCATGGCCGCCATATAGGGGAGGATGCGCACAAGAAGGGGAAGGGCGTCCGCCGCGCCCTTAACAAAGGCTTCGTATACATTTACACCCTTGGCCAAGGCGTAGGCCAATAGGAGGAGAATTAAACCCGGCAAAATATAGTTCATCTGGGAAAGAGCGGGGCCAGAAGCTTACATAAGCCCACGGCCGTCAGGGCCGACACCACCGAAGCCAGAAACGTGGGAATAACCACGGCATAGGGGTTTGTTGACCCGGCCGCCACCCGCAGGGCCAAAACCGTGGCGGGCAGCAGCTCAATGGCAGAGGAATTCAGAGCCAGGAACATGCACATATCGTCCGTAGCCACCCCTTTTTTGTCATTGACAGCCTCCATTTCCCGCATGGCTTTTAGGCCAAATGGCGTGGCGGCGCTTCCAAGGCCGAAAAAATTGGCGCACAGATTCAGCGTCACCGGCGCCACCGCACTTCCCGCGCCGGGAAACAGGCACCGGAGCGCGGGCTCCATAACCCGGCGCAGTTTTTTCACCAGCCCCGCTTCTTCCGCGATGCGCATGAGCCCCATCCAGAGCATATAGGCCCCCGCCAGGGAAATGCATAGGGATACCGCCTCTCCCGCCCCGGCCGCCAGCGCATCCGCCGCATCTTGGGCATTCCCGGCCAGCATGCCCGCAAGGAGCCCCGCTGCCAGCATACCGCCCCAGATCCATTTCATCATATAACCGCACCTCGTCTTTCCCGATATTAGGATGGATATGTGCCAAGCGGTATTTATTATGCTAAGGGGTCCTTCCAAATGCCGGCGGCCCTTGCTTCGCATGCCTGTTTATCTGGAAAATTTCTGTCAAATCCGCCGGAGTGTGCTATACTATCCCCATGCATACCATCGAGGACCTTCAAGAAGCATCCCTGCGCATTGCCGTGGACAAGCCCGGGTTTACCTATGGGCATGACGCGGTTCTTTTGGCGGGGTTTGCCCGGCTCAAGGCCGGCGATAAACTGTTGGATCTTGGCTGCGGCTGCGGCATCCTGGGGGTGCTGCTGGAGCAACGGACCGGGGCTCTTGTGACCGCCGTGGATATTCAACCCGAAGCCTGCGCTCTGTGCGCCGCCTCCGCGGGCCTCAACGGCCAGGTGATCCGGGTGCTCCAGGCAGATCTCCGGCAGCTTCATCTGGAGGCCGGAGAACCCGCCTACGACGCCGTCGTGTGCAACCCCCCTTATTTTTCCGGTGGTACCCAGAGCCCGGATCCGGCCAGGCGGCTTTGTACCCACCAGGAAGCGGCCTCCATGGGCGATGTGGCAGCCTGCGCCCGGCGGATGCTAAAGAACGGAGGCAGGCTTTTCCTGTGCTATCCGGCCCAGGGCCTGGCCGCTTGCTTGGCTTCCCTTGTAAACGAGGGGCTTGCGCCCAAGCGGATGCGGCCGGTTGCCGCGGGGGAAAAGCCGCCTTACCTTATTTTATTGGAAGCCCGCAAAGGCGGGGGAGAGGGCCTACTATGGGAAGAGACAATCCGCCTGTAAAGAACGTGGAGGAAAACCTGGCGCCCATGCTTTACCTTTGCCCCACGCCCATCGGCAACCTGGAGGATATCACGCTTCGAACCATCCGGGTGCTGGGCGCCTGTGCTGCGGTCTATTGTGAGGATACCCGGCGCACCGCCCTTTTAATGAACCACCTGGGCTTCAAAAAGCCTCTGGTCGCCTGCCACACCCATAATGAAGCCCAGCGGGCCGATGAAATTGCCGGCCGGGTTTTAAACGGGGAAGCCGTGGCGTATGTAAGCGACGCCGGCATGCCCGGTATATCCGATCCCGGCGAGCGGCTTGTTCGGCGGTGCATTGCGGCGGATGTGCCGTTTTGCGTGCTGCCCGGCCCCTCCGCCAGCCTTACGGCCCTGGTGCGCAGCGGCCTGCCCACCGCGGAGGCGGTCTTCGTTGGGTTCTTGCCCCGCACGGGCAAGGAACGCCGTGCGGCCATTGCCCGGCTTGCCCGCCTAAGAGGCACCCTCATTTTTTACGAAAGCCCCCTGCGGGTTGGAGAAACCGCCCAGGATCTGCTTCTTGCCTGGGGAGACCGGCCCGCCGTCCTTTGCCGCGAGCTGACCAAGGTATATGAGGAAGCCGTGCGAGCCAGCCTTTCGGAGCTTGCTTCCCGCTACCAAGCGGAGCCGCCCAAGGGCGAATGCGTGCTGCTCATTGGCGGCCTGCCGGAAGGCGGGGAAGGCAGCGCAGCGGATTTGGACGCCACCCTTAGCCGGTTGCTCTCGGAAGGGCTCAGCGCCAAGGACGCGGCCCGGCAGGCCAGCGCCCTGCTGGATGTGCCCCGAAACGAGGCCTATAAGCGGGCCTTGGAATTAAAGGGATAAACGTTGCCAAAATACGCGCATTTTGGTACACTCTTGGATATACTATCGTTATAATCCAAGCGCCGCCCGTGCTTTTTGAAATTCCGGAGCGCTATTACGCCTTTGGCGGCCCAGGCTTTTCACAGTTTTGCAGCCTTGGCCCCGCCTTTCTACTTTCCGCTATTTTCCCCCGCTTTTTTAAAAGCGGGCGGCGCCCGGGGCAGAGCCCCGCAAACAGCCCTGGAACTATAAATTTTGAAGGAAGAGGCACCCCATGGCAGAGAAGAAGACCTTTTACGTGACAACCCCCATCTACTACCCCAGCGACAAGCTGCACATCGGACACGCCTATTGCACCGTGGCGGCGGACGCCGTGGCCCGCTATAAACGCATGACGGGCTATGACGTATATTTTTTGACCGGCTCGGATGAGCACGGCCAAAAAATCGAGCGCAAGGCTAAGGAAAAGGGCGTGACGCCCCAGAAGTATGTGGATGATATTGTGGCGACCTTCAAATCCCTGTGGAAGCTGATGAACATTTCCAACGACGGGTTCATCCGCACCACGGACGATTACCACGTGGCGGCTGTGCAGAAGATCTTCAAAAAGCTCTATGATCAAGGGGATATCTATAAATCCTCCTATGCGGGCCATTATTGCACGCCCTGCGAGAGCTTCTGGCTGGAGCGCCAGCTCAAGGACGGCTGCTGTCCGGATTGCGGCCGGCCTGTGGAGATGGTGGAGGAGGAAAGCTATTTCTTCCGCCTCTCCAAATATGCGGACCGGCTGATCGACCATATCCACACCCATCCCGAATTCATCCAGCCTGTGAGCCGTACCAATGAAATGCTGCAGAATTTTCTGCTGCCGGGCCTGGAGGATCTTTGCGTCTCCCGAACCAGCTTCAAATGGGGCATTCCCGTCACTTTTGATGAAAAGCACGTGGTTTACGTTTGGTTGGACGCTCTTTCCAACTACATCACCAAACTGGGCTTCTATTCAGGGGACGACTCCCTTTACCGCAAATACTGGCCGGCGGATTTACACCTGGTTGGCAAGGAAATCGTACGCTTCCATACCATCATCTGGCCTATCATGCTCATGGCTTTGGGCGAACCCCTGCCCAAGCAGGTTTTCGGCCACGGCTGGCTGGTGCTGGACGGCGGCAAAATGAGCAAATCCAAGGGCAACGTTGTTGACCCTGTGAAGTTGTGCGAACGCTATGGGGTAGACGCCATTCGCTACTTCCTGCTTAGGGAAGTGCCCTTTGGCAGCGACGGCGTGTTCTCCAACGAGGCTTTGATTTACCGTATCAATTCCGATTTAGCCAACGATTTGGGCAACCTTCTTTCCCGCACGGTGAGCATGACGGAGAAATACTTCGACGGCGTGCTCCCGGCCCCCACCGCCCCCGTGGCCGCAGAGGACGACGCCCTCGTCGCCCAAGCCCGCGCCTTGCCCGCCAAGGTGGAGGACTGCATGGAGAAGCTGCTGCTGCCCGAGGCGCTGGATGCCAGCTTCAGCCTTGTGCGCAGTTGCAATAAGTATATCGACGTAACCATGCCCTGGGCCCTGGCCAAGGATGCGGCTAACCGGGCCCGGCTGGGCACCGTGCTCTATAACCTGGCGGAATGTCTGCGCTATGTGGGCGTTATGCTCCAGCCCTACCTGCCTGATACGGCGCCCCGCATTTTCGCCCAACTGGGCGTAGCCCAAGGCCCCCTTACGGAGGCGCTCTCCCTTTCCTATGGCGAATTGCCCGTGGGCACGACTCTCCAAAAGGGCGAGGCGCTCTTCCCGCGGATTGACGTAAAGGCCGAATTGGAAGCGTTGGAAGAGGAAACCGCCAAGGCGAAAGCCGCTGCCGAGGCAGCCGCGGCCCCGGCGCAAAAAGCTGCAAAGGAAGTTGCGCCCCGGCAGGAGGCTCCCGCCGCCCCTGCGGAAACGCCCGCATATATCGAGTTCCCGGAGTTTGAAAAGGTGCAGCTGCGGGTGTGCCGGGTGTTGGACTGCCAGTTCGTAAAAAAGAGCGAGAAGCTTCTGCACTTTACTTTGGACGCGGGAGACGGCGAGCCCCGCACCATTCTTTCCGGCATCCGCAAATGGTACCCGGACCCCGAAGCCCTCATCGGCAAAAACGTCATCGCCGTGATAAACCTGAAGCCCCGGAAAATGTGCGGCATCGAAAGCCAGGGCATGATCCTCTCCGCCATCACCGGCGAAGGCGCGGAAGAAACCCTCTCCCTGCTCACCACCGTGGATGGTTCCTTCCCCGGCGGGAGCGAAGTCGGCTGAGGCGCTTAGGCCCGATTTCTGCATAAACTTACCCGGCCCCCTTATGCAGGGGGCCGGGATTTTTCTTTTTTTGGATTTTCATCGGCTTTTTTGGCCGCTTTCAGCATATTCCCATCGTTTGCGCATAAGATCGTGGCATGCTATACTGTATACTGTCATTATATGCGGAAAGAGAGGCTGGCCCATGCAGATTTCGGATATTTTGGGCGTTGTAGGAGGTCTGGCCCTCTTCCTATACGGTATGCGGATGATGGGGGACGGCCTGGGTCTTTTGGCGGGCTCCAGTTTGAAGTCCATTTTGGAAAGCCTCACGAGAAACCGCTTTAAGGGCCTTTTGGTGGGTACGGCCATTGCCGCCATCATCCAATCCAGCAATGCAACCACGGTAATGGTGGTCAGTTTTGTAAACGCAGGGCTTATGGACCTTTCCCAGGCCATCGGCGTCATCATGGGCGCAAAGATCGGCACCACCATGACGGGCCAGCTTCTTTCGCTCCGGGCGGATCAAATCGCCCCGGTCATCGCCATGCTGGGCGTATGCCTGGTGATGTTCTCCAAGAAAAAGCATCTCCATTATACGGGCCAGGTCATGGCAGGGCTCGGCATTTTGTTTCTCGGCATGAGCATGATGCGCACGTCCATGGCGCCCTTGCAGGAGGTGGCGTGGTTCCGAAACATGATCGTAAGCTTCGGCAACCCCCTGGTTGGAATTCTGGTGGGCGCCGCCTTTACGGCCATGATCCAATCCTCCAGCGCCTCCGTGGGCATTATGCAGGCTATGGCGGCCCAAGGCATCGTTTCCCTTGCCCAGGCCGCGCCCGTCATTTACGGCATGAATATCGGCGCGTGCATCAGCGCCGTTCTGGCCGGTATCGGCGCCAAAAAGGACGCCCGCCGGGCCGCGCTGCTCTCCGTGCTCGTGAGCGTTTCGGGCACGGTGCTTTTTGTGGTGGGGACCCGGCTGGTTCCCTTTGTGCCCTGGGTAGAAAGCCTCACCCCGGGCGATCCCATGCGCCAGGTTGCCAACTTTCACTCCCTCTTTAACATCATCAGCACCGTGTTTCTCTTTCCCTTTGCGGGAAGCCTGGTGCGTCTGAGCCGCAGGCTGCTGCCCGGCGCGGATGTTGAAACGGACGAGCTCCGTCTCATCCATATCGACAGCCGGGCCTTTGGGGCTGTGAGCCTTGCCATTGCCCAGGTAGACGCCGAGACGGCCCGCATGGAGAGGCTGGCCCGCCATAATTTTTTCCTGGCCACCGAGGCCTTTTTCCAGACGGACAAGCTGGATATGGATTTGGTGAATCAAAACGAGGAGACCGTGGATTTTCTAAATAAGGAAATCACCAAATGCCTGGTTCGTATCAACCGCATGGAGCTTTCCCGGGCGGACGCCCGTCGCATGGGCGGGGCTTATCATGTCCTTTCCGATATCGAACGGGTGGGGGACCACGCCCAAAACATCGCCGAATATGCCCAGCGCTGCCGGACGGGCACCGTGGTGTTTTCCCAGGAGGCCATTGCGGAACTGCAGCAGCTTACCGCTTTGGTGGATGAGATTTTGGACCTCTCCTTTTCCTACTATATGAAAGAAATCGATCTGGACCTAGCCGCCATTGAGGAAAAAGAGGAGCATATCGATGAGCTTGTGGCCCAATTCTCCGCAAACCATGTAACCAGGCTGAACGACAACCGCTGTAACGCGGAATCCGGTCTGATTTTTTCCGAAATTCTTACGGATCTGGAGCGGGTGGCGGACCATGCCTTTAACATTGCCCAGGCCGCACGGAACCACCGATAGAGCCTGCAAGAAACGGTTGCAAAACGGCTATTCCCGCTTGCAAACATCCACCACATATGCTTTCTCTCAGGGAAACGAAAACGATCCGCCGCACGCGCTATGCGGCGGTTTTTTTTGATTGAACGGCCGCTTTTCGCCTGCGCCGCTTGCTGCCTGCGAGGATGCCTCACCCTTTTTTTTTTGCGTCCGAGGAAGGAGAAGAAGCGGCCGCATTGGGGCACTTTTTCGCCTTTTTATGAACTTTCTTGGCATGGGTTGGTAATCCCCGTTCTTTTGTGTTAGAATATCTTTGTTATGAGAAAATGCAGATTTTTCTCCACCATGTTCCTGTGCGTTGTGCTGGTTGCAGGGCTGGTGGTATATGTAAGCACCTCGGGAAAAGGCGGCGGTGTAACCGCGGCCTCTGTTTCCGTGCGTCTAAACGAGGTTATGACCAGCAACAAGGGTTCCGTGCCCGATGGGCTTGGCAATTTCCCGGACTGGGTGGAGCTTTATAATCCTTCGGATAAGGAAGTGGATATTTCAGGCTACGGCCTTTCTGACAACGTGCTGGAAGGCGGCAAATATGTTTTTCCCGCTGGTACCAAGCTGGAGCCCAACGGCTACATCGTGGTCTTTTGCTCCGGGGAAGCGGAAAGCCCCCTGCATGCGCCCTTCCGCCTCAGCGCCCAGGATGAGCTGGCGTTCTTCGATTCCTCGGGCAAGGTGCTTGGAAGCATCGCGCTAAAGGCGGTGGCTTCCGGCATGTCCCTCTCGTTGGATGAAAGCGACGCTTGGCAGGAAATGAGGCCCAGCCCCGGCTACCCGAACACAGGGGAAGGGGCGGCGGCCTTCGAGGCAAGCCTACACGAAACCGAGGACATCGGCATTTATATCAACGAATTCATGGCTTCCAACGCCACGAGCTTTCGAGCGGCGGACGGCAGCTATTGCGATTGGATCGAGCTTTTTAACAGCACCGGCCAAGACGTGGATCTTTCCGGCTTCGGCATCAGCGATAATCTTTCCCAGCCCATGAAATACCAGTTGCCCCAGGGGACAAGCCTCCCCGCAGGCGGGTATCTTCTCATTCTATGCTCAGGCAACGAGGGCCTTCTAAGCGGGGAGCAGCACGCGCCTTTTTCCCTACGGGCCTACCAGGAGGATGTGGTTCTAGCTAGCCCGGGCGGCAAAATCCTGGATAGCTTCTCCTTTACAAAGCAGGAAACCGATATCTCCATGGCCCGGGTGCCGGACGGCACCGGGGAATTCGCCCCCAGCGCCCAGCCAAGCCCGGGTTATCCCAACACCGGCGAAGGGTATACCGCCGCGCTTTCCGCCAACAGGCTCCCCCTTGGGGATGTATACGTCTCCGAAATGCTGGGCAACAACCAGCAGAGCAAAAAGGCGGAGGACGGCAACTATTACGATTGGGTAGAAATCCATAACGCCGGCACATCCAGCTTGAATCTTATGGGCTACGGCCTTTCCAACAACCCCAAGAACCCGGCCAAGTGGGTGTTTCCGGATATTTCGTTGGATGCCGGAGAATACCTGGTCGTCTACGCATCGGGCCTGAACAAGGCCGATGGGCAAAAAAAAAATGATTTGCATCTGAATTTTAATATCAGCGCCGCGGGGGACAGCCTTTTTCTTTTTGACCCCCAGGGCGCGTTGATCGACAAACTCAGCGCAAGCGCCTTCCAGCCGGATGTGAGCTATGGCCGCAGCGCCTCGGATGAGCGGGCCTATTATACCGAAACGACCCCCGGCTCCGCCAACGGCAACGGTTATGCGGGCATTACCGCCCAGCCCCGCTTCCTCACCACCCCCGGCATCTACGATGGCGCCGTGTCCGTGGAACTTCGCGCGGGAGACGGGGAAACCATCCATTACACCACGGACTGCACCACCCCCACAGCCTCCAGCCAGGCTTATTCCGGCCCCCTTTCGCTTTCCGAAAACACGGTGATCCGCGCGGTGGCCATCCGTGACGGCTACCTCACCGGTTATAGCAACAGCGGCACCTTCCTTTTCAAGGGGGATAACGTTAACCACACCCTGCCCATCGTAACCCTGGTGACGGATCCGGATAACCTTTGGAACAGCAAAACGGGCATCTACGCCACCGGTGATGCTTTCGATCCGGACGCCGCCACATACGGGGATGTGCTTACCAGCGCCACCTATTACCAAAGCAAGTTCCTTTCCGAGGAGCAGCGGGACGCCTGGGAGCGGGCCGCCTGCTTCAGCCTTTTTGACGAGAGCGGCAAAGAGGTTTTTTCCCAGAATGTGGATATCCGCATTGCCGGAAGCTTTGGCCGGGGCAGGGCCCAGAAGGGCTTCAACATTACCGCCCGTTCGGAATATGGCAAGAGCCGGATGCAGTATAAATTCTTTGAAAACCGGGATTTTACCGTTTATAAGTCCCTGGTGCTCCGCGCTGGCGCGCAGGACCAGAACCGGAGCAAGATCCGGGACGAACTGGCCACGGGCCTTTTGGAGGGCACGGACATCCGTGTACTAAACCAAGCCTACAAGCCCTATGTCCTTTATCTAAACGGGGAATACTGGGGCGTCTATTTCCTCAAGGAGAAGCGCAACCGTTTCTTTGTTGCCCAGCATGCGGGCGTGGAAGATGAAGACAATATGCTCATCGGCAAGGCCAGCACCCAGGTAAGCCACGGCACCAATACGGAATGGCTGGCTTTGATGGACTATGTAAAAGCCCACGATCTTTCCCAGGCCCAGGCCTATGCCTACGTTTGCTCCGAAATGGATGTGGACAGCTTCATGGATTATATGATCTGCGAAATCTACACAGGCAACACGGATCATGCCAACATTCAATATTACAAGCTGCCAGGCGGCAAGTGGAAATGGATCTATTACGACTTCTGCTGGGGATTCGGCAGCGCGGATCATGATACCCTGGCCTTCCGCCGGGGAGATACCCCCGCCGCCAGCGGCCTGTTCAACGCCCTGCTGAAGAACGCCCAATGGAAGGACGCCTTTGTCCGCCGCTTCGCGGAGCTTCTGAAAACGACTTTTAACGAGCAGCGTGTGGTTTCCCTTATCGACGAGCTCTACGGCTATGTGGAGCCCGAAATGCAGCGGGAACGGGAAATCTTTAACCAATCCACCTTCCGGGGCGTCAAGCAGCCCGCCCAAAACCTTGGCACCTATGAGGGTTTCCTTAAGGAAATCGAGAAGCTGAAAACCTTTGCGGCCCAGCGCCCGGAAGCCATCCGCAGGCAACTCCAAAGCGGTCTTGGCCTGTCCGATTCTTATATGCAGGAGGTGTTTGGCCAGTGAGGAAGCAAAAGCAGCCCCCATACCGCCATGAGCTTAAATATTTCATTAGCCAGGGTGAGTATACCCTTCTGTCCAACCGTTTGCGCCTGACCATGGAGCAGGACCCCCATGCCCGCAAAAACGGCGGTGAATACTTCATACGCAGCCTCTATTTTGACGATCCGCTGGATTCGGCTTTTCGGGAAAAAATGCGGGGGAATGACAACCGGGATAAGGTACGCCTTCGCATTTATAACATGGCCCAGGATGGCGGCAAATTGGAGTGCAAGCATAAAAAGGAAAGTTATATTTATAAACAATCCCTCTCGCTTTCCAGGCTCGAATGTGATATGCTCCTTGCTGGAAACTTTCGATTTCTCCTAGAGCGGCCGGAGCCTTTTGCCCACGAAATGTTCCGCGCCTTTGCTACGGCTTATCTTAAGCCCGTGGTGCTGGTGGATTATGACCGGGAGCCCTATGTGTATCCGTTTCAAAACGTGCGGGTCACCTTCGACAAAAACCTGCGCACGGGCCTTCGGGATACCCGCATCTTCTCGGACGGCGTCGTTACCTACCCTGCCCTGGAAGGGTACGATATGGTTATGGAGGTTAAATTCAACGAACACCTGCCGGCCTATATCCACGAACTCATTCAGTGCAACGCCCATGCCCGCAGCGCCATCAGCAAATATTGCCTTTGCAGAAAGTTTGAGGTATAGACCTTTTCCTTTTTCCTTTGCCGCCTGGACGGGCGGCAAAATCCCTGTCGCCATTCGGCAAACCCCCGCCGTTTCTCCGCTTTTGAAAGCGGAAGGGGGAGGAGGAATGTTATTCCCCCGCAAGGTTCCATATAAGGAGGCTATCTATGTTCAACCTAAGCGAGTTTTTCGCCGTCAACTTCAACCCCCTTCAGGTGGTGCTCTCTCTGACCCTTGCCCTGATCGTGGGCCTATACATCTTTTTCATCTATAAAAAGAGCTTTGGCGGCGTTATGTATTCCCGTAATTTCAACGTGAGCTTGGTTTTGCTCACGCTTGTCACCAGCCTTATGCTCATGCTTATTCACAACAACCTGAGCTTAAGCCTGGGCATGGTGGGCGCCCTCTCCATTATCCGTTACCGCACGGCCATTAAGGACCCGGTGGATACGGCCTTCCTTTTCTGGGCTGTGGGCGAAGGCATCGCCATCGGCACGGGCTATTACGACGCGGCCATCATTGCCGGCGCCCTCATCGGCATTTTCGTCCTGATTCTCAGCGCCGTGAAAGTAAAATCCAGCATGCCCTTCCTACTGGTGCTGCATTATAACGAATCCGCTTCCGCCGCTGTTAAGCAGATGGTCAAGCAGCTGCCCGGCGCTCGCCTTCGCAGCAAGACCGCCCAACGGGACGGCATTGAGATGACCATGGAGCTGCGCCTCAAGGATAACGAAACGGGCTTTGTGGAAAAATTCCTGCGGGTGGAGGGCGTTTACGACGCCAGCCTCATCGCCTACCAGGGCGATATGGTTTCCTAGCCTTCTCTCCCTTTTCCAGCGCTGTCTTGCGCAAGCTATGCACCTTTTGCGGCGCACCCTTCGTGCGCCGCATTTTAACAGAAGCACGCTTTTGGCCCCAGAAAAGGATATTTCCCCATGATCAAGCGATTTATTGCCTATTATAAACCTCATAAAAAGCTGTTTGCTTTGGATATGTGCTGCGCATTCATCGTGGCCGTATGCGATCTGTTCTATCCCATTATCACCCGCCAGGTGATTAACGTGTATGTGCCGCAGCAAAACCTTCGCCTTCTTCTCATTTGGGCCGTTGTGTTGCTGCTGATTTACCTTGTGAAAGCCGGCCTTACTTATGTGGTACAATATTGGGGCCACATGGTGGGCGTGCGGATGCAGGGGGATATGCGGCGGGATATGTTCCGCCATTTGCAAAAGCTTCCCTTCTCCTTTTATGATGAGAACAAGACCGGTGGCATTATGAGCCGCATGGTCAACGATTTGCAGGATGTGTCCGAACTGGCCCATCACGGCCCCGAGGATCTGTTTCTTTCCATCATTCTTCTCATCGGCTCTTTCGTCATGCTCGCCACCATCAACCTTTCGCTCACGCTCATCGCCTTTGCCGGCATACCCTTTGTAATCTGGTTTGCCGTCGTGTCCCGCAAGGGCATGCGGGATGCTTTCAGGGAAAACCGGGTGCGAACGGCGGATATCAACGCCGGTGTGGAAACGGCCATCGCCGGCATGCGGGTATCCCGGGCTTATAGCGGCGAGGAGCACGAAAACGCCAAATTTGACCATGCCAACGCCCTTTTTAAACTTTCCAAAGCCGCGGCTTACAAGGCCATGGGCTGGTTTTTTTCCGGCACGGGCTTCCTTACAGATATGCTGTACCTTGTTGTGCTGCTTTTCGGCGGTCTGTTTTTCTTCCGGGGCGCTATTGATGCGGGGGATTTCGCGGCCTTTATCCTCTATATCAACATGTTCCTCAAGCCCATCAACAAGTTCATCACCATGTTCGAGCAACTTCAAAACGGCATGACAGGCTTTTCCCGTTTTGTGGAAGTGATGGATGAACCCCCGGAAGCCGAGGCTCCCGCCGCCGAGGACGCGGGCAGGTTGGCGGGACATATCCGCTTTGAAGGGATTTCCTTCCGCTATCGCAACAGCGACGCCCTGGAGCAGGAGAGCCGGGTGGTTTCGGACCTTTTCCTGGATATCCCGGCGGGCCGTACCCTGGCGCTGGTTGGCCCCAGCGGCGGTGGTAAAACGACCCTGTGCAATTTGATTCCCCGCTTTTACGATGTGGATGCGGGCGCCATTACCATAGACGGCAAGGATATCCGCAGCCTAACCCGCGCCTCTTTGCGGCGCAACATCGGCATTGTCGCCCAGGATGTATTCCTCTTTAACGGCAGCATCCGAGAAAACATCGCCTATGGGGATTTGGACGCCACGGAAGAGCAGATTGTGGAAGCGGCCAAAAAGGCCAACATTCACGAGCACATTATGACGCTGGAGGATGGGTATGATACCAACGTGGGCGAACGGGGCCTGAAGCTTAGCGGCGGCCAGCGCCAGCGCATTTCCATTGCCCGGGTATTCTTGAAAAACCCGGCCATTCTGATTTTGGATGAAGCCACCAGCGCGCTGGATAACGAAACGGAAATGCTCATCCAGAAATCCCTTTTCGAATTGAGCCGGGGACGGACCTGCATCATCGTAGCCCACCGCCTGAGCACCATCAAGCAGGCGGATGAGATTGCCGTGCTCACCAGGGGCGGCATCACGGAGCGGGGTACTCATGCCCAGCTCATGGCTTTGGGCGGAACCTATGCCGCCCTGTATAATTACCAATTCCGTGCGGAGGACCAAGCATGAATATTACCGTGATCGGCAGCGGCCGCTGGGGCAGCTTTTTAACCTGGTATCTGAACCGGATGGGCCATCGCGTTACCCTCTATGGCCGGCCGGATTCTCCCCATATGGCCGCTTTTTCCCAAACACGCACCAACGGCGTGGTTACCCTGCCGCCCTCTGTGGCCCTGTGTTACGACCTCCTCGAAGCGGTGGGGCGGGCGGACATTCTCGTCATCTCTATCGGCTCGCAAAACCTCCGGAGCCTCCTGGAGCAGATCTCCCTCTTGGCGCCCCAAAACATGGATGTGGTGCTCTGCATGAAGGGTTTGGAGATGGGCACGGGCAAGCGCCTTTCTGAAATCGCCCGGGAATACCTGCCCCCATCCTGCCCCATCTCCGTATGGCTCGGGCCGGGGCATGTGCAGGAATTCACCGCGGGCATTCCCAACTGCATGGTCATCGACTCTTTGGATGAAGCCGCTAAGGACAGGCTCATCCAGGCTTTTAAGGGGGATCTTATCCGCTTTTATTACGGCCAGGATCTTTTGGGCAACGAGATCGGCGCGGCGGCCAAGAATGTGATCGGCATTGCGGCCGGCATGCTGGACGGGCTGGACAGAACCAACCTGAAAGGCGCTCTTATGAGCCGCGGCACCCGGGAAATCGCCAGGCTCATCGCCGCCATGGGGGGCAACGAGCAATCCGCCTATGGCCTGTGCCATCTTGGGGATTACCAGGCTACTGTCTTCTCTCCCTTCAGCCACAACCGGCGCTACGGGGAAGCCGTCATCCGGCACGAAACCTTTGATAAGCTGGCCGAGGGCTGTTACACCGTGAAAGCTTTGCTGGATCTGGGGAACCGCTATGATGTGGAGCTTCCCATCTGCGCCACCGTGGACGCTGTGCTTTACCATGGCGCACACCCCATGGAAGCCTTGGACGCGCTTTTTACCCGGTCCCTGAAAAAGGAATTTTAACCATGCGCATCTTTGACAGCCATGCCCATTATTGTGACGCCCGCTTCGATGAGGACCGGGCGCTTGTGCTGGACGCCCAATTCGCCTTTGGCGTGGAGCGCATTCTGGAAGTGGGCTGCGATCCTGCGGATTTTGAAAGGGTTTTGGCCCTGGCCGCCCAATATCCCGGTATCTACTGTGCCCTTGGCATCCATCCCCATGAGGCGGGCAAGGCGGGGGAGGAAGCTCTTTCATCCTTGGCCCATCTGTTGCAAACCCATGAAAAGGCCGTCGCTTTGGGTGAAATCGGGTTGGATTATCATTACGACTTTTTCCCCCGCTCGGTGCAGTGCCGCGCCTTTGAAGAGCAGCTTGCCTTGGCCCGGCGCCTGGATCTGCCCGTGGTGCTCCACGTGCGGGAAGCGTATGGCGACGCCATGGATATTCTGCACGGCCACAAGCAAGGCCTCAAAGGCGTGATGCATTGCTTTTCCGGCAGCCCGGAAATCGCCAGGCAGTGCGTGGATATGGGCCTTTATGTGGCCTTTGGGGGCTCTCTTACCTTTCACAACGCCCGCAAGGTCGTGGAAAGCGCCGCCGCCGTGCCCTTGGAGCGCCTGCTTATCGAAACCGATTGCCCCTATATGGCCCCCGTGCCCCATCGGGGCGAGCGCAACGAATCCCGCCTGCTGCCGTTTGTCCTCAAACGCCTCGCGGAGATACATGGGGTGGAGGAGGAAGTTTTGGCGGAGGCGACCTATCGCAATGCTTGCGCCGCCTTTGGCTTGCGCAACGCGTAGCGCCGCTTTGGCCAGGCTTTTGCTTTGCTTCCCTTTGCTATGGGGCGGGGGTTTCTTTTCCCCCTTGTTTTTCGCCCGGCTCCATACAAATCTACGCAAATTCCTTGCAAATCCGATGGGATTGGCGTATACTTAGAACCAGCTTCAGGGGGTGGTGCAATTCCACACCGGCGGTAATGCGGCATATCTTATGCCGACGAGTCCGCGAACGGGGTTTTAAGCCCCGCCGAACCGGTTTGATTCCGGTACCGACGGTTATAGTCCGGATGGAAGAGGCTGTGCGAAAGCTCTTATGCCCCTGCCTGCGCAGGGGCTTTTCTTTTGCCTCAGCAGCCCCACTTTTATACAATGGAGGTAAAGAACCAATGCGAAGCAAAAAAGTGGACAGGCTGGTGAAGATGGCCTTGCTTACGGCCCTCTCCCTGGCCCTCATGTACCTGGTGCGGTTCCCCATTTTCCCCATGGCGGCCTATCTGGAATATGACATGGCGGATGTGCCCATCCTAATTGGCACGTTTCTCTACGGCCCTGCGGCCGGGCTTATCCTTACGGGAGTTGTGAGCCTGCTGCAATGGCTTTCGGTTTCCCCCCAAAGCGGCTGGGTGGGCGGCCTGATGCATTTTCTGGCTACGGGCGGCTTTGTCCTGGTGGCGGGCTTTCTTTACCGCATGGTTCATTCCCGGAAAGGTGCGGTGCTTGGCCTGCTTTTGGGCGCTTTTACCATGACGGCCCTGATGGTTCCCCTGAACCTCTGGCTTACCGTTCATTATAACGGCGCGCCCCTCGAAGCCGTGCAAGCCATGATCTGGCCTATTATCATTCCCTTTAACCTTATAAAGGGCGGCGTTAACGCCATGGTTACCTTCCTGGTCTATAAACAGGTGGGTAGGGTGCTCAAGCTGGAAGGCGCCGAAACGGTTAAACAGGCTTAGCCTTGGCAATCTAAAGAAGGACCCGTCCTGCCTGCGGCAGGACGGGTCCTTTTCTATTTGACGGGTTTATTCCATATCCGGACAGATTACGGGAATGAATTCCAGGATGGCGGCCAGGACCTTGTCCGGCTTTTCCTCATGGAGCAAATGGCCGGCATTGCGAATAAGGGAATAACCTGCCTCGGGAATGGCGGCATGGAAAAGCTCGATTTGGGCCGGGCTGCGCCACTTGTCTTCCGCGCCCAGGAGCACGAGAACGGGCATTTCGGCAGCCCGAAGCCGGTTCACCAGGGTTTGATCCTCAAAATTATGGAAGCTCATGCGCAGGGCTCTGCGGGAGGCGGAATCACAAATGGTCTTGTAATACTCCTCAATCACATCCGGCTTAATCCCAACGGTTTGGTCAAAAAAGCATTCACTCAGCACATTCTCCACGGTGCGCACCCCGAAAAGGATGGAGGCAATGCCGCCGAATATGGTGCTGTCCAGCAGCTTGATGGGCATGGGCATCTCGGGCGTCATCCCGCCCGGCGCCAACAGCACCACCCGCCCCACCCGTTCGGGCCGGCGCAGGCAGAAATCCATCAAATAGGCTCCGCCCATGGAAAAAGCCATAAAGTGTGCGGACTCAATGCCGATGGCGTCCAGAAACATTTCTAGGGTACGGGATTGCTCCTCGATGGTATAGCTATATTCTTCGGGCCGGGAGGAATAGCCGAACCCTGGCAGATCCACGGCGATTACCCTATAATTCTGCGCAAGGTTATAAAACAAGCTACGCCAGGTATATATGGACTGGCCCACGCTGTGCACCAGCACCAGAGGCTCGCCATCCCCTTCTTCCATGTAATGGATGCGAACGGTTTCGAAAGCCGGCTCCGCCTCCACCTGCGGCTCCACAAGGGGAGTCTGGGGCTGGGTTTCATAAGACACATCGCCTTCCAAAATAACCGGCGCATCGCTTGCCTGCGCTTCCAAAACAGTAGATTCCTGCTCTATCTCCGCTTCTTCCTTGCGGGGTTTTTTCTTCTTTTTTTCCGGTCTATCGGGCATGGCCTCTATGGGCAGGTAAATCTCCGCATATTTCCCCACATGCTCCGAATTGACAAATTTCTTAATTTCCAGTGAAAGTGCCACGCTCTTTTCCTCCCCGCACGCGGCCATTCTTGCCGCGCTCTGCGTATCTATCCTATAAATGCAATCATAAATGCCCACAGAATAATTCAGTTTATTTTACCTGCTTTCGGGGCGCAATGCAAGCCCAAAGGGATCAAAATGGGCGGTTTGACCCCTATTTGTCACGAAATGTTAACTTTGGGAAATATTATCTCGCATCCCTGGCAAGGCGCAAAAGCCGAGGGGCCGTATTGTCTTTCGGCTTGCTCGCGCAGTGAAGCAGGAGCGCACGTTTAATGCGCCCCACCTCCGGGCCGGGGGGCAGGCCCAGGGCTTCCATGAGCATATCCCCGGTTATTGCCAGTTCCCCTTCGTTAAACGGGGCCTTTTCCGCCCGCATGGAATCCAGTATTCTGTCCCACCGGACGGCGGTGGCAATGCTGTTTCCCCGTCCGCTGCCAATTACATCCGCCCTGCGCAGCGCGGCCATCAGGCGGGAACGTTCATAGCCCCATTCCACAAATTTTCGCCGCAGGGTGCTCTCCTTGGCCCGGCCGTCCAAATCGTACATATGCCCGCCCACAAGGGCGGAGGCTTCTTCCACAATGGCGTTGGGGTAGCGGAGCCGTTTGAGTATTTCCCTGGCAAGGGGCCCCCCCAGCCTATCATGGTTGTACATGCGCCCATCTTTTGCCATGGCAATCGGCTTGCCCACATCGTGCAGAAGGGCCGCCAGCCGCAGGATTAGACCGCCCCAGGCTTCCGCGCATGCCGCCGCATGGAGGCAGTGCTCCAGCACGTCGTAAGCATGGAATTCCGCCCGCTGGGAGACGCCCCGTCCCTTTGTGAGTTCCGGCAGGATCACATCCAGGCCGCCCAGTCCGTTCAGCAGGGAAAGTCCTCTGTAAACCGCGCCCTCTTTTCCGTATTTTCCGTCCGCAAGGAGGATCTTGCTCAATTCATCCCGTATGCGCTCCTGGGAAATATCCTTAAGCCCTTGGGCGAAAGCCTTGGCGGCGCAAAACGTACGTTCCTCCGGCGAAAAGCCAAGCTCCGCGCTAAAGCGGGCCAACCGCAGCACCCGAAGGGCGTCGTCCCCCATAATGCGTTCGGGATTCGGGCTTGTAGCCCGCAGAAGGCCCGCTCTTAGGTCTTGCAAGCCCCCTGTAGGGTCCAGCAAGGCATGGGTGGTCAAATCCCGATAGAGCGCATTTACGGTAAAATCCCGGCGGAAAGCATCCGCCTCCACGGTATCGGAAAAGGTGACGGCCTCGGGCCTATGCCCGCCGCCGGGCCCATAGGTATCCGCCCGAAAGGTGGTATGCTCGAATTTATAGCCCGCCACATGCAGCTCTACCATGCCGAAAGCCATGCCTGTGGGCACGCAGCGTATTCTTTTTTCTTGGCAAAGCAGGCGCACCGCCTCCGGACGCATGGCGCTGGTCACATCCATATCGCTGATGGGCAGGCCAAGCAACGGATTTCTTACCATGCCCCCCACGCCATAGAGGGAAAAGCCAGCTTCCTGAAAGAGGCGGGCCAGCTCGGCTAGTTCAGTTGGATAGGTTTGTTCCTGCATGGCATTTTTGTGGGGATAGCTGCCCCACACCTCTGTTGCTTTTTTATTTTTTCTCTTTTAAACGGCTCGATGCGATGCGATGCGCCTGCGGCGCACCCCATGTGCGCCGTAGGCGGCAATCTTCTTTTTTAGTTTCCCATGGCTTTCCCGCTTTGCGAAAGCGGGGCGGGGGTAGGGAGGATGCCATCCCCCGAGCACTTCTTACTCCGTAACCTCGCTCTCTTCCTCCTCAGAAGGCGGAACGATGGCCACGCTGGCAACCCTTGCTCCCTCCGGCACTTGCATAAGCTTTACGCCCTGGGTGTTGCGGCCAAACACGCTGATCTGCTCCACGGGCATACGGATTACCGTGCCGTCGTCCCGGATCATGATCACATCTTCGCTGCCGTCCACCATCTTCATGCAAACCAGCTCGCCGGTTTTTTCCGTGAGGTTGGTGGCGATAAGGCCGCGGCCCGCCCGGCGCTGGCAGCGGTATTCGGATTCATCCGTGCGTTTGCCCATTCCCTTTTCCGTAATGGATAGGACGGTGTTGCCGGGTATGATCTTCTCCACGTTCACCACCGCGTCCCCATCATCCAGTTGGATGGAGCGCACGCCTGTGGCGGTGCGTCCCATGGGGCGCACATCGTTTTCGTGGAATCGAATGCACATGCCTTTTCTTGTTCCCACGAGGAATTCATCGTCTCCGGTGGAAAGCAGCACGCCCATAAGCTCATCCCCTTCCCGGAGATTTTGGGCAATGATGCCGCCCTTGCGGATGTTATCGAATTCGCTCATGGGCGTTTTCTTAATCACCCCGTCCCGTGTGGCAAGAACCAGATATTCTCCTTCTTCTTCCGCCGTAACGGGGAACATGGCCGTTACCTTCTCCCCATCCTGGAGCTGCAGCAGGTTTACGATGGCCGTTCCTTTGGCGCTGCGTCCGGCTTCGGGAATAGAATAGCACTTAATCTTGAAAGCACGGCCCAAATTGGTAAAGAACATGAGGTAATCGTGGGTGCTGGCCGCAAATAGATGTTCCACGAAATCCTCCTCTCGGGTGGCCTGTCCCAAAATACCCCGGCCGCCCCGGTGCTGCGCCCGGTAGGTATCCGTGGAAAGGCGTTTAATAGAGCCGAAGTGCGTAAGGGTCACCACCATATCCTCTACCTGGATGATGTCGTCCAGATCGATATCGTCCGTATCCTGGGTGATCTCCGTGCGCCGCCCATCCGCATACTTGCGGCGAACCTCCAAAATTTCATCCTTTATAATGCCCAAGAGTTTATTCGTATCCGCCAGAATGCTCTCATAATAGGCTACCAAGGCGGAGAGCTCATCGTGCTCGCCCTGGATCTTTTCCCGCTCCAGGCCCGTAAGCCTGGCTAGGCGCATATCCAAAATTGCCTGGGCCTGCTTATCCGAAAAGCCAAAGCGCATGCATAGGCGTTCCTTGGCAACGGGCGTGGAGGGGGATTTTTTGATAATCTCCACCACTTCGTCAATATTGGCCAGCGCGATGAGCAGCCCATCTAAAATGTGCAGCCTTTCCTTGGCACGTTCCAAATCGTACCGGGTACGGCGCGTAACCACCTGCTCTTGGAAGCGGAGGTAATGATAGAGCATTTCCTTGAGGTTCAGAATTTTCGGCTCTCCATCCACGAGGGCCAGCATGATGGCTCCAAAGGTGTCCTGCATCTGGGTATGTTTATAAAGCTGGTTCAGAACCACGCTGCCGTTTACGTCCTTCTTCAGCTCGATGACGATGCGAAGACCCCGCCGGTCGCTTTCATCCCGCAAATCCGAAATGCCTTCCACACGCTTTTCATGTACCAGCTCGGCAATTTTTTCCACCAGCCTCGCCTTGTTAACCTGGTAAGGGATTTCCGTTACCACGATGCGGCTCTTTCCGTTGGCCATCGGCTCTATATCCGCCTTGGCCCGCACCACCACCTTGCCCCTGCCCGTACGGTAAGCCTGCCGGATGCCGCCGGTGCCTAAAATTAAGCCGCCGGTGGGAAAATCCGGGCCCGGAATATAGGCCATAAGCTCCTCGATGGAGATATCGGGGTTATCGATGAGGGCCACGTATGCGTCTATCACCTCCCCCAGGTTATGGGGCGGGATGTTTGTGGCCATGCCTACCGCGATGCCGCCGCTTCCGTTAACCAACAGGTTGGGATAGCGGGAGGGGAGCACCGTGGGCTGCATAAGGGTTTCATCGAAATTGGGCATGAAATCCACGGTGTTCTTTCCAATATCCGCCATCATTTCGGTGCTCAGCTTGGAAAGGCGGGCTTCCGTATACCGCATGGCAGCGGCGCTGTCCCCATCGATGGAGCCGAAGTTGCCCTGTCCCTCCACCAGCATATAGCGGGTGTTGAAGTCCTGGGCCAGGCGCACCATCGCGTCATAGACGGAGCTGTCTCCATGGGGGTGATATTTGCCCAGCACATCGCCCACGATGCGGGCGCTCTTATGGAAGGGCTTATCCGGGCCGAAGCCCTGCTCGTCCATGGAATAAAGGATGCGCCGATGCACGGGCTTCAGCCCGTCCCGCACATCGGGAAGGGCGCGGTTGATAATAACCGCCATAGCATAGGAGATGAACGATTTCTTCATCTCCTCCTCAATATCGAGGGGGCGTATGCGGGGATTTTTTTCGGGTTCCTGGGTCATTCTAGCGTTACCTCTTCATTCTTGCCCCGGAAACATCCGGGGCGTTTGTGCGCATGCTCTTTTTTTACCGTACGCCTGCCAGGCGTTATGTTTAAAGGCCTCAGCCCCTGCGCCCGCCCGCGCCGTTTTGGATGGCTTTCACCTTAATCCAGATAGAAAAGACGATGATGGCGAACAATCCGATGCCCATTATATAGGACCAGAACATGTTGGGGTTTTCCTCCATTTGGATGGTTCCATCCGCATTGACCATGGGCGCCATGGATTCTTCCGGGTCCTCGGTGGCCAGCGCCGGGGCGCATAAGCTCAGCAGCAGCAGGAAGGCCAGCAGGATAATAGCATATTTTCGCATAGGTCTCTCCTTTTTATATATATTCTTTGGGTTATACATCCAAATCCGTAACCAGCTTGCTGTTCTGCTCGATGAACTCCCGCCGGGGCTCCACCTTGTCTCCCATGAGCACGGTAAAAATCTCGTCCGCCCGGATGGCGTCTTCCAGATGCACCTGCAGCATAATCCGGTTATCCGGATCCATGGTGGTTTCCCATAGCTGATCCGGATTCATTTCGCCTAGGCCTTTATAGCGCTGAATGGCCGGCTTGGGCTCCCGGCCTATCTCGTTTAAAATGGAATCCCGCTGCTGGTCGCTATAAGCATACCAGGCGTTTTTCCCCCTGGCTATCTTATAGAGGGGGGGCTGGGCAATGTAAACATACCCCTGGTCGATCAAGGGCCGCATATGCCTATAAAAGAAGGTGAGCATCAGGATCCGGATATGGCTTCCGTCTACATCCGCATCCGTCATGCATACGATCTTATGATAGCGGAGCTTGGAAGGATCGAACTCCTCGTCTATCCCGGCGCCAAAGGCTGTGATCATCGCCTTAATTTCGTTATTGGAAAGGATTTTATCCAGCCTGGTTTTCTCCACGTTGAGAATTTTTCCACGGAGGGGAAGGATTGCCTGGAAGGCCGGGTTTCTCCCCTGCTTGGCGCTGCCGCCGGCGCTGTCTCCCTCCACCAGGAAAATCTCGCATTTGGACGGATCCTTTTCCGAGCAATCCGAAAGCTTGCCGGGCAGGGAAGTGGAATCCAACGCGGTTTTGCGGCGGGTAAGCTCCCGGGCCTTGCGGGCCGCTTCCCGGGCCCGGTTTGCCATGAGGCATTTATCCACGATCTGCCTGGCTTCCGAAGGATGCTCCTCCAAATAGGTGGAGAGGCCGTCGCTCACGGCGCTATCCACCAACTGGCGGATATATGCGTTTCCAAGCTTGGTTTTGGTCTGCCCTTCAAACTGGGGCTCTGTCAGCTTTACGCTCACAATGGCCGTGAGACCTTCGCGGATATCCTCGCCGGAAAGGTTTGCATCGCTTTCCTTGAGCAATTTGTATTTGCGGGCGTAATCGTTCACCACCCGGGTAAGCGCCGCCCGGAAGCCCACCAGGTGGCTGCCGCCCTCCATGGTGTTGATGTTGTTTGCAAAGGTGAACACGCTCTCGTTGTAGTCGCTGTTATATTGCATGGCCACCTCTACGGAGGCGGTTTCATTCTTTTCCTGGTCATCCTTTTGCGCTTCGAAATAAATGGGGTCCGGATGCAGCACGTCTTTGTTTTTGTTCAGGTGCTGCACAAAGGAAACAATCCCCCCTTCGTAGCAATAGCTCTTCTGTTTGGCGGGCTCCACTCTTAGGTCGTTTACGGTAATTTTGAGTCCCTTGTTTAAAAAGGCAAGCTCCCGCATGCGGCCGGTCATGGTTTCAAAATTATAATCCACGCTATCGAATATGGTATCATCCGCCAAATAGGTGATGGTGGTGCCGGAATTTTCTCCCTGGTAGGTATCTACCTGCTCCACGCCGGTAACAGGCTCCCCGTGCTCATAACGCTGGCGGTATAGGATGCCGTCCCGCCGCACCTCCGCCACCAGCCAATGGGAAAGAGCATTTACGACAGAAAGTCCTACGCCATGCAAACCGCCGGAAACCTTATAACCGCTGCCGCCGAATTTACCGCCTGCATGGAGCACCGTTAAGGCAACCTCCAAGGCGCTTTTCCCCATTTTTTCATGGAAGCCTACGGGAATACCCCGGCCATTGTCATTCACGGAAATGGAATTATCCGCATGAATCGTTACCTCCACGTGGGTGCAGTAGCCCGCCAGGGCTTCGTCGATGGCATTGTCCACCAGCTCCCAAACAAGGTGGTGGAGGCCGCGGCCATCCGTGGAACCAATATACATACCGGGGCGCCGTTTTACGGCTTCCAGCCCCTCCAAAACCTGAATTTCCGAAGCGTTATAGTCCGTATGGTTGCTCATGCTCTATCCTTTCTTGTATTGCGGGGAATCTTTTTCCCGCATCATCCGGCCCGCATTTTTTGTCTGCAAGCTAGCGGATAAAATCTTTATTTACATTTGCTTTCTTCTTTATTCTTCCGGCCCGATGGACCCAGCCCGGCATTTCCAAATGGTCATGTCGGGAATATGGGCTTTTTCCAGGCCGTCCAGGGATGTGCAGGTAAGAAAGCATTGGCATCCCTTCACGCTTTGCAGCAGCATTTGTTGCCGGCTTTGATCCAGCTCGCTGAGCACATCATCCAACAGAAGGATGGGGGGTTCCCCTTTTTCTTCCCAAAGGAGGGACAATTCGGATAGCTTAATGGAAAGAGCAGCCGTGCGTTGCTGTCCCTGGGAACCAAAGGCGCGTACATCCGTATCTCCCAAGCGAATAGCCATATCGTCCCGGTGGGGACCGGCCTGGGTAAACCCGCGGCGCAAATCATCTTGGGCGCCTTCCGTGAGAGCCTCCAAAATAGCCTCTCGGACGCCATGGGGCGCCTCCATGGATACATTGGGTTGATAGTAGATACTAAGCCTCTCTTGCCCGCCTGTAATGCTTCTGTGCACATCGTACGCGATGGTAGAAAGGCTATCCACAAACCGCTCCCGTTCCGCCATGATGGCTTCTCCCAAGGTCGCCAGCTGCTCGTCCCACATCGCCAGCATTCCGGGGCGGATTTTGTCGCTCTTCAAAAGCGCGTTTCGCTGGCGCAGGGCCGTATTATACTGCTGCAGGCGGTAATAATAAGCGGGCCGCGCCTGGCTCAGCTCCATATCCAAAAACCGGCGGCGTTCCGATGGCCCATCCTTCACCAAGGAAAGATCCTCCGGCGCGAATATCACCACGTTTACCACGCCCATAAGTTCTCCCGTGCGGGCGGCAAGCTGCCGGTCTATAAAGATCTTTTTCCGCTCTCCTTCCCGCAGCTTAATTTCGATGAGATGGTTTCCCGTGAGGGATTCGATTTCCGTGCCCACAAAGCCGCCTTCGCAGCCACGGGCTATCAGATCCCCATCCTTCGGCGTGCGGTGGGAGCGGCCGAAAGCGCATAAAAAAATCGCTTCCGCGGCATTCGTTTTGCCTTGGGCATTATCCCCAACGATAACATTTACGCCGGATTGGGGCTTAAAATCCAGGGCTTCATAGTTGCGGTATTGATTGAGCCGAAGCCTTCCAACGCGCATGGTTTTTGCCCCTTTCCGCCCACTTTTCCATATTATTGAGCTTACCATAAAACCGTCATTTTTTCAAGGTGTTTATTATAATAAGAAGAAATTGCTTCACGTGAAACATTCCCTTCTTTGGAACATACGCGTCCAATCCATGCAATCCTGAAAGGGTAAGAAACCCATTGCAATAAAAAAGACGGTCCACATAAGAAAGTGCAGAACCGCCTTTTTTATTGAAAATAAAAGGGACCATGTTTTTTAGATAAAGCCCTCTTGTTTAGCTGCTTTTATGCGCCGGTAAAGAGGCGTACAGGCAGAACCAGATAGTAAAACCGCTCTCCCTGGATGGGACGCACCACACAAGGGCTGATGTTGTTGTTCATATCCAAATACAATTCGTCATCCTCCAAAACCTTGAGAACATCGCTGAAATATTTAGCGTTAAAGGCGATATCCAGATCGCTTCCGACGATGTTGACATTGATTTCCTCTTGGGAGGAGCCGATTTCGCTATTTGCGGAGAGGGAAAGGGTATCCGTGGAAAAAGAAAACTTGATATGGTTCTTCTTTCCTTCTCTGGCCATCAAAGATACGCGGTCAATGCTGTCCAACAACTCCTGGCGGTTCACTTGCACCCGGGTCGTATGGCTGTCCGGAAGGATCTGCTTATATCGGATGAATTCCCCGTCCAAAAGGCGGGTGGTTACTTTTGTGTGGCCCATATCCATCATCACATGCGTGCCGGAAAAAATGACCTTTACGGTATCATCCCGATCCTCCAGCATCCGGCTGATTTCCAAAAGGCTCCTGGCGGGTATAACCGCATTCTTTTCTGCGGCGCCGCTGAGAAGGGTTTCCCGGCGAAGGGCCAAGCGGTAGCCGTCCAACGCCACCATGCAGAGTTCTTCAGGCCGCATTTC
Organism: Candidatus Pelethousia sp.; assembly: GCA_034933245.1. GTDB lineage: Bacteria > Bacillota > Clostridia > Christensenellales > CAG-138 > Pelethousia. Next base: position 33,899 of record JAYFNX010000019.1, read on the forward strand.
CAGCAACACGCCGGTAAGAATAGGCTTGCTCTCATCCTGGGCCGAAGCGAAGATGCACTGGCGAATCATGCTTTTAAGGGTTCCCTGGGCCAAGGTTACGCTATATTCTTCCCTGACTGGGGGCATGGAATGAAAGTCGGACGCGCTCTCGCTCTGCACATAGGTGCGGGCTCTTCCACTGTTGATATAGATGGTTTCCTTCTCGTTATAAATCTGCGTTTCCTCCGCCGGAAGGCGGCGCACCAACTCACTGAACAGGCGGCCCGGCATGACGCAAGCCCCTTCCTCTTCAATATTTGCGGGAACAATGGTTTCAATTTGGAGGGAAAGATCCGTACAACGCAGAAGAACGGCATCCCCGGAAGCCTCTATATAGATGCCTTCCAAAATGCTGATGGTCGTGCGGGTGCCCATCGCTTTAACCACGGTGCTGATGCCCGCATTGAGTTCCTGTGTTTGGATGGTGAATTTCATGGCTTCTCTCCTTCTCCGCCGCGCGGTTGCTGTTTTTGGATTTATTCATAGTATTTATTAGGCGTAGTAGTTATAGAGATGTTGAAAAGGTTGAAAAGTAGCGTTTGTTCCCTTTCCGGCTCTCTTTTTCATGCCGATATCCTTGGGGATAACAGCGGGTGTTGCTTTTAGCTTATTCACATGGCCCACATTTCCAATGCTTCCAACATCTGCGCCATATTGAATCAACATACCCATGTTGATAATGTTAATAAATAATACCTTTCCGCATTTATCCCGGAGTAGCAGGGTTTTTTGCTTTTTTCTTCCATGGATGTTTTCGTCTATATCGGTAAAATACCTGAAAAATGGGGAACGTGGAAAATGTGGATAACCTATTTTTTAATTCTCTTGCGCAAATCGTCCAATACGAGGCCCAATTCCGGGTCTTTTTTCAGATCCCCCATAATTTTATTGTACGCGCTGATCACGGTGGAATAATCCCTTCCTCCAAAATGCTTGCCGATGGTTTTTAGGGAATCCCCGGTCATCTCCCGGCAGAGAAACATGGATACCTGCCGGGGATGGGTGATATCCGCGGTACGGCGCTGGGAAAGAAGGCCTTCCACATCGATTTCATAGTAATCGGCCACGATCTGTTGGATGAGTTCGATGGAAACCTTGCGATTTTCATAGCCCGGGATAATATCTTTTAAAGCCGTATCCGCCAGGGTAATATCCACATTTTTCCGGGTAAGCTTGGAATAGGCGATCACCCGGGTGAGGGAACCTTCGAGCTGGCGGATGTTACTGTTAACCTTTTCCGCAATGAAGGCGAGCACCTCTTCATTGATATCGATATTTTCCAAGAACGCTTTTTTGCGGAGAATGGCGATACGGGTCTCTAAATCCGGCTGCTGGATATCCGTAATAAGCCCGCCTTCAAAGCGGGAGCGTAAACGCTCTTCCAGCGTGATCATTTCCATAGGCGGCTTATCGGAGCTGATGACGATCTGCTTGCCGCTTGTTTGCAAGGCGTTGAAGGTATTAAAGAATTCCTCCTGGGTGGATACTTTGCCGGAGATAAATTGAATATCGTCCACCATCAGCACGTCTACATTCCGATATTTGTTGCGGAACTGGGCGTTTGTGTTATCCTGAATGGACTGAATCAACTCGTATGTAAAGGTCTCGCTGGTTACGTATACGATTTTGTAGCTGGGAAAATTCTCTTTTATCTGGTTACCGATGGCATGCATAAGGTGGGTTTTTCCCAAACCCACGCCCCCGTACATGAACAAGGGATTGTAAGCGCGGGCCGGGCTGTCCGCCACGGCTTTGGCAGCCGCATGGGCAAAATTATTGGAAGAACCAATGACGAAATTATCGAAGGTATAGCGGGGGTTAAGCATAAGGTCGGAATCGCTTTCCCGGGCCATGCGTTCATATTGTTCGCGTTCGTTGTGTACGATGAGCAACCCGTTGGTGGGCCGGCCGTTGTTGGCATCCGTTAAGGCTTTGTCTATGGTTGAGGAATAGAGATTGCGAAGGGTATTGCGTGCAATATCATTTTGCGCTTGTAAAATAATGGTATCCCCCTGTTTACATACAGGATCAATGGTAAGAATCCATGTATTATAACTGGTAGGCGTCATTTCCCCTTTTAAATCTACCAGAGCTTGTTCCCAAATATCGCGCGCCGTCTGCTGCCGCATGCCTGCCCCCCCATCTTTCAACAATATGTTAATAACGTTATCAACATTGTTGAAAATTGTGTGTAAAATAATAGAAAGCCGCTTTTACAAGCGGACTCTCGTCTGTTCCAAATAAATGATAACAAATCCATTTCCATATAGCAAGGGAAGACGAGGGGCATTTTTGTAAAATAGTGATTTGCGACCGTATATTATACTATATGTGGTAGGGTTGCGCAAAAGTCCTGGCAATTGGTTTTTTATATGTCGTTTTTCCTTGACACCCCGGCTTTTTTTCTTATATAATTGAAAAGCTAATGATAAAAGTAAGCGGTGAGGCAGGCCCTGCCGCTTCCATCACAAACGGAAAAGAGGTGCTTCAAGATGCTTCAAACCTACCAGCCCAAAAAGCGGCAGCGTAAAAAGGTGCACGGCTTCCGCCAGCGCATGAAGACGGCGAATGGCCGCAACGTGTTGGCCCGCCGCAGGCTCAAAGGCAGAAAGAGGCTGTCTGCGTAAGGTTTTTCCTTGCAGGCGCCATGCTTCACGGCAAGCCATGCTTGCCGTGCGTTTTTCTGTATCAAAACAAAAGAAGGTCGGTTCTATTGAAACGCTGTTTTTCCCTTAAGCGAAACAAGCAATTCCGCCAGGTATACCGTAAAGGAAAATCCCTGGCTTCCCGGTCTATGGTGATCATCTATGCAAGAAGCAAGAGCGACATGGTTCATGTTGGCTTTTCGGTCAGCAAAAAATTGGGAAACAGCGTAACCCGCAACCGTATTAAGCGCAGGCTAAGGGAGGCCTTTCGTCCCATGGTATCCGAGGCGCTGCCCGGATATGATCTTATCTTCATTGCGCGGGAGGCGGTGAAAGAGGCGGAGTTTTCCGCCATCGAAAACGCCATGCGCTATCTTATGCGCAAGGCTGGCCTTTTGCAAAAGGCCCAGCGGCCATGAAAGTTCTTTTTCAAAGGTTGCTGCTTTTTTGCATCGAATACTACAGGCTCTATATCTCGCCTCGGCATCCCGGCTGCTGCCGCTACAGCCCTACCTGCAGCGCATACGCCAAGGAGGCTATCGAGCGGTTTGGCCCCTTTAAGGGAAGCGGACTGGCCCTTTGGCGCATCCTTCGCTGCAACCCTTTTTCCAAGGGCGGCTACGATCCCGTGCCCCTTAGAAAGGGCGCGGGCCCTGAACAAGAACACTAGAAAGCGAGCATAGATACCATGCAACACGATTTCTTTTTAACCACATGGTTTCTGGAAGCCATGAAGTGGGTTTACGGCAAGGTGGACAGTGTGTTCCTCACCATTTTGATCTGCACGCTGGTGCTCAAGATGATCACCCTTTTCTCGGATATTAAAACACGCAAGTCTTCGGCGGATATGGCTGCAGTTCAGCCCGAAATTCAAAAGCTTCAAAAGAAATATCCCAACGATCCACAAAAATTGCAGCAAGCCCAGTCCAAGCTCATGAAGGAGCGGGGGGTGAGCATGTGGGGCAGTTGCTTGCCCATGCTCATCACCATGCCTCTGTTTTTCTGCTTCCTGGCAGCCTTCCGGTTCTGGGGATACGAAGAAACCATTCGCCTGCTTGTGGATGACAACCCGGTTCAGCTCCTTGAATCCTTCAAATTCCTTTGGATTCACAATATCTGGCAGCCGGACAGCGGCTTGGCCCCCGTTATCATGAAGGCCAAGGATTTCCTTTCCATCGCGAAGCTGGACCAACTTCTCTATTTGCAGAATAATCCCCAGGTTTGGCAAAAGCTGGTGGATATGGGTATAGCCGCTGCCAACGGTCTCAATGAAAATGGGGTAATGACGTATGTGTTCCTCAATACGGATGCAGCCCAGGCAGCCTACACCGCTGCCGTGCAGCCCCTGGCGAATATCTATACGGGCTTAAGCAACGGCTGGTTTATTATGCCGATTCTGGCGGGCGCAAGCAACTTTTTGTCCTCTTGGCTCATGCAGCGTGGCCAGCCGCAAAATCCCCAGATGGGCGGCACCAACAAGATGATGATGTGGATGTTCCCCATCATGAGCGTGTGGATCTGCCTTACCTACAATGCATCCTTTGCTGTGTATTGGACCATCAGCAGCATTTGCATGATCATTACCAATTTGGTGCTTAATAAGAAGTATCCAAAGGGAGCAAGCGCAGCGGAAGGAGAGAAAAAATGAGAACCATTGAATCAATCGGCCGATCCATAGACGAGGCCATCTTTAACGGCTTGCAGCAGCTTGAAATATCCATCGACGAGGTGGAAATAGAGATCTTGCAGCAGGAGAGCAAGGGAATTCTGGGCATTGGCGCCCGTCCCGCCAAGGTGCGCCTTACGGAACGGGAGGCCGAGGAGATTGTGGTTCCCAATTATTTAAAGGAATCTCCCAGAGAGCGCCGCGAACGGCCCGAAAGACGGGAAAGGGGCGGCAGGGGCCGCAGTGAGCGGGGCGATCGTGAAAACCGGGAAAACCGGGAAAACAGGGAGAACAGGGAGGAAAGGGGCGCCGGCCGGCCGGAACGGGATCGCCGGGATAAGCAGCCCCCTAGGCCCTCCGTTTCTTATACGCTGGAAGCGGCGCAAGACAACCAGGCCGCGGTGTTTCTTTCCGGTCTGATTCACCATATGGGCGTGGATGGCCAGGTGCTGGCAAACGTTAGCGAAGAGGGCGTGCGCCTGTGCGTGGATACGCCCACGATGGGGGTCCTCATCGGCCACCGGGGCGAAACCCTGGATGCCATGCAGTATCTTACCAGCCTGGCTGTAAACCGTAACCGCAAGGAAGAGGGATATACCCGTATCACGCTGGATACGGAGGGTTACCGGGAAAAGCGGGAGGAAACGCTTACGCGGCTGGCCCGTAAGATCGCGGGGCAGGTGAAAGCCAGCGGCAAGGCCCGTGTGCTGGAACCCATGAATCCCTATGAGCGCAGGGTTCTTCATGCCACCTTGCAAAACAACCCCTATGTGGTGACCCATAGCGAAGGTGAGGAACCCAACCGCCGGGTGGTTATCTCCCCCAAGCCCAGAGATCCCCGCAGGGAACAGCGGAACCGCCAGGGAACACAATCCGGGGAGGCGAAGGAATAGGGTTTTCCACACCCCATGTGGATAAATCCCTTTAACAAACCAAAATACGTTTCCCGGCGCGGCGCTCTTTGGATGCGCCGCGCCGCCGTATTTTTGCGGAAAACGAGGAGTTCTCCCGTTTTTTCAGATGGTTTCCCAAAAAGAAAGGGGAAAGCATGTGGATAACGAGGCGGATTATTTTTTAAAAGAATAGGGATATCCCAGCAAAGAGGAGCAGCCATGAACGATACGATTTTTGCCCTCGCCACGCCGGCGGGGGGTGCCATTGCCATTTTGCGGCTAAGCGGCCCGGCGGCGAAGCATGCCTTGGCGCAAACCTTTACGGGCACCATCCGCCCCCGGTATATGGCCCATGGCTATTTTCAGGATAACGGGCAAAAGGTGGATAGCTGCATGGCCGTATATTTTCAATCTCCCGCCAGCTATACGGGCGAAGAGATGGCGGAGCTATATTTGCACGGCGGCCAGGCGGTGGTCAACCGGGCTATGGCCGTTTTATCCGCTAAGGGCTTGCGCCAGGCGGAGCCGGGCGAGTTTACGCGGCGGGCTTTTTTAAACGGAAAGCTGGGCCTTTCCGAAGCGGAGGCTGTTCAGGATTTGATTGCCGCCAAGGCGCGCCGGGGCGCTTCTTCCGCCATGGAGCAGCTTTCCGGAAAACTGGGGGCATGCATCCGGGCGCTGGAAACCGGTTTGCTGGATGCTCTTTCCGGAATTGACGCGGCCATTGACTATCCCGAGGAGTTGGAGGAGGATGTTTTTTCCAGCTTGACGGAGCAGTTTACATCCGTACGAAACGCTCTGCTTTCCCTCATTCAGGAAGGAAAGCAAAGCCGCGTGCTCCGGGAAGGAGCCAAGGTAGCCATTCTGGGTTTGCCAAACGCGGGCAAAAGCTCGTTGCTCAACGCCCTCATCGGGGAGGAACGGGCCATCGTAACCCCGGAAGCGGGAACCACCCGGGATATTGTGGAAGCGGAATGCGCCATGGAAGGGGTATCCATCCGTCTTTTGGATACGGCGGGCCTGCGGGAAGCGGTAAGCCGGGCGGAGCAAATCGGCGTTAGCAGGGCGCTTGCGGCTGCCGAGGGCGCGGATCTTATCCTGCTGGCTTTGGATGGAGCCGCTCCCATGGGGAAAGGGGAGCGGGATCTTTTGGCGCAGCCCCGGGAGGCGTCCCGCCTTGCGGTGGTATGCAAGGCGGACCTTTCCGCCGGCGCCGAAGCGTTGGCATGCTGCGCGGCCCAAGGAATCCCTGCCTTTTCCGTTTCCGCCAAAACCGGGGAGGGCATTGAAACCCTGCGCCAAGCCATTGCCGGCGCAGTTGCCCCGGGCGGTATGGAGAGCGCTTTGATAACCAACGTCCGCCATGTGCAGGCTTTGGAAGAGGCGCTGGCCGCCTTGGAAAATGCCATGGCGGCCGCCGATGCGGACTGTATGGCTACGGACCTGCGAACCGCCTTGGTCGCCTTGGGCAGCATCACAGGGGAAGCAGTGGACGAAGCCGTGGTGGAACGGATTTTCAGCAGGTTTTGTGTCGGGAAATAAGGGAATAGAGAAAATATTTCCCACGGCCTCTTTTTTTTGCTATAATGGGGTAGCACATGGCGTTGTCGGATTTTTCCCGGCGGAGCATGCCCGCCCCATGTATCCAAAAAGATAAAAAATGATTTTCCCAGTAGGTTCGTCTCGCAAAAGGAAGGATGCGTTTGCGCCCCGGGCACATGCGCGGAGCCCCTTAGGAAAAGGGTATATCCAAATGCGCGCCCTTATCCTGCAAAAACGGCGGCCTCTGGGGAGGAAAGTCTAGATAAATACACCTATGAACAGCGTTTTTCAAGCGGGAACTTATGATGCCGTGGTCCTTGGCGCCGGGCACGCGGGCTGTGAAGCCGCGCTGGCCCTTGCCCGCATGGGCTTCCATACCCTCTGCCTTACCATCAATTTGGACGCGGTGGCGCTTATGGCCTGCAATCCGGCCATAGGAGGCACCTCCAAGGGACATCTTGTGCGGGAATTGGATGCCATGGGCGGGGAAATGGGCCTTGCTGCGGATGATACCTTTATTCAGATGCGCATGCTCAACACGGGCAAAGGACCGGCTGTCCATTCCCTTCGGGCGCAGATGGACAAGCGCCGCTACCATGAGCGGATGAAACGCGCGCTGGAGGACCAGCCCAATCTGGATATCAAAATGGGCGAATGCGAGCGCATTCTCACAGAGCACGGCCGGATTTCCGGCGTGGTGGTGGCGGGCGGCGCGGCGTATGCCTGCCGGGCCGTGGTGGTGGCAACGGGGGTATATCTGAAGAGCCGGATTCTCATCGGCAACCATGTGACGGAAAGCGGCCCCAGCGGCCTTTTGCGGTCCAACGGCCTTTCCGATTCCTTGACGGAGCTTGGGTTTGCCCTGCGCCGCTTCAAGACCGGCACGCCGCCGCGGGTGAGCGGGAAGAGCTTGGATTACCATGAGATGGAGCCCCAAATGGGGGATGTGCCGCCGCCCCGCTTCTCGTTCCTTTCCCAAAGGGGGGACCGGCCTCAGGATCCCTGCTACCTAACCTATACAAACGCGGAGACCCACGCCATCATTCTTTCCAACATCCGGCGCAGCGCCATGTATAGCGGCCTGATTTCCGGCACGGGTACCCGCTATTGCCCCAGCATTGAGGATAAGCTTATCCGCTTTGCGGATAAGGAGCGGCACCAGCTCTTCATCGAGCCGGAAGGCCGCTCCACCAGCGAAATGTACGTGCAGGGACTGAGCACCAGTTTGCCGTATGATGTGCAGCTTGCCATGCTCCATACCCTGCCGGGCCTGCATCGGGCGGAAATTACCCGGGCGGGCTATGCCATCGAATACGACTGCATCGACCCCCATACCCTGAATCTGACCCTGGGTTCCAAGGATATTCCCGGCTTGTATTTTGCCGGGCAGGTAAACGGAAGCTCCGGCTATGAAGAAGCGGCCGCGCAGGGGCTTTTTGCGGGAATCAATTGCGCCCTGTGGCTTCGGGAAGAAATGCCGCTTCTCCTTTCCAGGGCGGATGGCTATATCGGCGTGTTGGTGGATGATCTGGCTACCAAGGGCACAAACGAACCCTATCGTATGATGACCTCCCGGGCGGAATACCGCCTGCTGCTTCGGCAGGATAACGCGGACCTTCGTCTCACGGAAATGGCCCGGCGCACAGGCCTCGTTTCTTCGGCGCGGTACGATGCCCTTCTTCGAAAAAAGGAGGATATGGAAAAGGCCATGGCCGCCCTTTCCGCCTATGCGGCGCCCTCCGAAGCCCTCAACGCCCTGCTGGCCCAAAAGGGTGACTCTCCCGTGCATACGGGCGTACGGCTTTTTGATTTGCTTCGGCGGCAAAGCATGACCTATACGGATCTGCTCCAAATTGCCGCCCTTCCCGAAATTTCGGACGACGCCCGGGAGCAGGTGGAAATCAGCGCCCGGTATGAGGGCTATATCCAAAAGCAGGTGGCCCAGGTGGAGCGCTTTGCAGCCCTGGAAGGCAAGTCCCTGCCCGCGGAAATGGATTATAGCGTGATCTCCGGCTTACGGCTGGAGGCCCGGCAAAAGCTCAACGCCATCCGGCCTTTAAACATTGGCCAGGCCGGCCGCATCAGCGGCGTATCCCCGGCGGATGTGGCCGTATTGCTGGTGTATCTTAAAGCAAGAGAGGGGGAGCAGCGTGGAGCTTAAAATTCTCCGTTCCGCCATACCTGGCCTTTCCGATGCCCAATATGCCGCCTTTGCGGCTTATGGCGATCTGCTTCTTGCGTGGAATAGCCGCATGAACCTGACGGCCATCACGGATCCCGTGCAAGTGGCCCAAAAGCACTTTGCGGACAGCCTGCTTCCCGCCGCCTTTTTACCCCAGGGCGCCAGGGTGATCGATGTGGGCACAGGCGCCGGGTTTCCGGGGGTTCCCCTGCGAATTCTTCGCCCGGATATCAAACTTACCCTGCTGGATTCCCTGCAAAAGCGCATCGGCTTTTTGCAGGCGCTTTGCGAGGCGCTTGCCCTTTCGGACGTGCGCTTCCTGCATGCCCGGGCCGAGGATGGCGCCCGGCGGCAGGACCTTCGCAACCGGTTCGATATCGCTCTTTCCCGGGCGGTTGCCCCCTGCCCGGTGCTGCTGGAACTCACCGTGCCCTTTTTGCGGTTGGGCGGCCAATCCCTCATGTATAAAGGGCCCCAAGCCGCCGATGAACTTGCCCAAGCCAAGCGCGCCCTTTCCCTGCTTCACTGCGAGGCCCGGCTTGCGGACTATACGGCCCCCTGGGGCGAGCGGCGCGTAATCGTCGCTACAAAGAAAGGCGAAACCCCCAAGGAATATCCCCGCAAGGCCGGCACCCCGGCGAAATCCCTGCTATAGCTGTACCAACGGCGTGAGAAAGATCCAAAGAAATTCATGCGCAACATCCCAAAAGGAGGCACAACCCTATGGCTATCTTTGATTTTATGAAGGAGACCGTGCCGATTACCGCCGAAGCGGATAAGCGCCTCGCCCAGATCCCCACCAGGCGCATCGTGCCCAATCCCAATCAGCCCCGAACAACCTTTGACGAGGAAAGCATTGCCGAGCTGGCCCAATCCATCCGCCAGGTGGGCTTGATTCAACCGCTGGTGGTGCGCCGCAGCGGCGATCATTATGAGCTGGTAGCGGGCGAACGCCGGCTGCGCGCCTGCAAGAGCCTGGGCATGGAGGAAGTGACCTGCATCGTGCAAAGGGAGGTGCAGGAGGAAGCTTCGGCCATGATGGCGCTTATCGAAAACCTGCAGCGGGAGGACCTTTATTTTTTGGAGGAGGCCCAGTGTTACTATACCCTGCTTACTGCGTATGACCTTACCCAGGAGGAGCTTGCCCAGCGCCTGGGCAAAAGCCAATCCTCCATCGCCAACAAGCTTCGGGTTTTACGCCTCCCCCCGGCAGTGAAGGAAGGCATGAAAACCCAGGGGCT
>JAYFNX010000020.1:0-25064 GCA_034933245.1 Candidatus Pelethousia sp.
TCGGCCATTTCCAGTACGCTCAGCCGCTGTTTTGCCACTTTGGTAGTCGGGTCTTTTTCTACAATCTTTCCTGCCATTTTTATCTCCTCCAACATCAATATATCATTTGCTTTGATGTTAGACAAGACCATTAGTCATACACACTATATGCTGATATTGGACACAGTCCATCCCCCATCCCTTTGCATCTTGCAGAAGAACTTATCGTTTTAGATAAGCGTGCGATTATGTTGATCGACAATTGTTCGTCCACAGAGCATAGTACGCTGGCAGAGATTTGTCAAAAACCAAACAGCAATATAAGTATCATAACTGTAGAGTATGATGTGCGCGAGGATATCCCGCCTGAAACAGGTGTTTATATAATGGAGCCTGCTTCTAATGAGGTTATTAAACAGCTTATTGAATCCCGTTTCTCTAATATGCATCCCCATGATATAGATGTGGTAATTGATTTTGCAGGCGGTAATGCCAGAATTGCAATTGCATTATCACAAGCATGGGAACCCGGAAAACCAATTTGCGGACTGAATAGCAGTCAACTATTAGCGCGGTTGATCTACCAAAATGACGATCCTGACCCCAAGCTGCTAAGAGTTGCCGAAGCAATTTCATTAGTATATTCATTCCACGGAGATTATCAGGATAGCTCAGGCGAACTAGCTGTATTGGCGCAAATTGCAGATGTTTCCGAACGTGATCTATTCACATACTGTGTGGAGCTTGAAGGCCGTGGGCTGTTACAAGTTCGCAAGCCTTATAAAGCGCTTTTACCACACGCTTTGGCAAATCGTTTGGCACAAGACGCTTTGAGAGCTTGTCCTGAAAATTTCCTGCTTACTCTTTTAATGCAAAGCGGCAACGAACGCCTTTTGCGCTCCTTCTCCCACAGGTTAGGATATTTGCATGAAAGTCCAATTGCAGCGAATATTGCTCGCAAAATTCTAACATCTGTAAAAGATGCGGGATTTCCTGATATTCCCGATTCCATGCATGAACTGATCGAATATATTGCACCTCTTGTGCCTTGTGAAACCATGTTATTAATCGAAAGTTCTGTGATGCTTGGTAATTTCAAGAAATTGCTGGGGTACCATTCCTGTACAGATTATACGCGTTTGGTGACCCTGCTGGGATATACACCCGAACTATTTAACGCCGCAGCAAAGGTTCTCACAGAATTTGCACAAAACTCTACCAACCCTAATAATAATTCAGCAAAGAATACGTTACTGGATTTCTTTCAATTATATCTTTCAGGTACGCATGCAACGCCTGATCAAAGGCTAGAAGCAATTAATCAGATGTTGCGTTCCCCCAATCCTAATGTCAGAGCGCTTGGCATAGATGCCCTAGGTAAGAGTTTAATATGTCGCCACTTCACCGGGAATGCCTGTTGCTGCATGGCATTTGGTTCGGAGAGCAGAGATTACGGCCTTTATCCGGATAGAAGTCAGGCTATAGCATTTGAAAATGCGCTACGAAATATCGCATTAGAAGTTCTCAATAGATTGGATATGTATACGCTTATAAGTAGGTTGCCAAGAGGCATTGACACGCAATTATCAAAAGAATTTGAAAGCGATGGAACACTTCTATCTGGCGGAGAAAGCCAAAAAATATGTTTAGCTAGGGCCTTGAACAAAGATTCTGGACTTTACATTCTAGACGAACCTTCAAGTGCGCTAGACCCGATATCGGAGTATAAAATGAATAATCTATTGAGAGAAGTAACGGATAAAACAGTAATTTTTATTTCCCACCGTTTATCAACCGTGGTAATGGCTGATAAAATATTCTTATTAGAAAACGGCGAAGTGTTGGAATCTGGAAACCATGATGAATTGATTTCACGGAATGGTCGATACGCAGAATTATTTAAAATTCAAGCTAAAAACTATATAAGACCTTCATAACTCCGAGAAGATCAGTGGAACAATTCAATTGCAGCAGGAATCGGTTGATAAATCCAAGTAGCGGTTGCGTCAATAGAGAGGAAACAAATGAAAATCAGGCTTCTCCCCATTACGGCAGTAGTTGGCTTAGCCATTATTGCAATTATCGTCATAGTGATAATTGTCAGCCGATTCACCCGTATGATAAAGCCAAGATAGCTTAATAACATGAATGACCCAAGCTTTCATAATATATTCCCACCCTGAGAACATTAAAAAAACAACGTTCTCAGGGCTATTCATGACCCTTCATATTCTTGTTCTTGGTCACAGGCGGCAAAGGTAAGCTTAACCTGCAACGCAGATAGATTTTCCCCATCAGCGGCAGGTTTTTATTATGCCAACAATATACGCTGCCGCTCCCCTCCTTCGTTTTGTTCTGTTCTCCCTGCACTTAACAAAACGAAAGGATGGTATTTACCATGTCGAATACTATTAACCTTCGCAACTACTACCCCTTCTGTGAAACAGATGTTTACGTTGATCTCCCGGATGAGATTATGGCAATAATAAAGCCGTATGAGCAGGAGGAACAATCGTATCGGCGCAGGATGCGCCGATACAAGGTTTGTTCACTGGACGAACCGGGCATGGAAAATCAAGCATCATTTCTCACCACACCCTCCGCGGAGGAAATATATGAGCAACTTTTATCGCAGCAACGGCTTTACGCAGCGATCAAATTACTGCCGGATAAGCAACGTTTGCGAATATGTAAACGGTTTCTCTTAAGCATGAGCATCCGAGAGATAGCAAGTGTTGAGCGTGTCCATCCCGAGAGTGTTCGAGGCTCAATTGAGCGTGGATTAAGACGCCTGGAAAAGATACTTGCACATTTTTAATTTTCCCCACTTGTTTTTGGCCTATAAGTGACCCTATAAGTAGAGGGGTTAATTCTCCTGCCGAACCTTGACAACCGAATATCCAGCCGATCAGATACCTTTGTCATATGGAGAGCAACGCGGCATATGCGCCAAGACTGCCTGCGGGTAAAAGCCCGTCAAAACGATAGCATCAAAGGCACGAGCGATACCATCCCCGCCGCAAGGGAATGGTAGCACCATTCCTTGCCTTGACCCATATGGTCTTATAATGATACTTATGGAATATCCCGTCCGCAGTGGGGGGTGGCTGAAATGCCAATGTGGCCATAGCTATGGCCAGTCTGATCGGTTGCCCCACACATCGGGAAGTAGTGTCGAATAGGTGTGTGCGTCATAACCGGTTCTCGGCGGTGGTCATGCTACCCTTGTCTATACATATAAAATGACCACCGCCATTCTATTAAGCTAATGAAGGAGATTCTTTCAATGGAACAACAAACGCTTACCCTTCATATCTCTGGCATTCCCATCCGCATTACCTTTGCCCCTGAAACAAATACGGAGGTTCTGGAAGAAGCCAAACAAATGCTTCTTACCCATTATGAGCAAGGGAATCATGCTTAACTCCGTATCCTTGCATCCTTCTCCCCTATCCTTCATAATGAAGTTGCGTGGACGGACGCAGGCGCACCTTGAAAACTGCATAGACGGTTTGAAGCATAATTTGTCCGTAGGCAACGGCGATCTTAGGAGGACGAGTTATGCGTAATACACAATCTATTTTGAATATACAAGCGGCTGAAAACCAAAACCGCGTTTGCGGCCTATACCGCGTTTCCTCGCCGGGGCAAGTGGATAAAGTCCAAGATGATATCCCCATGCAGCGTGCCGCCTGCCGGGAGTTCGTGGAGCAAAAAGGATGGACATTGGTAGACGAATTGGCCGAGAAAGGCATATCCGGCTACAAGGTTTCCGCCCGGGACAGGGATGCAATTCAAATGTTGCAGCAGCGAGCCTTGCGCCATGAATTTGATATTCTTCTGGTGTTCATGTTTGATCGGCTGGGCCGCATTGAAAGCGAAACACCCTTTATCGTAGAATGGTTCGTGCGACAGGGCATACAGGTATGGAGCGTTAAGGAAGGTGAACAACGGTTTGAATCCCATGTGGACAAGCTCACCAACTATATCCGCTTCTGGCAAGCCGCTGGGGAAAGCGAAAAGACTTCAATCCGTATCCGTACCCGCTTAGGGCAACTCGCGGAAGAAGGCCAATATCATGGCGGTACAACCCCCTATGGTTTTGAGCGTGTCCACCTTGGCCGTCTTAATAAACAGGGTCTGCCTGTGAAGGATTTGCAGCGTGTTCCTGAAGAAGCTGCTACTGTGCAGCTTATTTTTGAGAAATATGTTTACGAAGGCATGGGAACTCATACCATCGGCAATTTCCTATACAGCATCGGTATCGTCTGCAAAAATGGAAAGGTATTTACCAACACCACCATTCGGCACATGCTGGGGCGCGTTATCTACACGGGCCGCATTAAATGCGGAGAAGTGATTACGAAACCTTTCCCGCATCTTCGGATTATTGACGATGACCTCTTTGAAAAGGCCCAGGAACTTCTTTTAGCCCGATCAACTGCGTATTCACAAAACCGTACAGTACCACGGCAAACGTTGGGGCCTACCCTGCTTTCCGGCAACATCTTTTGCACCCATTGCGGCGGTAGGCTGGTAGCTACCACCAACGCCAAGAAGCATGTTCATATTGACGGCACTGTAAATATCTCCCGCATCCACCGTTATATTTGTTATAACAAGGTGCGGCACCACGCCCTATGTGCGGGCCAGAGCGGTTATACTGCTTCGAGGATCGATGAAGTGATCGATCAACTTATCCGCAAGGTGCTTTACAGGTGCAAGGATATGCCAGCGGAACCGCTTGTAAAGATGCGCTGCGCTGCCAAGATTACGGAAAGCGAAGCCCTGCAAAAGAAGGCCAAGGCCGATATGGAGGCTGCGACTTCCGAAATGAAAGAACTGCAAGAGGAAGTATTTCGGGTTATACGGGGCGAGAGCACACTTCCACAAAGCGTCCTGGCCGAAATGCTCAAAGTCTCCGAAAAGAAAGTTACAGAGGCTTCTAAGCAGTATATGGACGCCTGTGAGAGCGTTCGGGATGTGGATAGGCTGTGCAACGATATGAGCAAGCAGATTGGCCAGCTTCAAAGCTGGAGCACCCTATACAATAATGCGGAAAAACCTATTAAAAAGATGATAGCATCCTCCCTTATCTCTCGCGTTACAGTATCCAGAGACTACTCCCTGAATGTTCAATTCAATATTTCATATGAGCAGTTCCTTGGTGAACCTGAAAAAAACACGATAACAAACTTGGCCTGACAGGCTGGATTGTGCTGTGCTGGTAGTGCGAATTCTGCATATTTCCAGACATGAAAAAACCGCCAAACCCTAGAAGATTAGGCGGTTTTTGTGGTGGAGCATAGCGGACTCGAACCGCTGACATCCACACTGCCAGTGTGGCACTCTACCAACTGAGCTAATGCCCCACGCATGTTGGTAATTTACATCCGCTGTTTACCATGGAGACTGACTCTACCAACTGAGCTAATGCCCCTCGCATTCCTCGTTTTTTGGAACGTTCTTATTATAGCGAATGTGGCGCAATTTGTAAAGAGGTTATTCGCAAAAAAATTGATACAAAGTACAAGGTATGCCGCCATTGGAGAGTTTCCGCCGATTATTTGCCCGTTTCCCATAGATTCTTTCAAAATCTTTGTGGGATGTAATAATGCTTTCACGCCAACCGGGCAGCGAATCCGTCAGGGAGCGAAGACCGCGATAGATGGCTTCCGCCTCTTTGCGCTCACCCATGCGTTCGCCATATGGTGGATTGCATACTAAAATGCCTGCTTTGTCTCCTGCGAAGTTTAAAAGCACAGGGTCTTTACCATATTCGCGGAAGTCCCGTACCGCCCATTGTATCATAACGCCTGCCTTTTTCGCGTGTTTTTTGCATAGGTCTACGCTGCGCGCATCCAGATCGCTTCCCATAATGGCCAATTGCCGAGGAACTATACTATCTCTGGCTTCTTCGCGGGCTTGGAGAAAGGTATCCTGGGATAAAAACGGCCATTCTTCAGCGGCAAAGGAACGTCCCAGGCCCGGTGCACGGTTTTCTGCGAGCATGGCCGCCTCAATGGGGATTGTCCCGCTGCCGCACATGGGATCAAGCAGGGGCATGTCCCCATGATAACGGGATAGGAGCAGGATTGCTGCCCCCAGGCTTTCGCTAATAGGCGCCGCAACGTTATACGTACGGTATCCCCGGCGGGAAAGGCCAGCCCCACAGGGATCCAGTGCAAGGGTAACAACATCCCGCAAAATGCCTACCTCAATAATGACCCGTTTTCCGCTTTCCGGCAAAATGTTTGTATGATAAGCTGCCTTAAGGTTTTCCACAATTGCCTTTTTCGTAATGCTCTGGCAATCGGAAACACTAAACAACGTACTTTTCGCGCTCTTTCCGTTTACGTGGATAAAGCTATCCTTATTTAAATAGGCTTTCCATTCTTGCGCCTTTACGCCTTCGAACAGTTCCTCAAACGTACGGGCCTCGAAGCTGGCGATCTCCTGGAGTACCCGCTCCGCGCTCCGAAGCCAAAGGCACGCCCGGGCCATATCCCTTGGCTCTCCAATAAAGAGCACCCTGGCGTCCTCTATCCGTTTCACTTCTATACCAAGCCGACGCAGCTCCGCTGCAACCACGCTTTCAAGGCCTAACTTACAAGTTGCAATATATATCATGTTTTGCGTTCCTTTTCGCTTATTTTTGCCAGCGCTCCATTAAAGCGCAGCATCGATACTCCGTACTTACGGCAAATCTCCAGTTTGGTAACCGAAATATCCTCTGCCTGGCAGGCTACATATTCCAACGCAGCCGCAAGGGCTGTTACCTGGGCATTTGTCAAATGGGGGAAATGGGTATCGGAAGCTAAATATTCGCTCCAAAGGCTACCGGCGCGCAGAATCACCTTTTCATCCCGCTCGCTTCGCATTCCTTCCACACAAATTTTAAGCACATCCCCATAGGAAGAAGGCAAATTATCGGGCACGCTGGGAAGAAGGCTCACGTGGCTTTCCATGATCTCGTCATCGATATAGGTTAGGTAGGGTTCCTTTGCGCCAATGTGCTTTAATAGGCCCAATGCCTTCCGTTTAATGTCCTCTCCCGGTTCACGGCGTAAAGCAAAGTCCCGGAGGATATGCTCACTCCACACATCTCCAAAGGAAGCCACCAAATTCAAGGCTGCCTGGCGCACCGTATCGTCGCTCAAAGTCAGGCACCAGCAGACGAGATCCATCATCTCCCCGCCTGCATGCCACTCGGCCCGCTGGGTTTCAATGGGCTTACCAATGAAGGAATTCAGCCTGCGCACCCGAAGGACCACCTCATCCATGGGGACTTGATAATGGCTGGGAAGTTCCCGTCTCTTTTTAGCGCCCGCTGCCGTTTTCCGGCATAGTTTACGGTAATAGCGGGCGATGGAATCCGATGCGTCAATGCGCAGAAGCATGTCGTAATAGTATGCCGCTCGGTTGTAATCTTCCAAGGCATAGGCGCATACACCCAGCCTATGTAAAATCCCCGTATCGTAGGGAGCGTACTGACCCATTTTCCCAAGGAGTGTTCTTGCGTCCTCATATTCCCCCAATTCCATGAGGGTCAGGCTCGCCCGATGCAAATCGTCCGGATTTTCTATGGAAATCTGCATCAGCTTCGCCGCTTCCTCCTTGGCCGCGTCCAGCTTTTCTTCACCCTGCAGGAACAAGGCCCGGGTGCAACGGGCCTGAACGTTTTCCGGCTGTGCTTTAAGAACTGCCCCCAGTTCTTTTTTCGCCTTGTCCTTTGCCCCCATGCAGTACCAGGTGAGAGCAAGATCGCATTGCGCCTCCATATGGTCTGGTCGTTCGGCCAATTCTTTTTTCAGAATTTCGGCGGCCTCGTCGAACCGGGTTTCCGATAAAAGGTTGCGCGCTTTTTCCAAAACCTGTCGCTTTTGTCGGGCGTTTAAATCCTCCAGGTTTCCATCTCCATATTCGTCCAAAGCATCCAGCATATCATAGGCATCGTAAACGAAATTGCCTTCCGGCTCCACATCCAAATACCGTTCTAAGCTGGTTCTTGCGCTGGTATACTCCATAAGCCCATAGAAGTTGCAGCCCATTCCAAAATAGCACTCCGCAGGCCTTTTCTGCACGTCCGGAAAATAGCAAAGGAGAACCCGGTTGGAATCGTCAAAGCGGCCCATACCGGTGAGCATCTCGGCAAACCCTAAAATATAATCCGAATTGTGGGGTTCTTTTACCAGCGCCAGTTGGTAGCTTGCACAGGCGCCCAATAAATTATTGTTTTCCACTTTTGCAAGAGCTTGGCGGAAATACCGTTCCCCGGTTCGCTCAAAGGGAAGGATTCGCCCCGTGCGGTTCATGCGTTCATTTTTGCTCATCCTATGGCTTCCTCTCCTCCGTAGCTTCCCGTAAGAGTTGGCGGAGCACATCCTCATCAAATCGATATTTTGTGTTGCAAAAATGGCAGGTAAGCTCGGCACCATGCTCAGTTTCGATCATATCCGCCAATTCTGCACGGCCCAGGGAAATTAAAGCGCGTTCCAGGCGCTCCCGGCTGCAATCACACCGAAATGCCGGTTCAAGCTCCTCTGTAATCCGCCATGCAAGTCCCTGAAAAATCTTTGTCATGGCTTCCGGAAGCATCTTCCCTGCATCCAGCATCCCGGCAAGCGCCCGAATTCCTTCTACCCGCTCTTGCAAAGCATCCAAAACGTCTTCCGGGCATTGGGGAAGGGGCTGGATGATAAGGCCGGCTCCGGCCCGTACGCCGCCCGTATGAGGGTCTACCCGAACGCCTAAATAAACCAGCGAGGGTTGCTGTTCACTGCTGGTATAATAGTGTGCAAGGTCCTCTGCTATCTCGCCGGATACCAGATTACACCGCCCAACATAAGGTTCCTTTAAGCCCAGATCCCGAACGACTGTTAATTCGCCAAACCAGCCCACGGCCATGGAGACATCCAGCTTACCATCCGGTCCCAGAGGAAGCTCCACCTGTGGGTTTTCAATATACCCCTTTACGGCACCGGTATTTCCGGCCGTGCAGACGATGTTCCCGGCAGGGCCGCCGCCCTTAACAATGGTCGTAATGCGGTCCTGGGCATTTTTTAAATCCGCCCCCATCATAGAGGTCATAAGCAGGGCGCGGCCCAAGGCCGCCGTACAAACCCGTGAGAGGGTATGAGTGGTCCGGGCCGTCTCGCATAGAGCCCGGCCAGATATGGCCGTAAAGCGAACCATATCTCCGCAAGCAAGGCCACGCAACATACTATCACGCATGCATATTTCTCCTATTTCTTGTTTTCTATCCGCCGAGCCACAAATTGTAGCCTCTCGCTTTTTTCCTTAGGCGGTTCTTTGGTAAATGCGTCATACACGCACGCTTCAAATCCTGCCCGATCCAAAGCCTTTAAAAGTTCCTGCCGGCTATGCGCCCGTTGGAGATGCCGTTCGGTAAAGCGGCGGTAGAGGCCGCCCTCTTCTCTTTTGAAGAAAGTGAGTTCCATTTCCAACAGCCGGTTTCTATCATCATATGCATTGCGCCAAATATACGCGCAAGCCTCCTGCTCCTCTGCAAAGGTATTACAGGATAGCACGTGGGAGATCTTATAGGCCGAGGAAACATCAAAAAGCAGGAGCCCTTCCGGCTCCAGCGCATTCCATGCCGCCCGGAAAAAGCGGAATGCCGCTTCTGGGCTATCCAGATAGTTTACCCCATCGCAAGCGCACACCACGGCGCCACAGGGCTTATGGAGGGCAAGCTGCCGCATATCCTGGCAAATAAATGGAATAGGAAGGCCCGCCTTACGCGCTTTTCCAGCCGCCACCTCCAACATATCTGTGGAAATATCCACCCCAATCATCCGGAAGCCCTTGTGAGCTAGCCGCAATGTAATCTCTCCGGTACCGCAAGCACAATCCGCCACGGCTAATCCCGGGGGAAGAAAGGAGGCCAAATACGCCGCCCAACCATCATAATCCACCTCCCGCATAAGCGGGTCGTACAGGGAAGCGAACTGCCCGTAAGCCTCTTGCATACTGCATACCTCAATATTCGAAAACGAACAGGCCAGGGATCATAAGCGTTCGCTTCGTATGCAACCCTGCCGCGTTCGGTTTCATATTGTATTATACTACAACAAGATTGCAGGCAGCGCAACCCCAAGCATATTCCGTTTTCTTACGTTGACACGCCATGTTCCGCGTTGTATACTCTCCCTTAGATTAAGAATAGACGATTTTTACCGAAAAGAGGCAATACCATATTTTATGGAAAAACAGGAGAATTCAGGCAAACTTGTTAAATCCGCCAGGAAAAAAAGGCATAAAAAAAGCGCGGCACGGCGCCTTCCCCTGCTCATTCTTGCGGGGGTTCTTCTTGTTGTCGTTTTGGCAGCAGCGGCCCTAGGCCTGCGTCTTTTGGGCAAGCTGGACCGCACAGCAGACACCGTTTTTGAAGATGAAAACGCCGTTGTTTATACCCCCACCCCCGCACCTTCCCCTTCGCTTGCGCCGGTTGAGAGCGCAACGCCCACCCCGACCCCGGAACCTACGCCCCTTCCCTTAAGCGACCTATATGAGCAGACAAGACTCGATGCGGATACTTTGGCCTATATGGATGCGAATTCCGCGGACGGTCGCTTTGTCCATGTGCTGCTCGTAGGGGTAGACCGCCGGGGAAGCACCGGGAACAGTCGGGCCGACACGGTGATGATCGCCACCATCGATCAAAAAAACGGCCGTCTCAAGCTTACCTCTCTCATGCGGGATATGCTGGTAAATACGCCCGGCTATGGCTACGGCAAGATGAACACCGCGGCCGCCCGGGGTGGCATGGAACTTCTGATGCAGACGATCAACGAGAACTTTCACCTGAACATCCACGAGTATGTGATGGTGGATTTCAGCATGTTCGAAGAAGTGATTGATGCATTGGGCGGCGTCACCATTCGCATGAGCGCGGAGGAAATCAGCGCCGCCAACGACTGCATTGCGGGGCTGAATAAACAGCGCGGCATTGCAGATCTTTGGGATGGTTTTATCTTCGCGGAAGCGGGAAATGTGAAACTGACGGGCAAGCAGGCGCTTGGATACTCCCGTATCCGCAAGATCGACAGCGACTTTTCCCGAGGAAAGCGGCAGTTTAAGGTGCTCAACGCCGTTTTTGCCCAGTTTAAAGCGGCCGGGCTCAGCAAGCAATATAAGCTGCTGGATAAAATTCTTCCTCTGGTGGAAACCGATATCACCAATGCGCGTATTTTGGAGTGCGCCACCAATGCCCTTTCCTTGAATACAAAGGGATTGCTCTACTATCGCGTGCCGGTGGAAGGTCTATATAAAAGTGGAAAGTGGGAGCGTTCCTTCGTATTTTTGATGGATATGCCGGCCAACGCGTTGGCCTTGCACCAGTTCCTTTTCGATTCCCAAGAGGAAGCCGACGAAGCCAAGGTTCTTTCGCCCGGCGCCTCCTTGCCCCCCCGTACGCCCAGCATCTACCTGGGTGAGGATGGAAATTACTATTCTTACGCCACCGGCCAGATCGTGCCCGGACAAACCCCAGATCCCGCCCAGGCGGATGCATACGTTGGGCAGACCTATACCGTAAACGGCGTCACGGTTACCGTGGATGCGGCGGGCAACCTTGTGGATCAAAGTGGCAACATTGTGGCCGCCGCAGGTACCTGGCAATTCCAGCAATAAGCCCTTTGCTTATACACATATACAATTTTATCGCCATATGCTGTCATATGGCGATGCTTTTTATATACAATCATCAAATAGGCGATTTTCGCTGTGCATGTGGCACCCCGCCAAATAGCCCCATGGAGATGCGGGCATTGTGGCAGGGGCAACCCGGCTATCCCGCATGGACGGACGAACGGTTGCTGCAGGCCTATGAAGCGGTGCGAAGTGCCTTTGGCCCCGTTTGGATCGGCTCTTGCTTCAAGCGGGCAGGGCATGGCCAATCCGCCCATTATGCGGGGTTGGCCTTAGATATGGGCCAAGGCATGATTCGGGAAGAAAGGACTGAACTGCGCCGGTTTTGTCTGGAAAGTCCTCTTTTTTCCTATGTGGAGCCAGGTTATTTGACGCCCACCTGGGTTCATGCGGAAATTTCCATCGCTCCGCCATGCCTACCGGGCCGTGGATATCCCTTCCTTAGCCCCGGGGATGCCGGGCCCCATATTTTTCTCCTCCAGGATTTGTTATGTAGGCAGGGCTTCCCGTGCCTTCTCACCGGTCATTTTTGCGAAGATACTCGTTTGGCGCTGGTAAGCTATCAGTCCCGGGAGAATTTGCCAGCCCACGGCCTTGCGGACGGAGCACTGTGGAATCATCTTACCATTTGAAAGCATCGTCCTTTTCAAAATAAAAAAGGCTCGGCGCACCATGGGGCGGCCGGGCCATAAAACAATGGACGCTTTCCGTTTGCTAATTCGCTTTTTCGGCTTTGCGTTTTTCGTAATCTTCTACAGCAGCCTTAACGGCCTCCTCGGCCAAAACGGAGCAGTGGATCTTCTGGGGCGGCAAGCCCTCCAACGCCTCCACCACGGCGGAGTTTGACAAGCGAAGCGCTTCGTCCACCTTCTTGCCTTTGATCATCTCCGTAGCCATGGAGCTGGTAGCAATAGCCGCGCCGCACCCAAAGGTTTTAAAGCCTACATCTTCAATGATACCCTCGTCGTTAACCTTAATAAACATCTGCATAATATCCCCGCACTTGGCATTCCCTACCATACCCATGCCGTTGGCGCCCTCGATTTCGCCCATATTACGGGGGTTGCTGAAATGATCCATCACTTTTTCGGTATACATAGGTTTCTCTCCTTATCCTTTATAAAGGGGGCTCATGGCGCGTAGCCGCTCCACTGTCTTTTTTAGCGTTTCGATGGTGTAATCTATATCCTCAGCCGTGGTCTCATCCCCCAAGGTAAGGCGGACGGAACCGTGGGCGATTTCATGGGGCAACCCCATAGCAAGGAGAACATGGGAAGGATCTAAAGAGCCGCTGGTGCAAGCGGAACCGCTGCTGGCGGCAATGCCGTTCATATCCAGCATAAGCAAGATGGATTCCCCTTCGATATATTTAATGCTGTAATTCACGTTGTTGGGAAGGCGGTCTGTGGGGTGCCCATTAAGTTTCACTTCAGGTATTTCTTCTAAGCCACGCATGAGCCTATCCCGAAGAACCGTCATACGGGCAGCGTTTTCAGCCATGTTTTCACAGGCGAGATGAATGGCTTCTCCCAGGCCCACAATACCGGCCACATTTTCGGTGCCGGCCCGGCGGCCCTTCTCCTGTGCCCCGCCCATAATATAGGAAGGCAGCTTGACGCCCTTGCGGCAATAGAGAACACCCACGCCCTTGGGGCCATGGAATTTATGGGCCGAAAGGGAGAGCATATCGATTCCCATGGCCTTCACATCCACGGGGACATGGCCAATGGCCTGCACCGCGTCCGTGTGGAAAAGCACGCCTTTTTCATGGCAGACGGCCGCTATTTCCGGGATAGGCATAATGGTGCCTACCTCGTTGTTTGCAAACATGATGCTCACGAGGATCGTATCTGCACGGATGGCATCCTTTACCTGCTGGGCGTTTACCTGGCCGTATGCATCCACGGGCAGATAGGTTACCTCATACCCTTGCTTTTCTAAATGTTCACAAGAATGCAGGATGGCATGATGCTCCACGCTGGTGGTAATGATGTGCTTCCCCTTGCTCTTATACCGTTCCGCCACGCCCATAATGACCGTATTGTCGCTTTCGGTGCCGCAGCCGGTAAAGATGACCTCCCCCGGCTCGCAATTGATGGCCAATGCCACCTGGGCACGGGCAATATCCAAGCCGGTTTTCGCTTCCCGGCCGAAAGCATGTACGCTGGAAGGGTTGCCATAAGCGCCGGTAAAATAGGGCATCATGGCTTCAAGCACCTTAGGGGAAAGGGCGGTAGTAGCCGCATTATCCAAGTAAATCTTTCGCATGGCGTATCCTCTTATTCTATATGATTCTGCATGGTCTGCATGCGGTTTCGTTGAAATTTATAATCCTCCGCCATATCGGCAAGGGTGGTGGAATCCAAAACCTCATCGATACGGTTTTGAAGTTTAAGCCAAAGGGGTCTTGCGCTGCATGAACAGGCATTTCCGCATTCCGCCCGTTCGGTACCCACGCATTCCATAACCGTGGTGCTCCCCTCCAGCACACGGAGCACTTCGTTCACATTGATTTGATCCGGAGGCCTGGCCAGAGAGTAGCCGCCCTGGGCGCCTCGCACGGAGTTTACGAGCCCAGCCTTTCGCAATGCTGCGATAAGCTGTTCCAAATAGGCATCGCTGATGCCCTGCATGGCTGCCAATGTGGCGGTGCTTACCATGCCGCCGCCATAGTTTACAGCCAAATCCACCATGGCTTTTAGGCCATAACGGCCCCGGGTAGAAAGCTTCACGGATAGCACCCCCTAATTCCAAGTTGTTCGCTCTGATTTCTTCATCGATACTGTATCATACCCAGGGCCGCTTGTCAATAATCCATAGTTACTTAGTTGGAATTATTTATATCCGATACTAAAAAACCGGCAGGGTAAATATCTGCCGGCAAAAAACCAGGTCCATCCATATTTAGATTTCTACTATAAGCTTAGGAGAGAACGCCAAATGGTCGGCGGAACAAAGGGTGTATTCCACACCGTTTCTGTTCCCTTCAAAGGCATTTTTGCAGGATTTACCATGTAAATGCCCGTAAATTACCCGTTCCACCCCATAAGCTTCTAGGAGATCCATAAAGCCGCTCTGCTGCCGTTTCTCATTGCAAGGAGGGTAATGCAGCATACAAAGTTTGGAAACGTTTGAGGGCGCGGATTTGAGGGAAAGCTCCAGGCGGATCAGTTCCCGTTCATAAAGCTTTTGATCTTCCTCCGGTTTAAAGAGTGCGCTGCCGGGGCATGTCCAGCCCCTTGTGCCCACCACAGCCATGCCCCAAAGGGCCAGGCAGTCGTTCTGTAGCGCATATATTCCAGGGGCCAAGGCGGACCGTACTTTAGAGACGGAACTCCACCAATAATCATGGTTGCCCCGAAGGATCACCTTTTTGCCAGGCAAAGCGGCTATAAAATCCAGGTCTGCCTTCGCCTCGTCCAGCGTCATAGCCCAGCTTATATCACCCGGAAGAAGCACCACATCCTCCCGCCCCACCGTATTACGCCAAGCAGTCTCCAGGCGGGCGGCGTGGTTATCCCAATTGGGGCCGAAGATATCCATGGGTTTATCCGTAGATAAAGAAAGATGTGGGTCGCTCAAGGCAAATATACGCATGACCCGCACCTCCTCATGCCGGCAATATGAGAAAGATTAATCCTCGTCTTCTTCAGCGAAGAGGTCATCCTCTTCGTCCTCATCCATGTCGCCGCCCAGTTCCCGATCGATCTCCTCCAGCTCCCTCTCGGGAATATCATCGGAATTCCCCAAAGGCACCTCCATATCGTCCATATCTACCTCGCTGATGTTCACATCCGCCGGTAAATCGTCCGCCAGTTTCGCCAGGGTGGCCTGCCGCCTGGCTTCTCGGAGGCAGATGGCGCAGAGATCATTGCCCCGCACGGCAGGACGCTCTCCGCATTCCACGCAGGTGGCTGTTATGGAATCCGAATCGGATTCGCCCTTCATGTAACGCTTGCAGATATCACAGTATTTCTCACCCTCGCGGATGTAGTTCAACTCACAGCGCGGGCACTTTTTGAGAGCCATATTTTTTCCTCCGGTCGCATGGCGTAAGATTCAGACCTGCTTGATCTTCATTCCATATTATGCAAAAGGGAGCTATCTATGTCAATAGGAGTTTTGAGAATCTGTAAGGAAATATGGTCTTCTACGATTTTTCCCATGCAATCGAGCAGCTCCGAACGGCCCTCTGCTGTCTCACCCGAGTATGGAAGGGCAACGGGCGGCGCGCCCAGAAGTTTAGCGGCGGCATTGGCCGCCTGCCTGCGCTTGGACTTGGCGATCTTATCCGCCTTCGTCGCCACAAGCGTGAAAGGAACACCGTAATAGAGCACCCATTGGAACATCTGCTTATCCTCTGCCGTGGGCGCATGGCGAATATCCAGCAACAGAAAAAGGTGCGTAACCCGCCCGCTGGACAAATACGCCTCCATCAACCGGCCCCATTTTTCCTTTTCGGTCTTCGGCGCTTTGGCAAAGCCGTAGCCTGGCAGATCCACCAGATAAAACTGCCGGTTTAAGGAAAAATAATTGATGAGCCTGGTCTTACCCGGACTGCTTGATACCCTGGCCAGCTTATAATTGTTGCAAAGGGAGTTTATGAGGCTGGATTTTCCCACGTTGGACTTTCCAACCAGGGCGATCTCCACGCCCGTCTCCAAAGGCGAGGGATACTCGCCCCCCAGGCCCACGCTGGTGACAAAGGCTGCTTGCCTGATGGCGAATGGTTCCATAGTGTGGTTTCTCCCGTTCTTCTGGTTAGATTTAGTCCCGCATCATCAGCCCGCCCTGGGCCGCTGGAGTCTGGTCGCTCTTATGCAGCCTGGGGTAAGCGCCCTGGTCTTCTGGAATCCTTGTCAGGGCTGCCCGCAGCGCTTCCATTGCATTTTCCACATATTCTATCCGCAGGGTTTCTTTCACCTCAGCCGGCACCTCGTCCATATCCCGCCGGTTTTCCGCAGGTATCACGGCCAAAGTTATGCCCGCGCGGACGGCCGCCAAAAGCTTTTCGCGAAGGCCGCCAATGGGCAATACGTTTCCCCGTAGGCTGATCTCTCCGGTCATGGCAACGTTGGCCCGCACCGGGATGCCGGAAAGGGCGCTGGCAAGCGCGGTCGCCATGGTAATGCCCGCGCTGGGCCCATCCTTCGGCACCGCTCCTTCCGGCACGTGAAGGTGAATATCCTTCTCCTTAAAAGCGTCCGCCTCTATGCCGAGAACCGCAGCGTTGGCCCGCACAAACGTCATGGCAGCGCGGACGCTTTCCTGCATAACATCTCCAAGCCTGCCTGTCATCTGCACCTGCCCCGTGCCCGGTACAACGGCGACCTCGATTTCCAGCATCTCGCCGCCGGCGCTGGTCCAGGCCAGACCATTGGCCACCCCTACCGCATCCAGGCGGCGGACGGTATGCTCCCGATATTTTGGCTGTCCCAAATATTCGGTAAGCCGGGTGCGGGTCATCCGTATCCGTTGCTTACCTTCGCCGATTTCGCAGGCAGCCTTGCGGCAGATGGCGCCGATGGTTCTTTCCAGCTCGCGCACGCCGGCCTCCGAAGTATATCCCCGGATGATAGCGGGTAAAAGAGCCTCGGGCATCGTAAGCATACTCCGCTTAAGGCCATGCTTCTCCATCTGTTTGGGAATCAAATGCCGTTTGGCAATCTCGGCTTTTTCCGTATCCAGATAGCTGGGAACCTCGATCACCTCCAGCCTGTCCAACAGCGGGCCGGGAATGGCTGAGCGGTCGTTGGCGGTGGTGAGAAACAGCACCTTGGAAAGATCATAGGGTGTTTCCAGGAAATGATCCCGGAAGGCAAAATTCTGCGCGCTGTCCAGCACCTCCAGCATGGCTGCGGAGGGGTCCCCATGGCAATCCGTGGCCAGCTTGTCTATCTCGTCAAAGAGGATGACGGGATTTATAACGCCCGCCTGCCGCATGGCCGCAATAACCCTGCCGGGCATTGCGCCGATATAGGTACGCCGGTGCCCCCGTATCTCCGCTTCATCCCGAATCCCGCCAAGGCTCATGCGCACGAATTTGCGGCCCAATGCCTTTGCGATGGAGGCGCTTACGGAGGTTTTTCCCACCCCCGGCGGGCCCACAAAGCAAATGACCTGCCCATTCAACTTGCCCGTAAGGTTGGCAACGGCCAAGTATTCCAAGATGCGTTGTTTCACCTTTGGCAGACCGTAATGATCCGCCTCCAGCACTTCCCTGGCATGGGGTAAATCGGTAATATCCCGGCTTTCTTCCCGCCAGGGCAAATCCAGCATGCATTCGATATAGTTGCGCAAAGGCGGCTGCTCATGGCTACCTGCGGGCAAGTCGGCAAAGCGGTCAATTTCCCGCCCAATCTTTTCCCGAACTGCATCGGGCATGTCCTTGGCGGCAAGCCTTTCCCGCATGGTCTCGGCCTCGGTGGCCTGCGTATCTCCCAGCTCCTTGCGAATGGCTTTAATCTGCTCCCGCAGGTAATACTCCTTTTGGTTCTTATCCACCTGCGCCTGCACCTCTTTGGCAATGCGTCTATCCGCCCGTAGGATCTCAATTTCCCCTTTAAGATGGCGCAAAGCGAATTTAAGCCGCCGCACAGGATTGTCCTCTTCCAAAAAGGCTTGTCTATCCGAAGCTTTCAGCATAACGGCGTTGGCTACCGCATCCGCGTAAACGCCGGGGTCCGCCTTACCCTCTATCGTAGCCAAGGCATCCGAATTCATGCGGGGGCTGAGCGTTCCATATTCTTCCAAGACGTGGCTTAGCCGCCTGCGCAGGGCTTCTGCCACCACCGGATCATACGCCGCATCCGGCATGCAAGCCACGTCCGCCACCATATAGTTTTCCCCATCAGTAATGGATACGGCTACCGCCCTGCACACGCCCTCCACAAACACCCGGCTGCTGTCTCCGGGAAGGCTGAGCATTTGCCGAAGCTTGCAAAGCATGCCTACCTCAAAGATATCATCTGTGTTTATTTCAGCCTTACGGGCATCCTTTTGTGCGCTCAAAAAGACCAAATCATCCCGTTGCACGGCCTCGTTGAGAGCATTGACGCTCTTATCCCGCCCGGCATCAAAATGAAGCAACTCCCCGGGTAGCACAACCAGCCCCCGCAGAGCCACCACCGGGATGTTTTCATATACGCGCTGTGTCATATCCGCTCACCTTTCTGCTGCCGCCATCCTGAGCTCGGCGGCCAAGTTCCTTGTATCAGTATACATATACCAAGCGAATATGACAACAATATGTATTTGGAATCGCAGGATGAAACTTGCTCGTTAAAATCCTATGGATTCTTTTTCCCGCCCATCAGGTTCCCCAGCATCTGGGCGAACTGCATCGGATTCCCGCCGCCAATTCCACCGCCCTGGCCACCGCTCGAAAGGCCTTGGAAAAGCTG
This sequence comes from Candidatus Pelethousia sp., assembly GCA_034933245.1. GTDB lineage: Bacteria > Bacillota > Clostridia > Christensenellales > CAG-138 > Pelethousia. Next base: position 19,056 of record JAYFNX010000020.1, read on the forward strand.
CATCATCTGCATAATGTTTCCAATATTCCCCAGCGGGCCCATGTTCGGCATGCTTGCGCCTCCAAGACCGGGCATCGCGCCTACACCCGGCATGGTTCCCATATTGGGCATACTCCCCTGCCCGCTTGGCGGTGGCGGGGGCGGCGGCGGCGCGGGTTGGGCTTGCGGCTGGGGCACGGAGATGCGAAGGCCCAATTGCTCCGCAATATGCGCCCGCTCCGCTGGCGCCAAGAAAGGCTCCATCGCGTTTAAATACTGCGCGGCGCGATCGGCTCCCTGCTCAGACCGAATACGGTTGGCCATGCGGAAGGCGGGGGATTCCCCCTGGCCGCTTGTGCCTCCCTGCCTGCTGCCGTTGCCGCCTCTGGGGGGCAGGGTGTTCGGTGCGATGCGCTGCATACTCGTTCCTCCTTCTATGCTTCTATAACAACATATGCGAATTTTCCCGCTTGTGAACCCTCCGCCAAAAGAGTGCATAGTAATAGAGCGAGGTGATAGCATGAAAAGAACGCTGCAGGGCAGCAAAGGTACAAAAACTCCCCTGCCCAATATGGATGAAATCAACCGAATGTCCCAAAATGTGGACCCAAACCAGTTAAACGAGGTGCAAAATATCGTGGAGCATTATAGCGGTAAGAGCGAAACGGAGCTCATGAAAGAATTGCGATCCGCCAGGCAAAAGGGCGTTATCAATCCCAATGATCTTGCTAACGTAGCGCAGCGGCTGGCGCCCATGCTCACGCCTGAGCAGCAGCAACGCCTGATACAGGTGATGGATCAGCTTAAATAAGCTTGGCATCCGCCCATTTTACCATAGAAGCGCCCTCCTCGCCAAAAGCGCAGGCGCTTCCTGTAAACCTCGAAAACGTGCGAAACGCACGTTTTCGATAAACCGACGCGGCGGAGCGTTATGCGCCCGCCGCGTTCTTTTATTTTTTATATACACTTATAAGGAGGAAAGCACATACATCAGGATAAACAAGACCGAAATGATATAAAGGAACACCGGCACGTCCTTGGCCTTGCCACGGGCAACCTTAATGAGGCTATAGGAAATGAAGCCAAATGCGATGCCATCGGAGATGGAGTAGGAGAAGGGCATCATGGCGATGGTGAGGAAACAGGGAATAGCCACCTCTATATCATCCCAATGAATCTTCGCCGCACCCTTGAGCATTAACACGCCCACGATAATAAGAGCGGGGGCCGTGGCCGCGCCGGGTATAATGCCCGCAATGGGAGCAAAGAAGAAAGCGGCCAGCAGGAACAGGATAGAAACAGTCAGGGAAGTAAGACCGGTGCGACCGCCCTCGCTAATACCGGTTGAGCTTTCCACAAAGGTAGTTACGGTGGATGTGCCGAAAACCGTGCCCGTTATGGTGGCAATGGCGTCGGCTATTAACGCCTTGTCCCCCTTGGGCAGGTTGCCATGTGCATCCAGCATGCCGGCGTTGCCCGCCGTGCCGATGAGGGTGCCCACGGTATCAAAGCAGTCGCAAATGGCAAAGGTTACGATAGCGGTAAGCAATGGCAGAACGCCAAATTGTAACAACCCGTTAAAGCCCTCGGAAAACACCTTGCCGAAGGTGGGCGCCAGGGCTCTAATCCCATGGAAGGTGAGGCTATCCGGGAATGTCGTAACACCAAAGGGAATACCTACTACGGTGGTGATCAGAATGCCCAGGAAAATGAAGCCCTTAACCTTATACGCCATAAGGATGCTTGTAATGACCAGGCCGATAAGCGCAACAAGAGCCGTACTGTTCCCCGCAAAAGAGGCCAAATCCGTAATGTTGGAAGATGTACATACTACCACGCCTGCGTTAAGCAAGCCGATGAAGGCGATAAACAGGCCGATGCCGGCGCTGATTGCGTGTTTGAGGGGGGCTGGAATGGATGCAATGATCTTGGAGCGCAGGGGGGATACCGTTACCACAAAAAACAGAAGGCCGGAAATCAATACGATGGACAGTGCATTTTGCCAGCTATATCCCATGCCGAAGCACACGCTATAGGTAAAAAAAGCGTTGAGGCCCATGCCCGGGGCCTGTGCGAAGGGGACGTTGGCCATGAGAGCGGTAAGCAGGGTGCCGATGGCGGCAGAGAGACAAGTAGCCATCATTACGGCCGTATAATCCATCCCCGTTTCGCTCAGAAAGCCTGGATTTACAAAGATGATGTAAGCCATGGCAAAAAATGTGGTTAGGCCCGCAAGAATCTCCGTACGGACAGTGGTGTTATGTTCTTTGAGCTTAAAGAACGTTTCCATAATAAACTCCTTTCTTCAAAGCAGATGTACGCATTTGTCACCAATATAGAGGCAAACGCTACAAAATATAAACATGCGCGTTATAACAGCCGTACAAAAAGCGCCATGTTTTCTCCCTGGAAGCGGCACTTTTAAGAACCGAGATTTTGCCGGGCGTAATGGAAAATATATTGCTGCAAGATTCCCGCCTCACTTCCCAGCTCCGCAATGGCGCTTTCCAACTGGCTGGCGCTCATATCTTCCCCCGCAAACAGCATGGTTTTGACCGCCCGTTTCATCCACACATCCATAGGAAAAGCAGATGTATGCCCCAGGGAAAAGAGGGCTACGCAGTCCGCCACCTTGGGCCCCACCCCCGGCAGTGTGCAAAGGGCCTTTCTGGCCTCCTTAAGGGGGACGTTTCGAAGCGCCTCAAGGTCAAACCCCTCGTACACCCGCCGAGCGCTTCCCAAGATAAAGGGAGCCCTATATCCTGCTCCGATTCCGCGCATGTCGGCTTCCGAAAGCCTTGCCAATGCCGCAGGCGTGGGAAAAGCGTAGGCGCCCGGGAGCAGCGGCCTGCCGGCCAGCGCGCAGAGCCGCTCTATGATGCCACGGATTCTAGGAATATTATTATTGGCGGAAATGATGAAGCTTATTAAGGTTTCAAAGGGCTCCTGTCGAAAAATGCGGATACCCCGAGCTGCATCCAGCGCAGGGCGGAGCCGTGCGTCGCCGCTGATTTTTCCTTCAATGGCACCATATGCCCGCTCCAGATCAAAGTAGTCCGCCCAAAGGGGGCCGTCCTCTACGGAAGCGGGATGGATCCACAGGGTATCCCCTTCCCGCCTGGCCGTCACTAAACGGCCGCGAACCACCCCTTGCCACGCCCCCGCCGAACCGGGGCACCAGCGGAAGCACTGTCCGCAGGAACAGCTTGCCCCAAGATCCAAGCGATCCACGCCCGTAAAGAGCAAGCCTCCCCCATGGGCTATGTAGTGAATTGCCCCTTTTCCCATATTTTCCCTCCCGATTAAAAAAAGCGCCCTTCCGAGCGCTTTTGAGAGCTTGTCTTTAATTTGCAGCCGCCTCGTCGTATACGCTGACCTGCTTGCGGCCCAGATGCTTGGTTTCAAAGCGAACCACGCCGTCCACCTTGGCAAAGAGGGTATCATCCTTGCCGATGCCCACATTGATGCCCGGATGGATATGCGTTCCGCGCTGCCGCACCAAAATGTTACCCGCCAGCACAAACTGGCCGTCCGCACGCTTGGGCCCCAGGCGCTTGGAGTTGCTGTCACGGCCGTTCTTGGAAGAGCCGCCGCCCTTTTTATGCGCAAAGAGCTGAAGGTTGATCTTCAACATCGTGTTACACCTTCCTTTCGATTATTTTAATGGAATCTCCATACGTTTCGGCAATGGAGGCCAGCCCCAATGCCATCGTGTCCAGAATGATGCGCGCTTTTTCCAAATCCTGCCCAGCCACCTGCTCTTCCAGCATGGCATAAAGCCAGCCGTCCCCCGTTTCCACGGCTGCAGGGAGATGCAGGATTTCGGTGATGCCATTGGCGGCGGCTGTCGTAAGCGCGGAAATGGCGCTGCATACAATATCGCTGCCGGACGAAGCAAAACCGGTATGGCCTCGGGCCTCAAAGCCCACCAGGCCCCCTTCTTTGGAAAAAAGCGTAATGGTCGTCATCAGCCGATGCTCTCAATAAGAACCTTGGTATAGGGCTGACGATGGCCCTGCTTCTTGCGGATGTTCTTCTTGGGCTTATAGTGGAATACCACAACTTTAACGCCCTTGCCCTGCTCGACAACCTTGCCCTTGGCGCTCACGCCTTCGACTACCGGCTTGCCGATCACGACCTCATCCCCGCAAAGCATTAATACTTCAAAGGCGACCTGCGTGCCCACTTCGGCATCCAGCTTTTCGACGAGAACCTCGTCCCCAGCGGCTACCTTGTACTGCTTGCCTCCTGTGCGGATAATTGCGTACATGGTTTGCTACCTCCTCTTTCCAGTCTCGCCCATGCCCGGCGGCGGCTTGAAAAGCCACACTTGAAAAGCCGGCATAGAGCGGCTCACCGAGTCATAATAGCATAAAGGCCAGGCTCCTGTCAATCAAAAACAGCCGAAATTTCATGCTTTTTTCGATATTTCCCGTCCGTCCGTGGTATACTTTATTTAGCTAGTTTTGCACACGCACGCTATTGCTATCATAATCAATAATAATGAGGATATGCAACCCATGAAACTCACCGTATTGGGCCGCTACGGCCCCTTCCCCGCCCCGGGGGGCGCCTGCTCCGGCTATCTGCTCGAAAGCGGCGATATCGCGCTGGCGCTGGATCTGGGCAGCGGGACCCTCAGCAACCTCCTCCGCCGCCTTCCCGGCCTGGGCCTCACAGCCATCCTGCTCTCCCATCTGCACAGCGACCATATGTCGGACATGCTGGTGCTCCGTTATGCCTTGCAGCAGCTTTCGGCCCACGGACGTTCCGTTCCTATGCCCCTCAGCGTGGTTTGCCCAGACGAACCTGATTTGGAATTCCGGCAATTGGCTGGAAGCGGTGTGTACGATATGGTACCGGCCCGGGATGGTTTGCGCATCCGGTTTGGCACGATGGCTATTTCGTTCCACCGTGTTATCCACCCGGTTCCCACCTATTGCTTCCATATTGAACATCAGGGCCGCCGTTTATTTTACACGGGCGATACGGGGTACTTCGCCGGCCTTAGCGACCTAGCCCGGGGCGCAAACGTGATCCTGGCGGGCACGGGCTTTCTAAATGCCGAAAAAACCACCGCCATTGCCCCCCACCTTACCGCCGGGGAAGCTGGGCGGTTGGCCCGGGACGCGGGCGCCGAGCAACTCCTCTGCACCCATATTTGGGGCGGTGAGCCCCGGGAGGAAGCCATCCTGGCGGAAGCCAAAGCCCTGTTCCCCAACACCTTGGTTGTGGAAGAAATGCATGAATATATGATTTAAGCCTCGCATGCGGGAGCGTCGAAGGGTTTCCTATTTAGCGATTTATAGCAGCAAGCTTATCCACTTTCGGCAGCTTAAAAAAGCCGTTGTCAGGATTTGTTGAAAGGCATTGACATAGGCGGATACTATCTGGTAAAATACATAATTGTCGGCAAGGGGTTTGCCGTGCCGCGGGCCGCAAACGGCGCATGCGCCTGTAGCTCAGCTGGATAGAGCAACGGCCTTCTAAGCCGTAGGTCCAGGGTTCGAATCCCTGCGGGCGTGCCATTCCCGGTAGGTTTCATATGGTGGGTATAGTTCAGCCTGGTTAGAATGCCAGATTGTGGCTCTGGAGGTCGTGGGTTCGAGTCCCACTACCCACCCCACAGGCGGCCGTGCATGCCATGAACGGTCATGCACGGTCTCCAATATTTTACCACCGGTAGGTCTCCCAAGCGTAAGGCATTGGGGTGTCGCCAAGCGGTAAGGCACGGGACTTTGACTCCCGCATTCGTAGGTTCGAATCCTGCCACCCCAGCCAAACCGGCCTGGATGCGGCCCGGCCCATACAGGCACATGACCCGTTAGCTCAGTTGGTAGAGCACTTGACTTTTAATCAAGGTGTCCGGAGTTCGAATCTCCGACGGGTCACCATTTTTTCTTTGAAGGCATCGGGCGGGCGTGGCGGAATTGGCAGACGCGCTGGATTTAGGTTCCAGTACCGCGAGGTGTATGAGTTCAAGTCTCTTCGCCCGCACCACATTCGGCGGGCGTGCACCCTTCAGGGGCC
>JAYFNX010000021.1:0-11293 GCA_034933245.1 Candidatus Pelethousia sp.
CATGGCGGTATTAAAAAAACAATACTTGACGAACAACTAGGAGGAACAAACAAATGAAAAGAATGAAACGTTCATTCGCACTGGTACTTGTCGGCATCATGACGGCCGTGCTGCTTGCCGGATGCAGCGTACCCGCACCCGAAGCAACGGCTACCCCCGATACTACCAATATACCTGCAACCGCTACGGATGCCCAGGAAAATGCTCCTGAGGCTACCGAAGCTGCCGAACCCAAGGAACTGACCACCGTATCCATTCAGATCGACGGCGCCGCCGTTCCCTATTATGCGCCGCTATACCTTGCCCAGGAAAAAGGATATTTTGCAGAGCAAGGCCTGAATGTGGAATTCTACTATGCCGCTGCAGCCGATATCGTGAAGAACGTGGCCGCGGGCAATGTGGAATTTGGTTTCCCGAATGCGGATTCCGTAATTCTTGCCAAGTCCCAGGAAATCCCTGTGAAGGTTGTGCATACCACGTATCAAAACGGCTTGGGCGCCACGATCTTCCCCACCAACTCCGACATTAAGACCCCTGCCGACCTGAAGGGCAAGAAAATTGCCGTTACAAGCCTTGGCAGCCCGAATTACATCCAGCTCCAGGTTCTGCTCAAGAAAAACGGTCTGACGCTTGACGATGTCCAGGTCGAAATCATCGGTACCGGCGCTATTCTGAACGCGCTCACCACCGGCGAGGTAGATGCGATTGTGTTCAGCATGCTGCGCACCATCGAGCTCAATGCTTCCGGCTTCGAGGCCAGCGAGTTCCGTTCGGACGATTTCCTTCCTTCCTTCGGTAACGTTCTGATAACCGGCGACCAGTATGCTGCGGAGCATCCGGAAATCGTAGAAGCCTTCCGCGCCGCGCTTACCAAGAGCATTGAGTATATCTGCGCCGGCAATACCGAAGAAGCTGTTGATATGGCCATTGAAAAGTATGCGCCTACCTTCGCTGAAAAGCGCGATATTACCGTTCAGATTCTCAACGAGGTGTTTATCCCCTACCTGTGGCAGAGCGATTACACCAAGGCTAACGGGATTGGCGCTTCCGACCCCGCTCGCTGGGATAATCTGATCAAAACTTCCAAGGAATACGGGATTATTGATGCGGAATTCGCTTCCACGGAGTTGCTTTACAACTAAGACGATACAATCGGGTAAATAAGTTGAGGTGCCTATGTTTTACCAGAAACACAAACATATTATCCTGCCTTTGGTGGTTTTCCCTATAATCCTGTTGGTATGGGAGCTCCTTGTCCTTATGCTTCATGTTCCGGACTATCTGCTCCCGCGTCCCTCCAGGCTGGTAGGATATATGGTTGAGCTGTTCCGCTTTGGCGGAATCATGAAGCATATCCTGGTAACGCTTGAAGAGATCCTGCTGGGGACTATTATTGGGATTGGTATCGGCCTAGTAGTAGGCTATATCATGGCCAAGATACGGGTGATCGAGCGGCTGATCATGCCTTTCGTGATCATTTTGCAAACCGCACCCAAGATCTCGCTGGCACCTCTGTTTATTCTATGGATGGGCCTTGGCATCAAGTCAAAATTGGCACTTGTGATCTTGGTCGTCATGTTCCCCATTATGATAAACCAAGTGTTGGCTATTCGCACCATAGACGAAAACGCGTATAACCTGATGAAAATCCTACGGGCAAAGAAATTCCAAACTTTCCTCTATCTTGAATTGCCCTATTCCTTCGAGATGCTGCTCTCCGGCATCAAGCTCGCTATCACGCAAGCGGTCACCGGCGCCGTTATAGGCGAAATGATAGGCGCCAAAGCAGGGCTGGGATACCTTTTAACGCTTGGCAGCGAAACCTACGATATCAATATGATCTTGTCGGCGGTAATCGTTCTAAGCTTCATCGGCCTATTCCTGTACCTGCTATCCAGCGGCCTTGAAAAGAAGGTCCTCTTCTGGAAAGAGGTTGATCGGAGCGTAGCGGGATAACAGACAAAAGGAAAGATAAAACGCACGTGCAGGCGGCTTTGCCAAGCCGCCTGCATTTTTATTGTTTTACCATGAGAAAAGTGCCGGAATACCTTCCGGCGGAAGCGAATGTGCTTGCAATTATTTACAAAAAAGCAACCATCCCTGCTCTTGCTAGGGCCATCGGGCGCATGCTATGATGTGGCTAAAGACGCAAAGGAGGGGTCGCATGCAGGAAAGGGAACGCATATTCATCGTGGAAGATGATCCTACGCTGTGTAAGCTGCTTTCCGAGGGCCTCACACGCTGGGGCTATCTTCCTTTTTGCGCGGAGGATTTTTCCCGGGTGGACGAGGAATATACTCGCTGCAATCCCCAACTGGTGCTTCTGGATATTTCCCTGCCTTGTTACAGCGGGTATCACTGGTGCGCGCAGATTCGCAGGCGCTCCGCCGTGCCCATTGTGTTCCTTTCCTCCCATAATGAGGATATGGACATCATCATGGCCATGCAAATGGGAGGGGATGATTATCTGGTTAAGCCCTTTTCGCTGGACGTGCTCATTGCAAAGCTGCAGGCGGTGCTGCGGCGCGGCGCAGGGAATGCAACCCCTGAGCTGGAATTCTGGGGCGCCCGGCTGAGCCCTGGCGAGGGCTGCCTGTATATAAAAGAAGGGAAAATAGAGCTTACCAAGAACGAACTGAGAATTCTACAGACGCTGCTGGAGCGCAAAGGCCGCTTGGTATCCCGCATGGAATTGATGCTGCGCTTGTGGGACAGCGATAGCTTTATAGATGAAAACACGCTCACCGTTAATATAAACCGCTTGCGCAAGAAGCTGGATGCCGCGGGGCTTTCCGGCTGCATCGGCACCCGGCGGGGGGAGGGATATCTGCTGCATGAGAAATAAGCGCCCCCCTGCGGTTGATCTTTTTGCATACATCGGGTATCGGCGGGTGCTGTTTCTATATGCGCTTGCAAGCGGGGCTCTCGCGTTTCTATTCCTTGCCCTCAGCGGCGAAACGCCGCAGGATGATATTCGCTATGTGCTATTGCTTCTGGTTGTATCGCTTATCCTCGTGGTTTTGCCGGATTTTATTTGCTTTCGGCGCAAATTGGCCGCGCTGGCGCAGGTTCTGGAAGAGCTAAACGGGTTCGAGCAGGCCCTGCCGGAAGGCGCGGACGCCATGGAGCGTATGTATAGGGAAATCGCCGGGGGATTTCGTGCGCGGGCGGAAGAAGAAAAAGCGGCTATCTTGGGTGCACACCACGCATCCCAGGCCTATTTTACCCAATGGATGCACCAGATAAAAACACCCCTTGCGGCCATTCGGCTGCTAATGGATGCGCCGCAGATCGACAAAGCGCTTTTGGCCCGGCAGCTTTTTGAGGTGGAGCGCTATGCCGAGCTTGCCCTGCAATATGTCCGCAGCGAGGATATGGCGGCGGATCTCATCCTCTCGCGCACGCCGCTTGATCCCATGGTGCGTGCGTGCGTCAAAAAGTATGCGCCGCTGTTTATCGGAAAAGGCCTTTCGGCGCAAGTCGCGCCCCTTGCGCTTGCGCCAATTACGGATGGGAAATGGTTTGCGTTTCTCTTTGAGCAGCTTCTTTCCAATGCCGTTAAGTATACGGAAACAGGCGGCGTGCGTGTATATCTGCGCGATCGTACGCTGGTGCTGGAGGATACGGGAGAGGGCATACGGCCCGAGGATATGGCCCGTGTGTTTGAATACGGCTATACGGGCCAAAACGGGAGGCTGGACAAGCGGGCGACAGGCATCGGGCTCTACCTCGCCCGGCGGGCGGCGGAGGCACTGGGCATTCTCCTTGCCCTGGAATCTACACCCGGGAAGGGTACCCGGGCGATGCTTACGTTTCCATCCAATCCGCCCGGGTTCGAGTGACAAAACTGTAAGAAACCCCGTCTGCATTGTAAGAGAATAGAATTGCAGGCTTGCCGCCTATCCGATAGACTTTTCTTAGGCTGGGATACCGGCTGGAAAGGACATGGGTATGGCATTATTACGAATTGATCATGTGCGCCGCGTATTTAATACGAGGCTGGGGCTTAAACAGTGTATCGCGCTGCGGGACGTGAGTTTTCAGGTGTGCGAGGGAGAGTTTGTGGCAATCATGGGCCCTTCGGGCTCGGGCAAATCCACCTTGCTCAACATCATCGCCTCCCTGGACAAAGCAAGCAGCGGAGACGTATACCTTGCGGGAAGGAGCCTGAAGGCCATTCCTGAGCGGGAACTCTCCGCCTTCAGACGGGACAACCTGGGCTTTGTATTCCAGGAGTTCAATTTGCTGGATACGTTTACGCTGCGGGATAATATTCTGCTGCCGCTGGTGCTCGCCCGGATGCCCCTTGCCGAAATGGAAGCGCGGCTGGTACCGGTTGCACGGGAGCTGGGCATTGCGGAGCTTCTGGAAAAATTCCCATATGAGGTTTCGGGCGGCGAAAAACAACGCGCCGCGGTGGCCCGCGCGATTATCACCAACCCAAAGCTGCTGCTGGCGGATGAACCCACGGGGGCTTTGGATTCACGCGCTTCTGCCAACCTGCTCCAACAGTTTTCCGCGCTCAATGAAAAGGGACATACGCTGCTGATGGTTACACACAGCGCCCTGGCGGCCAGCCATGCCGGCCGCGTGCTCTTTATCCGCGATGGCGAACTCTTCAATCAGCTCTATCGTGGGGAAGACGGCAACCGCGCCTTTTATGAGCGGATTGTGGCGAGCCTTTCCGTGCTGGAGGATGGAGGTGCGAATGCATAAATCCTTTTACCTCCGGCTGGCACTTGCCAACGCAAGACGCAACCGGCAGGTGTATGTTCCCTATGCGTTCGCCACGGCTATTATCAGTGGCGTATACTTTTTAATTCTTGCCATGATTTTCTCTCCGGGATTGTCAAACTTGCCGGGCGGAGATACGGCCAAAGCCATGTTTACCGCGGGGATCGTAGTGTTCACGCTGTTTGCCTACTTCTTTATGCTTTATGTAAACGCTTTTTTAGTTAAGCGCCGTAAAAAGGAGTTTGGCCTGTATAGCGTGCTGGGGATGAACCGGAAGCAGATTGCGCGCATCGTGGTGTGCGAGAACCTTCTCGTAGTAAGCGCGGGGGTTTTCATGGGCGTGGCGTTGGGCTCCGTGCTGGGAAGGCTATTGTTCCTGGTGCTGCTGCATATTATGCGTGCGGCGGTGGCCGGCAGCCTATTCATCCTGCCGCTGGAAGCATTTTGGGGTACGGCCGCGCTGTTCCTTGTCGCCTTTGTTAGCACCGCCATCTATAACAGCGTAAGCATTCATATAGCAAACACCGCCGAATTGCTAAAGAGTGACCGGCAGAGCGAAAAAAGGCCGGGCCCTGTGCTGCCCGGCGCCCTTCTGGGCTTGGTGCTGCTGCTTGGGGCCTATGCCGCGGCTTTGCTTATTAAAAACATGGGGATGGCGCTTATGCTGTTTTTCCCGGCCGCGTTTATCGTCATTCTCGCTACCTACCTCCTCTTCGGCGCCGGATGTATGGCTTTTTTGCAACTGCTGCGTAAAAATAAGCGACTGTATTACAAGCCGGGAAACTTTATCGCCATCTCATCCATGTTCCACCGCATGCGGCAGAACGCGCGAGGCCTTGCCACCATCTGTGTGCTCTCCACGATGCTGATTGTTACGGTAGCCGGTTCTTCCTCCCTTTACCTCGGGCAGGAGGAGATCCTCCGTGCGAACTATCCTTATGACATCCGCATCCACATCAATCCCGTGGAGGGAGGGGAGATGCCGGATACGGCGCGCATAGACGCGCTGATCGGGCAATTGGCCGCGAGAAACAACGTGGCGGCCGACGGCCCTAAGGATAAGCTTCTGTTCACACAGGATAGGGAGGAAGAACATCCGGGTTTCATCCTGGTGCCAGAGGATTCCGTTGTAGAGGAGTTGCGGCACGCGTTGTTGCTAAACCATACGCTCATGCTGAACGCCGCAGGCACACAAGACGATGCTGTGCGCTTTGCGGCTGCGCTCAACGAAGCCCTTGCCCAGGATTTTCCCGAAGCGACGTTTACCATGCGCACCATTTATGAGGCGCGAACCGATGGGTATGGTATCTTCGGCGGCCTGCTGTTTTTAGGCGCTTTCTTCGGGGTGCTGTTCCTCGCGCTCACGGTGCTGATGATTTACTTTAAGCAGGTAACGGAGGGGCAGGAGGATAAGGATCGCTTTGAAATTCTCCAGAAGGTCGGCATGTCGGACAGTGACGTGCGTTTTACCATCAACCGCCAGATACTCTGGATCTTTTTCCTGCCGCTTGCCGGCGCCCTGGCGCATACGCTGGCGGCCAGCCCTATGATCGCCACCATGCTGGAAGCTTTCAAGCTTTACAATCATGCTCTCACGGTGCGCTGCGTGCTGGCGACTTCCGCAGTGTTCGCACTAACCTATCTGTTGGTCTACCGGCAGACGGCCAGCGTCTATTACCGCCTGGTGCGGCGGTAACGGCATGCGTTTACAAACGAAAAAACAACCGGTGCATTCGCGCCGGTTGTTTTTCTTCTTTTACAAGGGGTATGCGCTAACCTTCCAGGGCAGCAAAGCGCTAAACTTGGCTGTCGCATCCGCCTTTAGAGCAAGGCAACCAGATTAACGTAAAACGCGCAGGCCTCTTTTAAATCTTCAATGCGGCAGCATTCATCCACCGTATGGCACATGTCTTCCATGCCGGCGCCAAATATGATGGTGGGGATCTTCAAAAGTCCGGCGCTGCTTACCGCATTCGTTGTTCCTTTAAAGCGGAATTCCGTTATCTCTTTGCCGGTAAGGGCTTTGTAAGCCTTATGGCTGGCCTGCACAAGCGGGTGGTCGCTTTCTAGCGCAAAGGCCGGGAACAGGCAGCGCATAAATGCCTGCTCTCCGTTCCACGTTGTTTCCTCGGTGGTCACGATGCTCCATTTTGCGCCTGTTCCCGCCACCAGCGCATCCATCTCCTCTGCCAGGGACTCTTCCGTCTGAGAAACGGTGATGCGGCGGTCCAGATAAGCGCTGCAATGGTAGGGTACCGCATTCATGGAGGCGGCTTCGCTTTCGATCTTGGTTAGGGCCACGGAGCCGTTGCGTCTGTTTTCGGCCAAGAGCCTGGTGCTCCATGCTTCCACCCGCCGTACGATCTCCTGCATCAGGTATACGGCGTTGACCCCATCTTCCGGCCGGCTGCCATGGGAGGATTTCCCGCTCATATCCAACCGGTATAGGACCCGTCCTCCATGGCCCCTGCATAGACGCAAATCGGTGGGCTCGGGAATAATGACACAGTCCGGGTGCAGGCCGTTGTTGGCAATAACCTGCCGCAAAGCCACGCCGTCCATATCCTCCTCCATGGTGGAGAAGGAGACCACAATCCGCTTGTTTTGACATAAATCAAGCTTTTTGAGCAATGCCGCCGCATATACGCTTACGGCGCCGGGGCATTTCATGTCGGAAGCGCCTAACCCATACAGCAGCCCATCCCTGATCTCCGCGCCGAAGGGGTCCACGCTCCACAGGCTGCGGTCCCCTTCCCGAACGGTGTCTGCATGGCTGTCAAACATAACCGTAACAGGACCTTCGCCGATGATGCCCACGGCATTTCCCGTCTTGTCGATAAACGCCTGGTCATACCCCAGCGCTTCCATCTCCCGCACCACCCGTTCCACCACGCCCTTTTCTTCAAAGGTGTAGCTGGGAATGCGCAGCAGATCCTGGCAGAAGGCCAGCAATCCGGGGAAAACGGCCTGTACTTCCGCTTTGATTCCTTCCGTGTTTACCATATGCTTCTCCTCAATTTCTTCCATTCTGATAGAGTACTTTTTGTTCGAGGTCAAGACGGGCATTACGGCTGAAGAACTGCCTGTCCATCATATATTGGAGATCTTGTGCCACATCCTCCACCGCCACCCCGCTTTCCTGTGCAAGATGCGCCAGCGAAACCGCATTCTGCTTACCAAGCATTTCCTTATAGCAACGGATGCGCTTGTTCCGCGTGTCGTACTGATAGAAATAAAGGCCGCAGATAAGGGCGAGTGTCAGGCAGAGAATCCCACGGAACAGGAGAAGCGAACTGTGCGACTGGCATCCTTGAACCACCATGGCAATGCCGAGCAATACCAGGAGAGGAATGGGGAACTTGGCCGCGCGCAAGGCGCGCAGCAGGGACCGCTCACGGTTGGCCGCCGCCTCATTTTCCGCCGCCGTTTTAGCGGCGGAGTAGGACAGATATGCCTCGGCAGGCATGTTGCTCTTTCTCTCCTGCCACATGTCCATCAGCTTGACGGCCAGCAGAACAAGCCCAAACTGACACCAGAAAATCAAGGCCAAGAGGATGACAGCCCACATGGCTTTGCGCTTAAAAAAAGATTTCTTTTCGGTGCTGTGCTTTTCCATGTCCCTCTCCTTCATCCATAGATTGGCTTAGAACGGCCCCCACTGAATCATTTGGGCGATTACCATAAAGACAGCGGCGACTGCCGTCCAAATGCCAAACAGGGGCAGCATTGTTTTGATCCACTTCTCATAGGGAACACGTCCCAAGGCCAGCGTTGCCATAAAATAGCCGGATACCGGGTAGAAGATGTTGGAGAAACCATCGCCATATTGAAGGGCCAGCACCGCGGTTTGCCGGGTGACGCCCACCAAATCCGCCAACGGTGCCATGATAGGCATGGTAACAACCGTCTGGCCTGAGCCGGAGGGAATCAGGAAGTTCATGATGGTCTGCACAATCAGCATACCTACCGCCGTTATTGCGCCAGGCAGGTTTTGCAGGACGGATGCCAGACCATGGATGATGGTATCGCTAATCAAGGTGCTGCTCATGATAACGGACACGCCGCGGGACAGGCCCACGATCAGTGCGCCGAGCAAGACCTGGTGGCAGCCTTCCAGGAAGGATTCACAGATCTCATCCCCGGTCATCCCGGAAATAAGGCCGGATACAATGGCCATGCCCATGAAAATGCCGCCGATCTCCGGCATATCCCATTTCCAGCTGAATACGCCCACGATCATGATGATAAACATGGCTAGGGCGGCCAGGCCGGCGATTTTTTGACGCGTGTTCAGGGTGATCTCCTGGGACATTTCGCCTTGAAGCTCAGCCCGCAAAAGCTTATCTTCTTCATAAACCAGGGATTTGGTGGGATCGTTGCGCACCTTTTTTGCATAGCGCATCACGTACATAACGCCCACAATGCCCACAGTGACCAGCGAAATAAGCCGGAATTGCCAGCCCGACAAAAGCGGTAGGCCGGCGATGTTTTGGCCAACAATGGTGGTGAAGGGATTTGCTATGGCGGAGGTGAATCCGATGGCCGAGCCGCACAGGGCGGTGGCGCAGGCCGTCATGGAGTCAAAGCCCAGCATCAGCATAAGGGGCAGGATAATAGGCACATACACCATGGTCAGTTCGCACATGCCGATGAAGCAGTCGATGCTGGCGAACACGGCCATGAGGATGGGAATAAGCCAGATCCCTTTGTTCTTCATCCTTTTTGCCAGCCAGGAAATGATGCCGCCGATGGCGCCTGTTTTATTGACGACATAGAAGCCGCCGCACACGCAGAAGGTCAGGACGACTACCCATCCGGCTTCCACAAACCCGCTGGGGAACGCCTTTAAAAAGTCCATCACGCCGGCTGGGTTGGACTCGACCACATGATACGAGGAAGGATCGATAATATTGCGCCCGGTGGTCTCATCGAAAACCCTGTCGTACTCGCCAGCTGGGATAAGGTAACTAAGGATGGACACAGCCAGAATGATGGCATACAAAATGATGAAAATGTGCGGTACTTTCATTTTTTTCCGTGTGGATTCCATGAATTTCCTCCCAATTGATGTTTTTTCTAGGATTTCTAGTTGAAATCACAAGTTGTTCCAACGAACATACGGCAACCATGCCGGTTTACTTTGAACATCAATTCATTCGAGATCCCCCCTTTATAATAGGTTTACCCGTCATCCGCCGGGCGTTCTCCTCCGGCCTCAGGGCCGGCAACGCGAGATGGCGGCATGAGCAAAGAAAACAGCACAAAACACACCCCGCTTACGGCAATGGAAGGGAAGATGGTGTGTATGGTGGTTATACCTGGATAAAACACATCACAGAGCAAAACGGTAAAAGCACCACCTAACATAGAGGCGATGGCGCCCGGCTGGGACGCCCTTTTCCAGTAATGGCCCGCAATATACGGCACAAAGGCGGTGGCGGCTTTCAGGGTATAGCTGAAACGTATCAACTGTAAAATACCCTGTGTATTGAAAAGCGACAGAATAAAGCATAGGATGCTGACTGCGATCATAACGGTTTTTACCATGCCCAGAACCTGCTTGTCCGAGGCATTCGTCCGAACGTACTTTTTGTAGATGTCCACGCCGAATACCGTGCCGCAGACCAGAAGAGGGGAATCGATGGTGGACATGGTGGCTGCAAGAACCCCTGTGAGCAGCAGCCCCGCCACGACCGGGGGCATATACTCCACGGCCAGCATTGGCAACGCATACCGGGTGCCCATGTTTGCGAAGGACTGTGCGTCGAAACGGCCTGTGCGAACAAGCGCCAGCATAATAACGCCTAAAACAGCCGGCATTAAAGCAAAGAGCAAAACGATCCCCGCGGTAAGCAGCGTACCCTGCCTGGCGGCCCTGGGGTTTTTGGCGGCAAAAAAGCGCGATACCGTAAGTTGGGTGCTGGAGAGGCTGGTGGTGAACATGACGATGAGGGACACGACGTAAAGCAGATCTCCATCCTGATAGAAAACCAGGGTTTCGGCTGGTACGGCGGCCACAACGTTTGACCAACCGCCGGCTAGCTGCATGGCATGTGGCACAACGATGGCCATGCCTGCGAAGATAAGAAACATTTGTACAAAGTCGGTGGCGGAAATACTCCAAAGCCCACCGAGTACCGAGTAGGTGGTGACCACGACGGCCGAGATGATCAGCCCCATCTGAAAATCAATGTTCAGCATCACGGAGATGATGGTGCCGGAGACCACATATTGGGCTACCGCGTCTCCCAGCAAAGATAGAATAATCAGAACGGCTTGGATGGCCCCTGAAGCATCTCCGTACCGGCGCCGAAAAAACTCCGGGGTGGTTTTCACATTGTCGCGGCGTGCGGTTGGCGCCCAAAAGGCGAGCAGCGCATAGGAAACGCCCACGGCCACCACATACCAGGCACTGCGAATGCCAAAGCCCTCCATTCCCTGCTGCACCACGCCCAAGGAACTGCCGCCTCCTATTTCCGTTGCCGCCAGGGTAGCCGCTAGGATCCATGTTCCCAGAGACCGGCCTGCCACGACAAAGTCGGCATTGCTTTTAATCCGG
>JAYFNX010000022.1:0-15270 GCA_034933245.1 Candidatus Pelethousia sp.
GCTGAGCCCGCTGCCGCTGAAGGTACTTATGAGATCGCCTTGGTCACCGACGTAGGCAATATCGATGATAAGTCCTTCAACCAGGGCGCTTGGGAAGGCGTTGTAGCCTATGCGGAAGCCAATGGCAAAACCTACAACTACTTCCGCCCCTCCGAGGATAGCGATGAGGCTCGTATCGAAACCATCAAGACCGCCATTGATAAGGGCGCCAAGGTTGTGGTTATGCCTGGTTACCTCTTCAGCGGTGCCGTAACTGCCGTGCAGGGCGAGTTCCCCGAAGTGATGTTCCTGGGCCTTGACCTGGGCCTGGGCGATGTGCCCGAACCCACTGCCAACACCGCCTTAATCACCTATCAGGAAGAGCAGGCCGGTTATCTGGCGGGTTATGCCGCAGTGAAGGAAGGCTACACCAAGCTGGGCTTCCTGGGTGGTATGGCCGTTCCCGCCGTGGTTCGCTATGGTTACGGCTTCGTTCAAGGCGCGAATGAGGCTGCCAAAGAGCTCGATAAGGTCGCCGATATCCAGCTTAAGTACTGGTACAGCGATTCCTTTGCCCCCTCCGATGACATTAAGACCAAGATGAGCAGCTGGTACACCGAGGGCACCGAAGTTGTCTTCGCTTGCGGCGGCGGCATTTATCTTTCCGCAGTGGGCGCTGCTGAAGAAGCCAGCGCAAAGGTCATCGGCGTGGACGTTGACCAGAGCGGCGAATCCGAGCTGATCATCACCTCCGCCATGAAGGAGCTCAAGCAATCCGTCGTGGTTGCTTTGACCGCCCTGTATGACAACGATGGTTCCTGGCCGGCCGATTATTCCGGCAAAGAGCTCAAGCTGGGTGCTGCGCAGGACTGCGTGGGCCTGCCCACCGCCGAAGGTTCCTGGCGCTTGGCCAACTACACGGTGGATCAGTATAATGAACTGTTCGCCAAGGTTAAGGATGGCTCCGTCGCCATCTCCAACGATATTGCCGCCGCGCCCGTGGTGGATATCGCCGTAGATTACCAGAACTAAGGTTTCTCCCTTCTTTGGGCAATACCTGCGGGGCTGGGCTTTAGCCCGGCCCCCTTTTTTCCGAATTCATAAAGAAAGCCATCATTTTTATTTTATCCGTTAGTTTATTATCCCTTGGGCGGGCCCCAAATCTCATTTCTTGACCAAAGGGGATCACACATGAGCGAATATATTATTGAGATGCTGAATATTACAAAGGAATTTCCCGGCATCAAGGCCAACGACGATATTACCCTGCAGCTCAAGCAAGGCGAGGTGCATGCGCTGCTAGGCGAAAACGGCGCTGGTAAATCCACGCTAATGAGTGTGCTCTTCGGGCTTTATCAGCCGGAAGCCGGCATTATTAAGAAGAATGGGCAGTTGGTCCAAATTAAGGACCCTAACGATGCCAACACGCTAAACATCGGCATGGTACATCAGCATTTTAAGCTGGTGGAAGTATTCACGGTGCTGGATAATATTATTCTGGGCGTTGAGCCCAACAAAATGGGCTTTTTGCAAAAAAATGAAGCCCGGAAAAAAGTATTGGCGCTCTCGGAGCGCTACGGTCTCAAAGTCGACCCGGACGCCCGTATTGAAGATATTTCTGTGGGGATGCAACAGAGGGTAGAGATTCTCAAAATGCTCTATCGTGATAATGAAATTCTGATCTTCGACGAGCCCACCGCTGTGCTCACCCCCCAGGAAATCGAAGAGCTAATGACCATTATGCGCTCGTTCACCAAGGAAGGAAAATCCATTCTCTTCATTACCCATAAGCTCAATGAAATTATGGCGGTTGCGGACCGATGCACCGTGCTGCGCAAGGGTAAGTGCATCGGTACCGTAGATATTCAAGATACCACCAAAGAGGAGCTCTCTCGCATGATGGTGGGCCGGGAAGTAAGCTTTGCCGTGGAAAAGGATGAAGTCGCGCCCGGCAAGGCCGTGTTGCATGTGCGCAATCTCACGGTACCCAGCAAGTTGCATAAAAACAATGCTGTCAAAGACGTTTCTCTGGAGGTACGTCAAGGGGAAATCGTCTGCCTTGCCGGAATTGAAGGGAATGGCCAGAGCGAATTTGTGGCCGCTCTTACGGGCCTTGAAAAGCTGAGCGGCGGCCATATCTCCCTTTTGGGGCATGACATTACAATGGCTTCCATTCGCGAGCGAAGCAAGCTCGGCATGAGCCACATTCCGGAAGACAGGCACAAATATGGTCTGATTCTGGACTATACCTTGGAAGAAAATCTGGTTTTGCAGCGATATTGGCAGCCTGCCTTTGAACACAAAGGCTTTATCCGCAAAAATGAGGTGCGCAAATATGCCGAACACCTCATTGAGCAGTATGATATCCGCTCCGGCCAGGGTCCGGTAACCACAGCCAGGAGCATGTCCGGCGGCAATCAGCAGAAGGCTATCATCGCCCGCGAAATCGACAAGGGGCCGGAGCTGTTGGTGGCCGTTCAGCCAACGCGCGGCCTGGACGTGGGCGCTATCGAATATATTCATAAGCAGCTTGTGGCGGAGCGGGATGCCGGCAAAGCGGTTCTTCTGATTTCTCTGGAGCTGGACGAGGTTATGAATGTGAGCGATCGAATTCTCGTGATGTATGAGGGAGAAATTGTGGGCGAATTTGACCAAAAACAGACTACGGTGGAGGAGTTGGGCCTTTATATGGCTGGCGCCAAGCGGCAATCCAACGCCGAAAAGGAGGATATTGCATGAAAATCAGGCTTCAGCATTTCGTCCGAAGCGCAGGCTTCATTAGCTGCCTTGCCTCCATCGCCTCCATCTTTGTGGGGCTGTTGGTAGGGCTTGTTCTGCTCTATGCCTTTAACGCGCCCTTTGCGCTGCATGGTTTTCGGCAAATCCTGACGGCTGGTTTCAGTTCTTTGGATAAGCTTGCAAAGGTGCTTTACCAAAGCGCCCCGTTGATTTTTACGGGCCTTTCCGTTGGTTTTGCTTTTAAAACAGGCCTTTTTAACATCGGCGCTACCGGCCAATATACCGTGGGTGCCTTCTGTGGCCTGGTAAGCGTGGTGCAATTCCAGCTGCCTTGGTATATGGGCCTTCTAGCCGCCATGTTGGGCGGAGCCCTTTGGGGTGCGATCCCCGGCCTGTTCAATGCTCACTTTAACGTGAACGAAGTTATCACCTCCATCATGTTCAACTGGATCGGCCTGTTTGTGGTCAATCTTTCCCTCAACAACATGCCTATGATGTTGGCGAATTATTGGGGCGCCGTCAATAAAGATCGCACGGCCGCTCTGGCGCAGGCCAACCCGGGCGGCATGATCCCGAAGGCCGGCTTGGATGAACTGATGCATTCCAATTACATGAACATCAGTATTTTTATCGCCGTGCTCGTCGCTATTTTGATATGGATCATCCTTTCAAAAACCATCTTTGGGTATGAGCTTAAGGCCTGTGGTTATAACCGCAACGCCAGCGTATATGCAGGCATCAATGCCAAGCGCAACATCGTCCTTTCTATGGTCATCGCTGGCGCGCTTGCGGGCATTGGCGGCGGTATCTATTATCTGAGCGGCACCGCGCAATATACCCTGGTCAAATCCCTGCTCCCCATGGGCTTTAACGGAATCCCCACGGCGCTGCTGGCTTCCTCCCATCCCTTGGGTACCATCTTCAGCGCCCTGTTTATCTCCTATATTCAGGTAGGCGGCGATGCCATGCAGCCTGAATTCGTAAAGGAAATTATCGATATTATCATCGCTGCCATCATCTACTTGGCTGCCTTTGCCCTGCTTATGCGTACGCTTATTTCCAAGCTTTTTAAGCCAAAGGACGGCAATGTAAACGATGATTCCGACATAAGCGAACCTGCCGGATCCGAAGAAAGGGAGGCACAGCAAGCATGAAAGTTTTAGCCGATATCCTCAGCGCCACCATCGTTTTCGCCATCCCTTTGCTGCTGGTGGCTTTAGGCGGTATGTTTTCCGAGCGCAGCGGCATCGTGAATATTGCGCTGGAAGGCATCATGGTCGTAGGTGCGCTCTTTAGTTGCCTCCTGCTGCGCGCCTTGGACGCCTCCGGCTTTGGGGCTACGCATCCGCAGACGGGCGCGCTGCTCGCCATTCTAACAGCCGCCGTTTCGGGCGCCCTTTTTTCCCTGCTGCTGGCCTTTGCTTCCGTTCATTTAAAAGCGGATCAGACCATTGGCGGGACGGCCTTAAACATGCTGGCCCCCGCTTTGGCCATCACCGTAACCTGGGCCATTCAAGGCCAAGGGCAAACCACCATTTTGATTCCCACCTGGGTTCGCATCACCCAGGCCAACTTCGGCTTGGAGGTGAAAGAAACCTTCCTGCAGAACTTTCTGTTTAAAAGTTTATATCTCACCACCCCTGTTGCCATCCTGCTACTTATTATCGCCATTGTGGTTCTGTATAAAACTCGTTTTGGCCTGCGCCTGCGAAGCTGTGGCGAGCACCCGCAAGCGGCGGATTCCGTGGGTATTAATGTATACCGCATGCGCTATGCCGGCGTGTTCATATCCGGCTTCCTGGGCGGCATTGGTGGCCTTGCCTATACCGTTGCGGCAGGTTCCGGCTTTCAATCCGCCGTTGCCGGTTACGGCTTCCTTGCCTTGGCGGTGATGATTTTCGGTAACTGGAAACCCTGGAATATCCTGGGCGCTTCCCTTTTCTTCGCGCTCTTCAAAATTATCGGTTCCTATAGCGGAAGTATCCCCTTCCTCCCCAGCTTTACCAATATTAAGTCCAGCGAGTATATCTACCTGATGCTGCCCTATATCGTAACCATGATCGTCTTGGTTCTTACCTCTAAAAAATCTCGGGCCCCCAAGGCTGAGGGTATCCCTTATGACAAAGGACAACGCTGACCCATGGCAAAGCTGTACTTTCGTTATGGGGCAATGAGCTCCTCCAAAACGGCCAACGCCATTATGGTGAAATACAACTATAGTGAGCAGGGTCAAAAAGCGCTTCTTGTAAAACCTGCTGTGGATATGCGGGATGGCTTGCATACGATCTATTCCCGTTCCGGCCTTTCGGATACATGTGTGCTTTTTGATGAGATGGATTTAGATGCTGTCAAAAATAAGCAGTATGACTGCATCATCGTGGACGAAGCCCAATTCTTGACAAAAGAGCAGGTTACGTTGCTCACGGAATTGGTGGATGATTATAATGTACCTGTAATCTGCTACGGATTGCGGGCGGATTTTCGCGGGAACTTCTTTGAGGGCAGCCAATGGCTCATGGCCTGGGCGGACACCATCGAGGAAGTGAAAACCATATGCTGGTGCGGCCGTAAGGCTATCTGCAATGCCCGCCTGGATGGGCAGGGCGGTATCACCAAGATAGGCGAGCAGGTTGTTTTAGGTGCAAGCGACAAATATGTGGGGCTTTGTCGGCGGCATTGGAAACAGGGAGATCCTGGCCCCGGCCATCGAAAGGGGGAATCTTGATGCGGTTTTACGTAGCAAGCGGTTTGGAAAACAGGGAACTGGCAAAAACTATGATTTCCTTTATTCAGGCCAGGGGGCATCTTCCCGTTTATGATTGGACGGTTCATGGTGATGTTCGCGGGCAGGGTGAAGCGAGGCTGATGGATGTTGCCGCACAGGAATATGGGGCGGTACGAGAGGCCGAATTTGTTTTCATCATGCTACCCGGTGGATGTGGCACCCATACCGAGCTAGGGATCGCCCTTGGGTCACACGCCAACAAACGTATTGTATTATGGTCGGCTACGGGGCGAGAATTTCAGGATGGGCCAAATACCTGTGTTTTCTATCATCACAGAGCAGTCGAGCGAATTGTATGTCCCTTCGAAGAGCTCATGCAACGCCTAAACGGTATGGTCTAATCGTGTCATTGTCCTTCTGTTGCAGCACATGGCCGGCGGATAATTTCCAGCAGGAAATTATCCGCCGTTTTTCGTTTTTCTATAGTTGCGCTTGACAGGAAGAAATACAGGATGGATGGGAGCCGCCCATGCCAGTTTTTTTATTAGATAAAGAAAAAGGGCCGCCTCAGAAAAAAATCCAAGGCAACCCCAATGATGTAGCTTCGTTTACGCTTTGTTCCCGAAGAGGTTGGAAAAAAACTGTCCTACCGATACGAAGAAACCGGATACTTTCTCACCAATGTCGGAAAGGGTTTGCTTGGCCTTGCTGGCCTTCTCCACCGTCTCCGTGAGAGAGATCAGCTTTTTCTTAAGGGAATCCACATCCAGCTTTTCAAGCTTGCGGCAAAGGGCCAGGATCTGCTCGACCTGGGCATCCGTCACCACCACATTGTACTGTTCCGCCAGCTTGCGGATTTCAGCGCGCACGTCGTCATCCGACATGTTCTGCGTCTGGTCCAAAATCTTCTTAAGTTCATTGATGAGCACGGTTGCCTCATCGCTGCCGATGTATTCAGCCAACTGCCCCGTAACCACCAATTCTTCAGCGCCCACGGATTTTGCCAAATCGGAGAGGGTCGTTCCCGTAATATCCTCATAGGCCCTGTATAAGCCCGTAAGCGCCGCTGTGCCGGAAACATCAAAAGGCGCGGTTACCATCACCTTAGCATCCGTTATGCCAGCCGTAGTTAGGGCATTTGCATACATTTCATCGCTGCACCAATTAATGTTTTTGCTGCTGATGGAAAGCCCCGTACCTTCTTCCTGCGTCGTAATGTAAATGCAGGAAAGGGATACGTTGCCGATCTTACTATCCGAAACCAGGCCCTCCAAGTAGGCTCTTTCCTCGTCATTGGTTACGATAATCTCGGGAACGCTGCCGCGCTCCACACCAAAATCGGCATATACCTGGGCAATTTGCGCATCGTCCAGATTTGCGCCAATAACCACGCGGGACTCCCCTGCCGTCAGCGCCAGGGCGGGCGCTGCCAAAGCAAGCAGGAATAGAAGGGCCAGCGCCGCTGCAATCCATTTTTTCATACGTTTCATCCTCCACTTGCGGTCTGCCGCATTTCAATTTTCACACAAGTTGTATGCCAAACCCACTATGGCATTTTCCAAGATATTATACCATATCCGATCCCGCCATATTTTAACGTCTTGTGAATATTCCGCCCATTAACCTGCTAACCGAGCGGAAAGCAGGCTATAAAAGTCGCCTATGTGCTTACCATCCACCAGAGCATGATGCGCTAAAACCGAAAGGGGCAGAAGAATCCGCCCTTCACTTTTAAAATACTTCCCCCAACTAATGCGTGGGTTGCTATCCGCCGGGAATGGTACGGCCTGAGTTAAAGACGTGTATGAGATCCAGGGCAGGCAGGAAATAAACAAGAGGTCTCTGCTCTGTTCCGGATCCTCCTGTATATCGCCGCTGGTTTTTGCTTTTTCTTGCGCTTCCAAGGCATACGGCAAAAATTCCGGCTTAGGCTTATCACACGCGAGCCTGCAATATGCGAAGGTCCCATTTTCCCGTAAAACCGTGTGGGATGTTTGGCATATGCTATACGTAATGATTCGCCCATTCAAAATCCGTTGGCGAAATTCCGGCACAGCGTTTGCCGCAGCCGCCACTTCGTATAGCATATTAAGGAAAAAAGGCTCCCGTGTTTCTTTAATGTTGGCTAGAAAAGCAGTGATGTCCACATTCGCGGTCACCCCAACATATGGATACCCCATAGATAAGTAATAGGCAAAATGCTCCTTGCGCGGATAGCGATCCATATCGAGATAGATATATTCCACTTTGGTTTTCTCCCCCTCTTCTAGCCTCTATCCGCTGCCCGAGCGGAACCGTGGCCTTGTAAGCTTGGAAATTATTATAGCATAAATGAGAGCGGTTGCCCGCCCTCATTTTTCTGTGTGGTTCTTCTTTTATCCGTTGTCTCGTTGTTTTAAGCCGGTTATAGTATCATAGCTGCCGTTTGCAGCCAAAGATACGATCACAGCATTAAACAGGCATAATGCCCCGTTCGCCCAGGACCATGCTTCACCAAAGTAGGTTGCCCCAAGCAGGACGGCCAAGGCCACCGCATAGGTGAAAATTCTGGTGGGGATCTTTGCGGCAATGCCAATCCCTTTAAAAAGCTGGGTAATCACGGTGGTGGCCAAAACTGCACCAGCATAGGTGCCCAGCATGCCCCAAGTAAAAAATTCGCTCATATCCGTTCCTCCATTTAGTATTTTGTTATGTCCTTTTCTATCCTGTCCAGCCGATGTTGCGTGCTTTTTGCATTCTCTTCGACCTTCGTCACCCGTTCGCGAAGCTGGTCAATATCCTTGTCCTGCGCCCGCAAGTCGGTTTTAATTTCATCTACGCCGCTCTTTATGTAATCCATATCAGCCCGGAGCGCGGCGGAAGCGGCGGCCTCTTCCCGGTTCGATTTATTGAACTCTCTGGCTCGGCCTACCCATCCCACAAGGATGCCGCTCAGTGCGGCTATGGCCGCAATGATGGAGCCCCAATTGCCATCCATCTCGATCCCCTCCTGTTCATTCCAAGACCTTCAGCCTGCCATAACGGTTCCAATAGGTTTTCCCGCTGGCGTTTATATCCCGGACAACCACGCCATCATCTCGGCCTTTGGCTTCAGCTACCATGCCGCTTCCCACATATACGCCTACATGATAGATACGCACGCTGTTATATCTGAATACCAGATCTCCGGGGACAAGGTCTTCCCGATCGAGTTTGCTGCTGGCGCTATAAAGCCCCCGGCTGGACATGTCGTTCTTCACGAGGTCGTTGTCCTGTAAGAAGCGAACGATAAGGCCGCTGCAATCAAAGGCGCGGATGGTTTTTTTGCCTGTTTTCAGCGCCTCATGATAAAAAGCAATGGCGCGATTCGCGTTTTCCTTCGACGTTTCTCGTTTTTTGATCCATGCTTCCGGGTCCGACATGGCGGTAAGGTCTTCACCTTGGCCGCCCCATACATAGACTTGGCCAATCATAGAAGCGGTCCATTGGCATAGCAATTGCCGCCAGGAAGCGGGCAATTCCTGTTCCATTGGGTCTTCATCTAATGCAGCCCATGTTTTAGGCCCGCATATGCCGTCCACGATCAACCCTTTGGCTTGCTGAAAAGCCAGGACCGCGTTGTTCGTTTTGGACCCGAAGATACCATCCAATGTTCCGCAGGGGTAGCCATGGGCCGTAAGCTTTTTCTGGCACTCCATCACATCCGTATACCCGCCGGCATCCCGCATATAGGGGGACTTGAGCCGTAGCGTGCGCCGGATGATTTGCACCTCATCCGCAATCTCCACGGCCTTTGGAATCACAACAAAGGCCCCAACGCGAACCACATCTTCCCAAGGAACATACGCATCTCCCTTTCTGCCCCACTTGTTTCCCCAAGAATTGTGAATAATCGCATACTCTTTTCCGTCCACCAGCAGCCAACCCTTTACCAATACCTGATGGTAGCCTATCTTCGGGCTTTGGCAGCGCCATATTCCGTTGCTTTGCGGCTCCCATGTTTCCACTGCCAAGGTGGCGGAAACAGGCAAATGACTTCCTTTGGCCAATTTATGGGTCGTGATCAGGGCTTGCTTAATTTGCTCCTGCGTATCCACCCGCGCCCAAGTACAACCTGCAAAGGGCTGCGCTTTGGGCAGTTGCACGGCCTTATTGGATTCATAATAGTAAATAGCCTCAGGTACCTCTAATTCATAAGGGTCATCCGGCAGCCTGGGGCTACCGGATGCTGCCAAAAAATTCAAAGCTTCATTTATATACATGCCGGGGGCCGTATGTGAACGCCCGCCTGCATAAAGATAATTAACCCCAAAATCGGCCCCATAAGCCAGATAATAAATCCAGCGCATGGTCTGGGGTACGCATGTGTTACTCTGTTGCTCGTAATGTTTAGAAATTTCGATCTGCCGCCATTCCTGTGGAAAAGCCGCCATCGTTATCCGTACACTATAATCCCACACTTCCGGTGGGGAAGGGATTGCTCCCATTTTATATTTATGTTCTTCCATACACTTTCTCCTCTCAAGACGGAATTGCCTCAGTACACGTACCTTATGCATACTGCAAAGGCGTCTATATCCCGCCTGTTATAGTATATATGGATAAGCCTTGTCCAAGTGCACAGGGAAAGTGTGGGCACAAGCGATAAATTGCAGAAAAGACAGCTGCCCGAACCGAAAAAATTGGCTGGAATTTACAAGGATCTATTTGGGAATGTGCTATCCGAAACTTGGGCGGAAGCGTCACATTGGTTCGATCGAGCAAAACGGCATGCGAAATCGACGGTCCTGCTAAAATATATGCCACAGAACCGAATCGGATAAGATGGACGGCTACAATCAGCAGATGGGTTTGGGGCTGGACGTAGGCCGTGCTTAGCTATGAGATACTTGAAAGACTGATAAAAGTGGGATTAGATCGGAGATACAGCATTGTCAAGAAGGAATATCGTGGTGGCAAGGAAATGCGCTTAAGCAAGAAAGCGTTGAATCGCCCATTTCGTACAAATGGCGGTATCCGGTTGCCGGGGGACTCGTTGGCGGCGGAGGCGCTTGGATTGGATTGCGTTCTTAGGCAACGGTGCGTATTTTCCCCAACACAAAGCCAGCTACCTGGTCGTAATTTTTCTTGGTGCAAAAGACCGCAATCTTTTCCGTGCAGCCGCCTTGCAACAGGATGGTATGACTTGCCGGCCTGAAGCTTGCCTTCCGAATACGGCTCCAGGGAAGACGGGTCTCTTGCCTGGCTTGCGCGAGCATACCGGCCCCCGCCACGGCGGGTTTCCCGGAAAGCACACCAAGTACTACCGTTATGGAATTAAGCAGGCGATTGGTTTTCGCTTGTTTTTCTTGTGTTTTGCAACAGACGCCTTTATCATCCAGAATAAATTCCGCCATGTATCTGCCGCCATATAGGGCCATGATGAAAAGCCAAGTTAAAAGGAACAGCGCCAAGATTAAAGCAAATGCATAGAGAGTATAAACGCTTCCATTGGAAACAATTCCTATAAACAACCCAACGATTCCAAACGGAACGCCAATGGCTATTGCCAATTGGCCTAAAATCACGCTGTTCTTAAATATCGGCACGCTGATTTTCCAATGTAATACGCTTTGCTTTACCATGATCCATTTCCCTCCTCCATAAGGTTACTTCCCCCGCAACGCATGAAAAAATTTGGCGTTCCGCATAAGCCTCCCCGGCGGCCTCGTGGCAGCAGTATACCAAGCTAAATTTCCATTTTAGTAAACTATACCAAACAAAGCAAGGGAATACATCCCTCAATTGGGTGATCGTTCGGACGGTTCACCAAGATGCTCCCGCCGCCAGGCATGCCATCGTGCGTATATTTGATGCAGAACGGAGGAAAAATGAGCACATATCAAAGAGGAGGCCTTATGTTTTCGTTATTTAAAAAAGGAAGAGCCAGGTTCTACAATGTAGCCGAAAATGCACAGTCTACTCTGGAAGGCTGTGTCTTAACCTCCTCCCTGGAAAAAAACGTTCAAATCATTCGCGACATCTTTGTGGATGTGGACATCTTGCGCGTGAAGCACATTGAGAATGCGCACTTTAAAAGCTTGTGCTACTGCATCCTTTTTTTCGACGGCGTGGTAGACGCAGAGGCTATCAACGGAAATATTGTTAAACCGCTTCAACTATCCCAGGTTGCTGCAGGAGGCAAAGGGATGATCGACGTGATAATGAACCAGATCGTTCAAATAAGCGAAGCGAGTAAAACGAATCAACTGCAGAAAATCGTGGAAGCAGTTTGCTATGGGGAGACGATCCTTCTTGTAGATGGGCAGGACCAAGCCGTACTTCTTAACGCAAAGGAGTTCAAAATTCGCTCGGTATCGGAGCCGGACAATGAAAAGATTATGGCCGGCCCGCGGGATGGGTTTACGGAATCCCTCATGACCAACCTGTCCTTCATCCGGCGGCGCGCGCTTACGCCCGATTTAAAAATGAAATTCCTTAGCTTGGGCCGCCGTACAAAAACCAAAGCCTGTATTTGTTATATGGAAGGAATCGTAAACAAACAGATTCTGGAAGAACTTTATCACCGTCTAAACACCATCGATATAGATGGGGTTCTGGATGTGAATTATATCACGGAACTCATTAAGGATGCTCCCTGGTCCCCTTTCCGTTCCACTGGTTACACCGAACGGCCGGATGTCATCATGGGAAAAATTCTGGAAGGGCGCATCGCCGTCTTTTTGGACGGTACCCCCATGGTCATGACCGTACCCTATCTTTTTGTAGAGAATTTTCAGAGCAGCGAGGATTATTATCTGAGTTTCTTTTACTCGTCTTTCTCCCGGCTTCTGCGGATTTTAAGTTTCTTTCTTACCATCATCGTACCGGGGCTTTATATTTCCATAGGCGCTTTCCATCACGAGATGTTTCCGCTTCAACTATTCATCAACATCGCCGCAGAGCGGCAGAGCGTCCCACTTCCGGCTGCCGTGGAAGCTTTCGGTATGCTTATCCTTTTTGATATCCTGAAAGAAACAGGGGCGCGAATGCCTTCGACCATCGGCCAGACGCTTATTGGCGGGCATTTATGCGGATGACGGTATATCAGGTACCAACACCAAGAAGCGTGAGGAATTCAACCGCATGATTGACGAGTGCATGGCGGGCAGTATCGACATGATTATCACGAAATCCATCAGCCGGTTTGCCCGTAACACACTGGACTGTCTGAAATACATCCGCCAGCTCAAAGAAAAGAACATTCCCGTGTACTTCGAAAAAGAAAACATCAACACTATGGATTCCAAGGGTGAGGTTATGCTCACGATTATGGCATCCCTTGCCCAGCAGGAAAGCCAGTCTCTGAGCCAAAACGTAAAGCTGGGTTTGCAGTACCGCTACCAGCAGGGTGAAATCCAGGTCAACTGCAATTGGTTCCTCGGCTATGCCAAGGACGAAAACAAGCATCTGGTGGTTGTGCCGGAGGAAGCCGAAATCGTCAAGCGCATATACCGTGAATACCTTGAAGGCGCCAGCATGCTGAAAATTGCCCGCGGACTGGAAGCGGACGGCATTCTGAACGGCGCGGGTCGGGAAAAGTGGCATACCAGCAACATCAGCACAATTCTTCGAAATGAGAAATACATCGGTGACGCCCTTTTGCAGAAAACCTACACCGTAGACTTCCTTACAAAACAGCGAGTTAAGAACAACGGCCTTGTGCCGCAGTATTATGTGGAAAACAGCCACGAAGCCATCATTCCACGCGAGATTTTCATGCAGGTGCAGGAGGAACTCGTCCGCCGACGCATCATCCATACTAGCCCGAACGGGAAAAACCGGGTTTTCAGCAGCAGCCACTGCCTGTCGAATATTGTGTTCTGCGGCTGCTGCGGAGAGTTTTACCGCAGGATTCATTGGTACAACCGCGGCAAGAAGTCCATCGTGTGGCGGT
Organism: Candidatus Pelethousia sp.; assembly: GCA_034933245.1. GTDB lineage: Bacteria > Bacillota > Clostridia > Christensenellales > CAG-138 > Pelethousia. Next base: position 13,359 of record JAYFNX010000022.1, read on the forward strand.
GCATCAGCCGCCTTGAAAACACCGGACTGTTCTGCGATGCCCGCACCGTGCCGGAAAGCCAGATTGAGCAGGTGCTGGTCTCCGCCATCAATCAGACATGGTGTGACAAGGATACCTTCCTCGCCACCCTGCAAAGAAACATCGAAACCGTTCTGGAATCCGAAAAAAGCCAGCCGCTTAACGACATCGAAAAGCGGCTGGCCAAATTACAGGAGGAGCTTTTGAAACGGACCGGTGCCCGAGCCGACTATGAGGATGTCGGCGAGGAAATTTACCGCCTTCGCGAGGATAAGCAGAAGCTTCAGCTGGAAAGCGCCGGGCGGGATGAGCAGAAAAAGCGCATCACCGAGATGGGCACCTTCCTGCGGGAGCAGCCCACCGCCCTGACGGAATACGACGAGCCGCTTGTCCGGCGGCTGATTGAAAAGGTCACCATCTACGAGGGTAAATTCACGGTGGAATTCAAGTCCGGTGTGACGGTAGATGTAAATGAATAAAGATAAAAATGAGCAAGGCACTCTACGAGAGATTTGACGTAGGGTGCCTTGCTCATTTTCAGTTTTACAGCCACACCGACCAGTCTTCGTAATCGAAAGTTCCGCTGCCATGATGCAGCTTGCCGTCCGCTTTCAGTTGTCGGAAAGCATCTCGCATTCGAGTTAAAATTTCCGGTTGTATGTCCAAGCTATGGTGTGCGGGAAATACCTGTTTCACCGGCAAAACAGAGATTTTTTCCAATGATTCCAAATAAGCTTCTGGGTCTGTGGAAGGATAGTATGCGAACAAAGTGTCCTTATAAACAAGATCACCGGTAAAAAGATAGCCGCGCTCTTTTTCCCAAAAGCACATATGCCCTGGGGAGTGCCCCGGCGTATGCAGGATTTCAATAACCCGACCGCCAATGTCAATCACGTCGTGATCATGCAGAATCCGTGTGGGCGTTCCCTGAAAAAACTCATATGTGCTGACATCATATCCGTCCGGTAAATTACAACGGTCAACCACCATATTACGAATCGTATCCATTGTCAGAGGGAACCCGCCCGAAAGCCAATCCAGTTCTGCCTCATGGGCGTAAAAATCAGGATAGTATTTATGCCCTCCGATATGATCCCAATGGATATGGGTGGCGACGGCGGTAATCGGTTTGTCAGTCAGCTTTTTCACTTCTTCGGAAATATCGCAAATACCAAGCCCGGTGTCAATGAGCAAGCTTCGTTTGTTCCCGTTTAGAAGGTAACAGTGTGTTTCTTCCCAATGCCTGTACTCGCTGATAATATAAGTATCCGCGTCAATGCGGTCTATTGTAAACCAATCGTTCATGAATATCTTTCCTTTCCGTATTGTTCGATCGCTTTCTGCGTATACTTACGCACAAATTCCGTTTTTCGCTCTGTGTATCCGTCACGGTCATGCTCAAACGGTTTCCAAAGGGACAACTTTAATTGCTCATATGCCTTGGCAATCGCGGAATTTTCGTTTAGGTAATCCCTGAAATAAAGTTCATCGCTATCACCAAATTCTCTAAGGTGCAGGTGGAATACCCGCTCAGCAAAGCCGTCCGGCGTATATCCTCTATTAAAATCAATACGGGTTTCATTCTGCGCCATACATACATATTGATTTTGCAAAAGCAGATTCTTAATTGCTTTATGATCCTTGATAAGAGCTTCCACTAAAATATCAACAATCGGTTTTGCCCAGATTCCTTGGATAGCCGTACTTCCAATGTGGTGAATTTTAACGGTCTTTGGCAGGAATGAAAACAGAAACGTCTGTTCTTCAAGATACCAATTTTTCCAGCATTCCTTATGCTCCGTCAACTGAATCGGAAATAGCTCCCACAGTTCCTGAAGCGTCATTTCCGACAATGATTTATGCATCACAGCACCTACTTTCCGTATTAGCTCTC
>JAYFNX010000023.1:0-107134 GCA_034933245.1 Candidatus Pelethousia sp.
CGTTCAACTCATCTGTCTCCAGTTTTTGGGTTATATGGATGGCTACCCACATAGCCACCAAAGCAAATTCCAGCATCAGAATTAATATCCAAGTTCCCCAGCCGGGTATGCCGCTGAACCAGTTAAAAATTACCGATGCGCCTATAAAAAGCACATTCGAACCGAGACCCCAAAGAATGGTGCGCCCGCGAAGCGCGGGTTTATCCAAATCCTTGTGCGGAGGAAAGCAGGCATACTGCAGGCTGGATACGGCAAATGCCGTGAGCGTCATCTGTAGGATCGTCCAAACAACAATGCTGTTTCCACCTGTAAGCAGTACGAAAATTCCATTGGCAAAGAGCAGAGCAATCGTATAGATGCCCATGTTCAGTTTAACTCCGAATGCCCAGTTATAAAAACGCGCAAATCTTTTCATGGTTATAACTCCTTTCAGCAATTTTTTAAACGCCTAAGCGTTCTTTTAGCAGAGGCGCATAGTGGCGGGAGACCATAATGCGCTCGCCATTTTCCATGGTAGCTTCAATGCGTGCGGCCGCACAGCTTTTTAGGGAGTGGATGCGATGCAAATTCGCCACCATCGTGCGGGATACCCGTTGAAAACCTAAGGCGGAACACCGAAGTTCCAGTTCAGCTAAGGTAAGCGGCGTTTGGTATACGACTTTTTTACAATAGAGAAAGGTGTTTTCTTCTACACTTTCCGCATAGAGAACCGTAGCAGGCGAGAGTAAAATGGTGCTTTTATCCGCATCCCAGGCATACAATCTCTGATTCCGGGTTTCCAACAAAGCCAGCACGTGGAGCATCTCGTCGTCCAGTTCCTTGCAGCGCAGAATAATTTCGTTCTCCGCTACAGGTCCGTGTTCTACGGTGATCTTCATGGCTTCCCCCCTTTCACCCCCCGAGTGGATAATTTCATGATATAGCATGGAACGCTGTTCTGCAAGGCTTCAACGGGCAGGATGCATATTGGAGGGGGTGAGATGCACGCAAAAAACCGTTTTGCCCTGGCTTTGTGAATGCCTTTTCAAACGACGCGGCTTGCAAATATAGATTTTATAGGAGTATGATAAAAGAAATCAGAAAACAGCGAGGTGTGCACCTATGGATGAAGCTGTGAAAACGTTACAAACGATGCTGGAAAAGAGCCGCGTGGTGGCTTTTTTAGGCGGCGCGGGCGTCTCCACGGAAAGCGGCATACCGGATTTTCGCAGCGCCGGCTCCGCCGCGGAGGCCGTTCGCCGTTTCGGCTACCCGCCGGAGGTTCTCCTTTCCCACGACTTTTTTATGCAGGAAACAGAAACCTTTTATGCCTATTATAAGAGCATTCTGCTGATGGAAGCAAAGCCAAACCCGGCGCATTATGCTTTGGCGCGCCTGGAAAAACGGGGCAAGATCAACGCCGTCATCACGCAGAATATCGACAACCTCCATCAGAAGGCGGGCAGTAAGCGGGTATATCCCCTTCACGGCAATGTAGAATGGAACCGTTGCATGGCCTGCAACAAGCTTTTTGACGGGGACTATATCCGCCATAGCCAGGGCGTTCCCAAATGCGACGTTTGCGGCGGCTTGATTAAGCCCGAAGTGGTGCTTTATGGCGAACCCCTGGATGATATCGTGTGGCGGGGGGCCATGGCGGCCGTGAGCAGCGCGGATATGCTCATCGTAGGGGGCACCTCTCTCTCGGTATATCCGGCGGCTTCATTACTGGAATACTTTATGGGTAAACGGCTGGTACTGATCAATAAAACGGAGACGCCTTACGACAGCCGGGCGGATCTGATTTTACGGGGCCCCATCGGGGAGGTTCTGGCGGCGGCTGTACCGGAATAGGGCGCCCCAGATCAATATTCATCAATCATGAAACAGGGCCGCGTGCCAAGCTTGTCCATCCTTGCCACAATGGACGGGTCCGGCGCCGCGGCCTGCATCATCTTCACGATTTGCCCCATGCTCCGGTATCCTACGGCCCATTGCGCCAGCCGTCCTGCGGAAATGCGAAGCTGGGGCCGGGCGCTCGTGGGCTTGCCCGCAAGGCTGAACACGCCACGGTTTGCGGGAAGGAGCGGATCGATCACCTCGATAGCACCTTCATTCGGCAACCCCATGGCGGAAAGCAGCGCGGCTACATCTGTTACGCCAAGCACTCCCCTGGGAAGAACGGAAACCCGGGCGCCCGGGGGAGTTAAGCCTGCATCCGGAGCTAAACGTAGGTTTAGGGGGCGGCCAATAGAGCGCCGGGCTAGGGCGGTATATAGCCGTTCATAGGCCGAAGGAGAAAGGGCGACGCATTCTTCTCCCAGGAGGGTGTTGTCCTTCTCGTAGGCATTATCGAAATAGATGCAATACCCTTCCACGTTACCTGCCTTATCCAGCGCCGCTATACATTTGGCGCCGCTGGACAGATAATCTCGGCATTTAAGAACAAAATCCGCATAGGAGCGCTGTACCATGCCGGAATACCGCTTGGCAAAGCAGGCATAGCAGCGGTATAAGGCCACTTCGTGGCGGGCGATGGCCCATTGGACGCAATCGTCCGTTGCCGGGCGGGGCATGGTGGGGGAAAGGTCTATATAGCGGCTGTCACAAGCGGGAAAATGACCTACGGAATGATATATTTCGAGGTTCACAGGCCGGTGGGCAATGAGCGGGACGCCATCATTTTGCAGCCTGCCCATAAAAAAGGCAAAGAGCTGGTGCATCAGCCCGCGGCCCCTGCAATCCGGATGGGTGGCCACTCCTGCCACAATAGCGCAGGGCAGGATGACGTCCCGCAGGCTGATATAAACGGGTAGCGAATGAAGCGCGGCGGCAATCTTGCCATCCTCCTCCCATACGGGGCAGTAATCCGGCAAAAACCGGTTATTAAAAAACCAGTCCAAAAAAGCGGGTTCTTCCTGGAAACAAAGCTGCCAAAGGGCTTTGAGGGTTTCCCTATCCGCCATGGTCGCCATTCTCAGCATCACGGAACCTCCTTACTTGTCACTTCTTGTATTATACCCGGTGGAAGACCATAAGAAAGTGAAATAAATGGAAATCGCATATATAGATACCCCCGGCAAAGGCGGGGGTATCTGTGTTTTCTATATGTAATGCCCTAAAAATCTTTTTAAATGCTTTGCATGGCCGCAATATCCTTCAATAACCGCGCAACGTTCTCGGGTTGGGTAGCCCAACTGGTGCAAAAGCGCACAATGGTTTTGCCATCCTCTACGGGCCCCCAGACTTCATAGATATAGCCCCGTTCGCGCAAATAATCCATTTGTCCCTTCGTTAGGATGGGAAATTGCTGGTTGGTAAAGGAGCCGCCCCATAAGGCCACGCCCTTTTCCTCAAAAGCCTTGCGGATGGAGAGGGCCAGATCTACGGCTTGCCCGCAAATGGAGAAATACAGATCGTTGGTGAAAAGGGTAGCAAACTGAATGCCGAGCAAACGTCCTTTTGCCAGCATGCCGCCGTGTTGCTTGACGGCATAGCGAAAGTCCTTTTTCAGCGCCTCGTTGAGAATCACCACGGCCTCCCCAAACAGGGCACCGCATTTGGTGCCGCCGATATAGAACACATCGCACAGTTGCGCGATATCAGCCAGGGTAAGGTCATTCTTCGGGCTCATAAGGCCATAACCCAGCCGTGCCCCATCTAGAAAAAGGGGAAGCCCGTAGGCTTTGCATACGTCGTGCAGCGCCGCGAGCTGGGCCTTGCTGTAAAGCGTGCCGAACTCCGTTGGGAAGGAAATGTAGACCATACCGGGCTGAACCATGTGCTCCCCAATATGGCTGGTAACATGCTCCCGGCAAAGGGCTTCCACCTGCTGGGCGGAGATGGTGCCGTCCGCCGTGGGAATGGTTAGTACCTTGTGCCCGGTGGCCTCGATGGCTCCGGTTTCGTGGGTGGCGATATGGCCCGTATCCGCCGAGATCACCCCTTGGTGCGGCCGCAGGATGGAAGCGATGATGGTGGTGTTGCTCTGGGTGCCGCCCACCAGAAAATGCACATCCGCATCCTGCCGGCCACAGGCGGCTTTCACTTTTTCCCGGGCGGTTCGACAATGATCATCGTTTCCGTATCCTGCCGTCTGCTCCATATTGGTATGAAGGAGTGCTTCCAGAATGTTGGGATGGCAACCTTCCGCGTAGTCGCACTGGAAATAAATCATGGGGATCTCCTTTTCTTACCATTTCTTTCCCAGTCTAAACGCACAAGGGCAAAATGTCAATCAGCGCAGGGCGGCCCGGCGGATTTTTCCGCTTGCCGTTTTGGGAAGGCTTTCGGTGAAATCGATAAGGCGGGGATATTTATAAGGGGCGGTTACTCGCTTCACATGGTTCTGAATCTCCCTTTTGAGCGCATCGCTGGGCAGGTATCCCGCCTTAAGCACGATAGTCGCCTTCACGATTTGGCCGCGAATGGGGTCGGGCACGCCGGTAATGGCCGCTTCCAACACAGCCTCATGCTCCAGCAGAGCGCTTTCCACTTCGAAGGGCCCAATCCGGTAGCCGGAGGATTTGATCACATCATCCTTGCGGCCCACATACCAGAAATAGCCGCCCTTATCCTGCCAAGCTATATCGCCGGTATGATAATAACCGTCATACCAGGTCCGGGCGGTAGCAAGCTCATCCCGATAGTAGCCCATGAAGAGGCCCAAGGGTTTACCGTCTTCGGCCCGGATGCAAATCTCCCCTTGCTCTCCGGGCTTACAGGGATAACCTGCCTCATCCAGCAAGGCTATTTCATAGCCGGGAACGGGGCGGCCCATAGCGCCGGGGCGGAGGGCCATGCCGGGCAGGGTTGCAAGACAGCAGGTGGTTTCGCTCTGGCCGAATCCCTCGCGAATGGACGTGCCGGTTTGCCGGTACCAATCTGAAAATACCTCCGGGCTCAGGGGTTCCCCGGCGCTGCAGCAATGGGCAAGGGAAGAAAGATCGTAGCTGGCGGCCAGATTATTCTGGGCCATCATGCGGTACATGGTGGGCGGGGCGCAGAAGTTATCGATGTGGTAGGTTTGCAGCAATTCCAGAATCTTCGCAGGATCAAAACGGTCAAAGTCATAGGCGAACACGGCCGCTTCGCATAGCCATTGGCCATAAATCTTGCCCCAACCCGCCTTTGCCCAGCCCGTATCCGAAATGGTAAAGTGCAGGCCGCCCGGCTTGTCGGCGTGCCAGTAGCGGGCTGTGGCAATATGTCCAAGCGGATAGAAAAAGTTATGCATGGCCATCTTTGGAAAACCGGTGGTGCCCGAGGTAAAGTAAATAAGCATGGGATCGCTGCCCAGGGTATCCTCCGCGCCCGTACGGCGGGGAAAAAGGGGGCTTTCCTGCTTTGCCGCCTCATCTAGGTTCAGCCAGCCTTCCCGGCTGCCGCCCGCCAGGATCAGGGAGGATACGGTGGGACAATCCGACAGAGCCCCTTCTACACTGGCGATGATGGAAGGATCATCGGCGCAGATGATCGCCTTCACGGAAGCGGCATTGCAGCGGTAGCTGATATCATGGGAGGAAAGCTGGGCGGTGGCCGGGACCATAACGACTCCCAGCTTGCAAAGCGCCACGTTTACGGGCCAATATTGATGGCACCGCCGCATAATAAGCAGAACCTTTTCTCCCTTTTGCAAGCCCATGCGCGAAAGCAGGTTTGCAATGCGGGCGCTTTGGTTCCCAATATCCTGAAAGGTGAAGCGCCTAGCCTGCCCATTCCGATCCACATGGAGCAGGGCAAGGGCGTCCGGGGTGCGGCCCGCCAATACATCGACCACATCGAACCCGAAATTGAAGCTTTCGGGAGGGGTAAGCCTATAGCTTCGGCGGAGGGCTTTTTGATTGGATGCATCGGCCTGGATAAAACGGTCGCACAACATAGTTTAAATCTCCTTTAAAAAATTAAATTTTAAAATAAAAAGGCCCCGTCTCATTTTTGAGACGAGGCCTTGGTTGGCTCGCGGTACCACTCAATTTGATTTGCCTTTTGGTTATGGCAAACCCACTTTACAGGATTCTATCAAATCCCCCGCCAATAACGGGACGGGCCCGGAGCTCCCTACTTTTCCTTAAATTTCAGGGGCCCTGCTCTGGAGTGACCGCAGGATTTGGTCATGATCGGCTTTCAGCAAACGCCGACTCTCTGGGCATGACAACCATCTAGCTAATTCCATCATCGCAGTTCAATAACGTATGAAATTATGGATTAAATTATACTATAGCCGTGCCGATTTCGTCAAGAGAAATATTTATATCAAACTCTTGGCGGCATCCTCCCGCATTTTATACTTGAGAATCTTCCCGGCCGCATTCATGGGGAAGCTATCCACAAAGCGGACATAGCGGGGAACCTTGTGCTTGGCCATGCTGGCACGCACAAAGGCGCGCACCTCCTCTTCATCCATATGCACCCCGGCTTTTAAGATAACACAGGCCATAATTTCCTCGCCGTAGCCGGGATCCGGCACGCCGATCACCTGCACATCCTTCACCTTGGGATGGGTGTAGATGAACTCCTCAATTTCCTTGGGATAGATGTTCTCACCGCCCCGAATGATCATATCCTTCAGCCGCCCTGTGATGCGGAAGTTGCCGTCCGGATTTCGGCAGGCCAGATCCCCCGTATGGAGCCAGCCGTCCTTATCGATAGCGGCGGCCGTAGCCTCGGGCATCTTGTAATAGCCCTTCATGATGTTGTAGCCCCGCGCCACAAATTCCCCGTTGGATCCATCCGGCAGTTCCTCATAGGTTTCCGGGTCCACAATGCGGCATTCGATTTCGGGAAGAGGGTGGCCCACGGTGGATACCCGTACGTCGATAGCGTCCGAAGCGTTGCTCATGGTGCAGCCGGGAGAAGCTTCCGTTTGGCCGAACACGATGGTGATTTCCTTCATGTTCATCTTATCCAACACATCCCGCATCACGGGCTCCGGGCAAGGGCTGCCCGCCATGATACCCGTGCGCATAAAGGCAAAGTCATCCTGGCAAAAATCCGGATGCTCCAGCATGGCGATGAACATGGTGGGTACGCCATGGAAGCAGGTGATCCGCTCCTGCTTTACACAGGCAAGAGACGCCTTGGAAGAAAAATAGGGCAGGGGCGAAAGCGTTGTGCCATGGGTCATGGCGGCGGTCATAGCCAGCACCATGCCGAAGCAATGAAACATGGGAACCTGGATCATCATACGATCCGCCGTGGAAAGATCCATACGGTCTCCGATGCACTTGCCATTGTTAACGATGTTGCGGTGGGTAAGCATAACGCCCTTGGGAAAGCCGGTGGTGCCGGAGGTGTACTGCATGTTGCATACGTCGTCCGGATGCACCTTGGCGGCCCTGCGCCATACCTCTTCTACGGGTACCCGTTCGGAAAATGCCAGGGCGTCCGCCCAGGAAAGGCAGCCGTTTTGACGGGAGGAAACCGTAATCACATGCCGCAGGAAAGGGAGCCGTTTGCAGCGCAATGGCTTCTGCGGGTCCGCTTCGCTCAATTCCGGGCAAAGCTCCTTGATGATATCCACATAGCTTACATCCCGGAATCCGTCTATCATCACGAGGGTGTGGGTATCGGATTGGCGCAGGAGGTATTCCGCCTCATGAATCTTATAGGCGGTGTTCATGGTTACCAGCACGGCGCCAAGCTTCACGGTGGCCCAAAAAGCCACATACCATTGGGGCACATTGGTGGCCCAAACGGTCACATGATCCCCGGCCTTTACGCCCAAGGCGATGAGCGAACGGGCAAAGGTATCCACATCCGCCCGAAATTGGGCATAGGTTCGGGTGTAATCCAGGGTGGTGTAGCGAAAAGCATATTGGTCGGGGAAAGTATCCGTCACCTTATCCAGCATTTGGGAAAAGGTGAGGGGAATGAGCTGATCCTTGGGCCATATAAAGCTCCCCGTGCCTGCCCGGTTGCTGTAAAGACGGTTTTTTTGGCGCGTATCCGCAAGGAAACGCCGCATATGGTTTACATAATGGGGGAGGGCCACATCCACATCCAACGTATTCCAAGCCTCTTGGGGCCAGACAAGGGATAGGTATCCCTTGTAGTCAATGGAGCGCAAGGCTGCGAGCACCTGCATGAGCGGCAGCGGCCCATCTCCCACCAGGCAGGGTTGGCCATCTTGGCTATCCCGAATATACGTATGCTTGATATATGCGCCCAGGTTTTCAATCGTTTTGCCAGGATTTTCATCATGGGCCAGAGGGCCTTGCACATCCCAAAGCGCGGCCAGATGGTCGCTGGCAAATTCGTTAAGCAGGGCCCGAAGACGGCCCGTGTCCCCATAGATGCCGGTGGTCTGGAGCAGCAGCGTTACATCCTGCTTTTCCGCTTCCGGAAGGATGGCGGCAATTGCGGCCTTTATGGCCTCTTCATGTCCCTGGTCGGTCACATAAATTTGTACAAAGGGAACAGAGATGGTTGCAGCCAGGCGAATGGCTTCCAGCAGGTCTTGCAAACCATCGCTTTTTGTTGCCCCATCTAAGGGGCGGCCGGTGGAAAGGCAAGGGACGGTCAACCCCGCCTGACCAAGGGCCTGCTCCAGATCCCGCCGTTGCTGGGGAGCGCGGGCGCTTTCCATAAGCCTTTGAGCGGCCGTGGAAGTATGGGCGTAGGATACGCCCTCAAATCCGTGCTCCTTTGCCAGAGCAAGGGCTTCTTCCCAGGAAAATTGCCAGCCCTGGGTTTCGAAGGATAGCTTCATACCGTCTGCTCCTCGTGTACAATCTTGTTCACAGCGTGCAGGTAGGCCTGTATGCTGGCGCCGATGATATCGGTGGAGAGGCCACGGCCCGGATAGAGCCTGCCCTCATGTCGAAGCTTCACAAGAGCGTCGCCCATGGCTTCCCGGCCTTCGGTAACGGCTTGGATCTGAAAATCCTCCAGCTCAAAATGGTGGCCCAGCATCTGCTCCAGCGCCAGGAAAGCCGCATCGATGGGGCCGTCGCCGATGGAAACGGCCTGCAAGGCTTCACCCTGTTTTTCCAATTGGATGCAGGCGGTAGCGGTGATGCTGCTGCCGCTGTTAATCACATATCGTACCAGCTGATAGGTGGGGGTCACATGCCGGGTGAGTTCCGCCACCAAGGCTTCCAGATCCCGTTCATCCACCTTCTTTTTTTCAGCCAGCGGCTTCACCCGCTGGGAAACGCGCTTTAGATCCTCTTCATCCAGGTCGTATCCAAGGCGTTCAATCTTCCTGCGCAGGCTATAGGTATCCAAATCCGCCGTAATGGGCTCTTTTTCCCGCTCGCCTTCCGGTTCTGCGGTGCCGATGACACGGCAAAAAGCGGAGCGGCCCGTACGGTTCATGCCCAGGAGAGATTCCATATGCTTGCAGGCGCGCTGGCACTGGGTGGTATCCACGCCGCTGGAAAGGCCAAGCGTATCGCCCCGATGGGAGAGGGCCTGCAAAAGTTCATCCATGGAAAGGCAGGCGCCCATCCCGTTGAAGGTGGTTTTAAAGGCGATCGCGCCCACGGCTGCGCAGGATAGGGCATTGGCTGTAGCCAGGCCCAGGCCATCATGCAGTTGTACGCAGAGGCGGACGGCCTTTAGGGCTGGCACGTCGGCCATCAGGCTTTCTAAAAGGGACGCGGCTTCGCCGGGTAAAAGCTGGCCGGCTGAATCGCACAGGGTTACGGTCTTGGCGCCGCACGAAAGAGCCGTTTCCACCATTTTTGCTAGAAAAGCAGGTTTGCTGCGCGTAGCATCCTCTGCGGTAAATTCCACATCCTCGCACAGGGAAGCACAAAGGGAAATGCTTTCGCCAAGCGCCTTAAGCATCCCCTCCGGCTTGAGCTGATAGGCGTATTCCATCTGAACCGTACTGGTAGGCACGGTGAGGTTAAGTCGCGGGCGCTGGGCTCTCGCAAGGGCCTCCGCAGCACCGCGGATTTCCGTCTCCCCAAGGCCCACGGGTACGCTTACCACGCTTTCGCTCACCGTATCCGCAATGGCCCGGATGGCCGCCTTATCCGCAGGAGCGTCCCCGATATAGCCCGTTTCGATTACATCCACCCGCAGCTTTTCCAAAAGCTTGGCGATCTCCAGCTTTTCTTTAAAGCTTAGGCCGGATGCGGAAAGCTGTTCGCTTATGGGCAAGGTTATATCTACCATTTGAATTTTTTGCAAGGATGCTCACCTTCTTTCAAAAAATATAAAGATTAAACCGTTACGGTCCAGCCCATATCGTCGGGGAGCTTGCCTGTCTGGATGCCGTAAAGGGTATCGTAGAGCCGCTGCGCAACCGGGCCAACTTCTCCAGTTCCAACGGTCACATCGCGATCCTTGTAATAGAGGCAGCCTATGGGCGAGATAACCGCCGCCGTGCCGCTGGCGAAAACTTCCTGCAGCCTGCCTTCTTGTGCGGCGGCCAGAAGATCCTCGATGCGCAGGCGGCGCTCCGAAACGGGCACGCCCCATTTGCGCAGAAGGGTTAGCACGGAATCCCTGGTTACGCCGGGCAGAATGGTGCCGGTTAAGGGAGAGGTAATCACTTCCCCGTCGATCATGAAGAAGGCGTTGGAGGTGCCGATCTCTTCCACATAGGCATGTTCCACCGCATCCAGCCAGAGGACGTCCTTGCAGTGGTGCGCCATGGCCTTCTCGGAAGCCTTCATGCCGCCGGCGTAGTTGCCGCCCACCTTGGCAAAGCCCGTGCCACCTACGGCCGCCCGGATGAATTCATCCTCCACGAAAATGCGCGTTGCGGAGAGGCCGCCGTCGTTGGCGGCGTAGTAGGAACCCACGGGGGAAAGGATAATCATAAAGCGATAATGCTTGGCGGGGAGCACGCTGAAGGAGACCTCGTCCGCAAAAATGAAGGGCCGGATGTAGAGAGCGGTGCCGGGCCCGTCGGGCACCCAGTCGATATCCGCCTGCACTGTCGCCCGCACAGCCGCCAGAAACAGATCCTCAGGGAGGGAAGGCATGCACATGCGCTCGTTGGTTCGATTAAGCCGCTTGGCGTTCATATCGGGCCGAAAGAGCTGAATGCCTCCATCCGCCCGCTTGTAAGCCTTGAGCCCTTCAAACATCATTTGGGCGTAATGCAGGACGCAACAAGCAGGTTCCATGGTGATGGGCGCATGGGGTACGATCTGGCCGTCATGCCAGCCCTGGCCTTCGTCATAATGCATGACGAACATGTGATCCGTAAAGAAACGGGCAAAACCAAGTTGATCGGCGGGGGGCTTGGGGCTGGGGTTCTGGGTGCGGGTTACAGGAAATGTATAAGGCATGGCTAATAAGCTCCTTTCATTAATGGGGTTAAAAGGCCGTGAGAGCCTTCCGGTTCAGTTCCAATAAGCCGGCCTTTTTGCCGGAGAAAACCTTTTGCATGATTTTATCCACCGCGACGTCTCCGGCCACGCCTGCGCCGTGGATAACGGCCCCCAGCATAACCATGTTGGCTGCGCGGCCATTGCCAAGTTCCGCAGCGATATCGTTTGCAGGCACGGCGATAACATCGATGTCGTTTCGCTTTGGCGCCTGGGAGATCAAGGAGGAATTATAGAATAGCTTCCCACCGGGTTTTACAAGCGATTCAAAGCGGGTCATAGAGGGAAGGTTCATAGCGACGACCACGTCCGCTTCATAGATCAAAGGGGAACTGACGGGCGCGTCGGATATGACCACCGTGCAGTTGGCGGTACCTCCCCGCATTTCGGGGCCATAAGAGGGCAGGAAGGTAACTTCCCTGTTTTCATACATGGCGGCATAGGTTACCATTTGTCCCATAAGAATGATGCCCTGGCCGCCGGATCCGGCAAAAAACAGCTTCTGAATCATTTTGCAGCCTCCTGTTCCGGCGCCCGTAAGCAGCCTAGTGGATAGTAAGGAATCATTTTATCGGCCACCCATTGAAGCGCATCCGCAGGGGTTAATCCCCAGTTGGTGGGGCAGGTGGATAGGAATTCCACAAAGGAGAAACCTTCGCCACGCTCCTGCACCTCAAAAGCCCTTTGGACGGCTTTCTTTGCCTTGCGCACATTTGCAGGGGAATTGAGGGCTACCCGCTCCACATAAACGGCGCAATCCAACTGGGCGATCAATTCGCTCATCTTAATGGGCATGCCGAATTGGGCCTTGGTCCTGCCTTCTGCTGCGGTGGTGCCCCGCTGGCCGATGAGGGTGGTGGGGGCCACCTGGCCGCCTGTCATGCCGTAAATGCCGTTGTTGATAAAGAAAGTGGAGAAACGCTCTCCCCTGGCTGCTGCCGCGATAATTTCGGACATGCCGATGGAGGCAAGATCGCCATCTCCCTGATAGGTGAAGACCACCTTATCCGGATGCACCCTGCGGATGCCAGTGGCCACGGCGGGAGCCCGGCCATGGGCCGCCTCGCACATATCCACATTCATAAACTGGTGCGCCAGCACACTGCAGCCGATGGGCGCCACACCGATGGCCTTGCCAAGACGGCCCGTCTCCTCCAGCACCTCCATGATGATGCGGTGGGCAATGCCGTGGGTGCAGCCGGGGCAATAGCTGGTGCTCACAGGGCACATGCCCTTGGTGTATGTAAAGATTGGTTTCATTTTAATCCCTCCAGTATGGCCTTTGCCTTTTGCGCAACCTCCAGGGAGGTAGGAATGATGCCGCCGGTTCGATGGATCAGCTTCACGGGGAAACGGCCGCAAACCGCCCGCTGCACATCATCCAGAAGCTGGCCCATGGAAAGCTCGGTGGAAATTACGGCCTTCGTGCTGGAGCCGATCCGGTCAAAAGCCGCGTCCGGGAAAGGCCATAGGCTGATGGGGCGAATCAGGCCGGCCTTGATGCCCTGGGCGGCCAGCAGTTCCATCACCTCGTGAATCAACCGCGCCATGGTGCCGTAAGCAACAAAAACCAGCTCCGCGCCTTCCAGTTGCACGGCTTCATAGCGGGTAATTTCAGGTTTGGCGGCTTCATAGCGGGCGAAAAGATGCTCCACATGCTCCTCCAGAGCTTCGGGCTGAAGCCGCAGGGACTTAACGACCCGGCGCTCACCGTTTCGATCGTCCCATCCCGTGATGGCCCAGGGTTTGCGGGCCGGGATGTCCTTGGCATCCACAAATGGCTTCGCCTCGGGCAGCGCGACGGGCTCCATCATCTGCCCCATCATGCCGTCCGCCAAGACCATAACGGGCGTCCGCCATTTTTCGGCCATGGCCGGGGCCTCATAAAGGAGGTTTACGGCCTCCTGAATATTGGAGGGGGCAAGAACGGGCATATGATAATCCCCATTGCCGCCGCCCCGGGTGGCCTGAAAATAATCCGCTTGGCCGGGCTGAATACCGCCGATTCCGGGACCGCAACGGGAAACGTTGAGGATAACCAGGGGAACTTCGGCCGAGCAGAGAAAACTTAAGCCTTCCTGCATCAGAGCGATGCCGGGGGAGGAGGAGGAAATAAAAACGCTACCTCCGGCCGAACCGGCGCCATAGGCCATGTTGATAGCACCCAGCTCGCTTTCCGCTTGCACAAAGGAGCCGCCCCGCTTGGGCAGTTCTCTGGACATATATTCGGGAATCTCACTTTGCGGGGTGATGGGATAACCGAAATAGAAGCGGCATCCGCCCCGCATAGCAGCCTCCGCAAAGGCTTCGTTGCCCTTCATTAAAACCTTTTCCGTCATTGGGCATTTCCCCCTTCCGCCTGGTAGATTTCGATGGCTCCGTCCGGGCACATAACGGCGCAGCTTGCGCAGCCGATGCAAGCATCCTCGTTTTCTACGCCTGCCGGGCTATAGCCCTTGCTGTTTACATGCTTGCCCATGGCGATGAGCTTTTTCGGACATACGGCCACGCATAAGCCACATCCTTTGCACCTTTCCGCGTGAAAGGTCAGCTTGAATTTTCCCATGCTTCCTTGTTCGCTCCCTTCTAAATCTCAACCTTGTGTTTTTATTACAAACCTTCAAAAATCGAAGCCTTGCTTTTGCTATTTATCCAGCCAGGAGGGGCGCATATGCATACCCAGGGCCAGAAGGGTATCCCCAAACCCTATCGCCTCCAACGCCTGCCGGGATACTAGGGGGGCAGGGTAACAATCCAACAGAACGGGCAGATCCGCCGCGCCGCTCACCTTTTGGCACAAGCGCCGGCCCTTTAGAACGGTTTGCGCGGTGGTTTCCATGAGCAGGTGGCAATTATTGGCGATGCCGGTAAGATGAAAACCCATGGCGGATTCCAAGGCGGAAAGGTGTTCCAACGTCCCTTCGAGGGTAGCGGTCTCCGGTCGGTTGGCGTTTACCACCGCCAGGGCCTCAAAGCCGCCTTCCTGAAAATAACGCCCAAATTGGCGAATCACCTTGGCGCCTTCTCCATTTCCGCCTAAATCTACAATGCAGAGGCAGCTTTCGTCCTCCAAAGGGGCCCGGGCGCCTGCCCCCAGGGCGGGGAGCTCAGCCGTTATTTCTTCCCGGTAGGCGCTGCCATATACGGAAACGCCGGATTCCTCCAGAAGCCTGCGCTGTTCCCGGGAGCGGAAATAGGGGTTCGCGATATCCAGGTCGATCAGAGCGGCCCTGGGAAAGGGTTTCTCCCGTGCAGCCAGCAAGGCTAAAGAAACGGCCAACTCCGTTTTGCCGCTGCCATAGTGCCCGCAGACGGCGATGATTCGCTTGCCTCCCATTAGGGGCCACCTTTGCTCCATGTCCCATCCTCCTTTTTCGCCGCAATCCAATTAAAAAGGCCCTGTTCGCTTAGAACAGGGCCCCGAGACATTCAAATCCCGGTCATCCTTCCATTCTTAAGCGAAGCGGTTCATCCATCCACATAAGCAACAATACCAGGCTAAGCAGAACAGCCACAAGGCTAATAACGCCAAGCAGCTCGATGATAATAATCAGACCGCAAAGGGAAAGCGAAAGGCACACAGGAACTGCGTGCCTTTGGATGCCGTTTTTATGGAAAGAGAACATACCTGCCGCACAATGTTGCGCAGGGGCGCTAGCGTGTTGGTTCGCAATTCTTGCCATGGCCGGTTCTCCTTTCCGTGCATTTTACAAGTTGCAAACAATATATCAATTCGCGTCTCTTTTGTCAACAGGAAATATATTTTAGCGGCAGGTGTAAAAAAATAATACAGGCCCTCTGCTTGACAGCGGAAATGGGATGTGGTAAAGTATGCAACAATCGAATATGATTAAAGGCGATGACGAAGACGGCGGAGATAAGGTCGCTTCCAGAGAGCCGGCGGTAGATGCGAGCCGGTAGCGGATTTTCTCAACACAGCCCATCCCTTCCGAGCCGATGGCCCGAACCCCAAAAAGGGCAGTAGATGCCATCCGTGTAGCCGCGTAAAGGCAACAGGCTTGATGGAGCCCTAAAGGTGGCATATTTTCTTATATGCAAATTGAGTGGTACCGCGGATCATCATCCGTCTCAAAGATATCTTTGAGACGGATTTTTTATTGTAAAAATGGTATGATGGAAGGGAGACAAGGCTATGCTTGCACAAAACACCCGAGCGCCTAAGGAATTAATGGAGGTTGCGGCCCGTATTCATGATTTGCGGGAGATTTCCGGCTATACCCCGGAGGAGATGGCCCGCAATACAAATGTGGGTCTGTCGGATTATCTCTCCTATGAATCCGCGCAGGCCGACATGCCCTTTACTTTTATTCACAAATGCGCCCTCACTTTTAACGTGGGGATTACGGATCTAATGGAAGGCCGCAGCGCCAGCCTGTCCTCCTATACGATTACCCGGAAGGGGCAGGGACAGACGACGGCCAAGGAAAAGGGGATCGAGATCAAGAATATGGCCCCCTTTTTCCGGGATAAGATTGCAGAGCCTTATTGGGTTACCTACGAATATGACGCCGCGCAGCAGGGCCGGCCGATCCACCTTACCACCCACAGCGGCCAGGAGTTTGACCTGATCCTATCGGGAAAGCTGAAGGTGCAGGTTGGGAAAAACACGGAAATCCTGTCCGAGGGGGATAGCATCTATTATGATAGCTCCACGCCCCACGGCATGCTTGCCGTGGATGGTGCGGATTGTACCTTCCTGGCCATGATCCTCCCCGGCGAGGAAACGGAGGAGCGTAAGGTCGGCGAGACCATTCTGCCGCCTAAGACCACCCGGCGCCTGATCTATGAGGACTTTGTCGTACCGGAGGAGGATGAAATCGGCGCCCTCAAGCAGATCGCTTTTAAAAACGAAGACCAGTTCAACTTCGCATACGACGTAGTGGATCGCTTGGGCAAGGAACAACCGGATAAGCTGGCCATGCTCCATCTGGACCGCAACCAGGAGGCCCGCCGCTTTACCTTCCAGGATATGAAGCTTCAATCCGCCCGGGCAGCCAACTACCTCAAATCCCTGGGTATCCAAAAGGGCGATAAAGTCATGCTGGTTCTTCGCCGGAATTATCAATTCTGGTATACCATGTTGGGGCTCCACAAGCTGGGAGCTGTGGCCGTACCCGCCACGGACCAGCTCCTGGAGAAAGACTTTGTCTATCGCTTCCAGGCGGCGGGCATCCGTGCGATCATCTGTACCATGGATAGCGACGCTTCTGTGGAAGCCGAAAAGGCCATGGCCCAGCTTCCGCAGGAACAGGAAATCATTCGCGTCACCTGCAATGGTAAACGGGAAGGCTGGCATGATTTTGACGAGGAATCCGCCTTGTTTTCCCGCTCCTTCCACCGGGAGGCGGACGCGCCCTGCGGGAACGATCCCATGGTCATGTTTTTTACCTCGGGCACCACGGGCTATCCCAAAATCGTCACCCATACCTACAAATACGCGCTGGGCCATTTTATCACGGCTAAGTATTGGCATTGCGTGGAGCCGGACGGCCTGCATTTCACCATTTCGGATACGGGCTGGGGGAAGGCGCTCTGGGGCAAGCTTTATGGCCAATGGCTGTGCGAAGCCCCGGTGTTCACCTATGATTTCGATAGGTTTGACGCCCACGATATCCTCCCCCTGTTCGCAAAATACAACATCAGCACCTTTTGCGCGCCGCCCACCATGTATCGCTTCCTGATTAAGGAGGACCTGAGCAAGTACGACCTTTCCTCCATCCGGCATGCCACTACGGCCGGGGAAGCCCTGAATCCGGAGGTGTTCAACCAATTTAAAAAGGCGACGGGCCTTTCGGTCATGGAGGGCTTCGGGCAGACGGAGACCACGCTGATCATCGGGAACCTGGTAGGCATGAAACCAAAAATCGGTTCCATGGGTAAGCCCAGCCCCCTTTTCGCAGTGGATTTGCTTAATAACTATGGAAAAAGCGCGGCCGTGGGCGAAACCGGCGAAATCGTCATCCAAACACAGAATGGAGCGCCCTGCGGCCTGTTCCATGGCTATCAGGATCCGGCGGTTACGGCGGAGGCATGGAAGGAAGATGTATATCATACCGGCGATGTGGCTTGGCGGGATGAAGACGGCTACTTCTGGTATGTGGGCCGTAAGGATGATGTGATCAAGTCCTCGGGCTATCGGATTGGGCCCTTTGAGGTGGAGAGCGTCATCATGGAACTGCCGTATGTGCTGGAATGCGGCGTTTCCGCCGCGCCGGACGAGGTTCGCGGCCAGGTGGTAAAAGCCAGCATTGTGCTTACAAAGGGTACAAAGCCCAGCGAGACCCTCAAGAAGGAGATCCAGGAGTATGTAAAAAAACGTACGGCGCCTTATAAATATCCCCGCATCGTGGTATTTCGGGATGCGCTCCCCAAGACCATCAGCGGCAAGATCCGCCGCAACGCCCTTTAAACGGAAGGAGAAACCCTATGCGCATTACCTGCATCCAGATGGACATGGCCTTTGCAAGGCCCGATGAAAACTTTGCCCGGGCAGAGGCATTGATACGGCAGGCGGCAAAGGCGGAAAAACCGGATGTCATCCTACTGCCTGAACTTTGGAACACGGGATTCTTTCCCCGGGATGGCCTAAAAACACTCTGCGATCCGGAAGGCCGGCGCACCAAGGCCCTGATGGGTTCGCTGGCAAAGGAATTAGGGGTTAATCTGGTGGCGGGCAGCGTATCCTCCTGGGAGGATGGCAAACCGCATAATACAGCCTTGGTGTTTGATAGGCAAGGGGTGTGCCTTGCCCGCTACGATAAGACCCATCTGTTTTCGCCTATGGGCGAGCATGAATTTTTCCAACCCGGGAATAGCTTATGCACCTTCCGGTTGGACGGCGTGCTGTGCGGGTTGCTCATCTGTTACGATATCCGCTTTCCGGAATTGGCTCGATCTCTGGCTCTTCAAGGCATGGAAGTACTCTTCTTGCCCGCACAATGGCCCATGCAACGGGTCCCGCATTTAAGCCTTTTATGCGAGGCGCGGGCGGTGGAGAACCAAATGTTTGTGGCCTGCTGCAACTCCTGCGGTTCGGATGCAAGCGACACCCATTTTGGCGGGCATAGCTGTGCCATAGACCCATGGGGGAAGGTTTTAGCCCGGGCGGGGGGCGATCCCTGTTTCCTTAGCGCGGATTGCGACCTGTCTATTGTGGCCGGCATTCGCGGCAGCATCAACGTATTTCAGGACCGCCGACCGGAGGTATACCGGCTGGACTAATTTAGTGATATTTTTACAAATCAGCAGGCTTGCGGCAATATGCACGGCGCATTTTCCGCAAGCCTGTATGATAGTAAATGGGAAATTACGGGGGACATTTTTATCGATTCCAAAAATCACCATAGAAAACCCCGCATACATCCCGCGCGCTTACAAATACTAGGGCTACAGCCAAAAAAGAACCATGCAACAGGAGGAATAGGGCATTGAAAGCAACAGGCATTGTAAGGCGCATTGATGAGCTGGGCCGCGTGGTCATTCCAAAGGAAATTCGCAGAACCCTCCGCATTCGCGAGGGCGATCCGCTGGAAATATTCACGGACAGGGATGGCGAAGTAATCCTAAAAAAGTACTCACCCATTGGCGAATTGGGAGATTTTGCAAAGGAATATGCGGAATCCCTTTACCAAGCCCTTGGGCATATGGCCGCCATCTGCGATAAGGATGCGATCATCGCCGTGGCCGGCGGCAGCAAGCGGGAGCTTATGGATAAGCCCATCAGCGAAGAGGTGGAGCGGATGATGAAACGGCGGGAAAAGGCCGCTCTTAGCCGAGCCCAAGGCACCATGACACCCCTTTTCAATGGGGATACGGTGGAATATAGTTCGGCCGTGGTGGTCCCTATTTTGGCGGGCGGGGATGCAATCGGCGCCGTCATCATGCTGAGCCGGGAATTGGAAAGCATGGGGGAAGTGGAGCTCAAGCTCTGCGAGACCGCCGCCCATTTCATGGGGAAACAAATGGAAACTTGAGCAAGCCCGGCAATTGCCCATTCCATAAATTTGTAAATTATAAACGCATAAAACAGCCGCCCGGAATTTGTGCCGGGCGGCTATTTTTTAGCTTTGCAATGCGTTTGCCTGCAAGCCATTGCCACCGGGCAAAGCCTGCGTTTAATCGGATAACAGCGTTACTTCATCAAAGCGCATACGCGGTTGGAGAAGGCTACCGGGTCCTCGATGGGCAGCCCTTCAATGAGCAGCGCTTGGTCATAGAGCAGTTTGGCGTATTCTTCCAGCTTGGGATCTCCTTCCGGAAGGGACGCTAAAGCGGTAAATACGGAATGCTCCGGGTTGATTTCCAGCACGCGGTCGGCTTTAACGGGACCACCTGCCTCGGACATGGGCATGGCGCTTAAAACTTTCTCCATCTCAATGGAGAGCGGCCCGTCGCTGACTAGGCAGACAGGGGAGTTCTTAAGCTTGCTAGAAAGCCGTACGGCCTTAACCTGGCCGTCCAGCGCCTTTTGCAGGGCAAAGAGGAGATCCGCATGTTCTTTTTCCTTATCCGCGAACACCTTTTTTTCTTCTTCCGTGGAGAGATCCAGTTCCTTATCGGAAACGGAGCGGAAGGGCTTTTCCTGGAAAGCATGCAGCATCTTCAAGGCAAATTCGTCCACATCATCCGTGAGGCAAAGGATATCGAAGCCTTTATCCCGGACCAATTCGGTTTGGGGTAGGTTTATGGCGCGCTCTGTGGTTTCGGCGCAGGCATAATAAATATCTTTTTGCTCCGCGGGCATGGCGTCCACATATTCTTTGAGGGTGATAAGCTTATTTTCTTTGGCGGAATGGAACAGAACCAGATCCTGCAAAAAGTCCTTATTCGCCCCATAGCCGGCATATAGGCCATATTTCAGAGTGAGACCAAAGGCTTTGAAGAATGTTACGTACTTTTCCCGGTCGTTTTCCAACAGGCTAAATAGCTCAGCCTTGATCTTTTTTTTCAGGTTTTTGGCGATAACCTGGAGCTGACGGTCATGCTGCAGCATCTCCCGGGAAATATTCAAGGATAGGTCCGCAGAATCCACCAAGCCCCGTACAAACCCAAAGTAGTCAGGCAGGAGATCCTCACACTTATCCATAATCATGACGCCGCTGGTATAGAGCTGAAGGCCCCGTTTATATTCCTTGGAATAGAAATCATAGGGGGGACGATTGGGTATGAAGAGCAGGGCGGTATAGGAGACCGCGCCCTCTACGCTGGTATGGATGCGCAGAAGCGGCGCTTCGAAATCATGGAACTTATCCATATAAAATTGCGCATACTCCTCGTCCGTAATTTCCGCTTTGCTTTTTTTCCAAAGCGGCACCATACTGTTGAGAACATCCTCTTCCTTGTATTGCTCATAGTCGCTTTCGCTTCCCTCTTTTAGGCGGCTTTTTTCCACTTCCATGCGGATGGGATAGCGAATATAGTCGGAATATTTCTTAACCAGGGACGAGAGCATGTATTCCTGCAGATAAACGCCGTATTTTTCTTCTTCGGTATCCTCCTTGAGGGTAAGAATTACATCGGTACCTGCCTCGGCCCGCTCGCAAGGGGTGATGGTATACCCCTCCGTGCCCGAGGATTCCCATTGATAAGCCTGCTCGCCGGCGAAAGCCCTGGAAACGACACGGACGTTGGATGCCACCATAAAGGAGGAATAAAAGCCCACGCCGAATTGGCCGATTACATCCACCTCTTTATTTTCCGTATTTTCCTTACGAAATGCCAGCGTCCCGCTCTGGGCGATGATGCCCAGGTTGTTTTCCAACTCTTCGGCGCTCATGCCACAGCCGTTATCGCTGATGGTAAGCGTCCGATTTTTTGCGTCCGGCGTGATCCGGATATGAAAATCCTCGCGGGCAAGCTTTACGCTGTCGTCGGTAAGGGAGCGAAAATAAAGCTTGTCCAGCGCGTCGCTGGCATTGGATAAAAGTTCTCGCAGGAAAATTTCCTTGTGCGTATAAATGGAGTTAATCATGAGCTCCAGCAGCCGTTTGGATTCCGTCTTAAATTGTTTTTTTGCCATCTTCTCGACCTCCAATGTTATGAAAAGAACGTTAGCACTCATTTGCGACGAGTGCTAATATAACTATAATATCCATCCACGATAAAATCAATACGCGGCAGATTTTATCACAAGAGGTTCACAATGTGACGTTCCTCATAATAAATAAACCCGATCCGGCGCATTTGAGAGCGCCGGGTCGGAGCAAGAGAAAAAGTTGGATTCAGGATCTTAACGTAAGGGTGAAGATTATCCCAGATTCACATAATCGCTGGTCACATAGCCGAAAACGCCGTTGTAGCTTACCAGGCACCAGCCGTTGAGCACGTAATAAACGGTCACTTGCGCCCGGCGCTGGAGCAGGGTGATGATGGAGCTGGAAGTGTTGGCGCCTGTGCGCATGTTTACCTGGGCAGTTGTGGCGCACACTCTGGGGGAAATGTTGGCGTTCACCTCGGGAATTCCTGCCGTTCCCTGGCTCTCCACGCGGATATAGGATTTGCTCGCAAAGGCCGCTTGCCCTTTGTAAAGCACATAGTACCAATCTCCGCACTGCCCCAGAATGTTAAGCTCGGTTCCCTTAGGGAGCAGCTCCAGCTTTTCCGTGCTGGTGCTGGGCCCCTTGCGTAGGTTCACCTTGCCCCCTGCACTGCCTACGGCAAGCTGTACGGAAGCGCCGGTGTTGACCGCGCTGTCCGTGGCTGAGTGTGTGGAGGTTGTGTCGCTTCCACCGATGGTAGCACCGCTGTCGACAGTCTTATTAATATATTTGCCATAGATGTAACCCTTGGTTCCGTTATATTCCACATGGTACCAATCCCCGTCCATATCATAGAGGGTTACGGTAGAGCCGGCGGAGATGCGGCCTAGCTTCTTTGTGCTGGTAGAGGGCCCTTGGCGGAAGTTCACATCCGTAGTAGTCACACCCTTACCGGTGCTTTGCTCCCCGGTGGCACCGGTGGAAACGGGAGAGGTTGTAGAGGTATATGACTGGGTGACCGTTACGTATTTAGAACTTACGTAACCTTCGGTGCCGTCGGAAAGCTTTACCTTATACCAACCGTCGGAGGTTCCATAGAGGGTCAGTTCTGTGTCGGCCTTGAGGATGGATAGCTTCTCATAGCTCGTGCCCGGTCCCTTGCGCAGGTAAACCTTTCCGGTGGTTTTGCCAAGGCCGGTGCTGCCGGCAGGGGGCGCGCCCTCCACATTGCCCTGGGCATCAATGCGGGCCGTGCCCGTAAGGGTGATATAGTCGCTGTATACGTACCCCGTTCTACCACCGGTGAATACCTTGTACCAATCTCCTTCCTGCCCAAGGACGAATACGCCCGTATCCTTTTTAAGCTTGCCGAGGCTCCCGTAACTGGTGGCCGGGCCCATCCGGAAGTTTACGTTGCTGGTGTTTAAGAGCCCGGTAAGTACCGTTGAGTAAGGGTCGGCCGAAGGCGTGGGGGTAACGAGCCCCATGGTGGCCTGAGGCGTGGGGGTAGTGGTAGGCACAGACCAGAAGATACCCGTGGGAATAGGCGTGGGACTGGCGGCAGGCTGCTCGTCGTTTGCATTGCTCTCGGGAACAAGGGCGGGATATCCGGTGATGGACACATAGCTGCTGATGATATAGCCCGGCTGTCCGTTTGCCGCAGCCTTATACCAGCCGCTTTCCTGGCCGTAGATATCCAGCGAGGTATTGCGGTTCAACTTGGTAAGGCTGGAATAGCCTGTGCTGGGCCCTGTCCGGAAGTTTACGCCCTGGCCTGTAACCACGCCAAAGGCAATTACGCCGGGCGCTGCCGTAGGCGCGGGCGTGGCGGAGGGGTTTGGCGTGGGCGTAGGCGTAGCCGTGGGATAACCGCTTATGTAATCCACATATTTTTCAGATACATATCCCGTATAGCTGCCATAGCTGGCATGGGCCCACCCGTTTTCCCGATCGTAAACATAGATGTCCGCGCCTTTTGGAATGGTGGTGATCTCTTCAAAGCTGGTGCCGGCGCCTGCGCGAAGCCGCACATTGCCCGTTGTCTTTGCCACCACGGCGCCCGGCTGCGAATTGGTGGTGCCGGCGTTCACCGGATCGGTAGGATTCTCCACCGAGATAGAAGCTAAGCTGGCTCCGGGATAGTAAAAGCTGAGAATTTGCCGGTAGGAGAGGCCCTCGCTTGCGGCCTGTTGCGCGCCCCGTTGGCTTAGCCCCACGCCGTGTCCATAACGCACGTGGTAAATATAATAGGAAGAGCCGTTGGCCGCCGGTTCGCCCCAGAAAATACGCAGGGAGCTATCGATGGCGGCACGGTAAGTTTCCAACTCCGAAGTGGCAAATGTCACGTTTACATTTTCAAGGAGGGCTCCGCTTGCGGTTACCACGCTTACCGTCGCACTACCGGCGGTCATGTTCCGACTTTGGCCGCTATACCGGGGCGTGTGCAAGGAAAAGGAAGCAATATTGGAAAGACTGGTACAGCTTTGGCCTGTGGTTGCGCTGGCTTTAGTTAAAAGCAGGTTCCATATGCCCTGGTTGATGGAGCCACCCTGATTCAGGGGCACGGTGATGGTTTCTTTTTTGCTGTATATATTGCGCAGGTCGTATGGGTCCAGGTTCACGGCGTAGCCCGCGTTGCTCCGCCCGCTCCAGGCTTGGCTTGGAAGCATTGTTTCACCGCCGTTGCTGGCGGCATAATAGGTGGTGAGCAGGCTGCCATTTACGGTAAGCACTTCGTTCAGCGTGCTGTCCACTGCGGCAATCACGTTGGTATAGCCGGCATTATAGCCCTTGTAAACCTGGTCGCTGGAGGTATCGCCAAGGTCATAGGATCCGCCTGACCGCAGGCTAAGAGCATAGCATTTAGCGGCGATGGCCTGGGCCTTGAGCGCCTCGATGGGGAACGTATCGCTCATTTCATAGCCAACCACGCCATACAGGTAATGGGCAAGGGGAACTTCATTCACAACCCGAAGATAGCTGGAGGATAGCACGGAAAGGTAGAAATGACCCAGATAACGGTAGCCATTGAGTTGAAGGTATCCCGCGCTTTTGTCCATTTTTGCGCGCATAAGGCTGATGCTCTTGCCGGTATAAACATCGCCCAGGGAGGAGTGGTTTAATGTCATGGTGCCGTCATAATTTGAGCGAAGGGAAATGGTTCCCCCCGTGAAGGCAACGCCGTTTTCCGCCACAAAATAGCTGCCTGTGGCATAGATGGTAAGCGCCGTAGCGTTGTTTGTCGAGAGCTTGACCTTAATATAGCTATAATTATTGGCGGCCAGCACACTTCCCCCCGGCAGAAACATAAGCAGAAGCGCCAGGACTAAAGCCAGAGCGAAGGGCCGTAGGAAGGATCGTCGCATAGTAAACACCTCATATAGTATATATACCGACATAATACCACATAAGCTGCCTCTTGGGTAGGATTATAGAAATATGTTTACGCTTAACGCAAGGGAAAAGTCGTGGAAAGACAGGAAATTTTTTATGCATAACGATGGAATAAATCAATTGGATCGGCCTAAGAAATGGGCAATTTACGGCGGGAAAGATAGATATATAGATTAAGTCGAATTTGCCGCTGAAAAAACAAAAGGAGCAGCAATGGGAGACCGTTGAAAAAATATGCAGAGCTTCCATCTTCAAAGCTGGATGGAGAAACATGCGAGGCAAAGCGGGCGTGGCCTTTTTCCATGGTACAACGCGCCAGAGAACCCTGAAAGAGCCAAAAAAATAGTGCTTTTTTCTGTGTGGTATTGTATAATACGAGGGATAATGAAGAATGGATGAAAAGTAGAAAAAGGAGAAACACATGCAAGGAAAGTTTTCAATGGAGTTGGCGGGCCGCACCTTGTCCGTCGAAACTGGCAAATATGCCGAGCAGGCGGGCGGCAGCGCCCTTCTGCGTTGCGGTGATACGGCCGTGCTTGTTTGCGCCACAGTGGCAAAGGCCCCCAGGGACGGGGTGGATTTTTTGCCCCTGAGCATTGAGTTTGAGGAAAAGATGTATTCCGTGGGCAAGATCCCCGGCGGATTCATCAAGCGGGAAGGGCGGCCCAGCGAAAAGGCCATCCTGACGGATCGGCTGATAGACAGACCCCTGCGTCCCTTGTTCCCCAAGGGCTTCTATAACGATATTCAGGTTATCGCTACCGTGCTTTCGGTGGATCAGGATGTGCAGCCTGATATTTTGGCCATGATCGGCAGTTCCATTGCCCTCTCCATCAGCGACGCGCCCTTTTTAGGGCCCACCGGCGCCGTTGCCGTTGGCATGGTGGACGGGCAGTATATCATCAATCCGGACAGCGCCCAACGGGGCCAGAGCCGCCTGACCCTCACCGTTGCCGGCACAAAGGACGCGGTGATGATGGTGGAAGCGGGCGCTAACGAGATCACCGAAAAAGAAATGCTGGATGCGATCCTGTTTGCCCACGAGGAAATAAAGAAGATTGTTGCCTTCATTGAAAATATACAGGCCCAGGTGGGCAAACCCAAGATGGAGCTCAATATCTACAAGCCCGACGCGGAGTTCACAGAGCTTGTCCAAGCATTTGCCCGGGATAAGGTAGAGTGGAGCCTGGATACGTTTGATCGCCACGAGCGGGAAGTGCGCAACACGCAGGTGAAGGAAGAGACCATCGAACATTTTGCGGAAAACTTCCCGGATAGCGCCAAGGATATCGATTCGATCCTTTACAATTTAACCAAGGAGATCGTGCGAGACAAGATCATCAACCGCCGCATTCGGCCCGATGGCCGCAAGCAGGATGAAATCCGCCCCATTTGGAGCGAGGTGGGTATTCTGCCGCGCACGCACGGTAGCGCCGTATTTACCCGCGGACAAACCCAAGTTATGACCATTGCCACCTTGGGCTGCCTGGGCGATGGGCAGACCTTGGACGGAATCGGCGAGGAAGATTATAAACGCTATATTCACCATTACAACATGCCTCCCTATTCCACCGGCGAAACGCGCCCCGTGCGCAGCCCCGGCCGGCGGGAGATCGGCCATGGCGCCCTGGCGGAGCGTGCGCTTTTGCCCATGATCCCCCCCGAAGCGGAGTTCCCCTATGCAATCCGCCTGGTGAGCGAGGTCGTCAGCTCCAACGGCTCTACCTCGCAGGCTTCCATTTGCGCCAGCACCATGGCCCTTATGGATGCGGGCGTGCCCATTAAGAAACCCGTTGCCGGCGTGGCAATGGGCCTCATCAAGGATGAGAGTAACGGCAATATTGCCGTACTTACGGATATTCAGGGCCTGGAAGATTTTCTGGGAGATATGGAGTTCAAAGTGGCCGGTACCCAGGATGGCATAACCGCCATCCAGATGGATATCAAGATTAAGGGGATCGACGAGCAGATCCTCACCCGTGCCTTGGAGCAGGCCAGGAAAGGCCGCCTGTTCATTCTTGATAAAATGATGGAGACCATTTCGGCTCCGCGGCAGGAGCTCAACCCCTATGCGCCCCGCATCCTGCAGTTCACCATTCATCCGGATAAGATCCGGGAAGTCATCGGCAGTGGCGGCAAGACCATTAACGGTATCATCGCCGAGACGGGCGTTAAGATCGACATTGAGGATGACGGCCGTGTGTTTATCGCCTCGCCCGATTTGGAAGCGGCGGAGAAGGCCAAGAAGATTATCGATACCATCTGCCATGATATCGAGGTGGGTGAAGTATTCTTGGGCAAGGTGGTCAATATTTTGCCCATTGGCGCCCAGGTGGAGCTAAAACCCGGCAAGAAGGGCTTGGTGCACATCAGCCGCCTGGCAAATTACCGGGTGGAAAAGGTGGAGGACGAGGTGAAGGTGGGCGATGAAATTCTCGTACGGGTCATTGCCGTTAAGCCGGACGGAAAAATCGACCTCACCCGCAAAGATCTTCTCCCGGACGCGAAAAAATAACAAGAATACCTTGTGGGGCGGGGCTAAGGCCCCGCCCTGTTGCATACCCATATATATAGCTTAATCAGGGGGTATGCTTCATGCGAAAGTCCAGAAAAGCCGGGCAAGCCGTTATCAATCTGTTGCTCATCCTGCTGATTGCCGGGCTATATATCGGCACGGTGCAACCCCAGGTTTTGAGCGTAAGCGCCCCGGTTTACCGGGGGAGCGCCAAAGACGCCGTGGCGCTGCAGTTTGCCGTGAGCTGGAATGCGGCGGCTTTGCCCGGGATTCTAGATACACTTAAGGCGCAGAACGTGCAAGCTACGTTTGCCCTCAGCGGGCAATGGGCGGAGCAAAACCCGGAATTGGTGCGCCGCATGGCACAAGAAGGGCACGAGCTGGCCACCATGGGCTATGCGCCGGAGCAGGATGGAAACCTGAGCTGGGTCCTCAAAGATCTTACCGCTTCCCTTTCGGCTATTGAGGGCGTAGCAGGCGTGCGGCCCACCCTGTATTACTCCGGCAGCCGGGCGGCATCCATTTCAGCCCGGGCGTCCAAAAAGCTGGAAATCACCCAAGTCCTATGCACGGTGGATCTTCTGTCCGCCCGGGGAAGCGCGGCGGATATTATTAATCGGGTATCGGATACGCCCATCCCGGGCAGTATTATGCTGCTGCAGCCCACGGGAGCGGCTGCTGAGGCATTGTCGGGTATCCTGCAGACATTACAAGAGAAAGGGATCAAGCCCACTACCACGGGAGCGGTGTTGGGACGGGAATAAAATATGATTTTGACGGATAGGCTGAAAAACGGCATGCAGGTGGTGGCGGAACCCATGGCGGGAGTTCGCTCGGTTTCTATGGGGGTTTGGATCGCCGCCGGGCCTGTATATGAGGCCCGGAACGAAGCGGGCATCTCCCATATGATCGAACACATGCTTTTTAAAGGCACACAGCGCCGCCCCGCCAGCCAAATCGCTGCCGAAATGGACGGCCTGGGCGGCAATTTAAATGCGTTTACGGCAAAGGAGTGCACCTGCTTTTACGCCAAAGTTTTGGACGAGCATTTACCAAAGGCCCTGGATATCCTGCAGGATTTGGTGCGGTATTCCCGAATAGACCCGCAGGATCTGGCCAGGGAGCAGGGCGTCGTATGCGAGGAAATTCTCATGATGGAGGATAGCCCCGAGGAACTGGTGCATGAACTGCTGGGGGAAACCATTTATGGGGATACGCCTCTTTCCCGGCAGATTTTAGGAACACAGGAGAGCGTTCGGGCCTTCCTGCGGGAAAACCTAGGGGCCTATATGCAAAGGCGGTATCGGCCCGCGCACATGGTGCTGTCCTGCGCGGGGCATTTTGAGATGCCGGCTCTGATGGACCTGCTCAACGAGACCTTTGGATCCGATGGGGAGGTAGCTGGCGCAAACGGGGTTCCCGGGGCGGACATGCCCTCTTCGGCCTTGATGGAGCGCCGCACGTTTAAGGGGGCCGAAAAAGATGTGGAACAGGCCCATATATGCTTGGGCTTTCCGGGGTTCGCAACGGACACCCCGGAGCAGTTCGCCTTACTCGTTCTTAATAACGCTCTGGGTGGCTCTATGAGCAGCCGCCTTTTTCAGCATATCCGGGAGGAACGGGGCCTGGCTTATTCCGTCTATTCCTATCCGACGGGCTATAGCGGCACGGGTTACTTCGCCCTTTATGCCGGCACAGGGGAGAAGCAAAGTGAAGAGGTTGTGCGCCTGATGCTGGATGAAGTTCGGTCCGTAAGGGAGAAAGGAATTACAAAAGAGGAATTCTGCCGCGCCAAGGAGCAGCTCAAGGGCAGCTATATGCTGGGCCAGGAGAGCACATCCGCCCGAAGCGGGGCCATTGGCCGCAGCATGCTTTTGCTGGGTACGGCTAGAGAAGAGGAGAATGTTCTCAGCCGCATTGAGCAGGTCCGCATGGAAGATATCGAGGCCATCCTGCCCGTCGTACTGGACGAGAGCCGCATGGCTGCGGCATTGGTCGCCCGAAAGGCCACACAAAAAGTCGTGTGTAAGGCCCTAGGCTTTGAGAACGAAAAGCCTAGGTAAAAGAGGAAGGAGCAGTGAGATTTTGCGGACAAGACGAACCAAAATGAAGGTGAATCCCCGGTTTTACCTAATCCTTGTGTTATCTTTAGCCGTGGGCTTGATGGCTTTTTTTGCGCTGAAGCCCGGGGGAAAGAGCGGTTCGCTCAGCGCCGGCAACCAAACCTTATCCCTTCCCGCATCGGCTATTATCATTCGTTCCGAAAGCTGTGTTTCCGTGGAAAAATACGACCGGGTTTCCTACGAGGTACAGGAAGGTGCCCAGGTGACGGCGGAAATGCCGGTAGCCGTGGTGTATAAATGGGGTTATACGGATGATATGACCCAAGCTCTGCTCAATGTGCAGCAGCAAATTTATGCAAAACAACTGGAACTGTTGGGAGGCGTGGAAAACGCGGAGCTTACTTCTCTCAACGCCCAGGTTACGGCCAAGCAGCAGGAAATTCGCACGATACTTTCGGGGAATGCCGGCAGCCTGGCGCTTTCTGTTGATAACGGGGAGCAGGATAACGGGGATGCCGCCGCTGCAACGGAACAAACCCAGGCGGAGCAGACCGCTGATTTGCTGACCATCGAAAAAGATATGAAGGCCCTTCTTAGCCAGCGATGCACCCTTTTGCAACAATGTGTGCAGGCGGATGAGGCGCTAAACTCCCTTTATGCCGATGCCGAGACGAAAAAGACACAGTTGGCCGAATATACCAGCGAGGTAGCGGCCAAGGGGAGCGGCGTGGTTAGTTTTTACTTCGATGGCTATGAACAGGTGCTCAATGCGAATAAGCTGGATGTGCTCAATGCGGATCTGGTCAATAAGGTCCTGGGCAATGTTTCGGCAGGGGATACAACAGGTACGGAGAACCTTTTATATCGTTTGGTAGAGCCATCCCGGTGGTATATGGCGTTTGTTACGCCCAGAGAACAAGCCCTGCGTCTTTGTTCTGGCCAAGTCTATGCCGTTGCAGTGGAGGGGTATCCGGACAAACAGTTTATGGGAACAGCTTTAGACCCTGTGGTGAATGAAAACGGTGTGGTGAATATTTTGGAATTTGGCGAGGATATCGGAGCGCTCATCAGCGTGCGGTCCGTAAAGGCGACCTTAACTGCCCAGATGTCCGGCATGAAGGTGCCGCTTTCCGCCATTGGCTTTGAGAACGGCGTTCCCATGCTGATGGTGGACGGTACGGCGGTCCCCCTAAACGTCCTTTCCACAGATGAGGACACGGCCATTGTGGCCGCGAAGGAAGGAGGCGCTCTCCAAGCGGGGCAGCGATACGGAAAATAAAGGGGAGGAAAGGAAAGCGGGGTGAAGGGAATGTATATCGCGCAAAACTATGCAAACATCCAGGAGAACATAAGCTTGGCCTGCCAAAAGGCAGGACGGAAGCCGAGCGAGGTACGCCTAATTGCTGTGACGAAATTTGTACCGGTGGAGCGAATTGCGGAGGCGGTGGCGGCGGGCGCCAAGGAGGTCGGCGAAAACCGTTCGCAGGAATTTGTTTCCAAACTGGATTTTTTTAAAACCCACAATTTATCCGCGCATTTGATTGGACAACTCCAAACAAATAAGGTAAAATATGTCATAGGCAAGGCGGCGCTCATTCAGTCTGTAGATAGGCTGGAGCTTGCAAAGGAAATCAGCCGCCTGGCACAAAAGCGGGAGCTTACGCAGGATGTGCTGGTGGAGGTCAACATCGGAGAAGAGCCTCAAAAGGCCGGCGTGCTGCCGGGGGAACTGCCCGCATTTTTCGATATAATTTCCACTCTGCCAGGCATACAGGTAAAGGGGTTAATGTCCATCCCACCAAACGTAGGCGAAGGTGAGGTGCGCCCATATTTTACCCGTATGCGGCGGCTCTTTGAAGAGCTTGGCTCCCGCGCCCCCGAGGGGGTGAAGATGGAGGAGCTCTCCATGGGGATGAGCGGCGATTATACAGCGGCTATTTTAGAAGGCGCCACCATGGTCCGAGTGGGAACGGCACTGTTTGGTGCGCGCCAGCAAATGTAACCGCGGGGTTGGAGCATATAGATAAAATAGCTTCGCCCTTATCTTTTTTTTCTCCAAGCGCCAATTAAATCACCATATTTAATTGAATGGGGGGAAAGCAAGAGTATGGCAGGAATCCTGAACAAACTGATGGATTTCATCGGCATCGAAGAGACCGAGATGGATGACGATCTTTATGGCGAAGAGTATTTCAACGATGCTCAGGCGCAAACAGAAAGTGTCCTCTCCATGGCAAACCGCAGCAAACGCCAGCGTCCTGCGGCAAGCCCCAGTTCCAGCAACGTGGTAAGTCTTCCCACAGCGGCTTCCATGAAGATGATTGTGTATCATCCGATCAGCTATGAAGATACGCAGAATATCATCGACAACCTAAAGAGCCGCAAACCGGTCATCGTCAACATGGAGGAGCTGGAGATCGATTGCGCCCAGCGCATCTTGGATTTCATGGCAGGGGCTATTTATGCCCTGAATGGAACCATCTATAAGATCTCCCGCGGCATTTTTGTAGTTGCGCCTACCAACTACGACATCATCGGCAACGATGATTCGGCCGAATATGTGGATGTGATCTAACCGGCCCACGGGAACAGGGGCCGCTCAGACGGCCCCTGTTTAGCTGTAAAAAGGAGCAAATGCAATGCGCGCAAAAGACATCATTGAACGCAAATTCAGCCGTGCCTTCCGTGGCTATGACGTAAGCGAAGTGGATGCCTTTTTGG
Organism: Candidatus Pelethousia sp.; assembly: GCA_034933245.1. Lineage (GTDB taxonomy): Bacteria > Bacillota > Clostridia > Christensenellales > CAG-138 > Pelethousia. Next base: position 31,958 of record JAYFNX010000023.1, read on the forward strand.
ATGAGATCCTCCGCGATCAGGAACGGATGGAGCAGGAAATGCAGCTTCTGGAGCTGCGAAACAAGATGCTGCTGGATGAACTGGCCGGCACAAATCCAGATTACCTTCCGAATAAAAAGACGGAAAAGGGTTTGGAAAGCGATTAATCCGCCTGTGGAGATGCTCAAAATCCTTCGTGTTGGTATGCCGCCCCTTTGGGGCGGCATTTTTACGCGTGAAAAACGGGCCTGCGGCAAATACTAACGAAGATCATGTGAATCGTTATGGAGGCTGCCATGGTGCCAAACAGAACCTACTTTGGGCTGATCGATATCCATCTTGACGGGGAGGAGCTTTGTGCCGAGGCTGCGTTTCATGCCGCTTCGGCCATATCTAGGCGCCGGGGAATGCGGCCGGCAATCCGAGGAACACTGCATATTGGAGAGGACCGCCGCCTTATTTTGGCCGCCTATAAATTTGCCCGCGAGCGTGCCGCACAGGCGCTGGAATTGCCACCGGCTATGAGCAGCCTCATGGAAGAGCTGTATGTGGCGGAGAAAGCCATGGCCAATCTTCGGGAAGAAGAGGCCGTGGGCTGGCGTGGTCTGCCCGTGATGGCCCAGGGGGAGCATTTGGGATTGCCTAGGGTGTATGATATTGCCGTATGCCTGATCGGCCATCGACAAGGCAGGATAGACGAAGGATCCATGGCCAAGCTTTTGGATACCTATCAATCCAGCGCGCCTTTAATGATGCGGGAGCTGTGCGCTTTGCCGGCCTTATTGCGGGTGGCGCTGATAAAGCTGATCGCGCTGGAGTGCGGCGCTGGGATCAGTGCCATGCGTCAATATGCCCAGGCGGAAGCTGTAGCTGCGCAGTTGGGGCGCAGAGGTGGATGGGCAGCTCTGGAAAAATATGATATGGCCCAAAAACCACACTTTTCAGCCCGGCTTTTTGGACTGCTGGCCGAACGGGATGAGCAAACCGCCTGTACTCAGTTGATCCAGGAGCTGTCGAAAGCGGACCAGGAGCCGGAATTTCTTTTTGCCGCTGCGCAGCGGGCGGATGAAGATTCCGCGATACGGTTGCAAAATGCTCTCAAGAGCCTCAGAACTTTAGATGCGCTGGATTGGGAAAAACTCAATGAGCAGTTTTCCAGGGTGGATGCCGCATTGCGACGGGATAGGACATATCCTTATATGGATGCCCGAAGCCGGGCTTGGTACCGCCGCTGTGTGGAGAACTTGGCGGCAAAATTGGGTGTGGCGGAAACGGTGGTGGCCAGGCAGGCCATCATACTGGCTCTTGCGCAGGCAGAGGAGGGTGGGAGACAGGCGGAAGCGGGCTATTACCTGATGGGAGACGGAAGAACGGCCTTGTATGCGGCCCTTCGCCCGGATAAACGCTGCAGACTTCCCGCAGAAAACAGGACCATGGCACGGTTTCTACTGTTTCAAGGGATCCTTACGTTTTTGCTGCTGCTCCTTTGCGCAGCGGGCGGATGGGGAAAGGCATTGCTGGCCTTGTTTCCGGCCTTAAGCATGGCGGCCTTGCTGTCCGTACGGTTTTTTCTCCATGCGGCCCAGCCCGGCATGATCCCGCGTTTGGATTTTCAGGATGGATTGCCCCCCGTATGCGCTACGCTGGTTGTCGTTCCAACGCTGATTACGGATGAGGCCGGCTTACGGGCCGCTATTGCCCAGTTAGAGGTACACATGCTTGCCGTGCGGCAGCCCCATTGTACCTATGCGGTGCTAGGGGATTTTCCGGATGCCAAAGAACCGCAGAAAAGCGGAGAGCGCGATCTTTTATGCCTGGCAAAGCGCCTTACGCAAGCGCTCAATGAAAAATATCCTGCCGAGAGGCCGCTGTTTTATTACCTGCACAGGCGGCGGGAGCTGAATGTTCCCGATGGGCTGTATATGGGCCGGGAACGGAAAAGAGGGGCCTTGTGCGATTTGGTGGAGCTCCTATGCACAGGCCGCTGCGCATCCTTTTTGCTTATCAGCAGCCCGCTGCCACGGGATATCCGTTATTGCCTGACGCTGGATGCGGATACGGTGCTTCCGCCGGGCGCGCTTGCTAAGCTGGCGGGAGCTATGGCCCATCCTCTAAACGCACCGGTTTTTGATGAAAACAACCTGGTTCGGGCGGGCTATGGCGTCATTGCGCCCCGGATGACGGCCCTGCCTCGCGGGGCAGCCAAAAGTCCCTTTGCCTGGGTGGCTTCGGGGGACAGCGGATTGGATAGTTACTTCCCTCTCTGCGCCGAGTTTTATCAGGATGTGTTTGGCACGGGCATCTTTGGAGGGAAGGGAATTTTTGATGTACAGGCCTTTCAACGGGCTTTGCCCGGCTGGATTTCCAAGAACACCGTTCTTAGCCACGACCTGCTGGAAGGATGCCTGCTCCGGGCGGGCCTTGCGGAAGATGTGTGCTTATATGACAGCGAACCTTCCGGCTTTATTGCCTGGTGGAAACGGCAGCACAGATGGATTCGAGGGGATTGGCAGCTATTGCCATTTTTGCGGGGAGGCCTGCGGGATGGGGCGGGGGTTGTTCGGGACAATCCCCTTTCCATCCTCTCCCGTTATAAGATTTGGGATAATTTGCGCCGCACGTTAACGCCCGCAGGGGCGCTGGCCTGCCTGCTGGCCTTGCCCTGGCTTGGCTGGGGGTGGTATGCCGCCGTGGCGTTAATCGCCATATTGGACGGGCTGGCGATGGAAATCGTGCTGTTGCCCCTGCGCCTGCTTTTCTCCAAATGGCCTATCCGGGCACTAGGTGCGCTTTGGGACAGCGGCAGAAGCACAGCCCGGGCTATCCTGGAATTTCTCACCTTACCCTTCGGGGTCTGCCGAACAATAGATGCCCAGGCGCGTACTCTACATCGGGTATTCGTTTCCCACAAGCATATGCTGGAATGGCAAACCGCAGCCCAGATAAAGACAAAGCCCAAAACACTGGAAGGATATTACCAGGCCCTGTGGGCCCAGGTTTTAGGTGGCTTTCTCATGATGGCAGGCGCCGTGTTCGGCCATGCGCCTATCGTTTCTACGCTCTTGGGCGTGCTGTGGCTGGCCGCTCCGCTATCCATAGCACGGTTGGACCGGCCCAGAAGACGATCCGCCTTATCCAGGGCGGATAAGGATTTCCTTCTGGATATCGCCAAACGCACCTGGTCCTATTTCGAATTCTTTGCGGGCCCTGAAAACGGCTATCTACCCCCGGATAACTTTCAGCAATCCCCTGCAAAACCGCCTGTGGCCAATACGTCCCCCACCAACATCGGAATGGGGCTGTTGGCCTGCCTATGTGCTAAGGATCTGGGGTTGATCAGCGGGGAAACCATGGCAACACGCATGGCCCATATGTTGGACACCATGGAGCGGATGGAAAAATGGCAGGGACATCTCTATAACTGGTATAGGCTGGAGGACTTGGCCGTGCTCACGCCCCGCTATGTTTCTACGGTGGATAGCGGAAACCTAGCAGCCTGCCTGCTTTTGTGCGCCGCGGCACTGGATGAAGAAGGCGGGGAGGCCGCGCAAACGGCCCGCCGCTGCCGTTCCCTTCTTCATGCAATGGATTTTAAACCCTTGTATGATAAGGGACGCCGGCTTTTTCATATCGGGTATGACGAAGGGGCCGCCTGTCTGTCCCGCTCCTGGTATGATCTCATGGCCAGCGAAGCCCGGCTAACCAGCCTTGTGACCATTGCATTGGGGCAGGTGGAGAGCGCCCATTGGTTTGGCCTCAGCCGCCTGCTGGTGCCTGCGGGGGGAGGCCGCACCCTGCTTTCTTGGAGCGGCACCATGTTTGAATACCTTATGCCCGTTCTTTTTACAGGGCTTATCCCCGGTACACTGCTTTATGAAAGCTGTACCAACGCCCTGCGAACCCAGATACGCTATGCTGAAACCCAAGGCGTGCCTTGGGGCATATCGGAATCGGGCTATTATGCTTTCGATCGGACGATGTATTATCAATACCGAGCCTTTGGCGTTCCGCGGTTGGGGCTTATGGCGCAAAGGGAGCATAGCCGGGTGATCTCCCCGTATTCCACCTTGCTGGCGCTTATGGTGCCGGGCCTGGAAGAAAGAGCTGCTGCCAATCTGCGCGATCTTATGGCCGAAGGAGCGCTAGGGGAGTACGGCATGTATGAGGCGGTGGATTATACCCCGGGCCGGGTTGCCAAGGGTAAGCGGCGGGAGCTGGTGCAAAGTTACATGGCCCATCACCAGGGCATGGGCCTTTGCGCCCTAACAAACTGTCTGTGCGAAGGCAGCATCAGCCGCCGATTCCTGGCGCTGCCGGAAATCCGTGCCGTAGAGATTTTGCTGGAAGAAAGGCAACCGGCCCATAGCACCGTAATCCGTGAGTTTGAAAGCGCCATCGCCCCCCGCAAAGCGCAGGAAAAAAAGGCGCATCGCCCGCGCCGCGTGGCAGGGCCCCGGGCTGTGCCCGAAACCCAGCTTTTGTCCAACGGCCACTATACCGTATTTTTAACGGATAGCGGCTTGGGCTTTTCAAAATGCGGGGATGTAATGCTCAGCCGCTGGCGCCCGGATCCGCTGCGGGGGGATGGTGGCGTCCATCTTTTGCTGCGGGCCGGGGATGAAGCTTGGGAGCTGACGGAAAGGACGGAGACCATTCTCTACCCCCATAAGGTGGAATTCAACGGCCGGCATGGGCAAATCTCTACGCATGTAGAGGTTTGTGTATCCGCCCAGCAAGATGCCGAAATTCGGGCTGTCACCCTATCCAACCATAGCCAAGAGGATATGGAGGTTGAACTGGGCGCTTTTATGGAGGTATGCCTTGCGGATCAATTGGACGATTTGGCCCATCCCGCCTTTGTGCGGCTAACAGTGGAAGCAAAGGAAGAGGAAAACGTTTTATTGTTTTGGCGGCGGCGGGGAGGGGGTTCCAAGCCCGAGGGCGTACTGTATGTTCAACTTTATGGGAACATAAAACCCCGCTATGGCACGGCCAGGATCCTGACGCAGGGACGGGGCAGCACGCTGGAGGAAGCCATGCTCCGGCCCTTACCGGCGGGTAATATGGAAGCGCCCATTGATCCCTATTTGGAGGCGCGGGCCAGGTTGGTTGTGGCTGCGGGGCAAAGTTCTACGGTTTGGTTTCTGATGGGCTATGCGCCAAACCAGGCAAAAGTCCTTTCCATGGTGGAAGAACTGCGTGCCGGCCTTTTCGAATGCACGGATTTGGCTTGGGCCCATGCCCAAAGCGCCTTGCGGATGGCAGGGCTTTCTGAAGGGAAGGCGGAGCTCTTTGAACGCATTGCCGCCAGGCTTCTTCTCCATATCCCGCAAAAGCCCCAAAGACCTCCGCAAGCCGGGCCGGGCGAAGGAATTTGCGGCCTCTGGCGGTTGGGAATATCCGGAGACCTGCCTATTTTGCTCATGGAGGTCAAGAGCCTTCAGGGGCTTCGCATGGCCAGGGCGCTTTTGGAGCTTTCTTCCTATTTAGCCACCCGGCATTGCCCTGTGGATTTGGTTCTGATCGGAAATTATCCAAACGCCTATCGGGGAGAACTTCAAACGCGGCTCGTAGAGCTATGCGGCCGCTTTCCCGGCGGCAGACTTTTTCATGGCTATGCGTTGCGGGCAGAAGATCGGCTCCTTCTTCGGGATATGGCTATGGTGGAGGCGGACGGCAGCCCGGGCCGTAGTTTGGATAAACAATTTGCGCCCTTGGCTGCGCCGGCATGGCCCTACCGTTTGCGGAGCGCAAAAGCGCGGGAACGCGAACGCGTTTCGCTGCCCCCTCTGAAACCGTTGGCCTTCGAAAACGGCTTGGGCGGGCTGGATTTACCCACGGGAGAATATGTGATTACCCTGGGCAAAGGAGAGACAACGCCGCTTCCCTGGTGCAACATGCTGGCAAATGAACGGTTCGGAACCCTGGTAAGCGAATCCGGCGGCGGTTATACCTTTGGCGCAAACAGCCGGGACAATAAACTGACGCCTTGGTATAACGAACCCGTGACGGACCCCAAGGGAGAAATCTTTCTCTTGTGCGATGAGGAGGATGGCCGGGTATTTACCGTGCAGTCGGGCAGGCTACAGGGCGAGCAGGCACGGGTACGCCATGGTTACGGCTATACGGTATTTGAATCGGCGGTCCATGGCCTCCTTTGCGAATTGACCCAGTTTGTTCACCGGGATGAGCCCTGCAAATATACCCTGCTCACCTTGCGCAATCCATCCCTTTATGCCCGCCGGATCAGCACACTCTATGGGGTTGAGTGGGTGATGGGGGACCAGCCTCATCCCGAAAGCCTGCACATTTATTCAAAAGAAGGCGTTGCCTTTGCACGTAGCCTGCGACAGCCGGGAATGTCCCCCGGTTTTTTGGCCTGCACCTGCGGCGAGGCGGAGATTTGCCACGATAGGGCCGCCCTGCTCCAGGCGGGATGGCTGGCGGAGGAGCTTCCCCGAGAGCCCAGAGCATATGGGGGCAGCATGAGCGGAATCCGGGCGGTCTGTAGCGTACCGGCGGGCGGGGAGTATACGCTGCTTTTCCTTTTCGGCCAGGAGGAAGAAGAGGCGGCCTTGCGCCGTGTACGGGAAAGCACGATAGCGTCCGCCCAGGGAGAGCTCTGCAAAGTAAAATCCCTTTGGCGGCAGCGAATTTCAGCCATTGAGGTACATACCCCATCCCCGGCTTTGGATGCCATGCTAAATGGCCGCCTGCTTTATCAGGTATATACAAGCCGCCTATTCGCCCGAAGCGGATATTATCAGTGCGGCGGCGCTATTGGCTTCCGGGATCAGTTGCAGGATATGCTGGCCCTTGTGCAAACCGACCCCGCCCGGGTACGCTCCCACCTCCTTCTCTGCGCGGCGCGGCAGTTCCCGGCAGGGGATGTGCTCCACTGGTGGCATATGCCTGCCCGGGGCGTTCGTACCCATATTGTGGATGACAGGCTTTTCCTGCCCTATGTCCTTTGCCATTATCTCACGGCAACCCAGGATAGCAGCATTTTAGATGAATCCGTTCCCTACCTGGAGGACCGGCCCATTCCCCAGGGCTGCCGGGATCTGTATGATGCCATGGCCGTCGGGGAGTTGACGGAACCGCTCTATGAGCATTGCCGCAGAGCAATTGATAGCGCCTTGCGCTTTGGGCCCCATGGATTGCCGTTGATGGAGGGCGGCGATTGGAACGACGGCATGGATTTGGTGGGTAAGGATGGCGGTGAGAGCGTCTGGTTAGGCTGGTTTGTGCTGGATGTGCTCCGGCGCTTTGCCCTTGTGGCTGAGCGCTTTGGACGAACGGAAGATGCCGGGCGGTATACCCATGAAGCGGAGCGACTTGCCCGAGCCTTGGAGGGAGCATGGGATGGAGCCTGGTACAAGCGGGCTTGGTTTGGAAATGGCAACCCGCTGGGCTCCGCCCGAAACGACGCCTGCCGGATCGATTGCATTTGCCAGGCGTGGGCGGCCATTTGCGGTGGGGTTCACGGAGCGGAGGCCATGGATTCCCTGGAAAGGCTTCTGGTCGATGAACAGAGCGGCGTGCTGCGGCTGCTGTCCCCGCCTTTTCAGGAACCGGTGGAGCAGGGAGAGCCGGTTGGCTATATTACCGCCTATCTTGCCGGGGTGCGGGAAAACGGCGGACAGTATACCCATGGGGCGGCCTGGGCCGTTTTAGCCTGTTGCGCACTAAACCGGCCTGAAACGGCTTTGCGCTTTTTTGAACTGCTCAATCCTCTGGAACATGCCCATACCCGTGCGGGCGCAGCCCGGTATATGACCGAGCCCTATGCGGTGGCAGGGGATATATATGCTCCGCCACATGGAGGCCGGGGCGGGTGGAGCTGGTATACGGGCGCGGCGGCCTGGCTGTATAGAATCGGCCTGGAGGATATGCTGGGGGTGCGGCGGCAGGGAAATGAGCTCGTCTTTGATCCTTGCGTACCGTTTGACGGCTTCCAGGTGCGGTATAGTTTTGGCAGCGCGGTGTATGACCTGCGGTTCAGCCGGGGCGAAAAAAAAGGTCCCCACCGGATTGCCCTTCTGGACGACGGAAAAACGCACGAGTTGGATATTACTTTTTAGGATAAAAAACGGCCCGGCGCATGGCTTTGCGCCGGGTCGTTTTAAAATACCAAAATTGCGCTGCCTTAAGCGAAGAAACGCTGCATCATTTCGGAGCCTGGATCAATGAAAGGTCCGCCCTCGGCAAAGGATTCTCCATAAGGCTTGCCGCAGCCGGTGGCGAGGCGGCTGTCGTAAATGAAATAGGGGATGGGGTCCGCGCCATGGGTGCGGTTGGTCATAAGGGTCTGGTGATCCGGCATGACGAGAATGCGATAATTTTCCCTGCATTTTGCAAGGTGCTCCGCAAGCGGCGCAAGAATCAGACCGTCCACGTTTTCAATAGCCTGGATTTTCCCGGGGAGATCGCCGCAATGGGTGCATTCGTCTGGGGCCTCAATGTGTACGCAAACAAAATCGTACGCCCCGAGAGCCGCTTTTGCAGCCTCCATCTTGCCTGCATAATTGGTATCCAATTCCCCTGTAGCCCCGGGAATTTCAGGGGCTTCCAATCCGGCCAGACGGGCGATTCCATGCACGAGCGGCACGGCGGAAACCACCAACCCCGTCTTCCCAAATTTTTTTTGGAAGGAGGGGAGGATGGTAGCCGTTCCTTCCGCCCATGGCCAAATACCGTTGCCTGGTAAAAGCCCCCGGGCCATGCGAGCTTCGTTTAGCGGTGCGCGGGCAAGCACCTTGGCGGAAAGCTCCATCAGTTCCAAAATGGCTTCGCTGCCTGTTCCTGTTGGCAGATAATCACCGATGGGTTTTTCCAGAATATCGTGAGGCGGTGTGGCATGGAACCCTTCCACGCTTCCGCCGGCCTTGGTCATGATGTGGCGAAAGGAGAGTGTGGGGTGGAAGGAAAAACCATGGCGGGCAGCCGCTTGGGAAAATTCATGGTCCGCCAGAAGGTATTGAAGCAGGGCGATGGAAGAATCCCCATCGATGGAACCGGCGCTGTGGGAGAGGATACGGCGCTGTCCGAATGCGGCCCCCTCTTCGGATAAGGTGATTATGTTGCAACGGAAGGAAATTTCATCTTCTCCCAGAAAAACCCCGCAGCCTGCTGCTTCCAAAGGAGAACGACCATGAAAATACTGGCGCGGGTCATAGCTGAAGATGGAGAGAATGCCGGGATCGCTTCCCGGCGCAATCCCTTTGGGAATGGTTCGTACGGTTCCCTGCTCACCCTTTGCACACAAGGCATCCATGCAGGGGGTATGGGCTGTCTCCAACGGCGTTTTCCCATGCAGGGATTCCAAAGGAGCTTCCGCCATGCCATCTCCGATAATCAGTAGAAATTTCATATCTATTTTCGCCTCCTATAAAAAATTTATAAACCATATTCCTTCAGTTTGTTCCAAAGCCCTCGCTCGCTAATGTTCAGCTCCCGGGCCATGGCCTTACGCTTCCCGTTGTGACGCCTATAAGCGCTGAGAATGGCGGCCTTTTCGATTTGCTGGAGGGTTTGGCCCCCATAGTTTTCGGATGCCGGGCCGGAATCGGGACGGATAGTCCCCCGCATGCGCTCCGGCAAATCTTGCGGATGAATCCATTCCCCGTCTGCCACAATGCTGGCATACTCCATGGCGTTGGCCAGTTCCCGCACGTTCCCGGGGTAATCATAGGAGAGCAGCATCTGCTCCGCCTCTTTGGTGAACCCCTTGAGCTTGAGGGGCTTTTTCTGCTGGCGGTTGTTGAGTTGGATGAAATGCTCACAGAGCAAGGGAATATCCTGCCGCCGCTCCCGAAGGGGTGGAATGTGAATTTCGATTACGTTGATCCGATAATATAAGTCCCGCCGAAAAAGGCTCTTTTGTACCATGTCCTTAAGATCCCGATTGGTGGCTACGATGACCCTCGCATCGAAATGCCGAATTTCATGGCTACCGATGGGGCAGAAGGCTTTCTCCTGAAGGGCCCGCAAAAGCTTTCCCTGTAGGGAAAGAGGCATGTCTCCGATTTCATCCAGAAAAATGGTGCCCTTATCCGCCATTTCAAATTTTCCGCGTTTATCGCTTATCGCGCCTGTGAAGGCCCCTCTCTTATGGCCAAAGAACTCTTCCTCCAGCAGACCTTCGGGAATTGCCGCGCAATTGATGGCCACAAAAGGTTGCTCCGAGCGGCTGCCGGAAAAATGGAGCGCCTTGGCAACAAGCTCCTTTCCCGTGCCGCTTTCCCCCGTGATGGTTACGCTTGCATCCACATCCTTGAGTTTATCAATCATTTCGTACACCTGGCGTATGGCGGGGCTTTCACCCACAAGGGAGTGGTTGTGGGTGCGCAACTCGCCGCTCAAGTAGTTGATGCGTGCGTTTAGATCGCGAAATTCCAAACCTTGCTTGATATGAAGAAGAAGCTCCTCGATATCCAGCGGCTTGGGCAGGTAATTGAACGCGCCGTTTTTCATGGCGTTTACAGAGGAGCGGATATCCCCAAAAGCGGTCATCATAATCACGCAGATGCCGGGATCTATCTCCTTGATCTTGCGAAGAATATCCAAACCGTCGTGTTCGCCTATAACCAGATCCAACAGCACAAGATCGTAAGCGCCTGCTTTTAGAAGCTCTAGCCCCTTGATTGGGTCCGTCTCCCAGGAAACATGGTAGTCCGACTCCAAGGCAAGGGAGAGAGAGATGCAGATGCCTGCCTCATCGTCCAATATAAAGAGCTTATGCTTTGCCATGGTTGTACCTCCGAAACAGAAGGGATATTTCCGTATAGTTCATTTCCAGGCTGGTAATCTGCATGGTGCCGCCCGTCTCCTTTACGTATTGGTCGCAGAGGGCCAAGCCAAGGCCGGTTCCCCTCTCCTTGGTGGTATAGAAGGGGTCCCGGCACTGGCGCAGCCTTTCAGCGGACATGCCAACGCCTTCGTCTCGCACGGTAATAATCGCCATGTCCTCCCGCGCGGCCGTACGAAGCAGCAGCGTGAATGGGCTGCCTTCCGGTTGCAGGCGGACCCGCTGGTGCATCGCTTCAATGCCGTTCATCAACAGGTTTAAAAGCACTTGTTTGAGTTGATCCCGATCCGCCGTGATCCACAGGCTGTCGTCCAGCGCCTGCATAAGCCGGGTGTGCTGCTTGTCCATCAAAGGACGGGCAAGGTAGAGACATTCATCCGCCACATCGCTAAGACGCACACCGGATATGACGCCTTTTACGGGCTTTGTATAATGGATCAGGCTTTCGATAAGCTTATTGATCCGATCCACCTCAGTTGGCACATACCGGGCAAAGGATTCCTGCACCTGTTTATCATCGCCCTTGGCGCCGATGAGGGTGGCAAAGGTTCGGATGGACATGAGAGGATTGCGGATTTCATGGGCGATCCCCGCGGCAATGCGGATGAGCGCCAACGATTTTTCCTCCTGGAAGGCGGCCTGCCTTGCGGATTCTTCCTCGGTAATATCCTGTACGGTAAGAAGGATGCCGCTAACCTTTCCATAGAAAATTTCTTGGTGCACGGTATAGCGGTAGGTGCGCAGGGCATCCGGGCTTTGGCCTAGGCGGATAAGCTGGTTTTCTATGGTTACGCCCTCTGCAAAAATCGAGGCGCCAGCTTCTCGCAGGATTTCTCCAAACACCGGCAAATCCATGGCCACGGTTCCTTCCGCAATCCGTTCCAGTCCCGTTATGGCAAGCGCCCGTTTATTGATCAACGTGATGGCATAGTGCGCATCGCAAAGAAGCATACCGCTGGGCGAATATTTAATGAGACGGTTGCGCAGATTGCTCTCGTTCTGAATTTGGACCAGCTGCTTCTCCAGTTCCCGGTTGGCCGCTTGAATCTGGGTGGTCTGTTCATCCACACGCTTTTGAAGCAACCGCCGGACGCGGACGCTCATGAGAAAATAGAAAAGAGCGGCGATTGCGCCGATACCGCCGCCAATAGCCAAACGCCGAAGGGCTAACCGGGCCCGTTCCCCATCGTCCATCACAACCCAATGGTTATGGATGGTTTCGTATTCCGGGCTGCTTTTAAGCAGCGCAATCCCTCTGTTTAGCGTTCGAAGAAGATCCCGGTCTCCCGCGTTTACTACCAGGGAAAAGTTCATGGAGTCCAGATAATTGCGCACAATGGTGTAATCGTTCAGCAAGCCCGCCTCTTGCAGCTGGTATAGAAGGCTGTCCTTCACGCCGATCATGGCCAGACCAGGCTCTTCCATTTGCCGCTCGAATACGGCCCGTTGGTTGCCCACTACGATATAGGCGCTGAAATCCAAGTTGGACAGCAGCGTGTTGCGCCCCGTATCCGAGGCAAAAACGGCTATGCGCACCCCTTGGGGAGACAAAAGGTCGCTGTCGCGCACCAGCAGGCACAAGGGCGAGGTGGTCAAACTGTCCGTATCTGCATAAAGGGTTTTATCCGCGGTGCCCGCAACCTGACCTAAAACAATATCCGCCTTGCCGCGGGAGAGGGCATCCAGACATTCGCGGTTTGTATTATAAGGAAGATATTCCAAAATGAATCCTCGCTCTTTTGCCAGAGAATCCAGCATTTCCACATGCATGCCCGCAGGCATTCCGGAAACATCCAAAAACTGAAAAGGGGGTAGGTTGGGGTTAAACGCCACCTTTAAATACCGCTGGAGCGCATGGGCTTCGGCAGGACAAAACAGCCCCCAAAGGACCGCCAGCATAATGGTGAAACAGGCCAGCATACCCTTGCGCACAGGAACCCTCCTTTCGGTACCTTTGAATGACGGCTGTATATAGGATAGCTTTTCCCGGCCTATTATGCAAGACGTTCCAGGCAAAAGCGCGCCTATGGACTCGGCGGGCAGGAATTTTCAGAGCATTTCTCTTAAAATTCCATCGGTTTCACGCAAAGCGGATATGCGCCGGGAGCTTGCCGGATTATTTGCAACTTTTGGATGGACGGCAAAAATTTTAATATATATAATAAGGAAAGCAAAGCCTACGGCTCGTCCTCTTGCCCGAAGAAACCACCCATGATATACTACAACAATCCGGGCCTAGACCCGGATAATCACAGGGCTCTTTTGAGACGGGCAGGGGGATGGGGTACCATGAAATTGCGCGAAAGATGGTTTGGAGATAGGGCGTTTTATAAAATGGTCATCGCGCTGGCACTGCCCATCTTGGTGCAAAATGCCATCACCAACTTTGTAAGCCTGCTGGATAATGTTATGGTTGGCCGTTTGGGGACGGACCCGATGAACGGCGTGGCCATCGTGAACCAGCTCATCTTTGTATTTGCCGTCAGCATCTTTGGGGGCGTTTCCGGCGCAGGCATTTTTGGCGCCCAATTTTATGGCCGCAAGGATCATGACGGCGTACGGCATACCTTCCGGTTTAAACTGATCTGCTGCGCGCTTATCACGGCGCTGGCCGTGCTTGTTCTGCTCACCTTGCAAGTGCCCCTCGTTTCGCTATTTCTTCATGAGGGAAGCCGAACGGGAAATATAGGCGTCACGATGGGATATGCCCGGCAATATCTTCTTCTTATGATCGCCGGCTTGCCGCCCTTTGCCTTATCCCAGGTCTACGCCAGCACCCTGCGGGAAACCGGGCAGACGGTGGTGCCCATGAACGCATCCATCCTTGCGGTGGGCGTTAACCTGGGGCTGAATTATATCCTGATTTACGGGAAGTTAGGTTTTCCGGCCATGGGCGTGCGGGGCGCAGCTCTGGCAACCGTTATCGCTCGGTATGCGGAATGCGTGGCTGTGGCTCGCTGGACCCACGCCCACGAGGAAAGTTGTCCCTTTGCCATCGGGTTATATCAGAGCTTAAGAATTCCCCGGCCATTGGCGAAGAACATTCTATCGCGCGGAACGCCCCTGCTGCTCAACGAAATGCTTTGGTCCCTGGGCATGGCCGTTCTGGCCCAGTGCTATTCCGTCCGAGGATTGGCGGCGGTGGCTGCTTATAATATTTCCTCCACGGTGACCAACCTGTTCAACGTGGCTTTTATCGCCGTAGGCGGATCCATTGCCATCATTGTAGGGAATCTGCTGGGGGCGGGCAAGATGGAGGAGGCTAAAAGAACAGATACCTGGCTTATTGTATTCTCCGTGCTTCTATGCATCTTGGTTGCAGGACTCATGGCGGTAGCATCCCCGTTCATCCCCCAAACCTACAATACCAGCGCCGAAGTACGAGGCCTGGCGCGGGACTTTATTTTGATTACCGCATTGGCCATGCCGTTGCATGCCTTTGTGCATGCCGCGTATTTCACCCTTCGCTCCGGCGGGAAGACAGGGCTTACCTTCGTGTTTGACTGCGGCTTCATGTGGGTTGCCAGCATCCCGGTAGCCTGGGCCCTTTCGCGTTTTACGGGTTTGCCCATCCGCCCGCTCTTTGCATTGGTACAGGCGGTGGACGTGTTAAAATGCCTGCTGGGCTATCGTTTCGTGAAAAGCAATATTTGGCTTAATAACATTGTGGTAAAAAATTGATCCATAAGGCCGCAAAACCGGAACCGGAAAAGTTTGCTGGACATACGCAAAATTTTCCGGTTTTTTCTATGCAAAGTTTTCATTCGTGCAAGCCACAGACGATCTCCATAAATAATTTCCAGGAATTTCATCCATAAATTCGCCTGCTTTCCTGTTAGATCTCTTATATTTAAAAAGTTGGCATGGGAATTGCTATATAAATAAGACGTAACACTTCTGAACGAGTGTACGGTTCACATCTTACTCTATCATTCATTTTGGGAGGTAAAACCATGAAACAAATCACCAAAGCGTTGGCCCTTCTGCTGAGTCTGCTTATGCTGCTTAGCCTCACAGCTTGCTCCGGCAATGCTCCCGCCGAACAGGCAAGCAGTGGTTCTGAGGCCGCCGCCCCCGCACAGGAGACAGCCGAAGCTGCTCCCACCTCGTATAAGGATACCGTCATAATCGGCGTGGCTAACGACGTAACCACACTGGACCCACAGGGCTCCAATACGGACGCCAACATGATGGTGTTCACCCTCACCCATGAGACTCTTGTAGAGATCGATCCGGACACCGGAGAAATCGTCCCCGGCCTGGCGGAATCCTGGGAGGTTTCGGAAGATGGCTGTACCTTTACCTTCACTCTGCCGGCGGGCGTTACCTTCACCGATGGTACCCCCTGCACAGCAAACGACGTGGAGTTCACCTATGAGCGGGCAGAGGAATCCTCCTTTACCAAAACCAAGGTGGAATTGGTTACCGACATCGAGGCCATTGATGATACCCATATCAGCATCACCATTTCCAAACCAAGCCAGGAGTTCCTCATGCTGCTGGCACACCGCTCCATGAGCATTCTCTCCGAGGCGCTGGTTAAGGCGGATGAATTCGGCTATCAGATCGGCACGGGCATGTTCTCCGTGGAAGCTTGGGTTCCCGGCGATCAGATTTCTTTTGTGCGTAACGATGCTTACCGTAAGGGCGCGGCCCCCACCCGCAGCATCGTGTTCCGCCTCATCAAGGAAGAATCTTCGCGCCTCATCGCCCTGCAAACCGGGGAGATCGATGTCTGCATCGATCCGCTTAGCACGGACCTGGGATACATCGAAGATGATGCCAATCTGGAGCTCATCAAAATTCCCAACGTGGTTATGCTCTATATTGCCATTAACAACGAGCGGCCCGGTCTGGATAATGTCCACGTGCGCAAGGCTATCGCCTATGCGACCGATAAGGAATCCATGATCATCGCCGGCTATAACGGCGAGGGCACCGTCCATAACAACTTCATCAACCGTGGGCAGTTCGGCCTCAATGAGGACCTCTCCGTATACGATTATAATATTGATAAGGCCAAGGAAGAGCTTGCCCTCGCAGGCTATAAAGAAGGCGAACTGACCTTTGAAGTGATTTATAACGGTTCGGCAAAGGAGAACATCGCTTTGGTCCTCCAGGCGGACCTTGCCAAGGTGGGCATCAACCTCAACCTCACCAAGCTGGAGACAGCCGCCCTGAAGGGTATCCTTAACGATGCGGCTCTGGACTATGAAATGTGCCTCTATCAATGGACGGATGCGGACGGTACCGATTTTACCGTGCGCAACATGTATGGAAGCTATGAGGAAGACGGCACGCTCAAAAAGAACGGATCGAACCGCAGCGTGCTGAAGGATCCCGTGCTTAACGATATGATCGATGCGGCGCTCATTGAGCAGGATACCGCCAAGCGCGAGCAAATGTACCATGACATTGAGGCGTATCTGTATGAGATCTGCCCCATTGTGCCGATTTGCACTTCCATGATTAACATCGGCATCAAGAAGGGCCTCACCGGTGCGAAGTGGATTGGCACCGCGAAGCACGATTACCGCTACATCTGCCTCCCCGAAGCCTAAATTCCCGTTCCCATCCGGGTTTATAGAAAACCCGGCGGTTGTGGGCCGCCCGCAAGTTTGTCTTCCGGGCGGCCCATAAAGGATACAAGAGGAGAATGTTATGCATCGCTATATTTTTAAACGGCTGTTGATGCTAATTCCGGTGCTGCTTTGCGTGGCCTTCATCATTTTCGCCATCATGGATGTGGCGGATGGTGATCCGGTCTATTCTGTCGCCAGCGCGGATGCTTCCGAGGAGGAACTGAATATACTCCGTGAGGAAATGGGCCTGAACGGCTCCCTGCTTGAGCGGTATTTCCGTTATATCGGGGGCATGATGAAGGGGGATCTTGGGACCTCCTATGTTTCCAGGCGCGACGTGATGGCCACCTATATGGAGCGCTTGCCAAACACCCTGAAGCTGGCTTCCCTAACCATGATAGTGGCCATCGGCATGGCGATCCCCCTGGGCATCATCGCGGCGGTTCATCAGAATTCTATCAAGGATACCGTTTCTATGATCTTGGCATTACTCGGCCTGTCCATGCCCAATTTTTGGCTGGGCTTGCTGTTAATCCTATTATTTTCGCTCAAGCTCGGATGGCTTCCTTCGGGGGGCAATACGGGTTTCTCCAGCATCATCCTGCCCGCCTTTACCATTGGCGCAGGCTTGGCGGCCCTTTTAACCCGTACTACGCGCTCCTCCATGCTGGATGTAATCCGCCAGGATTACTTGCGCATGGCAAGGGCCAAGGGCGTTTCGGAGCGGCGGGTTATCCGCAAGCACGCCCTTAAGAACGCTCTCATTCCCATCATCACGGTTTTCGGCGTTCAGTTCAGCAATGTGCTGGGCGGCTCCGTGCTGGCGGAAACGGTGTTTGCCTGGCCGGGGGTGGGGCGCTTGGTGGTGGATGCCATCGATCAGCGGGATATTCCCATGGTTACGGGCGCGTTGGTCATGACCACCATGCTGGTGGGGATTGTTAACCTGCTGGTGGATATCATTTATGCCTATGTAGACCCACGCATACGGGCGCAGTATACGAAGTGAGGTAAGGCTATGGAAAAAAGCAACACGCTAGTCGCTGCAAAGTATAAGAAACGCAGCACCTGGGACAGCATCTGGCGGCAACTGCGGCGCAACCCAGGCGCAATTTTGGGATTGGCGCTCATCGTGGCCATCATAGCCATGGCGCTTATGGCACCCGTTCTTTATAGTTATGAGGAAGACGTAATCGCCCAGAATCTTAAGGAGCGCCTGCAAAGCCCCTCCGTATTTCACTGGTTTGGTACGGACGATATGGGCCGAGACGTGTTGGCCCGGGTGGTATATGGAGCCCGCTATTCCTTGGCCGTGGGCGTGGTGGCAGTGCTCATCGCCTTGGCGGTGGGGGTAACGTTGGGCGCCAGCGCCGGCTATATGGGCGGCGTTTTTGAGAACATCGTCATGCGCATATGCGATATTTTTTCATCCATACCCAGCGTGCTGATGGCCATCGCGGTGGTATCGGCCTTGGGAAAGAGCACCTTTAACCTGATGCTCGCCGTGGGTATCGCCAGCACCGCCCCCTTCGTCCGGGTGGCCCGGGCCGCCGTGCTGACCGTGCGCGGCGAGGAATACATCGAGTCTGCGCGGGCAATCGGCATGCGAGAATGGAAGATCGTAGCCTTTCACATTTTACCCAATTGCGTCTCCCAGATCATCGTGCAGGCGACGTTGCGCATAGGCTCTGCCATTATTTCGGCGGCGCAGCTCAGCTTCCTCGGCCTGGGCGTGCCGGCCCCCGCGCCGGAATGGGGTAGCATGCTCTCGGCAGGGCGCTCCTTTATCCGGGATCACAGTTATTTGACCTTGTATCCCGGCCTGGCCATCATGTTCACGGTGCTTTCGTTTAACCTCATCGGAGATGGCCTGCGCGACGCATTGGACCCCAAGCTAAAGCGGTAGCTTAAAGGAGAAAACCTATGAACCGAGAAAACAAAGACCTCATTTTGGATATTGAAAACCTGGTGGTGCGCTATGAGACCGAGGATGGTATCGTACGCGCCCTCAACGGAATCGATCTGAAGCTGGGATATAAGCGCACCATCGGCCTGGTAGGAGAAACGGGCGCAGGGAAGACCACCGCCGCCTTGGCCATGCTTCGCTTGGTACCCAACCCGCCGGGGGTGGTATCGTGCGACAAGCTTTTCATTGACGGCCAGGATATCCTCTCCGTGCCTATCCATGAGATGGAGCAGATCCGGGGCCAAGAAATCTCCATGATATTCCAGGACCCTATGACTGCCCTGAATCCTGTATTCACCGTGGGGGAGCAGATAGCCGAAAGCCTGGAGATTCATGAACACCTTTCGAAAAAGGACGCCTTAAAACGGGCCGGCGAAATGCTGGAGCTGGTTGGAATACCGGCCAGCCGCGCCAATGAATATCCCCATCAGTTTTCGGGCGGCATGAAGCAGCGGGTGGTCATTGCCATCGCCTTGGCCTGCAACCCCAAGCTTCTCATTGCCGATGAGCCCACAACGGCCCTGGATGTAACCATTCAAGCCCAAGTGCTGGAGCTTATGAACAGCCTCAAAGAGAAATATGATACCTCCATGATCATGATTACGCATGATCTGGGCATTGTGGCGGAGGTGTGCGACGAGGTGGCCGTTATGTATGCGGGCCGCATTGTGGAGCAGGGGACGCTGGAGGATGTGTTCAACCATACGCTGCATCCCTATACGGAAGGCTTGTTCAACTCCCTGCCCAATATCAAAAACCGGCAGGCCAAGCTCAAGCCCATTAAGGGGCTTATGCCCGATCCGACCAACCTGCCCAGCGGCTGCGCTTTTGCGCCACGGTGCAACTATGCCACCGAGGCATGCTGGAAGGGACAGCCGCCCATCCGGCGGGTCAGCGATACCCATACGGTGGCCTGTGTGGCCTATGACCGGCCCGACTTTCATATCCAAAGGGGGAAGGCGTAATGGCGGATACCATTTTGGAAGTGCGCAATCTGAAAAAGTACTTTAAAACCTCCCGCGGCATGCTCCATGCGGTGGATGATATCAGCTTTAAGCTGGAGCGCGGGAAAACCTTGGGACTGGTAGGCGAATCCGGCTGCGGCAAATCCACCACCGGGCGGTCCATTCTGCGACTTATAGAACCAACCGCCGGAGAAATCATCTTTGACGGCAAGGATGTAAACAAGTTGAACAAGGGCCAGATGCGGCATATGCGCAAGGATATGCAGATTATTTTTCAGGATCCGTTCTCTTCGCTGGACCCGAAAAAGACCATAAACCAAATTATTGCGGAACCCATCAGGGAGCACCGTATCCTGACCAACAAAAAGGAACTGGAGGCCAGGGTGCTGGAGCTGATGGAAACGGTGGGCCTGGCCGAGCGCCTCATCAACAGCTATCCCCACGAGCTGGATGGAGGCCGCCGCCAGCGCATCGGCATTGCAAGGGCGCTGGCAGTGGAACCGAAGCTTATCGTGTGTGATGAGCCGGTTTCCGCGCTGGATGTTTCCATCCAAGCCCAAATCTTAAACCTGCTCAAAGAATTGCAGGAGCGGATGGAGCTTACGTATATCTTCATCACCCACGATCTATCTGTGGTAAACCACTTTTCGGACGATATTGCGGTGATGTATCTAGGACAGATCGTGGAGAAAGCCCCGGCGGAGGAACTCTTTACCAATCCCATCCATCCCTATACAAAGGCCCTCCTGTCGGCCATCCCTGTGCCGGATTTGAGCCAAAAACGACAGCGCATCTCCCTTAAGGGTGAAATTACAAGCCCGGTGAATTTGGCGGATGAATGCCGCTTCGCCAACCGCTGCTTTGAATGCGAGGCACTTTGTAGGCAGGGCGTACCGCGCCTAGTCGAAGTTGCCGCCAACCATTTTGTTGCTTGTTTTCGCCATGCATGATGCGCAATATGCCTATCCTGTGGTAAAATAAAAATCAAAACAAAGAACGGAGAGGATTTTATGTTTCCGACACAATGGGAAAATTCACTTATGCCGGTGGCAGTCTATATGATTCGAATCGTTCTGGCATGTTTTTGCGGCGCGGTCATCGGTATGGAACGCAATAAGCGCAAAAAAGAGGCCGGGTTGCGTACGCATATCATTGTGGCGTTGGGCTCCGTGCTGGTGATGGTTGTATCCAAATACGGCTTTCTAGATATGATCGCCCTGGGAGGAAACCTCAAGGTGGATCCTACCCGCATCGCGTCCAATGTAATTGCCGGCATCAGCTTCTTGGGTGCAGGCACCATTGTATTTAGGGAGCATACGATTAAAGGACTGACCACGGCGGCGGGCATATGGGCTACGTCCGGCGTGGGCTTGGCCATGGGGGCGGGTATGTACGAAGTAGGCGTTTTTTCCACTGCGGCGATTATCGCCATTCAATATGTGCTGCATAGATACGTGCGTTCGGAGGATAGCGCGATGACCAGCGAACTTTCTGTTATCTTAGTGGAAGGGCCAAACACCATAGAGGAGTTTATGGCACAGCTGGCTGAAAAGGGCATCGTCATCAGCAGCGGCGGAATTCATAAACACGGTGACGGCACCATCACATTAGAATTATCTATTTATTCGACGCATGGCCTTACTTTTGAGGAGACCCTGGACTTATGTAAGCGCAATGAAAACATTAAGGCGATCTCCGGGTAAAAAAGCGCATTATGTAGATTGTCGACGAAATAAAAAGAACGGTCGTATGGCCGTTCTTTCCTATTAATCCGCCATGTGGGCACAAATGAGCACTTGTGTCCGCGGATTGGTGAATCTTTCACGAAAAAAACAAGGGAATACTTTTCAAGCGCATCATTCTGTGATAAACTTAACAGCATACAATATAGACAAATCTTTAAATATCATTACAATGTTTGTGAAACAAGCAAGGAGGACGTATTCATGACAACTGAGAAGAGCGCGCGCGCAGAGGGGTACAAACAGCTCGATGGTGTAATCCGTCAATGGAAGGATCAGCCCGGCGGGTTGCTGCCGGTCATGCAGCAAGCACAAGCTATCATTGGCTGCGTTGACGAAGAGGTGCAGAACTATATTTCGGAAGCGATGAGTGTGCCTGTAACAGACATCTATGGCATCTCCACCTTCTATTCCCTCTTTACCCTGGAGCCAAAAGGAAAATATTCCGTGGGTCTATGCTTGGGTACCGCGTGCTATGTAAAAGGCTCCCAGCTTGTTCTGGAGGAGCTGCAGAAAGTTCTTGGCGGTGTTGAGGTGGGTAAGACCACGGAAGACGGTCTCTTTACGCTGGATGCCACCCGTTGTATCGGCTGCTGCGGCCTTGCGCCGGCCATGATGATCAACGGCGAGGTTTACGGCCGCTTGGTTCCGCAAGACATCCCTGGTATTATAGAAAAATATCTCAAACAGGGTTAACGCACAGGAAAGGAACAGCATGAAATTAGCGCGCATGGCGGAAATCCTTGAGGCTGAGGTCATCTGTGGGCACGAAAATTTAGACATTGATATCCCCGTGGCGGTTGCCAGCGATATGATGAGCGATGTTCTGGCTTATACGGAGCAGGACAGAGTGCTTCTCTCCGGGCTTTGCACGGTGCATACCGTGCTTACAGCCCAGATCCTGGATTTAAGCGCCATCATTTTCGTGCGGGCAAAAATGCCCACCCCTGAAATGATCGAAAAGGCTACGCAGAACGGCATTACCCTTCTACGCACGAAGTACACCATGTATGTTGCCTGTGGCGAGCTGTACAAAAACGGCCTCGAAGGTCGCCGGAGGGTGAATGGGTAACGCTGCGCATGAAACCTTCCAGGAGATACGGCGGGTTGAAGGGGGCAATTTTGCCACCGCTGGCCAGGTTGCCGCTTCCTTCAAAAACACGCTGAGGAAGCTGGGCGTTGCATCCCCTGTGGTGCGGCGGGTAGCCATCTCCTCTTATGAGGCGGAAATTAATTTGGCCATTCATTCCTGGGGAGGGACAATGCAGCTTACCGTTTATCCGGATCGTATCCGCCTTTTGGTGGAGGATGTGGGGCCCGGCATAGCGGACATTGATTTGGCCATGCAGGAAGGTTATTCTACGGCATCCGAAGAGGTGCGTATGTTAGGTTTTGGGGCAGGCATGGGCATGCCCAATATGAAACGCTGTTCCGATTCTTTTCAAATCGTCTCCGCATTAGGCACAGGAACTTCTATTACAATGGATTTCAATTTATAACGGCAAGGAGGTGCTGCTACCATGTCATCGCAAGAGCTATATCATAGCGTTAAATTAGAGAGGGATAAATGCGTGGGCTGCACCACTTGCTTAAAGCGATGCCCCATGGAATGCATTCGCGTACGGAATGGGAAGGCCAACATCCTTTATGATCTGTGCATTGATTGCGGCGTATGCGTGCAGAACTGTCCGCATCAGGCAAAGGTGGCACAGACAGACCCGATCAACGCCATTTATCGCTTCAAGCACCGCATCGCCCTGCCTGCGCCTGCTCTTTATGGGCAGTTCCGCAATTTACCCAGCGTAGACAACGTGCTGAACGCTTTGCTGGGCCTCGGCTTTAGCGATGTGTTTGAGGTGGCCCGGGCGGCGGACATCGTTTCCGCTACCGTGCGGAAGATCCTTAAAACCAATCAATGCAGGCCTTTGATTTCCTCGGCTTGTCCGGCGGTGGTCGCGCTCATCCGCATCCGCTTCCCGGAGCTTTTGCCCAATGTGGCCGACGTGCTTTCCCCGAAGGAACTGGCGGCTCGCATGGCAAAGGAGGAATATTCCAAGGCCCATGGAGTCCCCATAGAGGAAATCGGGGCATTTTTCATCACGCCCTGTCCCGCCAAAATGGCCAGCATCCATTCCGGTCGCAAGACCATGGTGGATGGTGCTATCGCCATCCAGGATATTTATGGCCTGCTGAGCTCGCAGCTTAAGCAAGAGGTGCCGGAATCGGTTCGCCGCAGACGGCACGCTACCTGGCAAGGCATTAACTGGGCCAATTATGGCGGCGAAGGAGCGGCTCTGGATTGCAACAACATCCTCTCTGTGGATGGGATTCATAATGTAATCCACGTGCTGGAAGAAATTGAAAACGGTCGGTTGGACGATCTTGATTTCTTCGAGGGCGCTTCTTGTGAGGGCGGATGCGTGGGCGGTCCGCTGGTATTTGAGAACGCCTTTGTTGCCAAAAATTCCCTGCGCAAGCTTATTGAACGCATGCGCACGGAAGAAGTGGATCATCCCATGCCACCGGTGGAACCCCGGGATGATATTCGCCTTTCCGCCCCCCTGGAACCTCGCCCTGCCATCAAGCTCAGCGATAACATCAGCGAAGCCATTGCCAAGATGGAGCGCATCGAAGCCCTTACCAAAACCTTTAAGGGCCTGGATTGCGGTTCCTGCGGCAGCCCAACCTGCCGCACGTTGGCCGAGGATATCGTGCAGGGGCGGGCCAATGAGATGGATTGCGTATTCAAGCTTAAGGAGAAGGTGGAAGAGCTTGCCAGGCAGATGGTGGATCTAACAAACCTATAAGCATAGAACTGTTGAACCATAGAATGAAGGAGGGAAACGGCGTGACGGTTGCACAATTGATAGAAGCCTTGGAACTCCGCCTACTTACCCCTAAGGCCGATATGAGCCGCAAAGTTACGGGCGGTTGCACAGGCGACCTACTTAGCTTCGTAATGGCGAAGGGCGAGAGCGGCATGGTTTGGATCACGGTTCAGACCCATTTAAATGTAATTGCTGTGGCTAGCCTGCACGAGTTCTCTTGCGTCATTGTGGCAGAGAACTGTACCGTGGAGGCAGATACTTTGGCAAAGGCGGAGGAAGAGGGCATTCCGGTGTTTGTCAGTTCCCTTTCCAGCTATGCCCTGGCCGGAAAGTTATACGAATTGGGCGTGCGCTAATGCGCGCCCGGGTGGATTTGCATATGCACTCCTGCCTGTCCCCCTGCGCGGATAATGACATGACCCCGTGGAATATCGTGGGTATGGCTAAGCTCAAGGGATTGGATGCGGTGGCGGTTTGCGACCACAACTGTGCAGCCAACCTGCCCGCCGCCATGAAAGCGGGGCGGGAATATGGCGTATGCGTGGTGCCTGGTATGGAAGTTACCAGCCGGGAGGATATCCACCTGCTCTGCTATTTTCCGTTGTTGGAACAGGCCCTGGAGATGAGCGCCTTCGTGGGGGAACGCCAGCTTGCCATAAAAAACAAGCCGTCGATTTTTGGCGAACAGCGCTTAGTAAATGAGGACGATGAGCCCATAGGCGAAGTGGAGCAGTTGTTGCTGTCCGCATGCAGCCTCACTTTGGATGAAATCGACTATACGGCGCGCAGGATGGGGGGCGTAATGGTTCCCGCTCATATTAACAAAGGCGCCAACAGCCTTTTGCCCATTCTTGGCTTTATGCCGGAAGAGCCGGACATGCCTACGGTGGAAATTTATAGGACGCGGCCCCATAGCGCATTGGAAAAGCTGTGTATTCTTTCCAGCGACGCGCACCAACTGGGAGATATTCTCGAAGAGGGGCATCCGCTTTTTTGCCGGGAATTAACGCCACAAGGCATCGTGGAAGCTTTGCTGGGCGGCAAGGCATTTGGGTTGGCTATGGAAAGGAGCGGGCAGTGAAGGAAATATCCCTCCACATTCTGGATCTTGTGCAAAACTCTATCCGGGCGGGTGCGAAAAACATTAGCTTGGATATTGCGGAAGACGGGCCTGCGGATACATTTTCCGTTACCATTGAGGATGACGGTTGCGGGATGCCTCCCGAATTGGCAAAGGCTGTAACCAGCCCCTTTGTTACCACTCGTACCACCCGAAAGGTTGGGTTGGGCATTCCCCTTTTCAAGGCAGGCTGCGAAGCTTGTGATGGCTCTTTTCAGTTGACAAGCCAGGAGGGGAAGGGAACCCGCCTGGAGGGCGTATACCGCCGCAACCATATCGATCGGCCCCCTTTGGGCAATATTGCCGATACCGTGCTCCTACTCATTGCGGGCAACCCTGAAATTCACTTTCGTTATTCCCACCGGGTTGACGGCTTGCAATATGAGCTGGATACCGAGCAACTGCGGCGCATCTTGGGGGAAGCCCCCTTGGATGCCCCGGAAGTCACGGCCTTTATCAAGGATTTCCTTATTAATAATGAATTAGAACTATATGGAGGTACGTAATCGATGAAAACCCTGCAAGAACTGGAAGCGATCCGAGAGAAGACGCTCAACGAGCTCAACCTGCGCAAGAACCGGGAAGATGGTGTGCGTGTGGTGGTAGGACTTGCTACCTGCGGTATCGCGGCGGGCGCGAGGCCCGTAATGGCAGCTTTCGTGGATGAGGTCAACAAACGCAATCTCCACAACGTAGTCGTTTCCCAGACCGGTTGCATTGGCCTGTGCCGTCTGGAGCCTATCGTGGAGGTATATATGCCCGGGAAGGAGAAGGTTACCTACTGTAAGGTAAAGGCCGAGCAGGTTGCCCGCATCGTATCCGAGCACATTGTCAATGGCAACCCCGTAGTGGAGTATACCATTGGCAGCTATGAATAAGAATTCTAGGCATTTGAAAATGAATTAAAGGAGAATATGAAATGATTTACCGTTCGCACGTACTGGTTTGCGCAGGCACGGGTTGCACCTCGTCCAACTCGCTGCAAATCATCGAGAATTTTACCAAGCTCATTGCGGAAAAAGGCTACGACAAGGAGATTCAGGTTATCCGAACCGGCTGTTTTGGCCTGTGCGCCGCCGGCCCCGTTGTGGTTGTTTATCCCGAGGGCATATATTATAGCCGCGTTACGCCCGAAGACGTGGCGGAAATCGTAAACGAGCACCTCATCAAAGGCCGTCCCGTTCAGCGTCTGATTTATAAAGAAAAGAACGATGAGGGTATCAACACCACCCTGAGCGAATCCGATTTTTATAAAAAGCAGCACCGCGTGGCCTTGCGCAACTGCGGCATGATCGACCCTGAGAATATTGATGAGTATATTGCTTTTGATGGATACAAGGCACTGGAAAAGTGCCTGACGGAGCTCTCCAGAGACGACGTGGTGAACATGGTTTTGGCGTCCGGCCTTCGCGGTCGTGGCGGCGGCGGTTTCCCCACGGGCCTCAAATGGAAGTTCGCCAAGGCGCCCGAGAGCGATGTGAAGTATGTTTGCTGTAATGCGGACGAGGGCGACCCCGGCGCGTTCATGGATCGCTCCGTTCTGGAAGGCGACCCTCACTCCGTGCTGGAGGCCATGGCCATTGCCGGCTATTGCATCGGCGCACAGCAGGGATATATCTATGTACGTGCGGAATATCCCATCGCTGTGAAGCGCCTGCGCATCGCCATTAACCAAGCCCGCGAATACGGCCTCTTGGGCGATAATATCATGGGCAAGGGCTTTAAGTTCGATATCGATCTGCGCTTGGGCAGCGGCGCGTTCGTATGCGGCGAAGAAACGGCGCTTTTGGCTTCCATCGAAGGCCAGCGCGGCGAGCCCCGTACCCGCCCGCCGTTCCCTGCCGTAAAGGGCCTGTGGGGCAAGCCCACCCTGCTCAACAACGTGGAAACCTATGCGAACATCTGTCAGATCATCAACAAAGGGCCCGAATGGTTTGCGTCTATGGGCACAGAGAAGAGCAAGGGCACCAAAGTATTCGCTTTGGGTGGCAAAATTAACAACACCGGCCTTGTGGAAATCCCCATGGGTACCACGCTGCGGGAGATCATTTTTGATATCGGCGGCGGCATCCCCAACGGCAAGAAGTTCAAAGCAGCGCAGACAGGCGGCCCCTCCGGCGGTTGCATTCCTGCCGAACATCTGGACATCCCTATCGATTACGATAACCTCATCTCCATCGGTTCTATGATGGGCTCCGGCGGTATGATCGTCATGGATGAGGATAACTGCATGGTGAACATCGCTAAGTTCTTCCTGGAGTTCACCGTAGATGAGAGTTGCGGCAAGTGCCCGCCCTGCCGCATCGGAACCCGCCGCATGCTGGAGATGCTAGAGCGCATCACCGAGGGCAAAGGCAAGCCCGGCGATATCGAGAAATTGGAGACCCTGGCGAGGAACATTAAGGCATCCGCCCTGTGCGGTTTAGGCCAGACCGCGCCTAACCCCGTGCTTTCCACCATCCGTTATTTCCGGGATGAGTACGAGGCGCATATCAACGAAAAGCGGTGCCCTGCCGGCGTGTGCAAGGCGTTGCTCAACTTTGTTATCGATCCCGAGAAGTGCAAAGGCTGCACCATGTGCGCCCGCCAGTGTCCTTCCGGCGCCATCACTGGCACCGTTCGCCAGGCGCATGTGATCGATAACAGCAAGTGCGTAAAATGTGGCGCTTGCATGGAGGTCTGTAAGTTCGGTGCCATCAGCCGCAAGTAATGAAAAGATCTGCTCCAGATTTAAACTTGGAACGGCAGGGATGCGTGGCACGCATCCCTGCCGCATTTTCACCCGTTCACGCAGAGCGCGTCGAAGACAGCATACCGTTAGGCATACATAAGAATAGGACGACGTGAAGTACGCCGTCCTATTCTAAGCAAAAGAATTTTACGCCAGTGGAAAGCGAACCTCTACCCGGGTGCCGCCCTCCGGCACATCACGCAGCGATATGCGCGCACCATGGTATGCCGCCGCATGCTTCACAATGGAAAGACCAAGGCCCGTACCGCCAGTTTGCTTGGAATGGCTCTTATCCACCCGGTAAAAGCGTTCAAATACTTTTTCGCGACATTCCTGCGGAATGCCGATTCCCGTATCCGTTACGGTTAGAAGGGCGGTGCCGGCATCCTTGCGCACGGCTACGGCAACGCTGCCGCCAGGCTTGTTATACTGAATGGCATTGTCACACAGGTTGAATATCATTTCATCCAGGATAGCGCGCACGCCATATACAAGAACCGGATTGCCCTCCAGCGTTAAAGAAAGGCCCTTTTCCGTGGCGGTCTGCTGCATACGGCCGCAGACCGTACCGCACAGAGCCAAAAGTTCTACGGATTCCTTTTGTCCGTCTAAAGCGCCTTCGTCCAGGCTGGACAGTTTGATGATGTCTCGAATCAGCGCAAGAAGGCGGTTAGCTTCCCCATGGATACGGCCGGCAAATTCCGGCACATCCTGTGGATCTGCCAAACCGTCTCGAATGATCTCAGCATAACCGGAAATGGAAGTGAGGGGGGTTTTAAGCTCATGGGAAACATTGGCGGAGAATTCCCTGCGCAGCAGCTCCGCCTGTTGTTTTTCCGTTATATCCAGCACCAAGAGTACCGCCCCTCTACGGCCGGGCACAGGGCTTGCATAGAGCGCATAACTGCGGCCGTGCAGTTCCAGCACAGCGGTGGCGGATTCTCCGCCAAGAGCCTGGGCTGCCACTCTTGAAAGCTCGCTGCTGCGGTTAAGCGTAATGAGTTTTTGCCCTTTGTTTTTCTCCCGGTCTGCCTGAAAAAGGCGTGCGGCGCTGCTATTAAGAGAAAGGATGGTTTCATCCGGCCCCAAGAAGATAAGCCCCTCGTTCATACTTTCTGCGATAGCGCTCAAATCCTCCCGGTTACGGCATAAAGCTTCCATTCGTTCGGCAATCTCCAACTTTTGGTTCTGGAGCTTGCGAATCAGGGGCGCCAACTCGTCATAGACTTCGCAGGAGGCCGGATCGTCCAGATCCAACGCGTTGATGGGCCATACGATCCGCTTAGCCAGCTTAGAGGCAAGCACACCCGCAAGAAGGGCCGCGGCCAGCACAATGAGCAGGATGGGCTGCAACATTTGCCAAAGAAGGGCGAGAATAGAACTTTGCGCACCGGAAACCCGCAGAACGGTGCCATCCTCTAGACGCAGGGCATAGTAGAGCGTCTTTTCGCTCAGCGTCTTGGAATAGCGGTAGCTGGAGCCTTCGCCGCTCGTAAGGGCCTCGGCGATCTCTTCGCGGTCAGCATGGTTTTCCAGCGCGGCAACATTTGCCTGGCTATCAAATAGAACTTGGCCATCCGCGTCCACCCAAGTCATGCGGTTTTCGTTACGAGGGAGGGCGGAGAGGTATTCAATCCCGTCCATTTCTATGCCTTGGGCAATATAGAGCGCGCCGTTTTTTAGCTCCTTACGTAGGCCGGCCTCAAAATAACCGTATTGTATGGCCGTAATGAGACCAATACATAGCAGCAGCACCGGCAAGGTTACATAAAGAATGGTTTTAAAAATGCGCTTGGTCATGTCCGTCCCTCCCCGGCTCGGTAGCCTACGCCCCGTACCGTTTGAATAATTTTTGCACTTTCGCCCAACTTTTGGCGTAGGGTTTGCACATGTACATCCACCGTTCGGGTGCCGCCTTCATAATCATAGCCCCAAACATCGCTTAGAAGTTTTTCCCTGGTGAAAACCATTCCTGGGTTTCGCACAAGAAAATGCAGCAAGTCATATTCCTTGAGGGTGAGGGAAACCGGTTGGTCGCTCACTCGTACCTCATGCCGGTCATGATCCAGCGTCACCGCCCCGCAGGACAAAGTCCTGCGCTGCGCACCCTGCCCCGCTCTTCTCAATAGGGCGCGGACACGGGAAACCAGTTCCATCATGCCAAAGGGTTTGGCCAAGTAATCGTCCGCCCCGCTATCCAAGCCGACTACCGTGTCGTATTCGGAACCTTTCGCAGTAATCATCATAACGGGAATCGATGCTGTGCGCACATCTTGGCGCAATCTCCGCAAAAGGGCTATGCCATCCTCCCCGGGCAACATAATATCCAGAAGAACCAATTCCGGCGCATGGCTCTCCAAAGCCTGGCAAAATTCGGCCCCGTTAGCGAATCCCAGGCTAGATAGACCGCTTTTTCCAAGGGTATATACAACCAGCTCCCGTATATTGACATCATCTTCCACATAATAAATCATGGCGCTCCTTACGTGGCGTTTGGGCCGTTTATTTCACTACACTCCCTTTAGTGAGTATAACATTCCCAAGGGCGAATTTATAGCACGGATATTTGTGCCGAATAGGATTGCATGCCCGATAATGGGCATAAACCTACAAGTATATAATATAAATTTCCGATTAAAAACCGATTATGCGCATATTAAATCCTTGTAAAACCTGAACACCCCACGGGGGTGCCAAAGGTTGCCTAAGGCGCTGTGTACGGGCGCTCTGCCTTGACATTGCCTATAGCGGGGCTTACAATAATCTTATCGATAGTGCGTGAGCTATTCAAGGAGAAAACACCATGGGTGATTATCTGAAATTAAAACGTTCGAATTGCAAAAACTGCTATAAATGCATCCGCCACTGCCCCGTTAAGTCCATCCGTTTCGCGGATGACCAAGCCCATATCCTGGCAGAGGATTGCATCCTTTGCGGCCGCTGCTTCGTGGTATGTCCCCAGAACGCGAAGGAAATTCGGAATGATTTGCCCATTGCCAAGGCCCTTGTGGCCGCCGACGCACCAGTGTTTGTCAGCATGGCCCCCAGTTTTGTGGCCAATTATGAGGGGGCTACCATTGAAACCATGGACAAAGCCCTCCGGCTGCTAGGTTTTGCGGGCGCGGAGGAAACCGCTTTGGGCGCCACGCTGGTTAAACGTGAATATGACCGCCTGGTAGATGAGGGGGAGCAGAATATTATCATTACATCTTGCTGCCCCACGGTGAATTTGCTTATTCGAAAATACTATCCGGACGCCTTGCCGTATCTGGCCAAGGTTCAGTCCCCCATGCAAGCCCACTGTGCGGATATAAAGCGGAGACATCCGGGGGCGAAAACCGTGTTTATTGGGCCCTGCATTTCAAAAAAGTCTGAAGCGGATGATTTGCCCGGCTTGATGGACTGTGTGCTTACCTTTGAGGATCTTTCCGCCTGGCTTGCAGAGGCCGGGGTAAAGGTGGAGCAAGGCAAAGCAGTAGGGGAGGAAGGCCGGGCTAGGACATTCCCCACCTGCGGGGGTATCCTCCAGTGTATGGACCGCAACAACCCAGACTATACCTATTTCGCCGTGGATGGCGTGGAAAATTGCATGCGGGTGCTGGAAGATGTGGTGAGCGGCGGCGGGAAGCATGCGTTTGTGGAGATGTCCGCTTGCTCGGGAAGCTGCGTGGGCGGGCCCATTATGGATAAGCATCACTGCCTGCTCCTGAGCGATTATCAGGAGGTGGTTCGGTATGCTAAGCCCAAGGATTTTTCCATCCCGCAGCCAGCGCCCACGGAGATTGCCAGGGAGCATACCAGCCTTAAGCGGGGAACTTACCAGCCCGGGGAAACCGCCATCCGGGAAGTACTTGCAAAGATGGGGAAAACCAGCGTTGCCGATGAACTGAACTGCGGAAGCTGTGGGTACGATACCTGCCGGGAGAAAGCCATTGCCGTTCTATTGGGCAAGGCGGATATGAACATGTGCTTGCCGTTTTTGCTGGCCAAGGCGGAATCCTTCTCCGATACCATCATTAAGAATACCCCCAATGCCATTCTTGTGGTGAATGAAGCCATGGAAGTGCATCAGATCAACGCGGCGGCCTGCAAGCTGATGAATATAAGCGATCCCCGGAATGTGTTGGGAGACCAGCTTGTGCATATTTTGGACCCGATGCCTTTTATCCAGGCTTACAGCCAGGAGAGAAACCTGGTTCAAAAGCATGTGTACTTGGCGGACTATAAAAAATATGTGGATCAGACCGTGCTCTATATAAAAAGCTACCATATTCTTATTTGCATCATGCGGGATATAACCGAAGAGGCAAGAGCGCAGGAACGGAAAGAGGAACTGAGCCAAACGACCATCGAGATTACCGATAAGGTCATTGAGAAGCAGATGCGTGCCGTGCAGGAGATCGCCTCCCTGCTGGGGGAGACTACGGCGGAAACCAAGGTCGCGCTTACGAAGCTAAAGGAGTCCTTGGGCCATGAATGAGCTTTGTACGGATGTTGGTTATGTAAGCCTGAATAAGCAGGGGGAGCAGCTTTGTGGAGACCACGTGGAGATAGTGGAACAGGTGGATGGCTCCCTGGTCATCGTTCTGGCCGACGGGTTGGGAAGCGGCGTGAAGGCCAGCATCCTTGCTACCCTCACAAGTAAAATTATTTCCACCATGATTGCAAACGGCCTTACCCTGGAGGATTGCGTATATACCATTGCCGCTACGCTTCCCATCTGCGCCGAAAGGCAGGTGGCATACTCTACCTTTACCATCCTGCGCATTGCGGATAATACCGAAGCGGAGCTCATTCAGTATGACAACCCGCACACCATTCTCTTAAGGGATGGAAAACATATGGATTATCCGGAGGTGTGCGAAACCATCGACGGGAAGAACATTTACAAATCCCGCATTAGCCTGCGAGAGAGGGATGTCCTGCTCGCCATGAGCGACGGCGTGCTTCATGCCAGCCAGGGTAAGACTATGAACACGAAATGGAACCGGGAGGCCATCGTCGAGTTCTTGGAAATCTTATATAACGAGCAGTTCACGGCGAAAACCTGGGCTGCCATGCTGGTGGGGGAATGCGCCCGGCTCTATGGAGACAAACCGGGAGACGATACCTCCGCTTGCGCCATACGCTTGCGCCGGCGCGAGGTGGTGAATGTTCTCTTTGGGCCGCCCCAAAAAAGGGAAGATACGGAAAAAATGCTTTCCCTTTTTTTTGCAAAAGCGGGTAAACGCATCATTTGCGGAGGAACCACGGGAGAGTTGGCGGCGGAATTTTTGAAAAAGCCTCTGGATACGTCTCTTCCCGCCTATTTAGACCCGGTCATTCCGCCTACCGCAAGGTTGGAGGGGGTGGATCTGGTGACCGAGGGCGCCGTAACCATGGCCCGGGTGCTCGAGTATGCGGAGGATTATGCAGGCCACAATGCGCGGTATTTGGATTGGAGCTGCAAAAAAGACGGCGCCTCGCAGATTGCGCGGATGCTTTTTGAGGATGCCACGGATATCAACTTCTATGTGGGCCGCGCCGTGAACGAGGCCCATCAAAAGGAAGGACTACCCATTACCTTCCACGTAAAAATGCAAATTGCGGAAAGATTAAGCAAGCTTTTATTGGAAATGGGCAAACGGGTAAACGTAAGTTACTTTTAACCCATCGCGCATAAGCGTTCCCAAGAAAACGCCGGTGCCGCCCCAATCTTCGAATAGTATAAACAGAGGCTGTCCGCTCTTGTGCATTGAGCGACAGCCTTCTTTTCGTTTTTTACCTAGATCGTTTATTGCAGGCCGGTCTGGGTTCGGTACATGGCGGCATATTGACCATTTAGCTCCATGAGTGCAACGTGTGTCCCTTTTTCAACGATGCGTCCATCTGCAAGGAGAATGATCAGGTCTGCATCCCGGATGGTGGATAGACGGTGGGCAATGATAAACGAGGTGCGCCCCTGCGTAATGGATAGCATAGCCTTTTTTATTTTCTGTTCGGTCAGGGTGTCCACGGAACTGGTGGCTTCATCCAGAATCAGAATGGGTGCATCCACCAAAACGGCCCTTGCAATGGTTAAAAGCTGGCGTTCACCCTGGCTTAAGGTAGCGCCGCCTTGGGCCAGGATAGTATCATAGCCTTGGGGAAGCCTGCGAATAAAGGAATCCGCACCGGCTGTTACCGCGGCCGCCCGTATCTTTTCAAAGGATACGCCCTCCTGCCCATAGCTGATGTTGTCCCTTACGCTCATGCCAAACAACGAGGTGTCTTGCAGCACCACCCCGAAAGCGCGGCGTAAATCCTGCATCCGGTATTCCCGCAAATCATGGCCGTCTAACAAAATTTGGCCGCTATCCACATCATAAAAGCGGGTAAGCAAGTTGATGATGGTGGTCTTGCCCGCGCCAGTGGGACCCACGATGGCAGCGCGGGTGCCCGCGGGGATGGTTAGGCTCACATCCTTCAGGATTGGCATAGCCGGTGCATATCCGAATGTTACACGCTTTAGTTCAATATCCCCTTTGGGTTTTTTCAACAACAGGGCCCCCGGGGCATCGGCAGGCTCCGGCATTTCATCCAGAACCTCAAAAATCCGCTCCACGCCTGCCACGGCCGTTTGAAAGTTGTTATAGATGTTTGCGATTTCCACAAAGGGACGCACAAACTGCCTGGTATAGAGCAGAAAGATGGAGATCATTCCCACGCGAATCATACCCTTGGCGGCCATAATCCCGCTTACGATGGAAATGGCCACATAGCCAAGGTTATTGATCACATTGGTGATGGGCATCAAATAGCCGGACCAGATCAAAGCCCGGGTGGCCACGGCGCAGAAAGCCTCGTTGCTTTCCTCGAACTGCGCGATCATCTTTTGCTCGCGGTTGTACGCCTTCACCATGGTCAGACCGGATATGCTTTCCTCCACCTGGCCGTTTAGGTTGCCAAGAAGGGCCTGCTGTTCCGTGAAAAGCTTGTGCGTATGGTTTGTAATGGTCTTGGTGAGAAGGAAAACCAAACCAACCGATACGAGCGCCACGAAAGCGAGTGCCGCATGCAGATAGACCATGATGCAGAACACACCCACGATGGTGAAGCTGAAAACCATGAGATTGGCCAGGGAATCGGATATGGTCGTGCTGATATTGTCCACATCGTTGGTAAGGCGGCTCATAAGCTCCCCATGCTGCCGCTTATCAAAAAAGGCCAGAGGAAGGCTCTTCATGACGGCAAAAAGCGTCTTCCTGATGTGCAAAATGATCCGCTGGCTGATGGAAGCCATCAAGAATTGTTGCAGAAAACGCACCAACCAATCCGAAAAATACAGCGCAGCAAGAATCCCCAAGATCCAAACGGCACTCTCGCCTTGGTCTATGCGGCCCACCGCATCGCCGATGAGCAGGGGGGAAAGGATGGCGGATGCGGAAGCGGCTATGGAGAGCAGAAAAATCCATCCCAATCCTTGCCGGCATCCCTTGGTAAGATCCCAAAGCCTGCGAAGGGTTCCCCCCATATCTTTGGGCTTCACGGCCGGTATGCCGTGCCGCATACCGCCTAGCTGGATGCCTGCATGGCCCGGGGCTGCGGGTATATTCTTATCCAATCCGGATTCCCCCTATCTGCGAAGCGTAGATCGCCCGGTAGGCATCGCAGCGCTCCATCAGTTTCTGATGGGACCCAAAGCCTTGCAGGCGGCCATCCTCCATGCATAATATTTTATCGGCCCGCATCACGGTGGAAATGCGTTGGCTGATGAGCAAAACGGTGATCCCCGCCATTTTTTCACGCAGACCCTTTAGCACGGCGGCCTCCGTGGATGCATCCAACGCGCTGGTGCAATCATCCAAAATGAGGATGCGGGGGCGTCGGAGGAGCGCACGGGCAATGGAAAGACGCTGCTTTTGCCCGCCGGAAAGATTGACGCCGCCCTGGCCAAGTTGCGTATGATATCCTTCTGGGAAGCTGTTAACAAAGATATCCGCGCAGGCGGAGCGGGCGGCATCCAGCATTTCTTCCTCGGTGGCGTCCTCTTTGCCCCACCGGAGGTTTTCCGCAATGGTTCCGGAGAAAAGGAGGGATTTCTGCGGGACAACGGCGATGGATTGGCGTAGGGCGATGGTATCGAGTTGCCGAACGTCCTTTCCGTCTAGCTGCACCTGCCCGGCCGTGGCATCGTAAAAGCGGGGGACCAAGCTTATAAGGCTGGTCTTCCCTGAACCCGTGGGGCCGATTATGCCGATGGTCTCTCCGGGTTCAACGGTGAAGGTCAAATGCCTGACGGCAGCTTCAGAGGAGCCGGCATAGGAGAAAGAGACGTTTTGAAAGGAGATCCTCCCCGTAATTTCGGAGGAAAGAGGGTGGGGCGCAAGGGCTTGCACCGGCCGCTCATTTAAAATTTCTTGCACCCTTTCCGAAGAGGCGATGGCGCGCACCGCATTGTTTAGGATAATGGATACCATACCCATGGCGAACAGCACTTGGGTCATGTAGTTGATGGAGGCCATGAGCCGGCCGATTTGTTCCGCATCCTGGGCTTGGGAAAGCCAGAGAAGAAGAATGATGCCCGTATTCACAACCAGATTGATGAGCGGCGAAAAGACGGCCAAAACCCGCATGGCTGAAACCCCTGCCATTGCAAAGCCTGTGGCGGCGGCGCCAAACTTCTCCTCTTCCTGCTCCTCCGCATGGAAGGCTTTGACCACGCGGATGGAGGAAAAAAATTCCCTGCTCACATCGTTAAGCCGATCCAGCTTGTGCTGGAGCTTCCCATAAAGCGGATAGCCAAGCCGCATGTTTATAGCAATAAGCAAACCACATAGGAGCAAAATTCCGGCCATCACGGGAAACTGCTTGGGGGTCTGCACAATGATTAAAGCAACTGCGCCTACGCAAATGATGGGTACCTTCATCATAATGCGCATAATGCCGTTGATAAAATTCTGTATCTGCGTAACGTCGTTGGTAATGCGTGTGATGATAGAAGCAGGCTGCAAACGGTCGATATTCTCAAAAGAAAGGGACTGCACTTTTTGGTAAAGATCGCTTCGGAGTTCCTTGCCGATGAGCTGAGAGGTGCGGCTTGCGTAAATGCACCGCAGCACGGCCATGGCCGCGCCGGCTGCCGCAATGCCGATCATGATGGCGCCGTAACGAAGGATGAGGTTCACATTGTGGACCTTCACGCCATTATCCACGATATGGGCCATAAGGGCGGGTTGCAGCAGGTCCGCAAAGGTTTCCAACGTCAGAAAAAGCAGGGCTGTCAGGAACATACCCATATGCCTGCGGATATAGCATAAGATCAGCTTCATAGGGGTGTCGCCTCGCAGGACTGGGCTTGCTTTTTCAAAAGCGCGGTTCGCTTCTGAAGGATGGCATATAGCTGCTGCTTTTCCGCACCGCTTAGCGGGATAAAAAGTACGTCGTAAGCCATTCCTTGCTTGGCTTTTGCACGAATTACCGCATGCAAGACCCGATTCGTCAGGCGAATATTCACATTATTTTCCAACGTAAAACCTCCGAATTTATAAAATCCATTAGGTATCTTATGCTTGATTTTACGCTGTTTCGCAGAAATGTAAAGCGATGCCATAAAAAATAGACGCCGAAAGCGCGTCCGCAAAAATGTGGGGATAACATCACCGAAAACACAGGCGCTAGGCCGAAGGGTGGATATGGCGAGTGCGGAAATTCACGCGTTTTATGCCGGAGCGAATTTGTTCAATTCCATGGCAGTTTGGGCTGGGCTGCAGCCACGGGCACGGGTTGCGAAAAATCATAATTGGGGCTGCAATGTGGGTCCCCATGCAGCAGAAGCTCCTGTAGGACATCATAACAGCGCCGTTGATCCCATGCCGGGGCATTCACAAGGGAAGGGAGGGGCGCATGGCAACGCAGGAGCGCATAGGGGGTGTATACACAGGACAGGTTTTCTTTGCTGAGCCGCAGGCACAGTTCTATATCCAGTCCGGCTTGGGTCAGCTCCTCGTCAAATCCGCCGGTTTCCCAGAAGATCGAAGAGCGAAGCGCCATACACCATAGGCAAAGGACGGATACGGTATGAATGCTGTTTACAAACCGGTTTTGCCTTAAGTTGGAAAGGCTGTCCTGGCAGCCCGAATAAAAGCTTGCGGCCCAGCCGTCCAGGCCGCCCACGCCCCCGCTAAAGCGGATACGCCCCAAACTGTCTACTAATTTTCCACCCGCGGCCCCCACGCCGGGCCGATAGAGCTGGGCAAGCAAACATTCTAGCCAGTTGGGGGCAAGAATCTCCGTATCTTGCCCCAGAAATAGGAGAACTTCCGCCCTGGCTTCCAACGCAGCTCTATTAAGCAGTTTGGATAGGGAGCCGTTAAACCCGCCCACAATGTTGGCGGCCCGGTTTTTCTGTAGAATTTGGTAATATCGCAGCGTCTGCGGGTCGCGGCTTCCCATATCGGCAATGACAATGCGGCTGTATGGGTAAAGCGTTTGGGCCTCGATGCTCTCCAAAAGTCGGCGAAGGGCGGGCATCCCGTCCAGGGTGGGGATAATGATAGCTGTAGAAGGACGCCTTTTTTGCATCCACTCTACCCGCAAACTTCCGGGCCATTGGCCGGCAGAGGCCGTTTCTTTTGGGCGCAGAGGCGCTTGGACAAATTTGCCTGCCTTGGTTCCAGGGCGTCTATCCGAGGAGAGGGTATAGAGGGGATAGGGGATATGTACAGCCTTGTCGCTAGCGCATAGACACCTGAGATTATAGGCGAAACGGCCCTCCGGCGTGGGTGCCTCCATGCCGCCCGCCATGTGGAACAGCGTTTGTTTTACGGCAACGCCACAGGAGAGCATATCATAACTCATCTGGGTAATGCGGCTGGGCGCGCTCTTAAAGAATGGCTCGCATCTCTCTCCAGCAGGCCCTTGCGCGCGAATATCCTCATCACAATAGATGAGGTCGGCCCCATCGTTCGCAGATTTTGCAAAATGATAAAGAGCATCCGGCGCCAAGCTATCCCCGGGCCAGAGGAAAAGAATATAATCCCCTTGCAAATAGTGCAGGTCCCGAATGATATCAAACCGGCGGTAAGTTTGGGTTAGCAGGGAAGAGAAGGTTTGGTTCCAAGCCGACGCATCCCATGAGCCTACCAGGGCTAGGGTGAAAAGAGGGCCGGGCTGGGGGGGATGGGCCCGTTGCTCATGCAAATCCGCCGCCGTGGGCGAAACGGCCTGTAGAAAGGCCCCATAGGGCTCTTGTACGCAACGATAAGATGCGCTCTCAGGCTGAGCCAAGAACGCATCCAAAAAACACTGTAGTTGTTTAACGCCCACTTTCATGGGCCTAGTATGCCCGCTACGCGGTGGGGACTATACTTTCTCCGGCTCCTCTACAGGGCCCTCGTCCACTAAAGTAATGGATTTGATGCGAACCGCCTCACGTGGCTTATCCTCACGGCCAGTTTTAACGGAGGCAATCGCGTCCACCACATCCATGCCCTCGATTACCCGGCCAAAGGCGGCATATTGACCATCCAGGAAGGCACCGTCCTGGTGCATAATGAAAAATTGGCTGCCGGCGGAATCCGGATTCTGCGCTCTCGCCATGGAAATCGTGCCCCTGGTGTGCCGCAGCGGATTCGGAATCCCGTTTTGTATGAATTCGCCGGGAATATGGTAACCAGGGCCGCCCGTGCCGTTGCCTTGCGGGCATCCGCCTTGAATCATAAAGCCCGATATTACCCGGTGAAAGGTCAGCCCGTCATAAAAGCCCTTGGAAACCAGGGATTTGAAGTTTTTTACAGTGTTGGGTGCGGCGGCGGCGTCCAACGCAAGCTTGATGATGCCGCCCTTTTCCATTTCGATCACGACCATGGGAAATGTCTCCTTTTCTTTCAATAAAGTTATGTATATAGGAAGGTCATAGCCAGCGCGCCATAGAGGTTAAACGCAATGGCAAAAAGGCCCACGCCTTTTTCCAAGAATCGGGGCTCCCAGGGGCCGTCCAGCACCAAATAGGCCAAAACCATTGGAAGCATATCCACCGTATAACGGGCGCCAAATTGCCAGCCGCCGAAGGTTTTATGTGCGCAGAGCAGGAGAAGTTCCAGCACAATTGCCCCGAGAAGACAAAAACGAAGTGCCTCCATGCGCTTTGCCCGGATATCCCGCACGGCTTTTGCCGCCAGAAGAAGATACAGTGGGTTCGCAATATAAAAAAGGAAACCATCGAAGTAAGGAAAGGAAAACCGGCCTTGCGCATCTATGGTTACAGGACGCAGAAGGATGTTTTTCAAATTTTGAAGAAGATAGCCGGGATGAAATTGTCCCATTTGCGCTTGGGTGAATTCGGGCAGATAGTTGTGGCCGAATTCCAGCGGATTGCCAAAGCGTGCCCAGTTATACCACATATAAGCCCCTCCCACCAGCGCAGCCGGGATGAGGCAGGGCAACTGTCCAAAGAGGCTTTGTATCAGGCTATACCCGCGTGCACGGTCTTCGCGATAGAAATAAAAAGCCAACGGGAAAAAGGCGCAGGCTGAGAATGGGCGGCAGCCTACCGCAAGAGCCACGAGGGTGTAGGCCAAAAGCCGACGGTTGGCCATCGCAGCCCAAAGGCAACCGGTGAGAAGCAGCATATTAAGGGATTGAGCCTGAAACCATACGCCTCCGGACATGCTCATCCACATCATATTGCAGCCCATTACATAAAACAGCGAAAGAAAAGCCGCGCTCTGGGGACGCGACCCCGCACGGCATAAAGAAGCGTATGCAAAAGCAGCCGTGCCCATGGCATAGAGCATGACCAATAGGTTATTGGGCGTATTTTCACCGAAAATAAAGGTAAGGGGAAGTAAAACGAGCGAGGGCAGGGGTGGAAAGGACACAAACCAATCCCCTTGATAGACGGCTAATTCCAACCATGGATAATCCTGCCCAAGACCCATGGCACCTCGTCTCCATGCCAAGGCCTGGAGCGTATAGCTATCCCATTGGCAATGCGTGAAAAGCGTGCCCCCCAACAAATCATGCAGCAGCAAGTATGTGAGCAGCATCAATCCCAGAATTCCCGCCAAATAGGCGCTATATTCCCGCTTGCAAAAGCTTTTGTACATGGCTCTATCATACATGGATGGAGCGCCTTTTGCAAGCGCAGCGGCCCACTAGGCTCTGCGCGCTCTTGTGCGTTTACAGAGCATGCATTCTGTGAGAATGGTTAAAAATTCAGCCACGCTGGGAACATCCTGCATGTCATAGGCACCGAAAATGCGCCGGATGGCTGCCTGGTTCCCATCTTCCCACGTGCGGCGTATAGCGAAACGAATATTGCGTTCCATGTTGTTGCGGGTAATCATGAAATGTCGCATTGTCATCATATACAGTCCATGGGAAAGATTGTACATCATTTCGGGACGTCGCTCAGTTTGCTGCAACATGAAGAGCAAATAAGCATATCCCTTATACTTTGGCTGCATGCCGATTTCGTGCAAAACATCTGCAGGAAAAATCCTATCGTACAACGAGTGCTCCTCCTTTTGCAAAAAATAAAATATATTCATGAAAAGAAAAATACAAAAAACGATTAGAAAAAACAAGTTAATAATAGAAGTCTATTACCATTATAAGCATCTTTCTACACGTTTGGCAAGGACGATGGAAGATTTCGACAAAATAAATTTTTTCACAACGAAAAGTGCCCATAAGTATGCCATAAGTTTGTCTGTGCGTGAGCAAGAATAACAAAAATGACAGGATGCATATCTTAAATATGCATCTGGTTGGTTGCGTTTGAAAAAAGAAAAGCATAAAAGAAAAAGCAGCAGAAATACAAAAAAGCGCAGGGCCAAAGGGACCCCGCGCTTTTGGATAAGTATTAGAATGCAAGAATTTCGCCGATCCCCTGCCGCAGGGCGGCTTCATAAATACGGCGGGCGGTTACCACATCCAACACAGCACTGCCGGTGGTCTTGAATACGGTGATCTCCTCGTCGCTTTCGCGCCCCGGCACCTTGCCGGCAATTACTTCGCCCAACTCACCTTTTACCCGGTCCGCGCTGTATTTCCCTTCGGCAATGGGAATGAGAAAATCGCCGGATTCGTTCAGCGCACCGTTGCGGGTATCCACATATACCTTATCGGTATGGGTAATAACATAATCGTCAATTTCGTGCATGGTGGGCGTATAGGAGCCTACGCCGTTCACATGGGCGCCCTTTTTGAGAAGCCTTCCATCAAAAACGGGCGTGGAGGTAGTGGTTACACAGGTGATGATATCCGCATCCTGCACGGCCTCGGCGGACGTGGCGGCAACCGTGACCTTTACGCCGAATTTTTCGCCGAACTGGGATTGCATGCGGCGTGCGAAATTTTCAGCCCGTTCCCGGCTGACATCAAAAACCCGTACTACTTCGATGGGTCGTACAGTTAGAACGGCTTCCAACTGGCTTTCCGCTTGGCCGCCCGTGCCGAAAAGGGCGAATACCTTGCTGTCCTTTCGGGCAAGCACGTCCGTGGCCGCGCCGGATACGGCGCCGGTACGAATCCGGGTCAGGTGGGTACCGTCCATAATGCAGCAAACCTCGCCGGTTTCGTTATTGACCAAAAGCATGGTAGCGGGCACACTGGTAAGGCCCTTTTCGATGTTTTTAGGAAATACGGAAACGATCTTAACACCCAGGGCATTGGCAGCGGCGGCATAACCGGGCATATACAGGCTCTGGCCTTCATGCTCCGGAACATTCAAATTCACCCGCAGCGGGACATCGCTGCCTCCATTGGAATAAATCTCTAAGGCGTCCTTATCAGCCTGAACGGCTTCCTTCATGGTAAAAACGCGCTTCATATCCGCTTGTTTCAAAACTACGATCTTCATAATACCTTATTGCCTTCTTTCCCAAAATTTAAGAACGTAGCCCGATAACACCGGG
Organism: Candidatus Pelethousia sp.; assembly: GCA_034933245.1. GTDB lineage: Bacteria > Bacillota > Clostridia > Christensenellales > CAG-138 > Pelethousia. The sequence continues at coordinate 74,560 of JAYFNX010000023.1, forward strand.
CCAAAGGCCGCTTTATGCGGCCTCCTTCCCCTTCTTCAAGCTGCTGATGAGCATGGTAATGGCGCTATAGATGATTACCGCAGCCACAACCCACTGCAACGCAGAAGTGTTCATGCTTTTGACCACGAATACAGCAACCAGCACCCCGATAATGCCGAAGATGGCTGCAAAAAGGGTTACCTTACGGGAATAGCTTTGAAGCTTGATAAACTGGATGCTGCCCACGGGCACGGAGAAGGTGCAGGCGCCCATCATGATCGGGAAGCTAACGCCGGGATTAAGGCCGAGGGCATAGACGGTCGCCATGGTCAAAGCATAGGAGCCAATGCCGATGTTATTGAGTGCGCCATAGACGAAGGAGAGCAGGCCCAGGAGAAGGAGCTTGAAGCCAACCAGCCCGGTGGCCTCGCCGCCGCTCGGATAGATGCCAAACTTGCCGGCAAGAATCATGCCCGCGGCAATGAACAGGCCGGCGGCAAGAAATTTCTTAATGGCGTTTACGGGAAGCTTAACTACAAATCGAGGGCTTATATAAGCACCCACAACTTGGGCGGCGATGGCGATAATGAGGGTGGCCAGATCGACCTCGATGGAGGAGATATAAGCCAGTGCCATCACGGCTACGGGCACCACGCATTGGGTGTTCAAAGTGCCCGGGAGCCTCTTTTCATCTACCCAACCAAGCTTAGGATACAGGGCGGTGCTAATGGCGAAGTCGGAAATGCCAAAGGTTGAGAACAAAAAGATAACGCCGGTGCTTATGGCCATAACAATGGGATTGCCGGGCTCCTGCCTGGTCTCCTTCTTGTGGGCAATGAGGTCACGCACAAGATAGAATACAAACACGCCATTCACAAGAACCACAAGGGCCAAGATGATGGTTACGAGCATGAGAGATATCCTCCGTAATTGTGATTATTGGGTAGCAAATACGTTGCGTACGCCTTCCATATCCTCACCAAACACGGCCTGAACATTTTCCTTGAGCTTATCGATCAAACGCAGACAATAGGCGTCGTGCATAACATACTCCGCCGCGAAGAACACCATGCTGGCGTTTTTCGTGAACAATGCCTCCGCGTTTGCGGCTGAACGGATGGATGCATGCAGCATCTCCCGATTGTCAACCGTAAGAGTGATCCACCTTGCTCCGAATTCCGCAAGCTTATCCGCTTCGTAGCCATGGGCGTAGACCTGCTGAATGCGGGTATCATACCGCCCTTGAGAGTCGTAGAGGACCGTGAGGGTGCGGAGGCCTGTTGCCTGCTGATGCACCATGCTTTCTTCGATTCTGGCGGAAAGATCTTCCCGCCAGATCTGTAAAAGCACCTCCTCTTGTGCGCTGTCGATAAGCTCCGCGCATTTGCTCAGGATGGTGGAATAATCCGCAAGGTGCCATATCTGCTCGCTGTCCTTCGGAATTTCAAACCGAGCGGCGGAGCGGGACAATTCATCCAGAGCGTCCTCGGTGCTTTCGCGTAAAAGACGAACCAAACTTTCCACCGGCACCGCTTTGTAAAGACTGGCGCGTTCCCCTTCAGATGCCGCAAGGGCGCCACGATTTAGCAGGCTTTCGAGTGCGCCGTATACTTTTGAACGGGGCACGCTGGAATATTTGCTGGCTTCATACCCCGTGCATACGCCATTTTGCAATAACGCAATGTATACCTTGGCTTCCGTTTCCGTAAAGCCAAAACGCTTCAAAAGGTGAATCAAATCTCTCATAGCTTTCCCTCCAGGGTTTGATTGAATGCAAACAATATAATAATACTCGTTTGGTATAAAACAAGCAACCGGGAAGGAAGTGACGCCTATGAGCAGCTCAAAACATATAGGCCATGTCAAGGTTCGAAAGGAGGACACACATAGTAGCTATCCTAGGTAACTACTATAATATAATGACAATATTTTGTCAATATAAATTTGTATATTTTGTCATAAGGAAAACATAAGCGGGGAGAAAGGAATGAATGTATCACTATGCAAAAAGCCGAAGCGTACGCTTCGGCTCAAGGGCGATCAGGGAAGAAGAGATTCGTGGCCTGCCTACCCCTTATAAGGGGCGTTATCGTTGGGTGCGTTTAGATGGGGCCGTCAAAAAGCCCCGTGAAATCCAAGGTGGAAAAATAATCCGCGGGAGTCTCGGCCCGGCGAATCATGCAAAAGCTGCCGTCTTCCTTTAAAAGCAGCTCTGCGCAGCGCAGCTTGCCATTGTAATTGTACCCCATGGAACGGCCGTGCGCGCCGGCGTCATGGATAACGACCATGTCCCCCATATCCACATGGGGCAGTGCGCGATCCACCGCAAACTTATCATTGTTTTCGCAAAGGGACCCGGTTACATCATAAACCTCTTCGGTGGGCTTATTCTCCTTGCTTAAAACCGTAATATGATGATATGCGCCATAAATGGCCGGGCGCATCAAATCGCAGGCTGAAGCATCTAATCCCAGGTAATGCTTGTGCGTATTCTTCTCATGAAGCACAGTGGAAACCAAGTATCCGTAAGGACCGGTTATATATCTGCCAAGCTCTGTAAATAGGCGCGGATGCAGGCCGTTGGGCATGGCAAGGCGCTCGTAAACCTTGCGTACGGCTTCGCCGATGGCGGCGATATCCACAGGGGCTTGCTCGGGCAAATAAGGAATCCCCACCCCGCCTGAAAGGTCAATGAAACTTACCTCTACACCGGCTTGTTCCCGTGCTTCCAAAGCTAGGTTCAGAAGCTCCTCCAGCAAAAGGGGAAGGTATGCTTCGTCCAGCGAACAGCTTATGAGCATGGCATGCAAGCCAAAATGACGAGCTCCCATGGACTTGAGACGGCGGAACGCTTCCAGAAGCTGGTCCTTGGGCATACCGAATTTGGAATCGTGCAGATTGCCCATAATAGCGTTTTTATCAAGAGAAAAGCTCCCAGGGTTGTAGCGGCAGCATACCGTATCGGGAATACCGCCATGCGCCGCCAGGAAATCCACATGGGTCAAATCGTCCAAATTGATGATCGCCCCAAGCTTTCTCGCATATGCGTATTCTTCACCGGGGGTATCGTTGGAACTGAACATGATGCCGTCCCCTGTAATCCCAAGGCGCTCGCAGAGCATGAGCTCCGTCATGGAGGCGCAGTCCGCACCGCAGCCAAGATCTCGCAACAGGGAGAGAATAGCAGGGGTGGGCGTAGCTTTTACGGCGAAATACTCCCGAAATCCCTGGTTCCAGGCAAAAGCGGCCTGCAAATCCTTCACGCAGCGGCGTATGCCTGCCGCGTCATAAAGATAAAAGGGCGTCGGGTACTCTTTGGCGATGGCCTGCACTTGTTCCAGTGAAAAGGGCAAATTATTTGTAAGCATAACTGCGCTCCTTTTTAATATGCTCCGTATTATAACAAAAGGATCCCCAATAGGCAAGAACTCGCGGGAATTAGATGCCGCCAACGATTCGAAAATGGAGAATTCGGGTTCTTGTTTTGCTAATTTAAAGAAAAAATAAAAAATTAATTCGTACATAATAATGCTAAAAAATGAAAAAGCCTATGGACCAGGCGGATTCGCAGGATAGAATATCCCGTAGATACGCCGAAACAAGCAAAAAACATATAGAAACTATAGTTTATATATTGACATTTGGAGAGCGCAAATAATATAAATACATAAATATAAAAATTTATTTATGATGTAATTTATGATTTAATAGATACAATATTCAAAAAATTCGATGGATAAAACGCAAAATGATAGGAAGGGATGTTGCGCTTTTTAGGCAGCGGAACGCTGCTGGGAAATTTGCCGGCATGGGGGCTTTCAGGCAAAATTCTGGGGATACCGGATCCTTGCAGCACTTTGTGACCTTATCACGGAACGGGAGCCTATTTCCCGCTATAATTAAGCCATAAAATCAAGCAGGAGGACGAAATCATGTCGGCAGTGACGATTACCAAAGATAACTTTGAAAAGGAAGTCATGGGATCCCAACAGCCTGTTTTGCTCGATTTCTGGGCGACCTGGTGCGGTCCATGCCGGGCGATGTCCCCCGTGGTGGAAGAAATCGCTGTGGAGCGGCCCCATGTGAAGGTTGGAAAGATCGACGTGGAGGCGGAGCGAGAGCTGGCCGCCCGGTTCCATGTAATGGGCATTCCGACGCTGATGGTCATAAAGGGCGGCAAAGTTGTGGGCCGTACCGTCGGCGCACAGCCCAAAGGACAAATCCTCTCCATGCTGTAAAAAGAAGAAGGGCCCGCGCTTAATCCCCACCGCGGGCCTTCCTTTTGCCAAAATAGCAACGGGGAACCAAGGCGGAACCTGGACGGACATGCCCTTGCGCACATGGAAACGGAAATGGCTGATATGGCTGCTTCCTCTTACAACAAGGTGATAAAGTCACGGAAAAATTGGGCAAAAAGGGTATACTTACTACGATATAAAAACGGAATATAAGGAGGTCCGAATATGGAAGGGAGCAGAGGGCGTGCATCCATAAAACGGTGGTTGCCCAAGGTGCTGCTGGGATTTGCAGGCATGGCCGGCGGGTTTCTATATTATTGGTATGTGGGCTGCGCAACAGGGAGCTGTCCTATTACATCCAATCCATATATTTCTACGCTGTATGGCGGTGTTATGGGCTTGCTCATTGGCAGTGTTATAACGCCGAGCAGAAAAGAAGGAGAGGGAAAGTAAAATGGGTAAGGTTATCATTATCGGAGGCGTTGCGGGCGGCGCCAGCTGCGCGGCCAGGCTTAGAAGGCTGGACGAGGAAGCGGAAATCATATTGCTGGAGAGAGGCCCGTATATTTCTTATGCCAATTGTGGTCTGCCCTATCATGTTGGAGGCGTAATTAAATCCAGAGGCGCGCTGCTTCTCCAATCCCCCAAGGCCATGCACGATAAATTCAACGTGGATGTGCGCGTAAATAATGAAGCCGCCTCCATTGACCGGGCCCAAAATAAGGTTGTAATCAAGCGGCTGGAGACCGGCGAAACCTATGAGGAATCCTACGATACCCTTGTGTTGGCTACGGGGTCCTCTCCCGTACGCCCGCCCATCCCGGGCATCGATTCTTCTAGGATACAGACCCTTTGGACCGTGCCGGATACCGACCGCATCCGCGCCATGGTGCAGGAGCAGGGCATCAAGACAGCCGCGGTAATAGGCGGCGGGTTCATCGGCTTGGAAATGGCGGAAAACCTGCAGCACGCGGGGCTGGAAGTGTCCCTGGTAGAAATGTTGGATCAAGTTATGGCGCCGCTGGATTATGAGATGGCCCAGCTTTTGCATGAAAATATAACGGAAAACAGCGTGAATCTTTACCTGGGGGACGGCGTGGATTCCTTTACGGACACTGGGAGTATGGTGAACATTCGTCTCAAGAGTGGAAAGGTCATTTCTGCCGAACTTGTCATCCTCTCCATTGGCGTTCGGCCCAACGGAGAGTTGGCGAAGGCCGCAGGGCTGGAGTTGAACGCACGGGGTGGCGTGGTGGTGGATGCCCATCTGAAAACTTCCGACCCGTCTATTTATGCCGTGGGCGATGTGATCGAAGTGGAGGACTATATCTTCAAGGATCGTACCATGGTGCCATTGGCTGGCCCGGCTAATAAGCAAGGCCGCGTGGTTGCCGATAACATTGCCGGTGGCGATGCAAGCTATGACGGTACCCAAGGTACGTCTGTGGCAAAGGTGTTTGATCTGACGGCCGCCTCTACCGGCGCCAATGAAAAAAATCTGATCCGCCGTGGCTTGGTGAAGGGGAAGGATTATGAGCGGGTCATTATCACGCAGAATTCCCATGCGGGTTATTATCCCGGCGCCACGCCCTTAACCCTTAAGCTTCTTTTCTCCATGGATGGCAAGCGGATTTTCGGGGCGCAGATCGTAGGCCGGGAAGGTGTGGATAAGCGGATTGATACCATCGCCGTCACCATACGCTTGGGTGGTGGCATTCAAGACCTTATGGAATTGGAATTGGCGTATGCACCGCCTTATTCCTCTGCCAAGGATCCTGTTAATATGGCGGGATTTACAGCGGAAAATCTGCTGTCTGGCAAAGTCCGCTTCTCGGAGTGGAACGACGTGGAAGCCAAGCCGGATGCGGTGCTGCTGGATGTGCGCGAGGATGCGGAACTGATGGCCTTCTCCCTGCCGGGCGCCGTGCATATTCCCTTGGGCCAGCTTAGAAGCCGCCTGGACGAGCTGGACAAAAACAAAGAAATTATTACGTTTTGTTCCATCGGCGTACGTTCCTATAATGCTGCGCGCATGTTGATGCTGCATGGCTTTAAGAACGTGCTGCTCTATCCGGCTGGTACGAGGTTTTACCAATCCACCCATTACAAGGAGGGGAATTCTACCATGATGCCAACACAAACGAACGCCTCGCTTGGTACGCCAAATCCCGCACAAGGCGCGCCCGCCGTTTCCGTACGGTTGGATTGCAGCGGTATGCAATGTCCGGGCCCTATTATGAAGGTCTTTGAGATCGTAAAGGATATGCCAAACGGTGAGGTCTTGGAGGTCTCCGCCTCGGACCCTGGCTTTACCCGCGACATCGGTGCATGGTGCAGGCGCACAGGCAACACATTGGTGGCCACCGAGCGGCGCGGGAACGATTACATTGCCTTCGTGCGCAAGGGCGGCGAGGCGGCAGCTCCCCTTCAGCAGAATACGGAACAGGGAAAGACCATCATCGTTTTTTCCGGGGATCTGGACAAGGTCCTGGCCAGCTTTATTATAGCAAACGGCGCTGCGGCCATGGGAAGGCCGGTCACGATGTTCTTTACCTTCTGGGGCCTTACTGTGCTGCGGAAGGCCGAGAAACAGCCTGTGAAAAAGACGTTTATGGAAGCCATGTTCGGGGGCATGCTCCCCAGGGGCAGCCGCAAGCTGAAGCTATCAAAAATGAATATGGCTGGCATGGGCACGGCTATGATGAAGAAGATTATGAACGACAAACATGTGGATTCCCTGGAGACGCTTATTCAAAAAGCCATGCAGGCTGGTGTTCGGGTTGTTGCCTGCACCATGAGCATGGATGTGATGGGCATCAAGGAGGAGGAATTGATAGAGGGAGTGGAACTCGGCGGCGTTGGTGCTTACCTGGGCGACGCGGAGGAATCTAACGTGAACCTCTTCATTTAACCACCGGCAGCCTCGCGGCGTCGCGTTTCGGATACCCATGGAATCCGCCCGCAACAGGGCGGATTCCGCTTTTTGGGGGGCAGAATGAAAATTTTACAAAAAGTTCCGATGGGTATACCCGCAAGGTGACGGGAGAGCGAAGGCTATATGCGCCAAAACGTTTTTGCAGGCAAGGCATGGTATCCAGGCTAATGACGGATGCTCTTTTTGCCGCAAGCTTAAGAAGTCGTTACAATTTTACGATGTACATAATAAATCAAAAAATACAGTTGCGAGAGAGCAGGCGACCTGCCCGTGTGTTCATTAAAAAGGCGCATGTTCCATCACAAGGATAAAGGTAGTATGTATATGAAACATATGAGTGAGCTTTTTGAAAAGGAAGAGCAGGTGCGCAAGCGTGCGGAGAAGGTGCTTCTTTCTTTGGACGAGAGCATACCAGCCGAGTTCAAAAAAGAATTCGCCTTGCTTACATCGGAATATGCCCAGTTGCTTCGCCAGTTGCGGCGGCTGATCCGCCTTTCGGACCTAACCACCCAGGGGCTGAACGCAGACAGGGAGATTCTCCTGACAAAGGTTAACGAGGATGCGCTTACCGAAATTTACAACCGGCATTTTCTCATGACCAACCTTGAAGATATCTTGGAACATTTGCGGGAGAACGGGGAATGGATCAGCATCATGATGCTGGATGTGGATTATTTTAAGCTTTTCAACGATACGTACGGGCATCTTGCCGGCGATGTCTGCCTGCGCAGAGTGGCCGATGCCATTTGCAAAATTCTCAGCGGAAAATCCGGCTTTGCGGTGCGGTACGGCGGCGAGGAGTTCATTGTGGTGCTGCCCGGTATGAACCGGGCATGCGGGGAAAACGTGGCAAAGGACATCCTTGAGGGGATTCAGAAGATGAATATCTTGCATGAAACCAGCCCCATAGCCCAGCATATTACCATTTCCATCGGCTTTGTCAGCGCCATTCCACTACGGGGAATCGATATGCAAAGCTATATCGACCGTGCGGATGCGGCCATGTATTTATCCAAAAAAAGTGGACGTAATCGGATTACGTTTCTCCCCCTGGAGGAAGAAACGCATGCATAAGCATGCGAAAAATCTCGCAATAAAGATGGCCGGCGCAGTTTTATGCACCGGCCATCTTCATCTTGGCCATTATGCCATAGCCGTATGTACTTCCTTATTTAAAAGCAACCATACATTCTAGGAAGGACGATCAAAATCATAACCATAGGAAAAAACCTGGTTACCTACCAGAAACGATAACAACGCCATACAAGCCGAACAAACGGCTAAAATGCCATAGGCATGGCGGCAGGCGGACAAGTCGAATAGATAGCCAAGAAGAAGGGAGCCACAGGTAAATCCTATGCCGCGGTTTACCACCAGTTTAAGCGTATGGGCGGAGCAGCTTACCTTTTCCGGGAAGGTGGCGCTGATCATTTGGGTGAGAAGCGCATAGATTTGCGCAAAAGCGCCGCCGCCGATGAACTGGGAAAAGCAGACAGCCCCGAAAGGGATTTTGCCTAGCAGCGCCAAACTGCCCATGCGAAAAAGCTGAAGCACAAAGGAAAAGGCGATCATTTGATGGGGCTTTAGGCGCCGGATAAGCCATGGAACCAGCAGGAACCCTATGCATTCCCCCAGCATAGCCATTCCCACAAACAGGCTGGTATAGGAGCTTTCCATGCCTGCGCGTGTAACATGCATGGCCAGAAACTGGGCTGCGCCCACCTCGGTAAAGCCCCAGATCGTCATGGTTAAATAAATTGGAAGAAACCGCCTATGTCGGATTACCAGAAAATAATCCTGCCAGCGGGCTTTGTCCAGATGGACGGCATCCGTTGCCGCGGGAAGGGAGAGGATAGATGCGATGCAAAAAAACGCGGCGGCCCAATAGCCTGCAAACAGCGACGGAAAGCCAAGCATGGGCAGCAAAACCCCCGAGAGGATAACGCCGATGCCTGCCCCTATGGTGCCGCCCATACGGTATTTTCCAAAGGATTCCGGTCGGCTGCGCAACTTATCCATAAGAAGCTTGTCCGCAATGCCGTTGACAGGCGCATAGGAAGCCCCATATACCAATGCGGCCATGACAATGGCCGCATATGCGTTCGCTCGGGAAAGAAAGAAGGTTCCCGCAATCATGCCGCATAACAAGGCCAGCAGAATGCGCCGCGGCCTGCCAAGCTTGTCTCCCAGAGCGCCCACTGTTAAGGAAGAAGCAATTACGGCCATGGAAAACCAGCTGTTGATATGGCCAACCTGCATGGCCGAAAGCCCACGTTGTTCATAATACAGGCCCAGATAAGGGGCAAGAAGATTTTCCGCCATCCAAAAAAATAGATAAATGGCGAAAAATGAGGGAAACCCTTTTTGCTTTGGTACTTCTTGCATAATAAAATGCCTCGCGGAGTTTCTTTGTGCATAGAGCTGTAAGAAAAGGCGCCGCTTGTAAGCGGCGCCTGGATAAAACCAAGGGCTATACCGCGCCCGCAACCCAGCGAGCTATCTGCTGCCAGAACTTGGCATAGTCGGGATGCTGGAGGAAGTCGCCCGCCCAATGGGGGCCTACGTCGCTGGTAAACACGCAAGAACGGCCTTTGCCAACCTGCCGGGTAGCGATCTGCACATCGCCGTTGTAGGAAGCGACCAAGTGGGCGTCATCCCGGAGGATAACTTTATTGTAGCCCATGAACATATAAGGCGTACTCCAATCGATGCCCTTTACGATGGGATGCTCGGGGTCGTTAATCTCCATGGCATATCCCTGGGTAATCTCCATGCGGTCATCCGCGCCGCGGGGTACGCAGTTTACAGGCAGAATGGCTTCCACGGGGGTGCCGCCATACATGCCCTTGCCCTGCATGCCGGAGAAGGAAAGCCAGCCGCCGATCATCATAAAACCGCCGCCCTGCTCCACATATTCCACCAGCGCCTTGGGACGGTCTGGACCCATGGGGAGACGGTAAGGTTGGGTGTTGCCGGGCTGCAGGTTGATGTTGTTCCAGCCAACGTCGCTCACTAGAACCGCATCGTATTTTTGAAACTCTTCTACGGTGGAAGGCATATCCGCAATGCAGTTCATAGAAGGAATATGGGTGCAAACGATATCTTCTGCCGCATTCAACGCGTTGCGCAGATAGCGGGCGGAATCGCTATAGTAAGTAAAGGTCCAGCTGTCAATTCCCTTGATGGAAGTCTGAACGTTGACCTGGGTGTCGCCTACATACAGAATTTTGATTGCCATGGTGTAATCATGCTCCTTTCAATTGGGGGTATCCAAATCATCATGTGTTATAAAAATCATGGAGGGATTCAGGCGGATACCCGCGCAGGAATATTCCTGCGCGGGCCCTGTTCGTTTTATGCCCGGACGGATTAATAACCAACCTGTTCAACGGTCGCGATGTATTTAAAGGTACGCGCTTCTTCGCTATCCATGTTGTCACGGGTGATCGCGAAGGTTGTATAGCGCTGCACGCCATCCTCGGGGAAATCCGCATCCGTGATTTCGCCGCGGACATACTTGGCAAGATTCATGATGGCGTCATAACCCATCTGGTAGGGATTCTGTGCAATCAGAACATCGTATACGCCGTTTTTCAGATCCTGCACCTGCTGGGGGTCCGCGTCGAAAGCGGCGATCTTGATTTTGCCGGAGTTGCCGGATTCGATAACCGCGGATGCTGCGCCGGAAGCCGGGGCGGAGGTGGCAACGAAGATGCCCGTCATATCCGGGTTGCCGGTAATAGCGGCGGAAACCAGTTCCGCGGCCTTATTGGCATCGTTCTTGGGGAAAACGGTCTCTAGAATCGTTCCTTCAGGGTCCAGCTTCTGAATGGTTTCGATGAAGCCCTGCACGCGCAGGTTTGCACCATAGGCGCCGGGATTGGTGCTCACGGGAAGGTAGACGCCGTTGGGACCATTCATCTCAAAGAACATATTAGCCGCCGCCGCGCCGCCCTCATAGGGATTGGAGTTGTAGCCTACCAGGTCCACGTGCTCTTCCAGCACGGCATCGGTGCAGATGACCGGCAGGCCGTCCGCCATCCATTTTTCAACATAGGCGATCATGGCGGAGCTATCGGTGGGAACCAACATCAGCGCATCGGGATTGGTGGCAAGCACACCATCCAGGTAAGGCATCTGCTTCGTGAAATCCCATTCGGCGGGGCCTGTCCAATAAAGTTCCACGTTATAATCCTTGGCGGCATCCATGGCGCCCCATTGCATGGTGGTGAAGTAAGGGATACCAGCTTCGGCGGCAACCGCGGCGATGTATACGCGCTCGCTTTCCTCCGCGGCAGGTTCGGTTGCTTCGGCAGTCTCGGCGGGTTCGGTAACTTCGGCAGGTTCGGTGGCGGCGGGCTCCGCGGCCGTAGGCGCTGCCTGCTGTGCACAAGCGGTGAGCGCCAGGGTCATAAAAAGAGCCAACGCGACACAAAGAAACTTTTTCATTACTTTTACCTCCATTTGTATTTTTATGTGTATGTGCTCCCCATTTAGGGGCTAACATCAAACGTTATTTGCTGGGACGCATATTGCGAATATAATCAACATATACGGCGATAATCAGGAAAATACCGGTTACCACCAACTGATAGAAGGAGTTGATATTCAGCACAACCATGCCGATGGAGAGGGAGACGGGGATGAGGGTGGCCAGCATTGCGCCAAGAACCGAAGCAATGCCGCCTTTCATGCTCGTGCCGCCCATAACGGCCGCCATAATTGCCATCATGCCGTCTGTTTGATGGCCGGAGGGATTGGTGGTGGCAAAGCGGGCAATATCGAAGCACCCCGCGATGGCGGCCAGCGCGCCTGTGAGCAGATAAACCTGCAAGGTTATCTTCGTTACATTGATGCCGGCCCTGCGTGCGGATTCCCGGTTGGAACCGGTAGCTCGAACATGAAGGCCAAACTGGGTGTACCGCATAATCAGGTGCAATATTACGCCGATCAAAACGGCGGCGATAACCTGATAGGGAATATAACCGAAGAGTTTTGCATGGCCGAAGTACATCTGAAAGGTTCGCGGCAGGTTTACTTCCTGGGCGCCGTTGCATATTACCATGGCAATGCCTTGGAAGATATACATACTGGCCAGTGTGGCGATAAAGGCCGGCAGTTTCAAACTGGAAATGGTGAAGGCGTTTAGTGCGCCGCCAGCCATGCCGACGAGGACTGCGAATAGGATGCCCAGTATGATGGCTATCCCAAGATGCGGATAGGAGCCGGCGGCAATTTCTGCGGCTGTGCCTGCTACGGCCTTAAAGACCTTCGCTGCTACAATGGAGGATAGGATTAGATTCATACCTACGGACAAATCCATATGCCCGCTGGCAATTACATAGGTAAGCCCCACGGCTAGGATAATCATTTGGGAAGCATTTAGCGCAATGTTGAACAGATTGTTTATGGAAAGGAAAGTGCCTTTTGGGGAAAGTGCACCAAAGAAAATGATAATAAGCACTTCCAGGACGATTACAAAGGCGAGGGAGGAGTCCATAAACTTTTGCAGGGGGGATTTATCCTGCTGTGCGGTGCTGGATATGCCTTTGCTGTGCAGAATCTCTTCCGCTTGCTTGGCAGTGTTGGTTTCGGTATTAGACATGGATGATTCTCCTTTCCTCTGTAATCAGGCTTGGCCCGTGAGCATCAGGGACAAAACGGTTTGCAGCTTTGCTTCCTTGGCGATTAGGTTTGCGATCACCACGCCTTGCCGCATGATGCAGATACGGTCCGCCACTTCTAACATCTTGGGTATATCATGCGAAATGACCAGAACACCCAGGGTTTTGTCGGCGGCCGCCCGCATGGTGCTGTAGACCAGGGCCTGCTGCCGTGCGCCCAGCGCGGCTGTGGGCTCGTCCATAATCAGGGCGGAATCGGCCCAGGCTACCGCTTTCGCTACGGCCAGCGCCTGGCGTTCGCCGCCGGAAAGGGATTTTACAGGCACGGTCATGGATTTTAGGCCGATGCCCAGCTCCGCAAGGTGCTCCTTGCTGATTTGCGTCATCTTCTTGCGGTCTAAAAGCCTGAACATACGCCCGAAGAAGGTGTCCTTGATAATCTCCCGCCCCAGGAAGATATTGTAGGGGACGCTTAGATCCGGGGCCAAGGCTAAGTCCTGATAGACCACCTGGATGCCAAGCTCCTGCGCCTGTTGAATGGATTGAACCTCAATCTCCTCACCCCGGCAGAAAAGCTGACCGCTGGTTTTGGGGATCGCGCCGCAGATAATATTTGCCATGGTGGATTTGCCCGCGCCGTTGTCGCCCAGAAGGGCGGTTACTTCGCCGGCATGGACTTGCAGGGACGCTCCTTTGAGTGCGCGCAAATGCCCGTAATTTTTCACGATATCCCGCGCCTCAATGACCACATCGCCTTTTTTTATCGTAGAATCCATACTTCCCATGCCCGATTCTCCTCTCCCGTAAGGTTTGAATATAGTTTATGTTGCTTTGTTATTTTATCCGGGCCACGCTGACCCGCTCTTTAATCTGGCGGAGCGTAACCATGGCATGCCGCCGTTCCTTGCCAAAGAAATCGTGCGCCATCATATAGATATCAAACAGCTCCGAATAGACGGCGTAATTTTTCTTGTTGGGCCCGTAGATACGGCTGGGCTTGCCGCAAAGCTTTTCCGTGGCCTCCATGGGGGAACTGTAGCCGCCATTTTCCGGCCCGGCCGCCACCATGCCGTACATAGCGGCGCCATAAGCTGTGGCTTGGGCAATTCCGGTCACGTGGATTTCACGGCCCAGCACATCCGCGAACACCTGCATAATAAAGCTGCTTTTGCGGGAAAGCCCACCGCAGGCGAAGAGGCTGTTTACTTGCAGGCCCAGCGTTTCCAGGCTTTCGATGATATGGCGCGTGCCGAAGGCGGTGGCTTCCACCAGCGCTCGGTAAATCTCCTCGGCGGAGGTTTGCAGCGTCATGCCCAGAATCATACCGGAAAGGTTGGCGTCGTTAAGCATGGAGCGGTTCCCGTTCCACCAATCCAAGGCTACCAGCCCGCTCTCGCCGGGCTGCAGCTTTCCGGCCCGGCTATCCATAACGCTGAAAATGCTGCGGTTATACTCATTGGCCTCATCCACACATTCTTTGGGCGCCAGATTGGAAACGAACCAATCAAATATATCACCTACGGCCGCCTGGCCTGTTTCGTAGCCATAATAGCCCGGCAAGACGCCATCCTTCACCACACCGCAGATGCCTTCTGCCAGCACTTCCTGCTTGCTGACCATAATGTGGCAAAGGGAGGTGCCCATGGTCATCATCATGGAATTGTCTTGGGTAATCCCTACCACCGGCATGGCGGCATGGGCGTCAATGATGCAGACGGCCACGCTGGTGCCGGCCTTTAGGCCGGTACGTTCCGCCATTTCCTTTGTGAGACCGCCGGCCCGCGTGCCCACGGTACATACGTTTTGAACCGCCTTATTGGCAATATAACGAAGGCCCGGATCCATGGAAGCGAAGAAATCTTCGCTGGGGTAGCCCGTCTGCTCGTTCCAGAAAGCTTTGTAGCCAGCCATACAGGTGCTGGTGGTCAGATTGTCCGTCAGCAGCCACACCACCCAGTTGCCTGCCTCCACAAATTTATAAGTAGCCTCGTAGATATCCGGCGCTTTGTTGTAGATTTCCATAAGCTTGGCGAAAAACCATTCGCTGGAGGAGGTTCCGCCGTAATGCTTGATGAAGTCCTCACCGCGCCGCTGCGCCGCGGCGTTGATGATGTCCGCTTCGCGTTGGGCGCCATGATGCTTCCAAAGCTTTGCCCAGCTATGGGGATTATCCCGGTATTTCTCATAGAAACAAAGGGGCACCATGGTGTCGTCCACGGGTAGGGCGGTGCAGGCCGTAAAGTCTATGCCGATGGAAATAATATCTGAGGGGTCCACATTTGCCTTGCGCCAAATGTCCGAAAGCAAGGCTTCCGTTGCATCCTTATAATTCATAGGATTCTGCAGAGCAAAGTCCGGCGGCAATTCAATATAGGTATCGGGCAAATACGTATCGATTACCGCATCCTGGTATCCGTATACGGATGTTTCGGTCTCTTTACCGGTCTCCACATCGATCAAAACCGCCCTGGCAGATAAGGTACCAAAGTCAATTCCAACCGAATAACGGTGTTTCATACAATATTAAAACCTCCTTGCCCAACAATTAAAGAAATATAGAAAGCGTATGATTGCAAATTCGTTTACAGAAAAGGATTGTGCGCAAGATATCGTGCAAATCTTGGGTGGCGGTACGTTCCTTAAGACTGTTCGGCCTATGGTTTGTAGTTTGTGGTTAGGTTTTTGTCGTATCTACGGATAGGTTTGATGTTGCTTGCACGCCATGCAGGGCGGAACTAAAATTTGTAAAACGCGATGAGCGCTGCCTGAGAATATGCTAATATCATAAGAGCGAAAATGCCATATGTCAATTCTATTTGAAAAAGGTGTCATATGTGAGTAAAATTATCCATTGGAATAGAAAAAAACCGGCAAGTATGTTCGATATTAAAATAAAATCTGCGATTAAACGAATTTTCCGCCTAAAAGTCCGTCATTCACGGTAAAAAACAGATAGTAAAATTCACAAATGGCATAGAATCATCTATATTGACACATATTCCATTATGAAATATACTCATTGGCATACTGCAGAAGTGAATTTAAAACCGTGTAGAAAAATAAAAAATAGAAAGGCCAGATGCTCCGTGTCACAGAAAATGAAAGGCATGCTGTATGCAGCGTTGTCCGCGTTTTTCTTCGGATGGTCCAGCGTACTAACCAAAATGATTACGGTTGGCAATGTGAGCATTCCGTCTATTCTTTTGTTTCGGGGCGTCGTAGGAGCCTGCTTGCTCCTGCCGTTAGCCCGGCACGGCAAGCAAAGCCTGCGCCTTCCATTTTTTTATTATCCGCGGATCCTATACCTTTCTGCGTTTGGCACAGCCCTTACGCTGCTCATGCTAAATCTATCCTATATTTATATGCCTGTGGGCAGCGCCACGACCATCCATTATTTATATCCTGCGGTGGTCATTTTATTGGATAGCTTTATTTCCAGGCAAAAACCTGATAAACTTACCGTAACGGTCTTAATTTTATGCACCGCTAGCATTGCCTTACTCTTTGAAGGTTTTGCACCCGGCGCCTATGTGGGCTTGCTCTTTGCGGGTATATCTGTATTTACGTGGTCCTTTCAACTCATCTATTTGGACCGCTCCTGTCTCCGGCAGGTTCCGATTTATGCTTTGGCCTTTTATCAAAGCTGTATGGTTGCGCTCATCGGGCTGGCAACGGGTATTGCCGTACCCCATACATGGGGCGCCGCGCTTGTGAACATGCCGCTGATTCTGCTCATAGGCCTTCTGAACAATGTGCTGGCCACCTTGTTTTTGCGCGCCGGCATTGAGCGGATCGGGGCGGGCATGGCAGCTGTGCTAAGCGTTTTTGAGCCCATCAGCGCCATCCTTTTTGGGGCGCTGATGCTGCGGGAAAAGCTCAGCTTCATACAGTTGCTGGTAAGCGCCATCGTGCTGATTTCCATTACCCTTCTCGTTTGGCTAAACGCCCGCAGGGAAAAGCGGCAGCCTGCGGAAAAAATATCTCTTGTTGCCCGAGAGAAAGGAGAACCATATGGATGCGGAGAGCAGAAAACAAGCCTACATTGACGTAGCCAAACGGTACTATATCAACGACGAATCCCAGGAAGATATCGCCCGCTCCACCGGCATGAGCCGTTCAAACGTTTCCCGCATTTTAAAAAAATGCGTGGAAGATGGCGTTGTGGAGATTACCGTGCATGATGTGATATCGGAAAAGCCGCTTTCCGCCCGTAAATTGCAGCTCATGTTTGGGCTGAAAAATGTGATTATCGTGCCCAACGGGTCTTCCGCAAATAGCCTGAGCCGCAACATAGGCGAGCGGCTGGCGATGTACCTCGGTTCTATCCTGAAGGATAATATGCTGGTGGGGGTTTCCCGGGGAAGGGCTTGCTATTATACGGGCAGGTGCCTGTCCAACAAAAGAAACATTCGGGCGGATGTAATTCAGCTTCAGGGTTCCGTGAGCTCGCTCACCAGCACAGATGAAGGCAGCCTGTTGGTTTCGCTTTATGCGTCCAAGTTAAACGGCAAAGGCTATATTATGAACGCGCCGTTGATGGTCAAATCCAAACGCACAAGGGAAGACTTGGTGAACGGCGATATGCTCAAGCCTGTAATGAAGAAGTTTTTAGAGCTGGACATAGCGATTTTTGAAATTGAGCACCCCCGCTTGCATGTAAGCGATTATTCGAAGCAGGAATGGCTTTCCCGCGCCGATATTTTGCAGCTTACCGAGGTCGGCGTGGTAGCCAGCGTATGCGGGCATTATTTTAATGAAAACGGCGTTTCCTGCAGCGTGGGCATCAATGACCGCGTCATCGCCATCTCGCCTAATCTGCTGCGTTCCATCAACTATTCCATCGGCATTGCGGCGGGTAAGCATTCCCTGGCTTCCACCCTCAGCATTCTAAAAAGCGGGTTGGTAAATGTGCTGGTGGTGGATGAGGACTTGGCCGCACGCCTGGAACTTTCCCAGCCCGATATACAGGTGATTTAGACGGCTCTCCCGGCCCGACGGCCCGCTTATGAAATAAGGAGGGAGTCCATTTTGGAAGAACAAATCATGTATTTGCGCCCGGCTTATTTTGCGGAGAAAGAGCGGGTTCTGCTGGAAAAAGGAGAGCTGTGTATCAGCCTTTTCCGTTACGATTCCGGCGTATGCGCCGTACGGGTGCGAAACAAGGCAGGAAATTTTATAGTACTGCCCTATCAAGGCCAACAAATTTGGCGCATGGAATTTTGGGGGCACCCTCTTACCATGCGCTCCCAGTTTGAAGAGCCTTGTATTACCACGGATTTTCGCAGTAACTACGGCATGTTTTTGTTGCATTGCGGCCTTACGGCCATGGGAAATCCGGCGCCCGGGGATTCCCATCCCCAGCATGGCGAATTGCCATTTGCGCCTTTTCAAAATGCGTTCCTCCTATCCGGTTCCGATGCAGGCGGGGAATATGTGGCTGTAGGTGGCATGTACGAACATGCCCGTTGCTTCCGGGTTCACTATACCTTTCAACCCGTATATAAACTCTATGCCGGCGCGTCAACCATACGGATCGAAGTGTCCTTTACCAACCTGCGGGATGATCCTCTGGAATATTTCTATATGTGCCATATCAACCATCGGCCTGTAGACGGTGCGCGCCTGGTTTGTTCTGCGGAGGATGGCCTTGTCCGCCATCATTATGCGCCGTCGGCCCGCCTTTCTACCGAAAAACGGGCTGCTTACGACGCGTTTTTTAAGAGGATCTCCCAAGATCCCGGCCTGCAGAACCGGTTGGATCGGAAAACGCAGATGTATGAGCCGGAGATTTGCTCCACGGTGACCTACCGGCATGATGAACGGAAGCAGACCCATACCCTGCAGATTTTGCCGGACGGCTATGCCTGCTATGTGCGGCATGACCCTACCCTGTTGCCCATTGGCCTTAGATGGATTGCCCGTACCTGTGCCGAGGACGCCATGGGCATGGTGTTGCCTGCTACGGCGGAGCATCTGGGATATCTGTATTGCAAGGAACACCATTTTGAACGGTATCTGGCGCCGCATGAGACTATGCGTTACGAGATCGAAACGGGTTTGCTGGCGCCGCCAGCCGTGCGCGCCGTGGAAGAAAAGATTGCAAGGATCATGGCGGGATCTTAAGCGGATAGGTTCAACATAAAGATACGATTAGAATAAGGAAAACCCCAAGGCCGCTCGTATACGTCCTCCATCGTTAGACGGAATGATCTTCTGGATAACGATGGGGGGCGTTTGCTAAGGAAACAAAAGAACCAGAAAAAGATCCGCACGGAAATTTATGCCTGCCGTCCTGGGAAATGGCTCGCTCCGGTATCCCCTTGGCGAGAGGGAAATTCCAAAAACGCAGCGGCCGTCGGACGATCCCGCTGTGTGTATAGCAGGCCTTTCTCAGTATGCAGCGGCTTTACGGATGGTTACGGATAAACTGAACAGATATAACTATTGACAATAATTTTAAACGATGGTATCATCCTAACTATATTTTTTTGGTATATTATATACCGGCGAAGAGGGAAAGGGGGTAGCACAATGCATCTGGCGGATTGCCGCAGCATTATGATGATGAACAAGATGTGCATGGACATGTTGATGCCTGTTTCCATGATGCTTCTTGCTGCCTCGGTATATGTGCTGCTCGCTCAATCTATGCTGGTGAACCTCTGGGTTTTGGATGAACGAATGCGCCTCTTGGCGCATTAACATCAGCAAAGGAACGTAGAAAGCGGGAAGCCATAGGTCCCCGCCTTTTTTATTATAACGGCCAGAGAGAATGAACAGGGAGGAAGCGCAATCATATGATTTTGCTTAAACAGGTTTCCAAGACCTTTCGCACGGAGACGGGCGATATCGATGCAATACGGGATATTTCCCTCCGCATTGCGGACGGCAGCGTTTTTGGTATTATCGGCTTTTCCGGCGCAGGAAAATCCACGTTGGTGCGGTGCATCAACCTTTTGGAAAAGCCAAATAGCGGTTCCGTATACGTAGATGGCTTGGAAATGACCGCACTTATGCCCAAAGAGCTTCGCAAAGCCAGGAAACAGATTGGCATGATCTTTCAGCATTTCAATCTTATGCGCAACCGTACCGTGTTCGGCAATGTGGCCTATCCGCTTTGGCGCAGCGGGCTGACAAAGCAGGAGATTGCTTGCAAGGTTCGTGGCTTATTGGAGCTTGTGGATATTGCGGAAAAAGAGAACGCCTATCCAAGCCAGCTTTCAGGCGGCCAGAAGCAGCGGGTGGCCATTGCACGGGCGCTGGCCAACGACCCCAAGGTTTTGCTTTGCGACGAAGCCACCAGTGCGCTGGACCCCCAGACCACGGATTCCATTCTCCAGCTTTTAAAAAAACTCAACAATCAGCTTGGCCTCACGGTGGTCGTCATTACCCATGAGATGGCGGTTATTAAAGAAATCTGCGACCGGGTGGCCGTAATGGAAAACGGGCGCATCGTGGAGGAAGGGGAGGTGTGCGCCATCTTCTCCGATTCCAAAGAGGTGGTAACCCGTGACTTTATCCGTACCACTTCCAATCTGCATAAGGTAGATGCCTTGCTGGCCTCGGATGACCCGGTTGTTAAGCTCAAACCGGGAGAGGTGATGCTAAGGCTTTCCTACAAGGAAAGCAACGTATCCGAGCCGCTTATCTCAACCGTATCCCACCGTTTCGGCGTGTACCTGAACATTATCTTCGCGGATATCGAGCTGGTGCAGGGCCATATTATAGGCGGCACGGTGGCCGTCCTCAGCGGGGAGCAAAGGCAAATTACCCAGGCTTTGGATTATTTGAAGGAAAAGAATGTAGGCGTGGAGGTGCTGAAGGATGCTAGAACTGCTTAACAAGCTGATCCCAAACGTGCTCAACAAGCTGCCGGATTTTGGGCAGGCGATTGTGGACACGCTGGTTATGGTGGGGTGGTCCGGCGCCATCTCCTTTCTTCTCGGGCTGTTTTTTGGCCTGGTACTCACGGTAACGAAGCCGGGAGGGATCCTGGGGAATAGCCTGGCGCATCAGCTGCTGGACAAAACCATCAACTTCCTGCGTTCTATCCCTTTCATTATTCTTCTGGCCGCGCTTATGCCCTTATCCAGACTGATAGCGGGCACGGCCATTGGCGTAAAGGGCGCCATCGTCCCCCTGGTATTTGGCACGGTGCCCTTCTTCTCCCGCCAGATCGAAAGCGCGCTGGCCGAGGTGGATCCGGGCCTGATAGAGGCTGCGGAATCCATGGGCGCAAGCCCGGCTGAGATCATCTTCCGCGTGTATCTGTGGGAAAGCGTGGCGGGCATAGCAAGGGCCACCACCATCACGGCCATCAGCCTTGTGGGCCTCACGGCTATGGCAGGCGTGGTTGGAGCAGGCGGCTTAGGGGATTTCGCCATCCGTTACGGCCATGACCGCAACCAGGTGGACACCACATATGTAACCGTGCTTGTGCTGGTGATCCTGGTTAGCGTGATGCAGATCATCGGCAACCGGATCGCCAAAAAAAGTACCCATTGAGTTGTATTTGGAGGCAAGGATTCATGGAATTGAAAAATAGAAAAATCGGCATCATCGGAGCCGGGCATGTTGGCTCCCACGCCGGGTATGCGTTGATCTCCCAGGGCCTTGCGGAGGAGATCATATACGTTGATATTGATGAAAAAAAGGCGGAGGCCCAGGCATTGGATCTGTTTGACGCCACCCTGTATCTCCGCAAACGGGCAATCATTCGCGCCGGCGGGTATGGGGATCTTGCGGATGCCCAGTTGCTGATTGTAGCGGCCGGGCCGCTGCCCAGCATCGAAAAGGGACAAACGCGTATGGATACCCTTCGGGATACCGTTGGGGTTATGAAGGACATTGTGATCAGCTTGCAAGCCACGGCGTTCTCGGGAATTATTCTGAGCATTTCAAACCCGGCGGATGTGATCGCCCATTATCTGCAAACCCGGCTGGGATATCCGCCGCATAAGCTGCTTTCCACCAGCACCACGCTGGATAGCGCCAGGCTGCGCCGGGCTTTGTCCGAAGCTACGGGGGTGGATCAAAAGTCCATTTTCGCCTATGCGCTGGGAGAACACGGAGAGAGCCAAATGGTGCCCTGGTCCGTGGCGACCATCGGGGGAAAGCCTCTGCTGGAATGGATCGGGGAGCGCCCCCATTTGGCCGCCGGGCTGAATCTAGATGCCGTCGCTGCCGCCGGCCGGCAGGGCGGATGGCAGGTTCTTTCCGGAAAGGGATCCACGGAGTTCGCCATCGGCGCATCCATCGCAGAGGTAACCCGGGCCATATTGGGGGATGAAAACCGGATCCTTCCCGTATCCACCCTTCTCAGCGGGCAATACGGGCAAACGGGGGTATATGCCAGCGTTCCCGCCGTTTTGAACCGAAGCGGCGTTGCGGAGGTAATCGAGCTTCGGCTTACGGAGCAGGAGCAAGCGCTGTTTAACGCATCGTGTCATACGCTGGATGAAAACTATAGACTAGCGCTGACGCTGTAAAAATAACAAATAAAAATCTATAATTTTGGAGGGAATACCATGAATAGCAAAAAGTTAATTACCCTACTCGCCGCTTCCCTTGTGTTCATCCTTGTGCTGACAGGCTGTAAAGCGGCCGAGCCCGCTGCGCAGGAACCCGCCGCGGCCGCGCCCGTGGCCGAAGCGGCGCAAGAGGCTGCCGGGGAGCCCGTCACCGTAACGCTGGGCGTTGTGGGCAGCATTTATGAAGACCTGTGGGCGCCTGCCAAGGAGACGCTGAAGGCGGAGGGCATTAACCTGGAATTCGTTCAATTTTCCGACTATGTGACTCCCAACAACGCTTTAGCCAACGGCGAAACGGATCTGAATTCATTCCAGCACCGCATTTATCTGGCAGATGAAGTGGAGAACCATGGCTATAAAATCGAAGTGATCGGCAATACCTTCATTATTCCTTTGAACCTGTATTCCACAAAAGTACAATCCGTAGACGAGATTCAAGACGGCGACACCATCGCCATCCCCAACGATGTAACCAATGGGGGCCGCGCGTTGAAGGTTTTGGAGGCGGCGGGCCTGATTACCCTCAAAGCAGACGCGGGCTTTAACCCCACCTTGGAGGACATTGAAACCTATAATAAAAAGATCACCATCCAAGAGCTAGCAGCCAATACCATTCCTTCCGCCTTGCCGGATGTGACGGCCGGCATTGTGAACGGCAATTATGCGTTGGATTTCGGCCTAAAAACGGAGGAGGCCATCTTTTCGGATACCAGCCTGGGCGAAGAAGCCTATTGGAATCTGGTTGCGGCGCGAAGCGAGGACCTTGCAGACGCCGCAAAAGTGGAGCTTTACCGCAAGGTTATAAAGGCATTCCAGACCCCGCAGACGGAAGCCACCTTCAACGGCCAATTCGGCGGTTACTTCATTAAAGTGGGCTGGGATCAGGACCTGCTGCCCCAGCAGTAGCCTTGGCCAAAAGGAGCGTCGAGCATGAACAAAGAAGCGCTGCTTTCCATCATTCCCGAAACGGCGCGCGTCGTATTTGGGCGGGATATCCCGCCCAAATATCAAAGCGACGGCCTGGGACGGCAGCTTGGCTCCGCCCAGGCGCTGGTTTTTCCCTTAACCACACAGGAGGTTAGCGGCCTCCTGCGCTATGCCCATGCAAACCGAATTCCCGTAACGCCCCGGGGCGCGGGCACAAACCTGGTGGGCTCCACCATTCCGCAGCTAGGGGGCATAGTGCTGGATCTTTCCCGCATGAATCGCATCCTGGAGTTGGACAAGGCCACGATGACCGTGACCGTGCAGGCAGGGGTTCTTCTGGAGGACCTGCAGGCAAAGGTAGAGGAGGCGGGCTTATTTTATCCGCCCGATCCGGGGGAAAAGGCCTCCACGCTGGGCGGCAATATCAGCACCAACGCAGGCGGCATGCGGGCGGTGAAATACGGCGTGACCCGAAACTACGTACGGGGACTGGAAACCGTGATGGCGGACGGTGCGATTGTGACCATGGGCGGTAAAAATGTAAAGGATGCCAGCGGCCTGTCCCTTAAGGATCTTATTGTGGGCTCGGAAGGCACCATGGCCGTCATTACGGCTTGTACCCTGAAACTACTTCCAAAGCCCGAGACGTCCATCAGCATTTTGGTGCCTTTTGCGGATCTGAAAACCGGCATAGGCAGCGTATTGGCCGTGCTGCAATCCGGAGCAAATCCTGCGGCGGTGGAGTTTATCGAACGCAAGGTGGCCGCTATGGGCGAACAATATCTGGGCATGGCATATCCGTGCCCCCAGGCGGGCTCCTATCTTTTGTTGACCTTTGATGGAGAGGCGCAGGAAGTAGCGGTGCAGCAGGAGCAGGCGCGTAAGCTGATGCTGGCCCGGGGCGCTCTGGACTACGTGGTTCTGGACGATCCGGCCGTTGCGGCGGCGGTTTGGCAGGTGCGGGGGGCGCTGGTACGGGCGGTGGAGGCGGTGTCCGAGCAGGAGCCTTTGGATATTGTGATACCCATTGACCGAATTGCGGAGTTCGTTGCTTTCATTAATTGCCTTGAAAAGGAATCCGGTATGCAGATGATCGCCTTCGGCCATGCCGGGGACGGCAACGTGCATCTGTGTATGGTTCGAGGCGCACGGGATGAAAAGACATGGAAAACCGAGCTGGATGAGAATTTGAAAAAAATCTATGCACAGGCCTATCAGTTCGGAGGCTTGGCTTCGGGTGAGCATGGCATTGGCCTTTCCAAGCGCCCTTATTATTTTGCCCAAACCAATCACCAAACCATTCAGATAATGAACCGGATGAAGGATGCCTTGGACCCGCTTCACATTCTGAACGAAGGAAAATCCTATCTAACAGGAGGGGAACCAGATGCAGCCTTTGTCTGAGAGAACAGCTACGTTTACGGATTCGGTAATTCGGCGTATGACCCGCATTTCCAACCAGTATGGGGCCATTAACCTTTCCCAGGGCTTTCCGGATTTCGAGCCGCCCCAAGAGATTTTGGAGCGCCTGGCCCAAGTGGCTTATGCGGGCCCGCACCAATACTCCCTTACCTGGGGCGCCCAGAATTTCCGGGAGGCGTTGGCCGCCAAGCAATCCGGACGCATGGGGTTCGATATCGACCCGGACACGGAGATCGTCATTACCTGCGGGAGTACGGAAGCCATGATGGCCGCGATGCTGACGGTAACCGCCCCAGGGGACAAGGTGGTGGTGTTTTCTCCGTTTTATGAAAACTATGGCGCCGATGCCATACTATCCGGCGCGAGGCCCATTTATGTTCCTCTCAGGCCCCCGCATTTCAACTTTGATCCGGCGGAACTGGAAGCGGCCTTCCGGCAGCGCCCCAAGGCCCTGATCTTGTGCAATCCTTCCAATCCCTGCGGCAAGGTGTTTACCAGGGAGGAACTTATCTATATTGGTGAACTCGCCGAAAAATACGACGCCTATGTCATTACGGATGAAGTATATGAGCACATTGTATATGAACCCTATGAGCACGTATATTTCGCGTCTCTGCCGGGCATGCGGGAACGCACCGTTTCCTGTAGCTCCCTTTCCAAAACCTATTCCATTACCGGCTGGCGGCTGGGATATATCATCGCATCCCCTCAAGTGATCGAAGCCGCCCGTAAAGTTCATGATTTCCTCACGGTGGGCGCTGCGGCGCCGCTGCAGGAGGCTGCGGTGGTCGGCCTTCGGTTTGGCGCAGATTATTATGCAAACCTGCTGAAAAAGTATGCCGCCCAAAGGGATTTGTTTCTAAACGGGTTGGACCGTATCGGCCTGGAGCACAACGTGCCCCAGGGGGCTTACTATGTGATGATGGATATTTCCGCATTTGGGTTTTCGGATGATCTGGAGTTTTGTATGCGATTGGCGGAAAAGGTTGGGGTAGGGGCCGTACCGGGGTCCAGCTTCTTCCGGGAGCCTGTCAACCACCTGATCCGGTTTCATTTCGCCAAGAAAGAGAAGACGCTTTTGGAGGCCCTTAACCGCCTGGAGGGGATTTTCAAAAAGATGCCCATAATGAGGGGCTAAGGGGCGGAACAGGGGTACGCTATAAATGCGGCTTGATGAAAACCTTTGGGGTTCCGCCGGACGGCTCTCGTTTAAGCTGTCATCCTTGTGGCTGTACCTGCGCCAAATCCTTGATAACCTCGGAAGCTAAAATAAAACCTGCTACCGGTGGCACAAAGGATAGGCTGCCAGGCACCTGCCTGCGCGCGGCGGATGGGAGGGGCGTTCCGGGCAGGCAAACCCAAGGCTGATCGCCGCTTATTTCCTGATCTTCCCTGGGTGAGAGCGGCGCTTCTTTGGAGTATACGACCTTAAGGGAATCAATCTGCCGCTTTTTGAGCTCGTGCCGCATCACGCGTGCCAGTGGGCATACGGAGGTTTTATAAATATCGGCCACTTCAAAGCGGGTGGGGTCCAGCTTATTCCCGGCTCCCATGCAACTGATAATGGGAATATCGTGCGCTTTTGCCCGCTCGATCAAAAGCAGCTTGGAGGACACCGTATCAATGGCGTCTATGATATAACTGTAAGTAGTGAGATCCATGGAATCTGCCGTTTCAGCGCCATAGAAGCAGGGGAAGGTATGCACGGAGCAGGCCGGGTTGATGTCTAATATCCGCCTTTTCATAACCGCAACCTTTTCCTGGCCAAGGGTACTATGGCTGGCCAGAAGTTGCCTATTGATGTTGGTAAGGCAGATTTTATCATTATCCACCACGTCAATTGCGCCAATTCCACTTCTTGCCAGCGCCTCTACGGCAAACGAGCCAACGCCGCCTATGCCAAAGACTACCACCTTGGCGGCCTTCAGCTTTTCCATTGCCTCTTTACCCAGTAAAAGCTCCGTTCTGGAAAATTCGTTTTGCATGGACCGGTTCCTTTCAGCTCGCTCAATAAAATAAATTTCATGCTATTTTACCATAATTTTTCGTTTGAAGCAGCATGCCAAAATATTGGAATAGGTTAAAGCGCTGCGAATAGGGGCATCCGTATGGAAGGGACGTAAAACAGCGGCACCCATTTTATAGACTTGCTTGCGCGCCGTCATGCGGCGCACAAGCAGGCCTCAGGACAAATTATGAGCCTGACTTATTCGACAAACAGCGGGGTGGAAAGATACCGCTCGCCCGTATCGGGCAGGATGGCAACGATGACCTTGTTTGCATTTCCCGGTCGCTTCGCCAGTTCCGAAGCTGCCCATACGGCTGCGCCGGAAGAAATTCCAACCAGAAGTCCCTCCGTTTTGGAAAGCGCCTTTGTAGTTGCAAAGGCATCTTCATTTTTTACACGGATAACCGCATCATAGATTTTCGTGTTGAGCACAGCAGGTATAAAGCCCGCGCCAATTCCCTGAATTTTATGCGGGCCGGCCTCGCCGCCGGATAAAACGGGAGAGCCATCCGGTTCCACAGCCACAATCTGCACCTTTGAGTTTTTGGATTTGAGAAACTCGCCAATCCCGGTGATGGTTCCGCCTGTTCCCACGCCGGCCACCACAAAATCCACCTTCCCATCCGTATCTTCCCAAATTTCAGGGCCGGTGGTATTCCGGTGCATCCGAGGGTTGGCGGGGTTTACAAACTGGCCGGGAATGAATGCATGGGGAATTTCCTTGGCGAGTTCTTCCGCTTTGGAGATTGCGCCGCTCATGCCTTTCGCGCCATCTGTTAGAACCAGCTCCGCCCCATAGGCTTTAAGCAAATTCCTGCGTTCTATGCTCATGGTCTCCGGCATGGTAAGAATAATGCGATACCCGCGGGCTGCGGCTACCGCAGCAAGGCCAATGCCAGTATTGCCGCTGGTAGGTTCGATAAGCACAGAATTTGGGCCTAAAAGCCCTTTTTCCTCCGCATCCTCTACCATCGCCTTGGCAATTCTGTCTTTTATGCTGCCCGCAGGATTGAAATACTCTAACTTTCCCAGAATGGTGCCCTGTAGGTTGTTGGCTTTTGCATACCCGGCAAGCTCCAATAGGGGCGTCCTGCCGATCAAATCCGTTAGGCTTTTGAATATTCGGGACATGGTTACAAACCTCCTATTAATAATACATATATGTTTTATATGCATTATTGTATGCGCTTTTTCGGGATTGTCAACAGAAATTATGAAAAATAGGCGCAGCCTTCTACCATTGACAAATGCATGGGGGCCTTCTATCATTTAATACATACAGTTTACGTATGAAATGGAGGGCGAAAACGCATGCGTATATCATCCAAAGGACGCTATGCCCTGGCCGCGGTTATAAGCATGGCACAACAATATAACGGCGGCGAATCAATTACCGTCATGAGCATATCCAAGGGGTTGAACCTATCTAAAATCTATTTGGAGCAAGTCTTTTCCTTGCTGAAACGGGGCGGCATTGTGATTTCTATAAAGGGTGCGCAGGGAGGATATCAGCTTGCACGGCGCCCCGAGCAAATATCCGTATTGGCCGTATTATCGGCTGCCGAGCTTTCGGTGCTTGAACGGACGGAAGAAACGGTTCTGGAAAAAGCGCCGGATATTGAAGGGGCTATGCGGGCAATCGTATTCGATGAGTTGGACCGGTCCCTAAAAGCCACATTGGAGAGCATCACGCTAAGTGACCTGGTCATGGAGGCGGAAAAGCGAAAAGACAAATCCGCAAGGATGTATTATATCTAAAAGATGCGGGTCAAACGGAATCCTATATAGCCAAATTATAGCATTCTCTTACCCTTTGCTTTTCTCTTCGCTCTGTGCTGCTTGCCTATTGGTACAGGCGGGCATTTTGTTTGTTCTGCGTTTTTCCGCAGGGCTTTCACAGCCGGCAGCCAAGCCTATTGCCCCCATAAGAAGGAACGTCATGAAAACCCAAAGGGCCAAAGCGGCGGAAAACCACCAGATGGATAAACCCAGCCAGAAATGCAACCCCAACAAGATCCACGCGGGAATGGACCATGTAAAATGCAGAAGCAAATTGAGCAGCAGGCAGAGCAAAAAACTTCCGCCCTTGTTTATAGGTTTCAAAACGCACCTCCTAAAACCGGGTAATTGGATTGCAAAGCCCCTGGTTTTCTCAATTTTAACATGGTAATGCGGTTTTGTCAGCAACGGGGTGAAATGCACTATGCGCAGGATACCAGGCACGCCAAAGAGCAAATGCAAACTTGAAAGCCGTGCGAAAAAACGGGCGCAGCGATGCAGCTTATACCTCTCTGTTGGACCATGATTGTGATTTTGCTGTGGAAAAGGAGACGCTCCTTCTGGTAAACGAATATGAAACAAGCATATGATTTTTGAACATTTTCCTGCATCCAAGCGAAACGCAGGAAATAGGGCGTATTACCCCTAAATATAGAAAAGGAGACAGGAAAGGCGACAATGAAGATAAACAAAGAGCGAATTCGAAACCGCATGGATTCCATCAATACCATGAGCGTGGATCCAACCGGCGGATACACCAGGCTCGCTTTTAGCGAGCAGGATTTAAAAGGGAGGGAACTGATTAAAACAATGATGGAGGAGGCCGGCCTTTGTGTAAGCCAAGATGCAGCGGGCAATATACTGGGCGCTTTATTGCAAAATAACGCCCCCAAGGGGTTCGTTGCGACAGGTTCTCATATTGATACCGTAAAGAATGGCGGAAAATTTGACGGCTTGCTGGGCGCCATCGCCGCCATTGAGACGGCTCAATGTATTCGCGAAAGCGGCTATACGCTTAAGCGACCCCTGGAGGTAATTATTTTTTGCGATGAGGAGGGCGCGCGCTTTAATTCCGGCATGCTGGGCAGCAAAGCGATTGCGGGCGTTTCCATGGATGCGCCGCTAAAAAACTATGTGGATGCCGAAGGGGTATCTTTGGCCTCCGCATTGGAAAACATCGGCGTAGCGCCGGAGGATGTGCTGCATGCAAAAGCGCCTAAAGACAAATACGATTCCTTTGTGGAGCTTCATATTGAGCAAAGCATTGTGCTGGAGCGCGAGAAAAAGCAGATCGGTATCGTCAACGGCATCAAGGGCCCTTATTGGATTAAAGGTGTATTTGAGGGAGAATCCAATCACGCGGGCGGTACGCCCATGAACCAGCGACGGGATGCGTTGGTTGCCGCAGCAAACTTTGCCGCGGCGGTGGAAAGAATCGCTTCGGATTTGGGCGATATGTTTGTAGCCACCATTGGGTATTTCAACGTGTTGCCGGGCGGTATCAACACCATTCCCTGCAAGGTCGAATATACCATCGACATTCGCGATATCGATATGGAGCGGCGCGCGGTAGGAATTCAGCGCATCGAGCAGGCGGCAGCCGAGGTAGCGGCGCGGTTTCATGTAACAAGCCACATGGCGTGTATGAAAAAAACAAAATCCGAAAAAATGAGTTCAAGGATTATGGAAACCATTGAAGCCATATGCCGCCGCGATGGATACCATTATAGCATCCTGCCCAGCGGGCCGTTCCACGATACGCTCTCCATGGCATCCGTATGCGACGTGGGGATGATCTTTGTGCCCAGCATCCATGGCATAAGCCATTCGCCTTACGAGGATACGGCTTGGGACGACGTCTTTGCCGGCAGCCAGCTTTTGCTGGATACCGTGTTGGCTCTAACGGAGAAATAACGGCGCCGCCAGCCCATGGAATGCCGGACCGCAGCGCTTTATCCTGTTTCGGAGCATGGGATGCTGCACAATAAGGGCCGATGCAAGGCATGGGAACCAGCTTGGGCTGGCTGGAGAGGAAGCGTGCTTAGATGGCGTTTCCCCTGTGCGCTGGTGCGGATACCCGCAAGGACGAAGCGCTCCCCTTCCGCTCTTTTAGAATCCGACAGATGCGATCAATGGAGGCAAACTGCTGCCAAACGGCCTCCCGGGCAAGGACGTCAAGCTTGCGCATGTTTTTCTCGCTCGCATCATCCATCCCCGTGGCATCGGGGTCCAGCTTCAGCTGAAAGCGCGAATAGTTTGCGCCGCCTATCAGCGCCCGCATCTGATAATTTACCGTTGCGCTGGAAGCGTTCAGCATTAGGGCGCTTATGGGCACGGCCCAATCTATAATTCCCCAATTGTCGATTTTCGCGCAGGGCCGGTTATGTTCCTGTAAACCGGTACCGAGGGATACGACGAAAAATTCCCTTTCCAGCGGATACATATTGCGCGCCTGGGCATAGGCGCACAAAGCCGGGTTGCTGGCGAACACGCCCCCGTCCACTAGGCAGTGGCCTTCCAAGGAAAGCGGGGGAAAGTAGGTCGGGGCGGCGGTGGTCGCCCGGACAACCTGCGTCAGCAGCGGATCGTCTATAGGCCCGTGGTGGGTTTTAGCAAACGAGGTTTTAAAGAACCAGGGCGTGCTGCTGGCCATGTCATAGGCGGTAACCAGAATCTCCGTAAGCGTCTCATGCAGCCGGGTGCCGCCGAGATATTGCGCAAGCATGCGCTCCAGCGTGCGCGGCGAATAGATAGGCCGCGCCAAACCACCCAGGGTGGCAACTGAACGAAGAAGACTCTTATGAAAGATAGCGCCACCATGCTCAAAATAGGCGGAACGAATTTGCGCTGCCGAATATTTAGGCTGGCCAAAGCTATTAGGAATAGTCAACATGGCGGACAGAATCCCTCCCGTGGAGGTTCCCGCAATGAGATCGAAAAGGTCACAAACCGGCTTGCCCGTCCGCTTTTCAAATTCCGCGAGAAACGTTGCGGGAATAATGCCGCGGATACCCCCGCCGTCGATGGATAAGATCGAAACCATGCCATCCCGCCTTTCATTTCTGTTCTTACTAGCTTATGGGATGGTTTCGAAATTGGTGAACGCTTATGCCTTTGGAAGATTGCGCAACGCGGACGCCAAGAGTTTCATGCCTGCTTTTTTAAAGCAAGGGAACATCCAGATTGCATAGGATAACGGGGTTCCCATGCTCCTCCAGCAAGGTGATTAAATCATCCAACGCAAGGAAAACGGTGGCGTTGTTCTCCAAGGGATGGATTCCCACGCGCTGTCCCTGTAGGCTTTTATCAAACACCATTACGACGGTTTGCCGCGCATCGTTCAAAAGCCCAAAGGGCGTCACATGCCCCTTTTGCAGCATCAATAATTCTTGGAGCTTTTCCTCGCTGGCAAAGCTGAGCGGGCGGCTTGGAATCCGATTCGCCAACATCTTAAAACTCACCGTTTTATGGCCGGGCAGCGTCACAAGATAATAGACCTTCTTCCGATCATCGCGCAAAAAAAGGTTCTTTACGACCAGCTCCTTATGCGGGATCGGGAGCGCGTCCATTTCTTCCATCGTATAAACGGCGGAATGCGCATAGGGCGCATAAATAATACCATGCTTGTCCAGAAGATCATAAATGTCCTGCTTGCTCAGCATAGGCTGCACGCTCCCCTTAATTGATTTTACTAAATTATACCATATTCTACAGGCCGGTGAGCTGAAAGAGAAAAGCGGCAGGAAGTCCGAAGCGCGGGTTGCTTCTCTACCCATTTATGGCGGCCAGTCAGGATAAAGCGCTGCTTTCCCAAGGCGGTTTCCATGCTGCAGGCTTAGCGGTGCAACTGCCGATCAAATTATTTTGCCGCCTCAAACAAATGGTGTTGGGGATATGGCAGAGCCGGGCTTTGCCATGACTTTCTGTTTCAAACAGGAGAGGAGTATGATATACTGTACCAGCCAAACAGACTTGTATTTTTTGTGAGAGGAAACCAATGCTATGAGAAAGTTTCATATCCTTTTGCCGATACTCTTTATCCTTGTGAGCCTATGCACAGCTTGCGGCCCTACCGCGCAAACGCCTGCCGAAGGAATGGATCCTTCCGCAACGGATACGATCGACGTTCCCAT